>NZ_MLCF01000171.1 GCF_001879105.1 Mangrovactinospora gilvigrisea | reverse complement strand
CTCCAGACGGGCGAGGTCCCGCCGCGAGCGCGAAGACGCCAAGCGCCAAGCGCCGCGCGAGACAGCGGTGCTGGAGGGCAGGGCCGGGCAGCGGACGGACGCGGCGAGCGAACCCGCCAACTCCAGACGGGCGAGGTCCCGCCGCGAGCGCGAAGCGCCGCGCGAGACGGCGGTGCTGGAGGGCAGGGCCGGGCAGCGGACGGACGCGGCGAGCGAACCCGCCAACTCCAGACGGGCGAGGTCCCGCCGCGAGCGCGAAGCGCCGCGCGAGACGGCGGTGCTGGGGAGCAGGGCCGGGCAGCGGACGGACCCCACCACCCCGGACCGGCCCGAGCGCCGACGGCACCAGAAACGCCGACGGGGCACCCCGAGGCACGCGCGACCCTACCGCGCAGCGCGAGCGCCCCGAGCCGCCCAGCACACCGACACGGAGGCCGCACAACGTGAGCGAACCCGTCAACTCCAGACGTACGGACTCCGCCGCGGGCGCGCGAGCGCCAAGCGCCGCGCGAGATAGCGGTGCTGGTGGGGCAGCGGCGGCAGCGGACAGACCCACCACCCCGGAACGGCGCAAGCGCCGCCACGCAACGCGGGACAGTAGAGCCGCCGCCTCGGGACGAATCGAGCACCACCTGCACCGGAAACACCGCAGGGCCACACCGAGCCGCGCGACCCCGCCGCGCAGCGCGAGCGCCCCGAGCCGCCCAGCACACCGACGCCGAGGCCGCACAGCGTGAGCGAACCCGTCAGCTTCAGATGGGCGAGGACCCGCCGCGAGCGCGCGAGCGCCGCGCAAGACGGCGGTGCTGGGGGCAGCGGCGGCAGCGGACAGACCCACCACCCCGGAACGGCGCGAGCGCCGCCACGCAACGCGGGACGGTAGAGCCGCCGCCTCGGGACGAATCGAGCGCCACCGGCACCGGAAACGCCGACGGGGCACCCCCGAGGCGCGCACGATCCGACCGCGCAGCGCGAGCGCCGCGGGCTGCGCGAGGGCGGCTGCCGTCTTCCATCCGCGCGCCGCGCGGCACACCGGCGTCGAGGGCCCCACCGAGTGAGCGAACCCGTCAGCTTCAGGCGGACGGGGTCCCGCCGTGCAGCGCGCGAGTGCCAGCAGCGCCGCGGGACGGCGGCACTGGGGCCCGGGTGAGGGTGGGCGGCCGCTCACCCAGGGGCGGGTGGGGTGCCGGGGCGGAGGGGCGGCAACGCTGGAAGCGTCAACCGCGGAGGGGCGGCGACGCTGGGGGCGTCAACCGCGGAGGAGGGCGCGGACCTTGGCGGAGACGTCGTCGGCGGCCGTCACCGTGGCGTCGACGCCGTCGACGACATCGCGGAGCGTCGCCGCCCGCCCCGCGTCGCGAATCCCCGCGAGGTTCACCTCGACATTGAGCCGCGCCGTCTCCGCCGCCGCCCGCGCCGCCGACGCCGCCGCGCCCACGTCCGTCACCACATTGCGGTTGCCGACCGGCAGCACCGCCGCCGCCAACTCCACCAGCCGCGCCGCCACCTGCGCCGTCTCCGCGGGCGGCACCGCCGCCTCCGCCAGCGCAGCGCCGATCGCCGCCGACCGCGCCGACTTCTGCTCGTCCGTCGCCCGCGGCATCCCGTACGCCTCCGCGACCGCGCCGAACGCCGCCGCGTCCTCCTCCGCCAGCCGCAGCGCCGTCGCGCGCAGCGCGTCGGCCTCCTCGCGGATGTCGCGGATCTGCGGCCGCGCCGCCGCGTACTTCGGGCCGTCGCTGTACCGCGCGACCATCCCGATCAACGCGGCCGCCTGCGCGGCATGCAGCGCCGCCGCCGCGCCCCCGCCCGGCGCGGGCACCCGCGCCGCGAGCTGCTCCAGATACCCGCCGATCGTCGTGTCCTGCACGCAACCAACCCTATCGGGATCGAAGCCGACCGCCGTGCCGAAACATCGCGTTCACATAAGCGGAACGAATGAGAAACCGCCGCTTGACACGGTGTGCGGACATCCCCTGCAGCCGCACAGCCACCGAGGACCCGCATGGTTTACAAGGCCGAGTACATCTGGATCGACGGCACCGAGCCGACCGCCAAGCTCCGTTCCAAGACGAAGATCCTGACCGGGACGCCGGCCGCCTCCCCCGCGGACCTCCCCGACTGGGGATTCGACGGCTCCAGCACCAACCAGGCCGAGGGCCACGCCTCCGACCGCGTCCTCAAGCCCGTCTTCGCCTGCCCGGACCCGATCCGCGGCGGCGAGGACCTGCTGGTGCTCTGCGAGGTGCTCAACACCGACGGCTCCGTCCACGAGTCGAACACCCGCGCCGCGCTGCGCGAGGTCTCCGAGCGCTTCGGCGAGCAGGAGCCGATCTTCGGCATCGAGCAGGAGTACACCTTCTTCAAGGGCGCCCGCCCGCTCGGCTTCCCCGAGGCCGGCTTCCCCGCCCCGCAGGGCGGCTACTACTGCGGCGTCGGCGCGGACGAGATCCACGGCCGCGACATCGTCGAGAAGCACCTCGACATCTGCCTCGCCGCCGGCCTCGGCATCTCCGGCATCAACGCCGAGGTGATGCCCGGTCAGTGGGAGTTCCAGGTCGGCCCGCTGGCGCCGCTGGACGTCGCCGACCAGCTGTGGGTGGCGCGCTGGCTGCTCTACCGGGTCGCCGAGGACTTCGACGTCTCCGCGACGCTCGACCCCAAGCCGGTGAAGGGCGACTGGAACGGCGCCGGCGCGCACACCAACTTCTCCACCCGGGCGATGCGCGAGGGCTACGAGGCGATCATCACCGCGTGCGAGTCGCTGGGCGAGGGCTCCAAGCCGATGGACCACGTCAAGCACTACGGCGCCGGCATCGACGACCGCCTCACCGGCCTGCACGAGACGGCCCCGTGGAACGAGTACAGCTACGGCGTCTCGGACCGCGGCGCGTCGGTGCGGATCCCGTGGCAGGTCGAGGTCGACAAGAAGGGCTACATCGAGGACCGCCGCCCCAACGCCAACGTCGACCCGTACACGGTCACCCGCCTGATGGTGGACACCTGCTGCACGGCGCTGGAGAAGGCCGGCCAGGTCTGAGCCCGTCGGCTCCTGATCGACTCCGCAAGGCTCCCTTGTTTTTCACGTCCTCCCTCGGTCTAACATCCGATGTACTGACATCCGGTCCGAGGGAGGACGCGTTTCATGCCGCGCGCAGAGCACCAAGACCGCCCCAACATCGTCCTGTTCATGACGGACGACCACGCCGCACCGGCCATCGGGGCCTACGGCAGCGTCATCAACGAGACGCCGGCGGTGGACCGACTCGCCGCCGAGGGCGCGCTCTTCGGCAACACCTTCTGCACCAACTCCATCTGCTCCCCCGCCCGCGGCACGCTGCTGACCGGCGTCTACAGCCATGTGCACGGCATGACGACGCTCGCCGAGCGCGGCGAGGGCCAGTTCGACGCCACCCAGCCGAGCTTCCCCGCGATGCTCCAGGCGGCCGGCTACCAGACCGCGATCGTCGGCAAGTGGCACCTCGGGCACGGCGGCAAGAGCGACCCCCACGGCTTCGACCACTGGGAGGTCCTCCCCCACCACGGCGTCTACAGCGACCCGACGTTCCTCACCCCGGAGGGCGAGGTCCAGCACCGCGGCTACGTCACCGACATCATCACCGACCGGGCGCTGGAGTGGATCGACGCCCGCGATCCGGACCGGCCGTTCTGCATCCTCGTCCAGCACAAGGCGCCGCACCGCGAGTGGGAGGCGGCCGAGCGGCACCGCGCGCTCTACACGGACGTGGAGATCCCGGCGCCGCCGACGCTCCACGACGACATGGCGGGCCGCGCGAAGGTCGCCAGTGAGGCCCGGATGCACCTGCGGTACCTGAGGGAGGAGGAGGACCTCAAGGAGCCGGTGCCGGAGGGGCTCACCGAGCGCGAGGAGACGGAGTGGCGCTACCAGCGCTACATCAAGAACTACCTGCGCACGGTCGCCTCGCTGGACGAGGGCGTGGGACGGGTGCTGGACCGGCTGGACGAGACCGGCCTCTCGGCCGACACGATGGTCGTCTACACCTCCGACCACGGCTTCTTCCTGGGCGAGCACGGGTGGTTCGACAAGCGGTTCATGTACGAGGAGGCGCTGCGGATCCCGCTGGTGGTGCGGTGGCCGGGGGTCGTCCCGGCGGGGCAGCGGCGCGAGGAGCTGGTGGCGAACATCGACTTCGCGCCGACGCTGCTGGACGCCGCCGGGGTGGCGCCGCATCCGCGGATGCAGGGGCGGTCGCTGCTTCCGCTGCTGGAGGGCGGTGACGCGCCGGCTGACTGGCGGGACGCGGTGTACTACCGGTACTTCGAGCACTTCGATCTGGCGCATCGGGCGCCGGCGAGCTTCGGGGTGCGGACGGGGACGCACAAGCTGATCTGCTACCCGGGGCAGGGGCGTCCGCAGGACTCGGGGGCGTCGGCGGAGACGCATCCGGAGGAGTGGGAGCTGTTCGATCTGGTGGCGGACCCGCGCGAGTTGCGGAACGTCTACGCGGACCCGGCGTACGCGACCCCCGTGGCGGCGCTGAAGGACCGGCTCACCGAGCTCCAGACCCAGTACGAGGACGTCGTGTAGCCCTCCCCGCCGCCGGTGCCCCTCCCGCCCGGCGAAGCCGGGCGCGTGGAGCCGGACGGGCACCGGCGGCGTCGGCACCGCGCCGACCCCGGGTGGGGTGCCGGGGCGGAGGGGCGGCGAGCCGGGGACGGGTCAGCCGCCGCCGGGGAGGAAGCCGGTGCCGCCTCCGCCCGGCGTGAACCCGCCGCCGTTCCCACCGCCGCCACCACCGTTCCCGCCACCGTTGCCGTTCCCGCCGCCACCGCCGTTCCCCCCGCCACCGCCGCCGGAACCGCCGTGCTTCGGCTTGCCGTTGTCGTAGCTCCCCGCCGGCAGCTGCGTCGTCGTCAGCGACTCCGCCGGCTGACCGGACAGCGCTCCGGAAATCGCGTCGCGCCAGATCGGCCCCGCCAGCGTCCCGCCGAACGCCTGGCCCACCCACTGCCCGCCGATCATCTGGCCGTCCAGGTCCGCCGGATGGACCGTGTCCGAGACCACCGTCGCCCCGCTCAACTGCGGCGTGTAGCCGACGAACCAGACCTGCTTGCTCTCGTCGGTGGTGCCGGTCTTGCCCGCGCTCTCCCGATCGCTCAGCCCGGCCGGCGCCCCCGTGCCGTCCTCGACCACGCCCTTCAGCATCGTGGTGATCTCGTTCGCGGTGTGCTTCGACATCACCCGCTTGCACGCCGACCCGTCCGCCGGGGCGCTCAGCACCTTGCCGCCCGGCGCCGTCACCGAGACGACCGCCTGCGGGGGGCAGTAGACGCCCTCGTTGGCGAACGTCGCGTAGACCTCGGCGATCTGCAGCGGCGTCAGGTCGTTGCTGCCCAGCGTCATCGACGGCACCACGCTCAGCGGCTCGCCGCCGGCCTGCTTGGTGATGCCCATGCTGCGCGCCATGTCGGCGACGTTGCACAGGCCCGTGTCGCCCTCCAGCGCCGCGAAGTAGGTGTTGACGGACTGCGCCATCGCCTTGGGCATGGCGAACGGCCCGACCAGCGACTGGCTGTCGTTGTGGACGTCCCCGGCGTTCGGGAAGTGGGTGCCCTTGCAGGAGGTCATGTCCGGCCACGGCATGTCGTACGGCGCCGGGTACCGCTGCGCCGGCGTCAGCCCCTGCTCCAGCGCCGCCGCGGCCACGATCGGCTTGAACGTCGACCCCGTCGGGAAGCCGAGGCCGCCGCCCATCGCGGTGGTGGTGTTGAGGTTGATCTCGGTCTGGCCCGAGCCGGGGCCGTAGAGCCGGCTCTGCCCCATCGCCATGATCTTCCCGGTGCCGGGCTGGACCAGCGACATCGCGGTCGCCGCCCGGTCCGTGGAGTTCACGTGCGAGGTCACCGACTTCTGCAGCGCGGTCTGCGCCTTGGGGTCGAGCGTGGTGCGGATGGTGAGCCCGCCGCGCTCCCACAGCTGCTTCCGCGCCGCCTTGGTCCTGCCGAACGCGGCGTCGTCCAGGATCGCGTGGTAGACGTAGTCGCAGAAGAAGCCCTCGCCGTTGCCGGCGGTGATGCAGCCCTCGCGCGGAGCCTTCGGCTTGAGGCCGAGCGGGGTGGCCAGCGCGGCCCGGTAGTCGGCGGTCGAGAGGCCGGCGTAGCGGTGCATCGCCAGCAGCACCTCCGCCCGCCGCGCCTTGGCGGCGACCGGGTGCTGCAGCGGGTCGTAGGCGCTGGGCGACTGGACGAGCCCGGCGAGCAGCGCCGCCTGCGGCAGCGTCAGCCGGTCCGCGTGGACGTCGAAGAAGCGGCGGGCCGCCGACTCGATGCCGTAGGCGCCCTCGCCGAAGTAGGTGATGTTGAGGTAGTTGGTGAGGATCTGCTCGCGGCTCATCCGCTTCTGCACGGCTATCGCGTAGCGGGCCTCCTGGAGCTTGCGGTCCAGGGTCTGCCGCTGGGCGTAGGCGACGGCCTTGGGGTCGTCGCCGGCCTCCTCCACGAAGACGTTCTTGACGTACTGCTGGGTGAGCGTGGAGGCGCCCTGCTCGATGCCGCCGGTGCCGGCATTGCGGTTCAGGGCCCGGAAGATGCCGCGCACCGAGAGGGCGCCGTGCTTGTAGTAGTCGTGGTCCTCGATGGCGACCACGGCGGTGCGGGCGACGGGGGCCATCTTCGATCCGGGGACGACGACGCGGTCGCGGTCGTAGACGGTGGCGATGAGGTTGCCGCCGGCGTCGTAGAGGTGCGAGGCCTGGGCGAGCGGCGGGGTCTTGAGGTCGCTGGGCAGGTCCTGGAAGGCGGTGGAGGCGGCCCGCGCGGAGAGGCCGAGACCGCCGAGCGCGGGCAGCGCGAGCCCGGCGGCGAGGACGCCGGCGAGGACGCTGGCCAGCAGCAGACGCATCATCAGGCGGACGCGGCGCGGCCGAACTCGGCCCCGTATCGGCATGGGGGAACAATACGCCGATCAGGCGCAGGGGCCGCATAAGAGATCGCGCCCTTTTACCTTGCCCCAACTGCGGTGATGCCCCAGGGATCTTCGGGCGTCCCAGAGGCCTCCCGCACCCCGCGGATCACCGCGGGCCGGGGTCCGTCAGCGCACCGAGAGGTAGACGGCGCTGCCGGCGCCCGCCACCAGGCAGTAGATCGCGAACGGGGTGAGCGTCCGGGTCTCGAAGTAGCGGGTCAGCCAGCGCACCGCGATGTACGCGGCGACGAACGCCGCCACGCTGCCGGCCAGCAGGGGGCCGCGGATGCCGTCGCCCTGATGCCCCATCAGCGGCGGCAGCTTCAGCAGCGCGGCCGCCGCAATCACGGGTGTGGCGAGCAGGAACGCGAAGCGCGCCGAGTCCTCGTGGTTGAGGCCGCGGAAGATGCCGGCGCTGATGGTGACGCCGGAGCGGCTGATGCCGGGCAGCAGCGCCAGGATCTGCGCCGCCCCGATCAGGGTGGCCCGGCCGTAGGAGAGCCTGGTGATGCGGGCGTCCGAGGCCTCGTCGCGCTGCCGCTGGGTGAGCTCGGCGCCCGGGGCCTCCTCCGCCCCGACCCGGTGCCTGCCCCCGCCGCCGCGGCGCAGCCGCTCGGTGAGGTAGAGGACGAGGCCGTTGGCGGCGAGGAAGCAGGCCGCGGGGACCGGCTTGCCCAGGTGCTCGCGGAAGACGTGGTCCAGGGCGACGCCGGCGATGCCGACCGGGATGGTGGCGATCACCAGCATCCAGGCGAGCTTCTGGTCGACGGTCTCCACCTTGCGGTCGCGGATCGACGTCCACAGCCCGCCGATCACCCGCACCCAGTCCCGCCAGAAGTAGACGACCAGCGCCAGCGCGGTGGCCAGGTGGAGGCCGACCAGCACGTTGAGGTAGGGCGAGTCGGTCGCCGCGACATTGAGGTCGCGCGCCAGACGACCGCCCACCAGGGCCGGGACGAGGATGCTGTGCCCGAGGCTGGAGACCGGGAAGAGCTCGGTCACGCCCTGCAGCAGGCCCACGCCCACCGCCTCGGGGTAGCTCAGCGCTGTCATGGCGCGCACTGTAGGGCGCCGCTCCGGGCCGGAATCCGTACCACCGGCGAACGGCCGCGGGCAGCCAGGTGAACAGGCGGCTCGAACGCCGCGGCGCACAGCGGAAACTGACACGCCCTTGATGCGCGACCTGTCGGAGATTACTCCGAATTGTCCACTGATAGCCGCGAAACGGTGATCTCCTGCTAGTCTCGCGCCGCCTTGCGGCAACTGCCGCCACTTTGGGATCAGGAGAGAACTGTGAGCCCAGGACATCGCAGCTCGACCCGCAGGAAGAGACGCAGGATCGCCGCGGTCGCCGGCACCGCCGCGGCGGCGGTCGCCGCGGTCGTCGTCGCCCAGGCCGCGTCGGGCAGCTCGACGCCCTCCGGACCGCCGCCCGCGGCCGCCGCCGGCGCCGCCCTGCACGCCCCCTCCCGCGCGCTCCAGGCGGACTTCGCCTCCGCCGCCGCGGAGTTCCATGTTCCGGAGAGCGTCCTGCTCGCCGTCTCCTACCAGCAGACGCTGTGGGAGACGCACCAGGGCAAGCCGAGCATGACCGGCAACTACAACGTCATGGGTCTGACCGACGTCACCCGCGCCGAACTGGACGCCTCCACCGGCCCGGAGCTCGGCGGCACCGGAGACCTGCCGCGGAAGCTGCGCAACAAGGGCGGCACCGCCGCCACCGCGCGCGCCGCGAAGCCCACCGCGGACAGCAGCCCCCAGCAGCCGATAACGCCGGCCATGCGGACGCTGGCCACCGCCGCGTCGCTGATCAAGGCCGACACCGGCGCGCTGAAGTCCTCCGCGAGGCAGAGCGTCCGCGGCGGCGCCGCGCTGCTCGCCTCCTACCAGCGGGCCGCCACCGGCTCGGCGCCCGGCAGCGGCTCCGACCCGGCGGCGTGGACCCCGGCGATCGAGCGGTTCAGCGGGGCCCAGAACGCCGTCACCGCCAAGCAGTTCGCGGACCGGGTGCTGGCCACCGTGCGCACCGGCGCGCAGCGCGTCACCTCCGACAACCAGGCGCTGAGCCTCGCCGCGGACTCCTCCGTCCCGGCGCGCTCCGACCGCACCGCGGTCAGCCCCGACCTGCGCGACCCGATCCGGCAGGGCGACGCCCGCGCCGGGGCGGCCACCCAGGCGGCGACCACCGCGACGCCGACGCCGGAGTGCCCGTCGACGCTGACCTGCACCTTCAAGCCGGCCGCGTACCAGCAGACCAGCACCACGGACCCGACGAACTACGGCAACTACGACCTGGCCAACCGTCCGGCGGACGGCGGCTCGGTCGACACCATCGTCATCCACGACACCGAGTCGTCGCTGGCCTCCGCGATCAGCACCTTCCAGGACCCGAAGGCCCACACCAGCGCCCACTACGTGGTCGGCGCGGACGGCTCGGTCACCCAGATGGTGCAGACCAAGAACATCGCCCGGCACGCCGGCAACTGGTACACCAACGCGCACTCCATCGGCATCGAGCACGAGGGCTACGCGCTGACCACCGGCAGCTGGTACACCGAGCAGGAGTACCAGTCGTCCGCCGCGCTGGTGAAGTACCTCGGGAGCAAGTTCGGGATCTCGCTGGACCGCACCCATGTGATCGGCCACGACGGGGTGCCCGGCCCGCTGGACGCCTACTACACCGGCATGCACTGGGACCCCGGCACCTGGTGGAACTGGAGCCACTACCTGGCGCTGATGGGCGCCGCCCCGAACGGCAACGGGATGCCCGTGGTCGGCGGGACGGTCACCATCGCCCCGCCGTGGAGCACCTCCTACGAGCCGACGGTGACGGGCTGCGGGTCGGCCACCACCGCCTGCCCGGCGCACCAGGCCAACTTCGTCTACCTGCGGACGAGTCCGTCCAGCAGCGCCGCGCTGATCAAGGACCCGTACTTCACCGCGAAGGGCATCGCGACCGGCACCACCGTCGCCTCGGACTGGACCGCCAAGGCCGTCTACGGGCAGACCTTCGCGGTCGCGGACGTCTCGGGCGACTGGACGGCGATCTGGTACGACGGGCAGAAGGCCTGGTTCAACAACCCCGGCGGGGCCTACACCATGGCCAACACGAGGACGGCCAAGCAGCTGATCACCCCGGCCGGTTCGACCGCGGTCCCGGTGTACGGGCGGGCCTACCCGGAGACCTCCGCCTACCCGGCGGCGCTCTCCTCGGTGGCCGGCGACCCGAACCAGCAGCTGACGCCGTTCAGCAAGGAGACCATCCAGCCGGGTCAGTCGTACCCGGCGGCGGCCTCGATCAAGGGCGACTACTACTACTCCGAGAACTTCAACTGCACCGCCACCCCGGACTGCCTGGTCGTCGCCGGCACCACCGCGTACTACCCGATCACCTACAACCACCGGATCGCCTATGTGAAGGCCTCCGACGTGACGGTGACGCAGCCGAACACCCCGCCGACCGGGACGCTGAAGCCCGTCACCCCGACCCGGGTGATGGACACCCGGGACGGCACCGGCGGCGTGCCCAAGGCGAAGGTCGGCACGGCCGCCAAGGTGACCCTCCAGGTGACCGGGCAGGCGGGGGTGCCCTCCTCGGGCGTCACCGCCGCCGTCCTCAACGTCACCGCGACGGGTGCGACGGCCAACAGCTACGCCTCCGTCTACCCGGACGGCACCACCCGCACCTCGGCCTCGAACCTCAACTTCAAGGCCGGGCAGACCATCCCCAACCTGGTGACCGTGCCGATCGTCAACGGCAAGGTCGACTTCTACAACAACGCCGGGAGCGTGAACCTCATAGCCGACCTGGTGGGCTACTACACCAGTGACGGCAGCGGGTCGAAGCTCAACAGCCTCAACCCGACGCGCATCATGGACACCCGGAACGGGACGGGCGGTGTGCCGACGGCCAAGGTCGGCGCCGCCAAGACGGTCAGCCTGACGGTCGCGGGGAAGGCCGGGGTCCCGGCCACCGGCGTCTCGGCGGTCGTCATGAACGTCACCGCCACCGGGGCCACGGCCTCCAGCTACGTCTCCGTCTTCCCGGACGGCACCACCCGCACCTCCGCCTCGAACCTCAACTTCCCGGCGAGCACCACGATCGCCAACCTGGTGGTGGTGCCGGTGGTCAACGGCAAGGTCGACTTCTACAACAACGCCGGATCGGTGAACCTGATCGCCGACATCACCGGCTGGTTCGGCACCGCGTCCGGATCGATCGAGCACAACGCCGGCCCGGTGCGGGTGATGGACACCCGCAACGGCACCGGCGTCAGCAAGGGCGCCGTGGGCGCCGCCAAGACGGTGACGCTCACCGTCGGCGGCAAGAACGGGGTGCCGACGGACGCCACCGCGGTGGTCCTCAATGTGACCGCCACCGGCGGCACGGCGACCAGCTATGTGACGGTCTATCCGAGCGCCATCGCCCGTCCGACCGCGTCGAACCTCAACTTCTACGCGGCGGAGAACATCTCCAACCTGGTGATGGTGCCGATCAGCAGCGGCAAGGTCACCTTCTACAACAGCTCCGGGAGCGTGAACCTGGTGGCCGACCTGGTCGGTTACTTCACCAAGTAGCGCGCGGCACCCAGCAGTTCCAAAGGCGGCGGCGCCGCCCGGGAATCCCCCGGGCGGCGCCGCCGCCGCGTTGCGGGCGGTCGCGTTGCGGACGGGGCGCGGCGGGCCGGGACGCTGCCGGCGGGACGGCGCCGACCAACCGCTCGTCCCCCGTTCACCTCGCCGTCCCTCCCCCGACACCGCCGGATCTTTTCCAGACGTTGACCTTAATGCGCACGTAAAGCCCGTCCCAACCGTGGAGTTGACCGTGTTCCCTCGCGCCACCCGCGGCCGCCGCGCCGCGCTCACCACCGCCGTCGCCGCGACGGCCGTCGCCGCCGTGGTCGTGCCCGTCCTCGCCCAGGGGCCGGCCGGCTCCGAGGCGGCGGCCGCCTCCCCGTCCCGCGCCAAGAACGTCATCCTGCTGATCGGCGACGGCATGGGCGACTCGGAGATCACGCTGGCCCGCAACTACACGGTCGGCGCCGCCGGACGGCTGAACATGGACGGCCTCGCCGCCACCGGCGCCTACACCACCTACGCGGTCGACGAGAAGAAGCGCCCCGTCTACGTCACCGACTCGGCCGCCTCCGGCTCCGGTTGGGCCACCGGGCGGAAGACCCTCAACGGCCGCATCTCCAAGACCCCGGACACCGACCGGCCGGTGCCCACCATGCTGGAGCTGGCCAAGAGGCAGGGCCTGGCCACCGGCAACATCACCACCGCCGAGCTGACCGACGCCACCCCGGCCGTGCAGGACGCGCACGTCGCCAACCGCGACTGCCAGGGCCCGGCCGACATGAAGACCTGCCCCGCCGACCTGCTCTCCGCCGGCGGCCGCGGCTCCATCGCCGAGCAGACCGTGGCCACCGGCGCGGACGTGCTGATGGGCGGCGGCAAGGCGCGCTTCGACCAGACCATCGCCGAGGGCCGCGACAAGGGCAAGACCGTCACCCAGCAGGCCCGCGAGGCCGGCTACCGGGTCGTCACCGACCGGGACGCGCTGGCGGCCGCGGCGAAGAAGGGCTCCGGCCCGCTGCTCGGCCTCTTCGCGGACGGCAACGTCCCCGTGGAGTGGACCGGCAAGAAGGCGGCCCTCGGCGGCACCGACCCGCAGCGCTGCACCACCTCCAACCCGGGCCGCCCGGCCGGCACCCCGTCGCTCGCCGAGCAGACCAGCACGGCGATCGACCTGCTGACGGCGAGGCAGCGCGCCAAGCACTCCGGCAAGGGCTTCTTCCTCCAGGTCGAGGGCGCCTCCATCGACAAGCAGGACCACGCCGCCGACCCGTGCGGGCAGATCGGCGAGACCGCGGCCTTCGACCGCGCGGTGCGGACCGCGCTCGACTACCAGCGCAGGCACCCCGACACGCTGGTCGTCACCACCGCGGACCACGCCCACGCCAGCCAGATCGTCCCGCTGGACGCCGCCCCGGCCGGCCTCTCCTCGACGCTGGTCACCAACGAAGGCCAGCAGATGAAGGTGAGCTACTCCAACAACGACCCGGCCAAGTCCCAGGAGCACACCGGCACCCAGCTGCGGATCGGCGCCACCGGGCCGAACGCCGAGCGGGTCACCGGGATCACCGACCAGACCGACCTGTTCACCACGGTGACCCAGGCGCTGCGGCTGCGCTGAGCCCCGCCGCGGCGCGCGGCGGCCGAGCGGCGCGTCACACCGCGCCGACCTCGTAGAGCGCGGCGGACGGCCCCGGCGGCAGCACCGCCGGCGCCTCCGCCGCCTCGTCCTGCGGGTCCGGGAAGAGCCGCCGCGCCCGGCCGCCGCCGAGGTCGACCGACGCCTCCCCCTCGCCGCGGTTCCAGACCGCCACCAGCGCGCCCCCGGCCCCGTCGCCGTCGTCCAGCCGCAGCGCGCAGACCTCGTCGTACCAGCCGGGCAGGCCCAGCGGCCAGCGCGGCAGGGCGGTGCGCAGCCGGCCGCGGATCTCCCGGTAGACCGCCAGCGCCTCGCCCACCAGCGCCCGCTGGCCCTCGCTCAGCAGGTCGATCCGCCCGGAGAGGTGGACGCGCCCCAGCAGCGCGCTCACCATCGTGAAGGCGTTGAGCCGGTCGTCGTACTCCGGCTGCGGGTACGCCCACACCGCGCTCTGCTCCGGCGCCACCCCGGACGGCGCCGCGGCCGCGATCGGCGCGTAGTGCACCGGGTCCTGCTGGTCGCTGGTGGACTGCAGCTGCATCCGCGCCAGCGAGGCGTAGTCCATCCGCAGCCCGCCCGAGGAGCAGTTCTCGATCACCAGCCCCGGGTGCCGGTCGTGCAGCCCGTCGAGCCAGGCGAGGAACGCCCGGTTGTGGCCGAGCAGTCCGGCACCGGGGCTCGCCGCGCCGGTGTCCGTCCCGGTGACCGCGATGTTGTAGTCGAACTTGAAGTAGCCGCAGCCGTAGTCGGCCACCAGCCGGTCGATCACCGCGTCCATGTGCGCCACCACCGCCGGGTGCCGGTAGTCCAGCTGGTGGCGGCCGCGCTGGTCGAGGCGGCGGCCGTCGCGGACGAAGAACGCCTCCTCGGGCAGCGCGGCGGCGAGCGGGCTGCGGACGCCCACCACCTCCGGTTCCACCCACAGGCCGGGCACCATCCCGGCCTCCCGGATCCGGTCGGTGATCTCCTTCAGCCCGCCGGGGAAGCGCGCCGCGGACTCCCGCCACTCGCCGACCGTCTCCCACCAGCCGCCGTCATCGGCGTACCAGCCGGCGTCGATGACGAAGTACTCGGCGCCGAGGCCGGCCGCCGCGTCCACCAGCGGCAGCAGCTTCTCCCGGGTCGGGTCGCCCATCAGGCAGTTCATGTAGTCGTTGAAGACGATCGGGAGGTTCTCGAGGTCCGGGTGCGGGCGGCGCAGCGCCCGGCGGTGGGCGGTGAGCGCGCGCAGCGCGCCGTCCAGGCCGTCCTCGGCGGCGGCCACCGCGATGTGCGGGGTGGTGAACCGCTGCCCGGGGTCGAGCAGTTCGCTCCAGCCGTGCTCCTGCTCCGTCGGCCCGGCGAGGTGCAGCTGCAGCGCCCCGCCGCCGTCGTCCAGCGACCACACCCACGCGCCGTTGTGCTCGATCTGCCACGCCCAGCCGCGGCCGGAGGCGGTGTCGGTGCAGCCGGCGACCGGCGCCTGCGTGCCGGCCGAGCGGCTGCCGGTGGCGGAGGTGCGGTGGCTGGTCTGGGTGCCCTGCCGGCCCTGCGCGGGGCCGTCGTCGACGAGGCCCAGCTGCTCGGGGGTGTACGTCACCCAGCGCAGCTCGGCGCACCAGGAGTGGTGCGGGATGTGCAGCCGCAGATCGCGGTGCGGCGCGTCGGGGCCGCGGCCGGCGCCGGAGAGCGGCAGGTTGAGGGCGGAGAGGTAGCGGATCCGGACCGGGCGCGGGCCGTCGTTGCGGACGGTGGTGGCGGCGTGCACCACGCCGTGCGCGGCGCGCAGCTCGGTCTCGGCGACCAGGCCGGTGGCGTCGTCCCGCTGGCGGACCGTCAGCCCGCCGTCGTGCGCCTGCGTCCCGACCGGGCGCAGCCGCGCCGCCGTCCGGTATCCGCGGTGCAGGGGTGCAGCGCCGTTGCCGGTGTGGCCGTCGCCGTCCGCGGCGAGCTCCACCAGCGGCACGGCCGTCCCGGACGGCCCCGCCGCGGCGTCGCGGATCCGCGCCGGCCCGTCCCCGTCCAACTCCAGCACCAGGCGCAGCGCGCCCGCGGCAATCTCCGTGATCGGCATGGCTCCGACGCTAGTCGGCGCACGCCTCAGACCAGCGGTTCGAGCAGCCGCCGGGCCACATCCGGCCAATCGGGGCCGAGCCGGACCCGCTCCGGGACGAGCCACTTGGCGGGCCCGACCCGGCGGACCTCGTCCTCCAGGACGGGCAGCATCACCAGCTCGGCGTCGAAGGCGCGGGCCTCCCGCCCCAGCTCCTCCTCCAGTTCGGCGACCGTCCGGGTCACCGTCAGCTCGCGGCCCCGCCCGGCGAGGAAGACGTCCATGCCGGCCTTCTTGCGGCCCTCCTGCCACCGCAGCGCCTCCTGGACACGGGCGGCGACGGCCCGGCCGAGCGGGCCGGGCAGCTCCGCCTCGGCGCCGGTGCCGGCGGCGGCGCCGAGCAGCGCAGTCCGCCACCAGGCGAGCCACGCCTCCTCCCAGCCGGTGCGGTCGGCGCCGGCGCCGGGGGCGGGAAGCTCACCCGGGTCGACGTCCAACGGGCCGGGCACCTCCGGCAGTTCGGGGGTGACGAGCAGCTCGACCTCGCGGAACCACAGCGGCACCTCCAGCGCCTGCGGCCACCACTCCTCGCGCACCGCCCACGCCGGCCGCCCCATCCGATGCATCCCGTCCCCTCTCGGTCGTCACGCCCTCGGCACCCTAGTGCCGTGACCGGATACGTTCACCGCGTCCCGGCGCCCGGCACGGCACCTCGCGGCGTTGCCGAATCCTGCGAGGACACCCGTACGAGCTGCGATTCGGCGCCTTGCGATGCACCGCACCGGATCACCGGGCCCCGGCAAACATATCCGGCCACGGCACTAATGCCCCGGCATCGGCCCCACCCCATGGACACCCGGCCCGGGGACAACCCGCGGGAACGCGCCGGCGTCCCCCCTCGCGAGGCGTCCCGGGCTAGGAGTTCGCTCTCAACTCCCGCCGGTGCGGCCCCGGCGGGCCCGGCCGGTACCCAGAGTGGTCGCAGAAGTCTCAGAGAACTCAGAGGACCCAGTGGGATCAATGGTGGTCGGGGCTCGGACGGACCCGGGCCGCGCGGTACGACCATCAGGAGGCTGTTCGCCCATGCCCACGCCCGACCCGGACCCCGGTCCCTCCCGCGCCGTGACCCCCGCGCGGATCGCCGTCGTCTCCGCGGGGGTCGGCGCCGGCCACGACGGCGCCGCCGCAGGCCTCGCCCAACGGCTCACCGCGCACGGCTTCCTGGTGGACCGCCACGACCTGCTCGACCTGATGCCGGCCGGCACCGGCCGCCTGCTCGCCGGCTCCTACCGGTCGCTGCTCGCCTGGGCGCCCGACGGCTACCAGCGGCTCTACACGGCGACCGACCGCGCCACCGCCCGGCCCGGCGTGCTGCGCCCGTCGCTGCGGCGCGGCACCGAGCGGCGCCTGCTGCGCGCGCTGCCGCCGGACACCCGCGCCGTCGTCTCCACCTACCCGGGCGCCAGCCAGGTCCTCGGCGCGATGCGGCTGCGCGGCGACCTGGCGGTGCCGGTCGTCACCTTCCTCACCGACTTCTCCGTGCACGCCATGTGGGTGGCGCCGGGCGTCGATGCGCACCTCGCCGTCCACGCCGTGCCCGCCGCGCAGGCGCACGCGCGGGGAGCGTGCGCCGTCAGCGTCGTCGGGCCCGCCACCGACCTGCGGTTCGCGCCCGCGACGCCGGCCCAGCGGGACACCGCCCGGGCCCGGTTCGGCCTCCCCGCGGACGCGCCGCTGGCGCTGCTGGTCGCCGGCTCCTGGGGCGTCGGTCCGGTGCGGCGCGCGGCCGCCGAGATCGGCGCCACCGGGGCGGCCGTCCCGGTGGTGGTCTGCGGACGCAACCGCGGCCTCGCGGAGCGGCTGCGGCGGGAGGGCGTGCCGCACGTCTTCGGCTGGGTGGACGACGTCCCCGCGCTGATGCGGGCGTGCGACGTGCTGGTGCAGAACGCGGGCGGGCTCACCTCCCTGGAGGCCTTCGCCGGGGGGCTGCCGGTGCTCAGCTACCGCTGCATACCGGGGCACGGGCGCACCAACGCGGAGGCGCTGGAGGAGGCGGGGCTCGCGGCGTGGGTGCGCACGCCGGACGCCCTCGGCGGGACGCTCGACGCCCTGCTGCACGGGCCGAGGGGGCGCGCGCAGCGCGCGGCGGGGCTGGCGCTGCACCGCGCGGCGCCGGGGCCCGTCCCCGTCATCGCCGCCCGCGCCGGCCTCACGCCCGCGGCGGCTCCGCCCCCGCCCCGCCCCCTCGTCCTGGACGGAGACCCCCGATGAACTCGACGCATGGACCGAACGCCGGGTGGGGTGCCGGGGTTCAGGGCG
>NZ_MLCF01000170.1 GCF_001879105.1 Mangrovactinospora gilvigrisea | reverse complement strand
CGCCGGGGCCGGGGTGGGGACGGCGACGTCCTCGCCGTCGGGATCGCTGAAGCTGCCGACCTCGCTGCCGTCGACGCTGCCCAGCAGGCTGCCGTCGAAGATCCCGTCGTCGCTGCCGTCCGACATCAAGTCCATGCTCCCCTCGGACCTGCGCTCGCTGGTCCCGTCCGACCTGCCCTCCATCGGCTGAGCGCCGCGCCATTCGGCGCCCGGAGCCGTAGTCTTGACGGCATGTCGACTCACGCGCATCGCGAACGACTGCTGCTGGCCGATCTGCTCGACAGCGTCGGCCCTGAGGCCCCGACCCTCTGCGAGGGGTGGAAGACGCGCGATCTCGCCGTGCATCTGGTGGTGCGCGAGCGGCGGGCGGACGCCGTGCTGGGGAGCTTCATCGACCGGCTCGCGGCCCGCGGGGAGCGGGTGCAGGACGAGTTCCGCGCCAAGCCCTACGAGGAGCTGGTGCGGACGTTCCGGGCCGGTCCGCCGAAGTACTCGCCGACGAAGGTGGGCCGGGTCGACGACGCGGTCAACACGGTGGAGTTCTTCATCCACGGCGAGGACATCCGCCGCGCGCAGGACGGCTGGTCGCCGCGCGAGCTGGACGAGGAGACCGCCGACGCGCTGTGGCACCGGCTGGAGCAGCAGGGCCGGCTGCTGGGGCGGAAGTCCCCGGTGGGCCTGGTGCTGCGGCGCCCGGACGGCCAGACGGTGGTGGCCCGCCGCGGCGCCCCGGTGGTGACCGCGGTCGGCGAGCCGGGCGAGCTGCTGATGCTGGCCTACGGCCGCGGCGAGGTCGCGCGCGTGGAGCTGGACGGCGCCAAGGAGGACGTGGAGAAGCTCATCTCGGCCAAGATGGGCGTCTGACGCGTCATCGCGTCATGAGGTGACGCGTCATGAGGTGACGGCCGACGCGGCGGCCTCGGCGAGCGACCGGGCGCGGGCGATGCCCGCCGACTCGGAGGCGAGGCCGTCGCCGAGCACGGCGACCAGCACCCGGTGCCCGTCGTGGGTGACCTCGCCGATGCTGTTGACGACCCACAGGCCGGTGGAGGTCCGCGGCAGCCAGCCGTTCTTCAGGTAGCTCGTGGTGCCGCTGTCGGCGGCGGCGGAGACGCCCCACGCCTGGTCGTCCTCGACGGCGCCCATCAGCTGCTGGATCCGGCCGCGGGAGGCGGCGTCCAGCGGGCTGCCGTCGGCGGTGAAGACCGCGCGCAGCAGCCGCAGCTGGTCGGCGGCGGTGGTCTCGGTGAGGCCCCAGTAGCCGTCGGCGCCGGCGGTGGTGGCGGTGAGGCCGAGGCGCCGGTTGGCGGCGTCCAGGCCGTCGGCGCCGCCGATCGCGGCGTAGAGGTCGCCGGCGGCGTCGTTGTCGCTCTGGGTGATCATCGCGCGGGCGGTGGCCAGTTGGGCCGCCGTCGGCTGCTCTCCGCGGTCCTGGGCCTGGAGGAGCAGCGCGGCGAGGATGTCGACCTTGACGATGCTGGCGGTGGCGAACCGGTGCGCGGTGGCGCCGGAGGCGGCGGTGGTCCCGCTGTCCAGGTCGAGCGCGGCGACGGCGCCGTGCACGGCATCGCCGTCGCCGTCCAGCAGCTCGGAGACGGCGTCGTCGAGGCTGCGCCGCGCGGTCGCCGTCGGCGAGTCGGAGGCGGACGCCGTCGCGGACGCCGAAGCCTTCGCGGAGCCGGAGCCGGAGCCGGAGCCGGAGGCCGAGGCGGAGGCGGAGGCCGAGGCGGACGGGGTGGTGGCCGCGCGGGCCCGGGTGACGGCGACGGACTGGGTGCTCGGGGCGGCAGTGGTCTGCTGGTCGCTGCTGATCACGGTGGCGGTTCCTCCTCCGACCAGGGTGAGCAGCAGGATGCCCGCCCAGATCGGGCGGCGGAAGCGGTCCTTGGCATGCACGGGGGACATGCGCCGGAGGCTACGGAGGGGGTCTGGGAGCCGGGTGACGGCCGCCTGAGAGCGCCGTGAGAGGCGGGGCGGCCGGGCAGGGCGGTGGCTGCCGCCCTGCCGGTGGCGCCGGCCGGGTCAGCCGGTGACGGCGTCGGCGGCCGCGGAGGCCGCGGCCTCGGCGCGCTGGATGCCCGCGGCCTCGGAGGGCTGCTTGTTGCCGAGGACGGCGATCAGGACGTCGTCGCCGTCGTGGTCGACGATGCCGATGCTGTTGATGATCCAGGTGCCGTCCGGGTCGAGGGAGAGCCAGCCGTTCTTCAGCTCGAACCCGGAGTCGTCGCTGTCGGCGGCCGAGACGCCCCAGGTCTGGTCGGGCTCCACGGTGCTCATCAGCGAGCGGATGTAGGAGCGGGAGGAGGGCGAGAGCGGGTTGTCGTCGCTCTCCTCGTCGGTGAGGACCAGCCGCAGCAGCCGCAGCTGGTCGGCGGCGGTGGTCTCGGTGAGGCCCCAGTGCTTGTCGCGTCCGGCGGTGGTGGCGGAGAGCCCCAGGCGGCGGTTGGCGGCGTCCAGGCCGCGGTCGTAGCCGATGTCGGTGTAGAGGGCGTCGGTGGCGTCGTTGTCGCTCCGGCGGATCATCAGCTCGGCGTGGCCGCGCTCGGCGGCGGTCAGCGGGCGCTTCTCGTCCTCGGCCTTGAGCAGCACGGCGGAGAGGATGTCGACCTTGA
>NZ_MLCF01000017.1 GCF_001879105.1 Mangrovactinospora gilvigrisea | reverse complement strand
GCTCGGGGGCGGTTTACGAGCCGTCACCGGGGGGCTCCGGTTGGGGGTGGGGGGTGTAGTCGGGGTAGGTCGCGTAGTCGCCGTAGGGGGCCGGGGGCTGCTCCTGCTCCTGCGGCTGCGGGTGCGGCTGCTGGTAGTAGCCGTAGGGGTCCTCGCTGAAGGTGCCGTACTCGGCCTCCGGCGACGGCGTCGGCGACGGCACCGCCGGGGCGTCGGACGTCGTCGCGCCCTGGGCGGCGAGCCGCCGCGCGCGGCGCCCCGTCGGGGGCCCGGACGCCGCCGCGGCGGCCGCGGCCGCGGCCTCCGCCTCGGCCGCCGCGGTGTCGTCGCTGAGCTCGGGGTTGCGCCCCGGCAGCGCGAGGACGAGGGCGACGAGGACGAGCAGCCCCTGCGCGCCCAGCCAGAGCCGGTGGCCGAGCGGGGTCGCGTAGTCGACGCGGAGCCGGCCCCCGGAGTCCGGCACCTTCCAGGTCTGCGCCCAGTCGGTCGAGGAAGCCGCCGGGGTGAGGGCCTTGCCGTCGAGGGTGGCGCGCCAGTGGCCGTCCGCCCGGTCGGCGAGCCGCACCGTGCGGTCGCCGGTGCCGGACGGCACCCGGGTGTCGACGCCGATCCGTCCGGCCGGCAGCACCTTGGTGGCCGCCGGGTCGCCGGCCTGGCGGAGCGTCAGGCGGGCGGCGACGCGGTCGTTCCGCCACAGCAGGGTGCCGCCCTCCTGGCTGAGCCGGGTGAGGCCGGGGGTGGTGTCCAGGGTGCGGGCGAGCGCCGGGTCGACCGGCGGGCGGGCGACGATGTAGCGGACGGCGAAGTCGGCGAGCTCCTGCGGCTGGTCGCCGCCGGTGCCGGCGGCGAGGTCGCGGACCGCCTCCGTCAGGCTGCGGTTGGCGCCCTGGGCGGCGAGCACGTCCGCGTCGCCGAGCGTGATGCCGCTGCCGCGCACCACGGTGAAGTCGATGGACTCGGCGCCGGCGCCCTGGGTGGCGCGCAGCATCAGCGTCCGCGGCTGGTCGGTGGTGGCCGACTCGGCGGCGACGAACGGCGGCACCTGGGCGGCCTGACGGGCCGCCAGCGGCGACGAGCCGCCGTCCACCCCTTGCCAGGCCCACCAGCCGAGCGCGGCGACCGGGCCGAGGGCGGCGAGCGCGGCGGTCAGCAGGGCGGCCGGCTGGCGCCAGCCGAACGCGGAGCCGGAGACGAGCGTGCGGGCGTCCTGCGCGCCGATCGCGGCGGCGGCCAGCAGGGCCGCGGTGCAGACCAGCACGGTGGCGCCGGACCAGGCCGGGCCGCCCGCGACGTTCGCGTGCTGCGCCCACAGGCCGAGGACGGCGGCGACGGCGGCGGCCGTCCAGCAGGCGAGCGCGGCGCGCAGCCGGTCGGCGCGGAGCAGCGCGGCGAGCGCGGCCAGCAGCACCCCGGCGTAGATCCAGCCGGCCGGGGCGCCCGCGCCGCCGGGGCTGAGCAGCGGCCCGAGCAGGTCGTGCTGACGGGGCGCCGGGTCGGCGGCGCCGGCCTGGGCGAGGAACCGCGCGGGGTGCGCGAGGAGCTTGAGCGACCAGGGGGCGTCCAGCACCAGCGGGACGGCCAGCAGGGCGAGGACGCGCAGCGGCAGGGCGCGGCGCGGGCCGCGCAGCGTGGCGTCGGTGGAGGCGATGTCGCCGCGGTCGGCGAGCGTCAGCCAGACGGTGGTGCCGGCGAGCAGCAGCAGAGCGAGCGGCCAGACGGCCGGGGTGAAGGCGGTGACGACGGCGAGCAGCAGCCCGGCGAGCCAGGCGGAGCGCCAACTGCCGGTGTGCCGGGCCGGGGTGTCGACGGTGGCGGTGGCCTCGCCGCGGCCGCGGTAGCCCAGGGCCGTCCAGCCGACGGCGGAGACCGCGGAGCGGGCCAGCGGCGGGAGCAGCACGGCTAGGACGGTCATGCCGAGCCGGCCGCCCGCGAGCCCGCCGGTGACGGCGGGCGCCAGGGCGTAGCCGGCGCCGAGCCAGATCCGCACCCAGCGGTCGGTGACCAGCGGCCGGGCGGCGAGGTAGGCGGAGAAGCCGGCGAGCGGGACGGCCAGCACCATCATCAGCGTGACGGCGAGGGAGGCGTTGCCCAGGAGCACGCTGCCGAGCGCGGCCGGGACGGCGATCCACGGCGGCGCGGCGCCAGCCGCGCCGGTGCCGACGGGGTGCCAGAACGCGGTGAACGTCGACCAGAGTTGGCCCGCGCCGCCCGGGGCGGGCAGCAGCGCGCCGCCCTGCAGGGTGCCGGAGAGCAGGTTGCGGAAGGCGAGCAGCGAGAAGAGCAGCAGCCCGACCAGCAGCAGGATGCCGGGTCGGCGGGACAGCCGCTTGAGCCTGGCGAACCGTTCTCCCTCGTCGAGGAAGTCGGCGTCGTCGCTGGTGGGCCCGGTCTCGACGGCGCTGTGCCGGGCGGAGTTGGAGGTGGACTCGGTGCCGCGCCGGCCGAGGTCGCCGATCAGTTGCTCGACGGCGAACGTCAGGGTGGCGCCGGGCTTCGGGAAGAGCCCGCGCAGCTTCTGGTGCGGGATGCGGCGCACCCGGCCGCGGCGGCGCCGGGCGGCGAGCACCCGGTAGGGCCGCAGCAGCACCGAGGCTAGGCCGAGGACCTCGTCGAGGGCCTGCCGGGGCACCTTGGCGACCAGGTAGCCGAGGGTGCGCAGCAGCGTGCCGAGGACGAGCCGGAGCAGCGTCCAGGGCAGCGCGGCGGCCCGGGTGTTGGCGAGCAGCGTGAAGGCGGCGCCGGCCTTGTCGACCTGGTGGGGGCCGCCGTGCGCGGCGTGGATCTTGCGCCGCTCGCGGGCGGCGGCCTCGGCGTGCCGGACGATCGCGTCGGGGGCGACGAGCACCCGGTGGCCGGCCGCGTTGGCGCGCCAGCCGAAGTCGGCGTCGTCGCGCATCAGCGGGAGGGCGCGGTCGAAGCCGCCGAGGGACTCCCAGACGTCGCGGCGCACCAGCATGCCGGCGCTGGAGACGGCGAGCACCCGGCGGACGCCGTCGTGCTGGCCCTGGTCCTGCTCGCGGCGCTCCAGGCCCGTCCAGCGGCGGCCGCTGGGGGCGATCGAGGAGCCCACCTCGAGGAGTTGGCGGGCGTCGTACCAGCCGCGCAGCTTGGGGCCGACGACGGCGGTGCGCCCGGCGTTGGGGTCGGCGACGCCGGCGTGCGCGGCGGTGCCGGTCTCGGCGACGCGCAGCAGCCGGCGCAGCGCGTCGGGTTCGGGGCTGCAGTCGTCGTGCAGCAGCCAGAGCCACTCGACCGGGCCGGCGCCGGGGTCGAGGGAGACGGAGCGGGGCGCGTCCCGGTCGGCGGTGCGGCCGATGGCGGCGAGCTGGGCGAGGTGGTCGTCCGGCTCGGCGTGCCCGGCGCCCTCGGGGCCGGCGGCCGGGTCGGTGCCGGGCCCGGCGGCCGGGGCCGCCTGCGGGTAGCCGTAGCCGGGCTGGGGCGTCCAGTCGCCGGTGTCCGGGTCGTAGTGGCCGGACAGCTGCCAGGGCAGCTGGTCCTGACGGAGCGCCGGGGTGGCGCGGACGGCCGCGTCCACGGCGGCGCCGAAGCCGGTGCGGCGGGCCAGGTGCAGGACGGCGGGTTCGCCGAAGGTCTCCGCGAGCAGCCGGGGCGAGTCGTCCTCGCTGCCGGTGTCGACGGGGACGATGCGCTGGACGGGGCGGTCCTGACCGAGGACCCCCGCGAGTGCGGTCGGCAGCCACCGTGCGCCGTTGTGGGTGACCAGCACTGCCGTGACGACATGGCGTGGGAAGGCCGGCGGTGGTGTCGTGGTCATCGAGTGGGCCCGCGTTCGCTGGTGGTCGGTTGCTCGGTCAGCGGACCACCCTAGTGGGTGGGGCGGGCAAGCACCGGTGGTACCGGCGGAGTCGGGACCATGGGGACCGCGGCGGCGCCGCCGGCCGCGGCGCCGTCGATCGGACGCCCTACAGGACGCCCTTCTTCAGTCGGCGGCGCTCCCGCTCGGAGAGCCCGCCCCAGATGCCGAACCGTTCGTCGTTCGCGAGTGCGTACTCCAGGCACTCCGTCCGGACCTCGCACGAGAGGCAGACCTTCTTTGCCTCACGCGTCGATCCGCCCTTTTCGGGGAAGAACGACTCGGGGTCCGTCTGCGCGCACAGCGCGCGCTCCTGCCAGCTCAGCTCCTCCTCGATCTCGTCGGTGAGCAACAGCTGAAAGAGCTCGCTCATCGCGCGCCTCCTTGCCCCTCATCGCAACCCCGTGATGCTGTCGTTACCTTTTGCGACGGAACGACACGTCAGAAATTACAGGTGCGTCGCTCCGGTGCCGTCAAGCCGCGGTCTGCTATTGCCCCTCCGATTCACCCGGCTGAACCAAGGTCCTCGTAAAAGTATGCAGAACGGTGCAAACCAATGGCCCAGCGCGGCACTCCGTCACCCCACCGCGCCTGAGCGCGATGTGACGCGGTGTCGGACCGACGGTCCGACAGGTTCGGCGGCGAATCCCGCCCGTCGCCCCGGGCCCCCGGTGCACCACCAGGTACGACAAGGCGAAGAAAGGATTCGGTTGCACGGACCGAGCGATCATGACCTGAATCACGATCAGATCACGGTTCCGCAACGACGACCGAGTGTGCTGAGGCCTCTCCCCGGGGCTCCCATCCGCCAAACGAGATAAGCCCCATAACACCCTATCGAGTGACATTACCTCGCAGTGGAACCAGGCAAGTTGACTGTGGGGCACGGTGTCCGGTCCACTTGCCCGCATGGCCCCGACGCCGTCGACCTCCGCACGCGCCGCGCGCACCATGCGCCCGGCGCCGGTCTCGCGCGCCCGCCGGATGAGCCTCTCCTGTCGCCCGAGCTGTCGATGCCGCACCTGCCGCTGTAGCTAGGGCTCGCGCCCCGCCCGCGGTTCTGTGGCCATCCGTCCGACTTGTCCAACGCCCCCGAGCGGGCGTGGAGTTCCCGACAGGCAGCACAGCGTGATCAATCACACGTCAGGCACCACCGGTATCGGCAGCCCCGCCTTCCCCGACGGCCTCTGCGACATCAGCATCGCGGGCGACCCGCTCGCGCTGCCGCACCGCGAGGTGGCCCGCCCCGAACACCCGGCGACGGTCGGCGACTTCGCCGCGCTGGTGCGGCGGCTCGCCGCGCAGCCGGGGCGCTGGGCGCACCTGGTGCGCTACGACGCCCTCAGCCGCGGCTACGCCCGGCTGGCGACCGGGCCCGGCTACGAGGTCTGGCTGCTGTGCTGGCTGCCCGGGCAGGGCACGGGGCGGCACGGGCACGGGCGCTCCTCGGGGGTGTTCACCGTGGTCAGCGGGGAGTTGACGGAACGCAGGCGCGGCGGGGCGGCACTCCGGCCGGGGACGCTGCGGGTCTCGGCGCCGGGGACGCCGCACGAGGTGGTGAACGCCTCGCTGGAGCCTGCGGTGAGCATCCACGCGTACTTCCCGGGGCTGACGGAGATGCCGCGCATGCAGGACTCGGACGCGGACGAGCACCGCGGAGCCGCCCTGTCGGTCGCCGACTGACCGGTGGTTCGCGCCCGCTCGCGCACCCGGCGGAGCCGGATGTCCGCAGAGTCTCGCGCCCCCTATGGGGCGCGGGGTCGGACGGTACGGAAGACTGGGCCCCATGCGCATCGTGGCATTGGCCGGCGGGATCGGCGGGGCGCGGTTCCTCCGCGGACTGAAGGCAGCCGTACCCCAGGGAACCGAGATCACCGTCATCGGCAACACCGGTGACGACATCCACCTGTTCGGGCTGAAGGTCTGCCCCGACCTGGACACCGTGATGTACACCCTGGGCGGTGGCATCAACGAGGAACAGGGCTGGGGCCGCACCGGGGAGACCTGGTCGGCCAAGGAGGAGCTGGCCGCCTACGGGGTCGAGCCGAGCTGGTTCGGCCTGGGCGACCGCGACCTCGCGACCCACCTGGTGCGGACTCAGATGCTCGGCGCGGGCTACCCGTTGAGCGCCGTCACCGAGGCGCTCTGCGCCCGCTGGCAGCCCGGCGTGCGGCTGCTGCCGATGAGCGACGACCGCATCGAGACGCATGTCGCCATCGACGACCCGGACAGCCCCGGCGCCCGCAAGGCCGTCCACTTCCAGGAGTACTGGGTGCGGCTGCGGGCCGGCGTCCCCGCGCACGCCGTCGTGCCCGTCGGCGCCGACGAGGCCGCCCCGGCGCCCGGCGTGCTGGAGGCCATCGGCGAGGCCGACGTGGTGCTCTTCCCGCCGTCGAACCCGGTGGTCAGCATCGGGACGATCCTCGCGGTGCCCGGCATCCGGGAGGCCATCGCGGACCGCGGCGCGCCCGTCGTCGGCCTCTCCCCCATCGTCGGCGGCGCGCCCGTGCGCGGCATGGCGGACCGAATGCTCGCCGCCGTCGGCGTGGAGACCTCGGCCGCGGCCGTCGCCACCCACTACGGCGCCGGGCTGCTGGACGGCTGGCTGGTCGACACCGTCGACGAGGCGGCCGTGCCCGAGGTGGAGAAGGTCGGCATCCGCTGCCGGGCGGTGCCGCTGATGATGTCGGACGCCGACGCCGCGGCGCGGATGGCGCGCGAGGCGCTGGCGCTCGCCGGGGAGATCCAGTGACGGAGGCGGCGGACCGTCATGAGCTCGCCGTCTGGGCCCCGGACGGCATTCCCGAGGTGCAGCCGGGCGACGACCTGGCGAAGCTGATCGCCGCCGCGGTGGCGGCCGACGGGCGCGCGCTGCGGGACGGCGACGTCCTGCTGGTGACGTCCAAGATCGTGAGCAAGGCGGAGGGGCGGATCGTCCGGGCCGACGACCGCGAGGCGGCCATCGACGCGGAGATGACCGAGCTGGTCGCGCAGCGCGGGAAGACCCGGATCGTCCGCACCCGGCACGGCTTCGTGATGGCCGCGGCGGGCGTGGACGCCTCCAACACCGCCGCCGGAACGGTCCTGCTGCTCCCGGAGGACCCGGACGCGTCGGCGCGCGCGCTGCGGGCCGCGCTCCGGGAGGAGCTGGGGGTGGCGGTGGCGGTGCTGGTCACCGACACCTTCGGCCGGCCCTGGCGGGCCGGGCTGACGGACGTCGCGCTGGGCGCGGCGGGGCTGCGCGCGCTCGACGACCACCGGGGGACGGTCGACAGCCACGGCAACCCGCTGGCCGTGACGATCACCGCGGCGGCGGACGAGCTGGCCGCGGCGGGCGATCTCGTCAAGGGCAAGACCGCGGGGCGGCCGGTGGCCGTCGTGCGGGGGCTGGGCGAGCGGCTGACGACCCGCGAGGACGGGCCGGGCGCGGCCGTGCTGGTGCGCGACCTGGAGTCGGACATGTTCCGGCTGGGGACGGGCGAGGCGATGCGCGCGGCGGTCCAGCAGCGGCGCACGGTGCGGGAGTTCGACCCGGCGCGGCCGGTGGACGGCGCGGCGGTGCGGCGGGCGGTGGCGGCGGCGGTGACGGCTCCGGCCCCGCACCACACCACGCCGTGGCGGTTCGTGCTGCTGGAGTCGGCGGCGGCGCGGACGGGGCTGCTGGACGCGATGGCGCGCGCGTGGCGCGCGGATCTGGAGGGGCTGGACGGGCTCTCCGCGGAGCGGGTCGAGCGGCGGGTGCGGCGGGGGGACGTGCTGCGGCGGGCGCCGTACCTGGTGGTGCCGTGCCTGGTCTCGGAGGGGGCGCACGCGTATCCGGACGCGCGGCGGGCGGCGGCGGAGCGGGAGATGTTCGTCGTGGCGATGGGGGCGGCGGTGCAGAACCTCTTGGTGGGGTTGGCGGCGGAGGGGTTGGGGTCGGCGTGGGTGTCGTCGACGCTGTTCTGCCGGGACGTGGTGCGGGCCGAGTTGGGGTTGCCGGCGGGGTGGGACCCGATGGGGGCCGTCGCGGTGGGGCATCCGTCGGGGGCGGCGCGGCCGCGGGGCGCCCGTTCGGTCGACGCGTTCACGGTGGTGCGCTGACCGCTCGGCGCGGCGCGGGGGTTTGCCGCCCCTCCGCCCCGGCACCCCGCCCGGGGAGGGGGCCGGTGAGGGCGGCAGCCGGCGGGGGTTACATGCGGCGGAAGTCGCGGATGGGTTGGCGGGGGATGTGGCGGGGCGGGCGGCGGGAGCCGGAGAGCAGGAGCCGGACGGCGCGCTGCCGCTGGCCGGCGTAGACCGCCAGCAGACGCACCATCAGCGCGTCGTCGCCGTCCGGGACGCCGGCCAGCTCGCGGCCGACCGTGCGCGGCAGGTGCAGGTCGCCGACCGAGACCAGGTCGGCCGCGCCGTGCGAGCGCTGCAGCGTCTCGGCCGCCGTCCAGATGCCGATGCCGGGCAGGGTGCGCAGCTTGGCGGCGGCCTCCTCCGCGGTGAGCGCCGCCGTGCGCTCCAGCGCGGCGGCGACCCGCACGGCGCGCATCACGGTGCCCGCGCGCCGGGCGTCGACTCCGGCCCGGTGCCACTCCCAGGACGGCACCTTCAGCCAGGCGGCGGCCGGCAGCGGGGTGCGCATCCGCGGATCGGGGACGGGCCCCGGCGCGGGCTCGCCGAAGCGGGCGAGCAGCAGCCGCCAGCCTCGGTACGCCTCCACGGTGGTGACCTTCTGCTCCAGCACGGCGGGCACCAGCGCCTCGACGACCAGCCCGGTGCGGCAGAGCCGCAGCCCGGGGTGGCGGCGGTGCGCCTCGGCGATCACCGGATGGCGGGGGACGAAGCCGGTGGAGCCCTCCGCGTCGGCGGCGCCGACCAGGTCGGGCAGCGCGTCCAGCAGCCAGCCGGCGCCCGGTCCCCACGCCTCGCCGCGGACCTCGCCGTCGGCGGGCCGGGCCGTCACCCGGAGCGTGCCGGGGCCGTCGGGGGTGCGGGAGACGCGCCACACGGCGCCGTCCGGGGCGAGGCGGAAGGACGGGTCGGCGGGACCGCGCCGCAGCACGCCGAGGGTGCGCGGCACGTCCACCGGCGCGGCGGGCCGGTGGACGCGGGTGGCCGGCTGCGGGGCGGGGGCGCTCACGGGGGTCCACTCAACCATGCGCGCCGGACATCCCACGTCCGGTACCGGGATCCGGGGCGTCAGCCGGCCGCGAGGCTGCGGATCCTCGGCAGGTCGGCGTAGAGGCGGCCGCCCGGGCAGTCGGTGCTGAAGGCGTCCCGGTGGCCGGAGATCGTCCGGAAGGTGTGCCGGGCGCCCTTGGGGTAGCGGCTGCCGCTGTCGCCCGAGGTGAGGACGACGGTGCCGGCCGGGTTGGTGTGCGTCATGCCGAGCTTCCAGGCGGCGAGTCGGGCGATGGCGCTCAGCATCGCGGACGGCGGCGAGGCGGAGTCGTAGGAGCCGATCGCGGCGATGCCCGCGGTGCCGGTGTTGAAACCGAGCGTGTGGGCGCCGAGCACCGGGCGGGCGACCCCGCCGGCGCGGCCCTCGTAGATCCGGCCGCAGGTGTCGACGAGGAAGTTGTAGCCGATGTCCCGCCAGCCGTTGCTCTTGACGTGGTAGCGGTAGATCCCGCGGATCACCGCGGGCGCCTGGGAGCAGCTGTAGCCGTTGCCGGTGGCGGTGTGGTGCACGAAGATCGCGCGGACCGGCGAGGTGTAGGCGAACTGCTTCTCGCGCAGGCTCTCGTCGGCGCCCCAGCCCTTGCGGGTGACGATGGCCGGGCGGCCGCCCATCCGGGTCGAGGGGCGCTCCAGGGCGCGGCTGCCGGGGCCGTCGGCGGGCTCGGGGAGGGGGTGCGCGGCCACCGCGGCGCCGTCCGGGCCGGGGTCGACGAGGTCGGCGCGCAGGCCGTCGGGGAGCCGGGTGCCGGCCCGCGGGACGAGGCGCACCCGCAGGTCGTCGGAGGGGCCGACCCACAGCGGCGGGGTGCCGCCGCGGGCGCCGGTCGTCAACTGGTCGGGGTCGGGGGCGTCCTCGCGGCCGTGGGTGTCGAGCGGGAGCCAGTCGGACCAGCGTCCGGTGGCGGCGTCCCGGACGCGGACGGTGACCGCGGCGTGCAGCTCGGCGGCGGGGTCGTCCCAGGTGAGGCCGAGGAGGGAGAAGGCGCCGGTGGCCGGCGGCAGTCCGCGGCTGCGGAACGCCGACCAGGGGATGGTGCGGGTGCTGCCGGGGACGTCGTCGAGGGGCGGGGCGGGCACGGCGGGGGTCGCGGCCGTGGCCGTCCGGGCGACGGTGCCGGAGAGGACGGCGGAGGCCGCGGTCACCGTCCCGAGCCGGAGGACCGTGCGACGTGAGGGGTCCAGGAGTGCGCGCATGCCTCCGATGGTTTCCGCTGTCCCACGGGTCGTCATCCGCTGATCGCCTCGGGTGGTTCCGACGGGTGAATGCGGTCTGACACGGGCTCAGATCTATTCGGACAGGCGTGCAGGGAGCGAGGGGGTGGGGAAGGCCTGTTCGGATCGGCGTCCCGTTACCCTCGGTGGTGCTATGACGACATCCTCAGCCGACACCCCCGACGCCCTGCTGCGGGCCGCGCTCGCCGCCGATCCGGCGCGCCCGCTGGTCACCTTCTACGACGACGCCACCGGCGAGCGGGTGGAGCTCTCCGCCGCGACCTTCGCCAACTGGGTCGCCAAGACCGCGAATCTGCTCCAGGAGGAGCTGGCGGTGGAGGCGGGCGGCCGGGTCGCCCTGCTGCTGCCGCTGCACTGGCAGACGGCCGTGTGGCTGCACGCGTGCTGGGCGGTGGGCGCGGTGGCCGCGCCCGACGGGGACGCCGCGGCCGCGGAGGTCGCCGTCAGCGGGCCCGAGGCGGCGGCGCTGGCCGCGGCGCGGGAGTGCCGGGGCGAGCGGGTGGCGCTGGCGCTGCGGCCGCTGGGCGGGCGGTTCCCGCAGGTCCCGGAGGGGTTCCTGGACTACGCGGCGGAGGTGCCCGGCCAGGGGGACGCGTTCTTCCCGTACCAGCAGGTGGGGGCGGGGGACGCGGCGCTGGCGCCGGCCGGTGGCGGCGCGGCGGTGCTGACGGGGGCTCAGGTGGTGGCGCGGGCCCGGGAGCGGGCCGCGGAGCTGGGCCTGGCGGCGGGGGCGCGGGTGCTGGTCGCGGACACGGCGGGGGTCGACCTCGTCGACGCGCTGCTGGTTCCGCTGGCGGTGGGCGGGTCGGTGGTGCTGGTGCGCAATGCCGCGCAGGGACCGGCGGGGGGCGCGGCGAAGCGGGCCGAGGCGGAGCGGGTGACGGACACGCTCGGGTAGCCCGCGGCCCGTCCGGCTCGGCAGCCCCACCCGAGCCCCGCCATCCGGCCCGGGTTGGGCCGGTTGGCGGTGCAGGGGTCGACGGAGCGCGGCGCCCGCTGTTCAGTGGTCTTGGTGGTTGGGCGCCGAGACGGGTGGTGGTGGGCGGTGGCGGACGGACGCGGGCGGTACTGGGCGCGGCGCCTGCTGCTCCCGCTCGCCGCCGCGGTGCTCGCCCTCGCCATGGCGGCCGGCTCCGTCGTGCTCTTCGCCCTCGGCCGCCTCAACGCCAACATCCGCACCGACCACGGCACCGAGGCGCTGCTCGGCCGCTCGCACTCCGGCGCCGCGGCGGCCGTCACCGGGGCCACCGAGAACATCCTGCTGATGGGGACGGACTCCCGGGCCGGCGCCAACGCCCAGTACGGCCACGGCCTCGCGGACGGCCCCGCCCGCTCCGACACCACCATCCTGCTGCACCTGCCCGCCGACCGGAGCTGGGCCACCGCCGTCAGCATCCCGCGCGACCTGATGGTGCAGGTGCCCGCCTGCCCGCGCGCCGGCGGCGGCAGCTACGCCCCCCGCTTCGTCCAGTTCAACTGGGCGTTCGAGCTGGGCGGCGCGTCCTGCACCATCCGCACCGTCGAGCAGCTCATGGGCCTGCGCGTGGACCACTTCGCCACCGTCGACTTCACCGGTTTCAAGAAGATGGTGGACGCCGTCGGCGGCGTCGAGGTGTGCCTGCCGAAGGCCGTCCACGACCGGGACGCCAAGCTGGACCTGCCCGCCGGGCGCCAACTCCTCAACGGCTCGCAGGCGCTGGGCTACGTCCGCGTCCGGCACGCCCTCGGCGACGGCAGCGACATCTCCCGGATGGGTCGCCAGCAGGCCTTCCTCGCGGCCCTGGTGCAGAAGGTCGACTCGGACGGCGTGCTGCTCGACCCCACCCGGCTCTACCCCCTGCTGGACGCCGCCACCTCCTCGCTGACCACCGACTCCGGCCTCAACTCGCTCGACAAGCTGTACCGGCTGGCCTCCGGCCTGCGGGCGCTGCCGCGCGACCGGATGGTCTTCCTGACGGTGCCCCAGGCGCCCTGGGCCGCCGACCCCAACCGGGTGGCCCTCCAGGAGCCGGCCGCGCGCCAGCTGTTCACCGCGGTGCGCAACAACCGCCCGGTGGCGGTGGAGCCGCCCGCCAGGCCGTCGCCGCTGCCGTCCGCGCGGCCGTCGGCGCCGCCCTCGCCCGTCGTCGCGGCGCCGAGTCAACCGCCTTCTCCCGAACCGCTGTTCACCGGTCGGGCCGCCAATGCAGACATCTGCTGACATTCAGCCCTCCGCCGCCCGGACCGATTTGCCGCAAGCCACCCGGAACCGCTGAACTTGACCGCTACTGTGGCGTGATCGCAAGCGGAATCGAAGCGGAAGGGACGGGGAGTGGCGACCGGAGACGTCGACCCGGCGGACCAGTGGGTGCGTGACCCCGCGACCGGCGAGTACCAACTGCGCAGTCCTGGCGACACCCGGCCCATGGAGATCGTCCCGGCGCCGCCGGTGCCCGCCCAGTCCGGCGGGCACGGGCACGGGCGCGGCGGCGCCGGAGGCGGTGGCGGCAGGAGCGGCGGCGGCGGGGGTGGCGGCAGGAGCGGCGGACGTCCCGGCGGGCGCGCCGCGCGGCGCCGCGGCGGGAAGGGCGGCCGGGCCGGCAAGCGCCGGGTGCTGCCCTGGGTGGCCGGCACGGTCGCCTTCGTGCTGATCGGCGGGGCCGCCGCGGCCTACGGCGTCTACCAGCACTTCAACGGGAACATCAACTCCATGGACGTCCACCCCGGCGGCAGCCGCGCGGACGACGACCACGGCCCGCTCAACATCCTGATCCTGGGCACCGACAGCCGAAAGGGCCTGGGCAGCACCTACGGCGACACCGGCAGCGTCGGCCACGCCGACACCACGATCCTGCTGCATGTCTCCGCGGACCGCTCCAACGCCACCGCGGTGAGCATCCCGCGCGACCTGATCACCGACGTCCCGGAGTGCCAGACCGGCAACAAGACCATCCCGGGCTCGAAGAACGTCCAGTTCAACACCAGCCTCGGCCAGGACGACCGGGACCCCGGCTGTACCTGGAAGACCACCGAGCAGCTGATGGGCATCACGATCAACCACTTCATGATGGTGAACTTCGAGGCGGTGAAGACGCTCTCGGACGCGGTCGGCGGGGTGCCGGTCTGCGCGGCGCACGACATCGACGACCCCAAGTCCCACCTCCACATGACGGCCGGCCGGCACATCGTCAAGGGCGACCAGGCGCTCGCCTTCGTCCGCACCCGCCACTCGGTGGGCTTCGGCGGCGACCTGACGCGCATTCCGCTGCAGCAGCAGTTCCTCAGCTCGCTGATCCGCAAGATCAAGAGCAATGGGACGCTCACCGACCCCACCAAGCTGTGGTCGCTGGCGGACGCCGCCACCAAGGCGCTCACCGTGGACAGCGGCATCGGCTCGATCGCCAAGCTGGAGGGGCTCGCCCGCGACCTGGGCGACGTCGACACCAAGAACATCACCTTCGCCACCGTCCCGGTGATCGACGACCCGAACAACAAGAACTGGGTGGTCCTCAAGCCGGGTGACGCCCAGTCGCTGTTCCGGATGGTCCGCGAGGACGAGTCGCTCACCGCGGTCAAGAAGAAGAAGGCCGCGGCGGCGAAGAAGGCGGCGGCGAACGGGCCCGCGGCGCGCGTCGCCAAGGCGAACGCGGCGGCGGCCGCGGAGGTGCGGGTCAAGGTGGTCAACGGCAGCGGCGTGATCGGCCAGGCGCAGGAGACCATCGACTGGATGCAGAACCAGAAGGGCTACCGGCTCTCCAGCAACGGCCTCAACGCGGCGCCCCGGCCGGCGACGACGCTGGTCTACGCGCCGGGGCAGGAGGCGGAGGCGAAGCGGCTGGTGGAGGACTTCGGGCTGCCCGACTCCGCCCTGAAGCCTTCGGCCTCGGCAGGGCAGCAGCTGGTGCTGACGCTCGGGAAGGACTTCACCTCCCCGGGGACGCCGGTGCAGGCACCGAAGAAGGCCCCGGCGGACCTGCAGCACGTCCAGGCGAACGACACGAACCAGTGTGCCAAGTAGGGGACATGCCGCAGGCCCCGCACCCCTTGCGGGGCGCTAGTGCCGTGACCGGCAGGGTTTGCCCGGAAGGAGCGTCGTTCGGTGCGGCAGGGGGCACCTCCCGGACGGAGTCTGGGGGAGTGCGTGCCGGGCGGCGCGACGGGGCAAACCTTGCCGGGAGGGGCACTAGGTCCGCCTTCAGCCCTCGACGCCGCGCAGCTCGTGCTCCAGCGCCTCCAGCTCGGCGCCGCCGGCCATCTGGCGGGTGAGCTCCTCCAGGGAGATGTCCGCCTTCTCGTAGTTGCCCAGCGCCGCGCCCCGCTTGAGCAGCAGGAACCGGTCCCCGACCGGATACGCGTGGTGCGGGTTGTGGGTGATCAGGACGACGCCCAGGCCGCGGTCGCGGGCCGCCGCGACCTGGCGGAGCACGATGCCCGCCTGCTTGACGCCCAGCGCCGCGGTCGGCTCGTCCAGGATCAGCACCTTGGCGCCGAAGTGCACCGCCCGGGCGATCGCCACGCACTGCCGCTCGCCGCCGGAGAGCGTGCCCACCGGCTGCTCGACGTTGCGCAGGTTGATGCCCAGCTCGGCGAGCGCCTTGCGGGCGGTGTCCCGGGCGCCGCGGCTGTCGATGATCTTCAGCGGGCCGATGCTCTTCCGCGGCTCCGAGCCGAGGAAGAAGTTCCGCCACACGCTCATCAGCGGCACCACCGCCAGGTCCTGGTAGACCGTGGCGATCCCCCGGTCCAGCGCGTCCCTCGGCGAGGAGAGCCGCACCTCCTCACCGCCGATGAGCAGGTGGCCGAAGTCATGCTGGTGCACCCCGGCGAGGATCTTGATCAGGGTGGACTTCCCGGCGCCGTTGTCGCCGAGGACGCAGGTCACCTCGCCCGCGTTGACCGTCACCGAGACGTCGTCGAGCGCCTTGACGCTCCCGTACATCTTGCCGACGCCGCGCGCCTCGACGAGTGTCTGATGCTCGCTCATGGGCCCGTCACCGCCTCATCCGTTCCGCACGGCGGCGGAACACGTCGTTGGCCAGTACCGCGACGAGCAGCAGCACGCCGAGGAAGAGCATGAACCAGTCGCTGTTCCAGTCGGCGAAGACGATGCCCTGCCGGACCATCCCGAACAGCAGCGCGCCGATCGCCGCGCCGACGACCGAGCCGAAGCCGCCGGTCATCAGGCAGCCGCCGATCACCGCGGCGACGATGTACTGCAGCTCCAGCCCGATGCCCTGGTTGGCCTGGACGGTGGTGTAGCGCAGCACGTTGATGTTGCCGACCAGCCAGGCGCCCAGCCCGGTGAGCATGAAGAGCGCCACCTTGGTGGAGCGCACCGGGACGCCGACCGCCCGCGCCTGGAGCGGCGCGCCGCCCGCGGCGAACACCCAGTTGCCGAACCGGGTCTTGAGCAGCACCCCGGAGAGCAGGGCCGTGGCGCCGATCCACCAGAGGATGGAGACCGGGAACGGGGTGCCGCCGATGCGGAACGTCGAGGCGAGGAAGTACCCGGCCGACTCGTAGCCGTGCGCGGCACCCACCCCGGAGATCTGCACATTGCCGGTGACGGCCCGCGTCACGCCCAGGTTGAGGCCCTGCAGGGCGAGGAACATGCCGAGCGTGATGATGAAGCTCGGCAGCCCGGTGCGCACCACCAGCAGCCCGTTGACGAGCCCGACCAGCAGCGCGAAGACCAGCGAGACCAGCAGAGCGAGCCAGACGTTCCAGTGCGCCTGGGTGGCGAGGATCCCGGTGACCAGTCCGGTGGAGGCGGTGTTGACGCCCGTGGAGAGGTCGAACTCGCCGCCGATCATCAGCATGGCGACGGTCACCGCCATGATGCCCAGCGTGGAGGCGTCGTCCAGCCAGTTGGAGACGCCCTTCACGGTGAGGAACTGATCGGTGATCAGGGTGAAGAAGACGAAGACCAGCACCGCGCCGAGCAGCGAGCCGATCTCGGGGCGGGCCACCAGCCGGTCGACCAGCCGCGGCGGCCTGGCCAGCTCGGGGACGACGGCTGTGCTTCCGGCGCTCATCGCGTCCCCCGATCCACGTACTGGCCGACGGTGTTGACATTGCTCTTGTCGACGAAGGCGGGCCCGGTGAGGACCGGCTTGCCGCCGCCCACCGTGTTCCCGTTGTTCAGGTAGAGGCTGAGCATGACGATCGGCAGATAGCCCTGCTCGTACTGCTGCTGGTCGACGGCGAAGAGCAGTTGCCCGCCCTTGATCTCGTTGACCACGTCGGCGTTGAGGTCGAAGGTGGCGATGGCCGCCTTGGCGTTCGCCCCCGCCTTGGCCTTCACAGCCAGCGCCGCGACCTGCGAGTTGAGGGTGAGGACGGCGTCGATGGACGGGTCCGCCTGCAGGGCGCCCTGGATGCGGGCCCGGGTGTCGGTCGGGTTGGAGATGTCCACCTGGAGGCGCTTGGTAGTGCCGCCGAAGCCCTTGGCGGCGCCGTCGCAGCGCTGGTTCTGCCCGACGTTGCCGGCCTCGTGGATGACGCAGAGCAGCTTGTGCTTGCCCGCCTGGGCGAAGCGCTTGCCGGCGGCCTCGCCGGCCACGGACTCGTTCTGGCCGACGTGGCCGATGGCGCCGTAGGCGGCGGACTGCTCCTCGCCGGAGTTGATCGTCACCACCGGGATGCCGGCCTGCACGGCGCGCTGGATCGACGCCTTGAGGGCGGGCGGGTTGGCCATCGAGACGACCAGGCCGTCCACGTGCTGGGCGACCGCGTTGTCGATCAGCTTGGACTGGGCGCCGGGGTCGCCGTCGGAGTAGTAGCTGACCTTGTCCTTGAGGTCCTTGCCGGCCTGCACGGCACCGTTCTTGACGACGTTCCAGAACATGTCGCCGGCGGTGCCGTGGGTGACCACTGCGAACCGGTAGCCGTTGTGCTTGCCGGAGACCCCCTTGGCCGTCTCGCTGGGCGCCGCGGTGGCGTTCGGCGAGGTCGCGGTGGGTCCGGTGCAGGCGGCCGCGGTGAGGGCCAGGGCCGCCACCGCGAGCAGGGCGCGCCAGGGCCTTCGGCGCCGTTGCCGTGGGCGATCTTGAGTAGGCGTCATGGTCCTACGGTCCTCTCGGCTCATCGGTCGCGGGAAGGCGTCGGCACGGGTCGCAGCCGGACGCCGCCGTCCGGCGCGGGATGCTCCTCGAACCGGTCGCCGGTGCGGGGGCAGTGGTAGCGGGCCGGGCCCTCACCGGGCTCAGGCAGCGGCTCCAGGGGGACGCCGGCCCGGCCCACCCAGTTGATCCGGCGCGCCGGGCAGCCAGCGACCAGGGCGAACTCGGGGACGTCCTTGGTGACCACGGCGCCGGCGGCGACCAGCGCCCAGCGTCCGACCTCGACGCCGGCGACGACCACGGCGCGGGCCCCGATGGCGGCGCCCTCGCGGACGGTGACGCCCTCGGCCTCCCAGTCGCCGCCGCCCTTGAGGGCGCCGTCCGGGTCGGTGGAGCGCGGGTAGCGGTCGTTGGTCAGCACGGCGGCGGGGCCGACGAAGACGTTGTCCTCCAGCCGGGCGGGCTCGTAGACGAGGGCGTAGTTCTGGAGCTTGACGCGGTCGCCGAGGACGACGCCGGTGCCGACGTAGGCGCCCCGGCCCACGATGCAGTCCGCGCCGAGGCGGGCGTCCTCGCGGATCTGGGCGAGCTGCCAGACCTTGGTCCCGGCGCCCAGCCGGGCGCGCGGATCGACGTCTGCCGTGTCCGCGACAAAGCCACCGTCGGCTGCTGACATGTGGTTTTGACCTCTCTCTTACGCGTTCGCGTCCCGTGGGACCTTAGCCGGTCCCGAGCTCGTCGAGGAGGAGGGCCCGGAACTCGCGCGCCGCCCGTGACGGTTGGACGTCCCTCCGGTGGGCGAGCGCCACCACCCGGGTGAGTCCGGGCGAGCGGAAGCGCCGGGCGCGCAGCCCGGGGTTGGCCATCGCGACGGTGCCGGGGACGACGGCCGCGCCGAGACCGGCGCGGACGAAGCCGATGACCGCGTCCATCTCGCCGCCCTCCACCGCGAAGGCCGGCTCGAAGCCGGCGTCGCGGCAGGCGGCGACGGTGAGGTCGCGCAGGTCGTACCCGCGGCGGAACATCACCAGCGGCAGATCGCGCAGCGCCTCGATGCCGAGCGGCCCGTCCCGCTCGTCCTCGTCGTCGCCGGAGGTGATCAGCACCAGGTCCTCGTGGAGCAGCCGGGTGGTGGTGAGCGGCAGGTCCTGGCGGGGCAGCGGGAGCACCACCAGGGCGACCTCCAGCCGGCCCTCGTGTAGGTCCTGGACGAGGTCGTGGGAGCCGGACTCCTCGACCACCAGCTCCACCCCGGGCCAGCGGTCCCGGAAGCGCCGGAGCACCGGCGGGAGCAGGCCCGTCATCAGGCTGGGGGTGGCGCCGAGCCGCAGCCGGCCGCGGCGCAGCTGGGCGAGCTCCTGCACCTCGACGCGGGCGGTGTCGACGTCGGCGAGGATGCGGCGGGCGATGGGGAGCAGGGTCTCGCCGGCCGCGGTGAGGGTGATGTTGCCGCGGGTGCGGACGAAGAGCGGGGTGCCCAACTCGGCCTCCAGCACGCCTATCTGCTTGCTGAGGGAGGGCTGGGCGACATACATGCGCTCGGCGGCGCGGGTGAAGTGGCGCGTCTCGGCGACGGCGACGAAGTAGGCCAACTGCTGCAGCTGCACGGCGACAGCGTAGCGCGTGAATAGCCTCCGGCTATGGAGACGACATCCATCATGTCTTGGACCTCTGGGGCCATCCGGCCCTAGCGTCGGGTGACATGCGCACCACGATCGCGCTCAAGGCGCTGATGGCGGTCACCGGAATCGTCATGCTGGCGTTCCTCGTCCTCCACATGCTCGGCAACCTCAAGATCTTCTTCGGTCCGGAGGACTTCAACGCGTACTCGCACTGGCTGCGGACCCTGCTCATCCCGTTCCTGCACTACGGCTGGTTCCTGTGGATCCTGCGGGTGGTGCTGGTGGTCTCCGTCGTCGGCCACATCGGCTCGGCGATCGTGCTCACCAAGCGGGACCGCGCGGCCCGGCCCGTCCGCTACCGGCACGCGCCGCCGGCGAGCAGCACCTACGCCACGCGCACGCTGCGCTACGGCGGCGCGATCCTCGCGCTCTTCGTCGTCTTCCACATCCTCGACCTGACGACGGGCGACGCCAACCCGCACTTCACCGAGGGGCACCCGTACCAGAACCTGACGGCCAGCTTCGACCGCTGGTACGTCGCGGTCTTCTACATGCTCGCCGTCGTACTGCTCGGCCTGCACGTCCAGCACGGGCTGCGCTCGGCCGCCCGCACCCTCGGCGTCGCGGCCGGCCGGCAGCGCGCCTTCGCCGCCCTCGGCACCGCCCTCGCCGCCGTCCTCACCGCCGGCTTCCTCAGCGTCCCGGTGGCCGTCCTCGCAGGAGCCGTCTCATGAGCGCGTACTCCGAGTACCGCGTCGGCGAGCCGATCGCCGACACCCGCTCCCCCGGCGGGCCGATGAACGACCGCTGGTCCCAGCGGAAGTTCGAGGCCCAGCTGGTGAACCCGGCCAACCGCCGGCACCACACGGTGATCGTGGTGGGCACCGGCCTGGCCGGCGCCTCCGCGGCCGCCACCCTCGGCGAGCAGGGCTACCGGGTGGAGTCCTTCTGCTACCAGGACAGCCCGCGCCGCGCCCACTCCATCGCCGCCCAGGGCGGCATCAACGCCGCCAAGAACTACCGCAACGACGGCGACAGCGTGCAGCGGCTCTTCCACGACACCGTCAAGGGCGGCGACTTCCGCGCCCGGGAGTCCAACGTCCACCGGCTCGCCGAGATCTCGCTGCAGATCATCGACCAGTGCGTGGCGCAGGGCGTGCCCTTCGCCCGGGAGTACGGCGGGCTGCTCAACACCCGCTCCTTCGGCGGCACCCAGGTCTCCCGCACCTTCTACGCCGCCGGGCAGACCGGGCAGCAGCTGCTGCTCGGCGCCTACCAGGCGCTGGAACGGCAGATCGCCGCCGGGCAGGTGACGATGCATCCGCGCACCGAGATGCTCGACCTGATCGTCACCCCGCAGGACGGCCGGGCCCGCGGCATCGTCACCCGCGACCTGGTCACGGGCAAGGTGGAGCGGCACCTCGCCGACGCCGTGGTGCTCTGCACCGGCGGCTACGGCAACGTCTTCTACCTCACCACCAACGCCAAGGGCTGCAACGCCACCGCGATCTGGCGGGCGCACCGGCACGGCGCGCTGCTCGCCAACCCCTGCTACACCCAGATCCACCCGACCTGCATCCCGGTCAGCGGCGACCACCAGTCGAAGCTGACGCTGATGAGCGAGAGCCTGCGCAACGACGGCCGGGTGTGGGTGCCCAAGGCCACGGGCGACGAGCGCCACCCCGGGCAGATCCCCGAGGACGAGCGCGACTACTACCTGGAGCGCGTCTACCCGGCGTTCGGCAACCTGGTGCCGCGCGACATCGCCTCCCGGGCCGCCAAGAACGTCTGCGACGAGGGGCGGGGCGTGGGGCCCGGCGGCCGCGGGGTGTACCTGGACTTCGCGGACGCCATCGAACGGCTGGGGCGCAAGGCCATCGAGGCCCGGTACGGCAACCTCTTCGAGATGTACGAGCGGATCACCGGGGAGGACCCCTACACCCGCCCGATGCGCATCTACCCGGCCATCCACTACACGATGGGCGGGCTGTGGGTCGACTACGACCTGCAGTCGACGATCCCCGGGCTCTTCGTCGCCGGCGAGGCCAACTTCTCCGACCACGGCGCCAACCGGCTGGGCGCCTCGGCGCTGATGCAGGGCCTGGCGGACGGCTACTTCGTCGTCCCGGTCTCGGTCAACAACTACCTGGGCGAGACCCGGATCGCCCCCGCCGACCCCGCCGACCCGGCACTCGCCGCCGCCGCGGACGCCGCCGAGGCCGGCGTCCGGGAGCGCGTCGAGCGGCTGCTGGCGGTGGACGGCGACCGCACCGCCGACTCCTTCCACCGCGAGCTGGGGCAGCTGATGTGGGAGCTGTGCGGGATGGAGCGCACCGAGGAGTCGCTGACGGAGGCGCTGCGCCGGATCCCGGCGCTGCGCGAGGAGTTCTGGCGCCGGCTGAAGGTGCCGGGCGGGCCCGAGCAGCTCAACCAGTCGCTGGAGAAGGCCGGCCGGGTGGCCGACTTCCTGGAGCTCGCCGAGCTGCTGGTGCTGGACGCGCTGCACCGCGAGGAGTCGTGCGGCGGGCACTTCCGCGCCGAGAGCCAGACCCCCGAGGGCGAGGCGCTCCGCGACGACGAGCGCTTCTCCTACGTCGCCGCCTGGGAGTTCGCGGGCGTCGGCGAGCCGCCCGTGCTGCACCGCGAGGAGCTCGCCTTCGTCGAGGAGAAGCCGACCACGAGGAGCTACGCCTGATGTCCGACCTGATGGAGCTCACCCTGCGGGTCTGGCGGCAGCCCGGCCCGGACGCCGACGGCGAGATGCGGACGTACACGGTGGCCGACGTCTCCCCCGACATGTCGTTCCTGGAGGTGCTGGACGTCCTCAACGAGGAGCTGGCGGCCCGGGGCGAGGAGCCGGTGGCCTTCGACCACGACTGCCGGGAGGGCATCTGCGGCGCCTGCAGCCTGGTGATCAACGGCGAGCCGCACGGGCCGCAGAAGCGGACCACCGCCTGCCAGCTGCACATGCGGCACTTCGCGGACGGCGACGTCATCGACGTGGAGCCGTGGCGCGCGGCGGCCTTCCCGGTGGTGCGCGACCTGGTGGTGGACCGCGGCGCGTTGGACCGGATCGTCGGCGCCGGCGGCTACATCACCGCCCCGACCGGCAGCGCGCCCGAGGCGCACGCCACCCCCGTGGCCAAGGACGCGGCCGACGAGGCGTTCACCGCGGCGGCCTGCATCGGCTGCGGGGCGTGCGTGGCGGCGTGCCCGAACGCGTCGGCGATGCTCTTCACCGCGGCGAAGATCAAGCACCTCAATGTGCTGCCGCAGGGCCGGCCGGAGGCCGGCACCCGGGTGCTGGACATGGTCGCGGCGATGGACGCGGAGGACTTCGGCGGGTGCACCAACGTGGGGGCGTGCGCGACGGCGTGCCCCAAGGGCATCCCGGTCGACGTCATCACCGAGATGAACCGCGACTGGCTGAAGGCGGCGGCCCGGTCCCGCAAGAGCGGCCGCTGACCCGCCCCGGGCCGGCCGCGGCGCCGTCCCCCACAGCTCCCCGATTTGGGGAAAACTCCGGTGGGCCCTACGAGGTGCAGGGCCCATCGGAGTCCGTCTTTTCCAGGGGTTTGCCAGCCCTTTACAGGGACATGTCGACAACGGCACCCCGCGCTTCCACCGGTCCGCACAAGGGCGTACATTTCCTTGTTGGCCTCAAGCAACCAAGCCCGAAGGGCACGTCCATGCCCGACACCTCCACGGAGCGACTCGGCGACGAACTCCTGCGCCTCGGACGCATGATGGCGTCCGCACGTCAGCACTTCGTCAACCGCCGCGGCTCCGGAGACCGCATCCTCCTCGGCGCCCTCGCCTCCCTGGGCGACCGCCGCACGACCGACCTGGCGGCAGCCGTCATGCTGGACGCCTCCGCCGTCAGCCGCGGACTGCACTCGCTGCAGCAGCGCGGCCTCGTCGCGCGCCGGCCCGACCCCAACGACGGCCGCGGCGCCCTTCTGACGATCACCGAGGCCGGACGCGCCCAGTGGAAGCAGTACCAGGCCGAGCGGGACGCCAAGCTCGACGAGGTGCTCACCGACTGGCCCGAGGCCGACCGCGAGACCCTCGCCGTCCTGCTCCACCGCCTCAACGACGATCTCGCCGCCCATCAGCATCAGCTCCACCAGCAGCAACGGGGAACCACCATATGAGCAACGGCACCGCCACCCCGGCGAACGCCGGGCCCGCCGCCACCACGCCGGCCGCGGGGCACGGCTTCCAACTGACCCACCGCCAGATCCTGACGATCCTGAGCGGCCTGATGATGGGCATGTTCCTGGCCTCCCTGGACCAGACCATCGTCTCGACCGCCATTCGCACGATCTCCGACGACCTCAACGGGCTGAGCCAGCAGGCCTGGGCGACCACCGCCTACCTGATCACCTCGACGATCACCACACCGCTCTACGGCAAGCTCTCCGACCTGCACGGGCGCAAGCCCTACTTCCTCGCCGCGATCAGCATCTTCGTGGTCGGGTCGGCGCTCTGCACCTTCTCCACCTCGATGACCGAGCTGGCCGGCTTCCGCGCCTTCCAGGGCATCGGCGCCGGCGGGCTGATGTCCCTCGCGCTGGCGATCATCGGCGACATCGTGCCGCCCCGCGAGCGCTCCCGCTACCAGGGTTACATGCTCGCCGTCTTCGCCACCTCCACCGTGCTCGGCCCGCTGGTCGGCGGGTTCCTGGCGGGACGCCACGAGATCCTGAGCATCGCCGGCTGGCGCTGGGTCTTCCTCGTCAACGTGCCGATCGGGATCATCGCGCTCTTCGTGGTCGCCAAGGTGCTCAACCTGCCGCACACCCGGCGCGACCACCGCATCGACTGGTGGGGCGCGCTCTTCATCGTCATCGGCGTGGCCCCGCTGCTGCTCGTCGCCGAGCAGGGCCGGGAATGGGGCTGGAGCTCCGCACGCTCGCTGTCCTGCTACGGCATCGGCGTCGTCTCGCTCATCATCTGGGTCTTCGTCGAGATCAAGATGAAGGACGAGGCGCTGATACCGATGCGCCTCTTCCGCAAGCCGGTCTTCAGCAGCTTCAGCGTGCTCGGCGCCCTCATCGGCATGGGCATGTTCGGCGGGATGATGATGATCCCGCAGTACCTGCAGATCGTCCGCGGCGAGTCGCCGACCCGCTCCGGCCTGCTGATGCTCCCGATGGTCTTCGGCATGATGCTGATGTCCATCGTCGCCGGGCAGATCACCTCCAAGACCGGGCACTACAAGTACCTCCCGGTCTTCGGCACGGCGCTGATGATCGTCGGCATGATGCTGTTCCACTACAAGGTGCAGTGGGACACCCCGATCTGGCAGACCATGGTCTACATGGCGGTCTTCGGGATCGGCCTGGGCGGCTGCATGCAGACGCTCACCCTCGCCATGCAGAACGCGGTGGAGGCGAGGGACATCGGCGTCGCGAGCGCGTCCTCGACGTTCTTCCGGCAGATGGGCGCCACGGCCGGCACCGCGATCTTCCTGTCGATCCTCTTCTCGACGGTCAGCGGCCACATCCAGACCGCCTTCCAGGCCGCCGCGAAGACGACCCGGTTCCAGGACGCGCTGCACAACCCTTCGGTGATCAACAACCCGGCGAACAAGCCGATCCTGGAGATGCTGAAGAACCCCCACGGGGGCGGCTCCACCGGCGTGCTCAACGACTCGTCGTTCATCCAGAAGCTCGACCCGGTCTTCTCCGAGCCGTTCAAGCAGGGCTTCTCCTCGTCCATGCACACCGTGTTCCTCTACGCGGCCTGCATCGTGGCGGCGGCGTTCGTGCTGGCGCTCTTCACCAAGGGCGTGCCGCTGCGCCAGATGTCCGGGCTGCAGGCCCGCACCGGCGGCGAGGGCGACGACCACAGCGCGGCGGCGCCCGGCGGCGAGACCCCGGCGCTGGCGGCGGGCACGCCCGCCGCGGCGGAGGACCGTCCGACCGTCGCGCTGGCCACGGTGGGCGCGCAGCGTCCCGCCCACGCCGCGCACGCCGCGCTGGAGCCGGTCGCCGCGGCGGGGCTGCCGCAGCGCGTCAACGGCAAGCACGCCCGGCGCGGCGCCCCGATGCCGGTGATCGCCCAGGCCGCGCTGGCGGCCCAGGGACGGCCGGCGGCCGTCACCCGGGAGACCGCGGCCACCACCACCGGCGCGGAGCTGCACGGCGTCGTCCGGACGGTGGACGGCAGCCCCGTGCCGGGCGCGGCCGTGACCCTGATCGACGCCTCCGGGCGGCAGTTGGGCCGCACCACCTCCGAGGAGGACGGCAGCTACGCCCTCGCCGTGCCGGGCGCGGGCTCCTACGTCCTGATCGGAGCGGCGGGCGGGCAGCGCCCGCAGGCCGAGACGGTCGTCGTCGGCGACCGCGGGCTGGAGCACGACCTGCTGCTGCCGGCCGGCACCAGCCTGGTCGGCACCGTGCTGGGCGGCGACCCGGTCGGCCCGCTGGCGGGCGCGCTGGTCGTCGCCACCGACGCGCAGGGCCAGGTGGTCGCCTCCGGCGCGGCCGGCGCGGACGGGACGTTCCGCTTCGCCGAACTCGCCCCGGGCACCCACACCCTGACGGCCAGCCACGACGGGCACCGCCCGGCGGCGACGCTGGTCGAGGTGGCCGCCGGCACGGAGACCCGGCAGGAGCTGCGGCTCTCCGCGGGGGCCCGGCTGGCGGGCGTCGTCCGGGCGCAGTCCGGCGACCGTCCGCTGGCGGACGCGCGGGTGACGCTGATGGACTCGGCGGGCGGAGTCGTCGCGGCGACGCTCACCGACGAGGACGGGCGGTACGCGTTCGCCGACCTGGGCCACGGCGCGTACACGCTGGTCGCCTCGGGCTACCCGCCGGCGGCGGCGACGGTCCGGACGGCGTCCGGCGAATCGGCGCACTGCGAGCTGCACCTGACGCACGAGGAGGCGTAGCGGCCCGCCGCCCCTGCGCCCAGGCACGCCCCGGCACCCCATCCGGACCCCGCACCGCGGGGACCCCGGGTGGGGTGCCGGGTTCCGGGGCGGGGCCGGCGCCGGGCGGACGGGGCAACCGGCGGCGCGGACCGCGGAGTCCTACGCGGTGTGAGCAGCCACCCCCTCCACCTCCTCGCGCCCGCCGTCCCCCCGCGCCTCCTCCGCGACCTGCTGGACCGCCTCCCCGACCCGGCGTCCGTGCTCCGCGGGGCCCTGCCCGACGCCCTCGTCGACGCCCTCCCGCCGGAGGCCACCGCCGGGAACCCGATGCTGACGCCCCGCCAGGTGCTCCGCCTCGCCCGCCGCGGCGCCGACGTCTACCGCCACGCCATGGCCACCCCGGCCGTCCGCCACCTGCTCGCCGCACGCGGCACCGTCCGCCCCCGGGACGGCGACGCCCCCGACGCGCTGCGCCCCCTGCTCCCGCACCACCCCGCCGCCACCGCCGCCGCCCTCGGGGAGGCCGACGGCCTCACCGACGCCGAGTGGCACGCCGTCACCACCGGCGCCCCCTTCGCCCCGCTCGCCCCCGCCCACCTCGTCACCCTGCTGCGCGCCGACCCGGAGGGCGCCGCGCACCACCTCGCGATCCCGCACGACCCCGACGCCCTGGTCGCCGCGCTGCCCGCGCTGCACGCGCGGCGCCACCTGCCGCTCCCGGTGCGCGCCGCACTCCTCGCCGCGCTGCCCGGGGCGCTCCCGCCCGACCTGGTGCGCGCCTTCCTCGACCACCGCACCCACGCCCCCGTCCCGGCGGGGCCGCTGCGCGCCGTCGCCGTGCGCGCCGTCCGCGCGCAGGGCCTGGACCCCGCCGGGATCGTCACCGGCACCGCGCCCGTCCGCGACCTGGCGCGGCTCCTCGTCCCCTACGACGCCGCCGGCGCCTGGCGCCACGACGGCCCCGACGCCGCCTGGCGCCCGTCCCCCGAGTACCTGCCGATGCTGGACGCGCTGCGCACCGCCCTCGACCCGCTGGGCGGACCGCAGCTGGTCGCCACCGCCTACGCGTTCACCCGGTACCCCGGCACCCTCCCCGAACTCCTCGCCGCCACCGCCAAAGCGACCGCGCCGCACACCACCGTCCCCGCCCTCCCCTACCGCCGCGACAGCCCCGTGGCCACCCAGCGCGCCGCACTCGACGCCCTGCACCTGCTGCTGGAGCACGCCCGGCCAGACGAGGCCGCCCGCGTCATCGCCCGGATGCCGCCCCGCGACACCCTCGCCCTGGCCCGCCGCGCGGCCGGTTGGCTGCACCGCAACCGCCGCCACTACCGCAGCGACCAGGCCGGCGGCCTCGGCGTGCTGGAGGCGATCGCCGCGCACTCCCCGCACGCCCAGGTCCGCGCACGGCTGCGCGCCGAGGCGGAGGCCGGCATCGCCGACCTCGGCAGCAGCCTCGGCGCCGCGAGCCAGCCGGACATCCTCGGCTGCCTCGCCCGGCACGGCGTCCCGATCGGCGGGCCCGTCCCCGCCCGCACACCGGACGGGCCCGGGGAGCCGCCCCGCACCGCCGAGCGCGTCCTCGCCGACCCCGTCCGGGCGCCCCGGGCCCTCGCCGCCACCGCCGCCGCGCTCGGCGAGGACCTCGACGCCTGGACGGTGGCGCTGCGGCTGCTCCCCGGTTTCCGCGGCGACGTCGACGCCTGGCTCGCCACCGCCGCGGGCATCGCGAAAAGCCCTCGCGCGCCCGGTGCTTGACCCCCATCCTTGACCCCATGCCGTCCGAACCCCGCCGGCCGCTCGGCCATCTGGAGTCCGAGGCGGCCCTCCTGACCCTGCGCACCGCGCCCGACGCGCTCGCCGTGCCGCTGCACGCGCTGCTCGCCTCCGACATCGAGTGGTCCCTCGGCGAGGCCGACGACGTCCGCTTCGCCTTGGAGCTGCTCGCCCCGGACGACCCCGCGGTGGTCCCCGAACTCGCCCGCTGCCCGCGCCTCGACGACGACCAGCGGATCCGGATCTTCGCCGAGCTGGAGGCGCTGCCCGACTCGCAGCGCCGCACCACGCTGCTCACCGTCCTCTACCAGGGCGCGCCCGCCCCGGCCGTCGCCCACCGGCTCGCCGCCACCGCCGGCGCGGCGACCGTCGCCGAGAAGCTGACCCGCAACAGGCGGACACCGGCCCGGATGCTCCGCCCGCTCGCCCGCACCGGCGAACCGCGCGTCCTCGCCGCCCTGCTGCGCAGCGACCACCGCGAGGTCACCGACGGCGAGCGGGCCCGCGCCGCGCTCGGCCTGCTGCGGCTGCCGTCCGCCTCACCGGTGCTGGACGCCGCGCTGAAGCAGCCGGTCGGCGGCCAGGCCCGCGCGGTGTGGCGGGAGTTCGCCGCCGCGGCGGCCGGCTACCGCGCCGAGGGCGCCGTCCCGCCCGCGGAGCTCGACCGGCTGACGGCGCTCGCCGCGTCGGACGGCACCCCCGAGGGGCTCATCGCCGACCTGGAGCGGACCCGCTCCGGCCGGGTCGACGAGCAGTGCCTCGCCTGGAGCGCCGCCCGCCCGGACTGGGCGGCGCTCGCCGCCCGCCACGCCCGCGAGCCGCTGCCCGCGGCGCTCGCGGACCGGCTGGTCCGGGTGGACGGCTGCCCGCCCGAGCTGGCCCGGGCGTTCCTCGACCGGTCGCCGCGGGACGGCGCCGGCGGCGGCTCGGGCCGTATCGGCTCCGGCCGCGGCGGCCGGCCGATGAGGGGCGCCGCCCTCACCACCCTCGCCCGCACCGCCTCCGCGGCGCTGGCCCGGGGGCTGGTCACGCCCGAGGAGGCGGTGGCGGGCGTCCGCCCCGTCCGCAATCTGCGCGCCCTCGCCGAACACCCGGACCTGGACGCCGTGTTGGCCGGGCCGCTGCGCGCCGCCCTGGCCGGAGCCGACGCCGGGACGCTGCGGACGGCGGCACACCTCGCGCCCGCCTGCGCCGGCGGGCTGGCCGACCTCCTCGCCGCGGCCCGCGCCGCGGGCCAGGCCCCGCCGGACGGCCCGCTCGCCCCGGAGGCGACGGCGTTCCTGGTACTGCTGATGGACCACGCCGAGCCCGACACCGCCCGCGATGTCGCGGCCGCGCTCGACCGCTACGACGCGGTCTGGTGCGGCGAGCACTCGCACACCGGCGGCGCGCTGCTCGCCGCGGCGCGGGCGCACCGCCACGACCCGCAGGCGACGGACCGGCTGCTCGCTCTGGCCCGCCGGCCTGAGCAGGAGGCCCAGCTGCTGCGGGCCGGACTGGAGGGTGTGGCGGCGGGGGTGCTCTGCCACCGCTCCGACCCGGAGCTGCTCGCGCTGGCGATCGAGGCGGCGGGCGAGGCGCTCCCGGGGACGGTGGAGCGGCTCCTCGGCGGCCCCGGCCTCGACCCGGCGGCGGGCCGTCTGCTGACCGGCCGTCACGACCTGCTGCCGCGGCCCCTGCTGGAGCGGATCGACGCCTGGCTGGCGCGGTGCGCGGTGCCGCGGGCGCGGCCGGAGTGGCCGCAGGCCCAGGACGAGCTGCGCCGCCTCGCCCGCGAGGACGCCCCGGCGTTCGCGGCGTTCCGCGCCGACGCGGCGGCGACGCTCCGCACGGCTGACGCATGGCTGATTGCGGCCCGGCTCCTGTACGAGTTCACGGGAACGCTGGAGGAGTGGACGTCCACGGCGGCGGCCATGGCCCACTGAGGCCGACGCCCCGTCAGGGGCGCGGGGAACTGCGCGGGTGAGAACAGCGGACCATGACTCGGCAAGTGCCCATGACCTCCACGGCGAGAGCCGTCCCCACGGCGGCTCGACCACGGCGCAGCTGTTTGTCTCGCGGCGGATCGGGCTCACTCGCGCAGTTCCCCGCGCCCCTGACGGGGCGCGCCAGGTGCGCCGGAACGAGAAGGCGAGCGGTGACCGGTGGGGGCGCCACGGCCGCCGCCGGAGGCGGGGGCGCTTGGCGGGTCATGGTTCGCTGTGCTCGCTCGCGCAGTTCCCCGCGCCCCTGCGGGGGCGCGCCAGGTGTGCCGGAACGAGGAGGTGGGCGGTGACCGGTTGGGGTGGTGCTGTCGCCGGGGAGGCCGCCGCGGAGGTGGTGCTTGCGGCGCCGGCCGCGTACGCCGGCGCGCTGCTGGAGCGGCTCGCGCCCGAGCTGACGCCCGACGTCCCCGCGCAACTCGCGGAGGTCGTCGCCGCGGAGGGCGGTCCCGGCCTCGTGCTCGCCGCCGCGGACGCGCACAGCCTCACGGACCGTCAGCGCGACCGCCTCTTCACGCGGATCGAGCGCCTGGACGACGACCGCCGCGGCACCGCCCTCGCCGCGCTCTACCGCTCGACGCGCGACCCCGCGCTGCTGCACCGGATGGCCGCGTCCCCCTCCGCCGGGGCCCTCGTCGAGGCGCTCCTCGCCCGCGGCGCGATCGTCAACGCCCTGATCCGCCCCCTCGCCGGGCACCCCGAGATCGACGCCCGCCTGGTCCGCCGCCGCGACGACACCCTCACCGCCGGCGAGTTCGCCCGCGCCGCGCTGCGGCTGGGGCCGCCCCCCGAGGTCGACGCCACCGTCGACGAGCTGCGCGCCCTCGCGGAGAGCGACCGCACTCCCGAGGGCCTGCTGGCCCTCGTCGACGAGCACCTCGCCGACAGCGACCACCTCGCCTTCGGCGTCCGCCTGCTGGAGCGCGACGCGACCCCGCCCGACTGGGACGCCCACCTCGACCGGCACGCCCGCGCGCCGCTCCCCGTCCGGCTGCGGCTGCTGCTCCTGCACCGGCACGACTGCCCGCCCGCCGTCGCCCGCGCACTGCTCGCCGACGGCGACGGCGGCGCCTCGCTGGGCCCGTCCGGACGCCGCCGGCTGCCGGAGGTCGCCGCGCTGGTCCTGGACCGGGGCCTGCTCGGCGCGGACGAGGTGCTCGCCGCCGCGCGCCCCGTCCGCCGGCTGATGCGGCTGCTGGAACCGGGCAGCCCGCGCCGCGACCGGAACGCCGCCGCCCGCCGTGAGGCCGTCCGGGCCGCGCTCGCCAAGGCCGTCGCCGGCGTGTCCCCGGAGCGGCTGCGCGCGGCGGCGCGCCTCGCGCCGGCGTTCGACGGGACGCTCCCCGAGCTGCTGGACGCCGCCGGCGCCCGGCACCCTGCCGACGCCCCCGCCCCCGCCGCGCTCGCCTTCCTCGCGCTCCTCCTGGAGGGCGCGGACGCCGACGTGTGCGCGGCGGCGACCGCCGCCGTCGGATCACCGCTGCTGGAGCGGCTGGTGACGGCCCGTCGGCGCGTACCCGCGCCCGCGCCGCGGCCGGGCGGCACACCGCCCCGCCGCGCGCTGCCGTGCCTGACCGCCCTTCGCACCGGGGACGACACCGCCGCCCGCGAGGCGTTCCGCGTCCGCGCGGACGCGCTGCTGCGCACCCCCGACGCCTGGGCCGTCGCCGCCCGCCTGCTCCCCGGCTTCGACGACACCCTGGATGCCTGGCTCGCGGTCTCCGCGGCCGTCGTCCGTCCGCAGCGATCCCCGGACAGGACCTAGGCGTCCTGGACCTGGGGCCGGTCGTCGGCGCCCAGGCGGCGCCGCGCGTCCGCCAGTCCGCTCTGGCCGCGCGAGGCGATCACCGTGCGGGCCAGCGACCGAGGGCTCGTCAGGAAGCCGTATCCCCAGCACATATGCATCGTCGCGAGCGCGACGGGCAGCTGCGCGCGGGCCTTCCAGGAGAGCCCGCGGCCCTCCTTCGCCGTTCCGGCGAGCACCGCGGCCGCGTACCCGGCCGGCACCACCCACCCGATCGGGTGGACCGCCGCGCCGACCACGATGCCGGCCGCGATCGCGACCACCGCCGCCGGCGGGGCCAGGTAGCGCAGGTTCACCGAGCCCTTGTGGTAGCGCGTCACCACCCGCCGCCACCGCCCGTACTGCAGGTACTGCTTGGCGAGCGTCCGCACGCTGGGCCGCGGCCGGTAGGAGACCCGCAGCTCCGGCGAGAACCAGATCAGCCCGCCGGCCTCGCGGATGCGGTAGTTCATCTCCCAGTCCTGGGCGCGGATGAACTCCTCGTTGTAGCCGCCGACCTGCTCCAGCGTCTCGCGCCGGAAGACGCCGAGGTAGACCGTGTCCGCCGGGCCCGCCTCGCCACCCGTGTGGAAGGCCGCGTTGCCGACGCCGATCCGGGAGGTCATCGCCGCTGCGACGGCCTTCTCCCACTCCGTCTCGCCCTCGGCGTACATCAGCCCGCCGACGTTGGCCGCGCCGGTCTCCGCCATCAGCCGCACCGCGTTGGCGATGTAGTTCGGCGTGAGCATGCCGTGCCCGTCGACCCGCACCACCACGGGATGGCTGGAGGCCGCGATCGCCGCGTTGAGGCCGCAGGGGGTGCGTCCGGTCAGGTTGGGCACCGACTTCACCCTCGGGTCGGCCGCGCACAGCTCGGCGGCGATCTCGTCGGTGCGGTCGGTGGACGGACCGAGCGCGACCACCACCTCGAGCTCGCCCGGGTAGTCCTGCTCCAGGACGCGGCGGACGGCGGTGCTCAGGTGCCGCTCCTCGTTGAGCACGGGCATGATCACGGACACGGCCGGGGCGGCCTCCGCGCCGGGGGAGCGCCCGCCGTCGGTCTGGTTGCTGGGCTTGGCAGTCATCGGGGTCGAACCTACCGCCTCTCCGGCACCTCGGCGCCCTCCCCCGATCCCCGGCCGATCCGGACGCCGTGTTGATCCGTGATTGTCCGGTTCCGTCGTCCTAGGCTCGCGGTCTGACTGTCTGCTTTTTTCCCGATCCCCTGGGGGACTCCCATGCCGCAGGCCAGGCGCTCCGTCCGCGGCCGCACCCGCCGCAGGCGCACCCGCTGGTGGCTGGCCGGGCTGCTCACCTCGCTCTCCGTGCTGGCGGCGAGCTGCGCCGGATGGACGACGCTGGCCCGGCTGAACGGGTCGGTGGGCCATGTCGACGCGTTCGCCGGGCTCGCCGGCCGCCCGGGCGCCGGGCGGGGCCAGGACCTGCTGGTGGTCGGCACCGACGACCGGGAGGGGGTGTCGCCGGCCGAGCTGCGCCGGCTGCACGCCGGCGGCCAGTCCTGCGACTGCACCGACACCATGCTGCTGGTGCACCTGTCCGCGGACCGCCGGCACGCGGCCGTGGTCTCCATCCCGCGCGACTCCTATGTGGAGATCCCGGCGCACCGCGACAAGCACACCGGACGGGAGGTCCCGGCCGGCCACGGCAAGATCAACGCCGCGTTCGGGATGGGCGGGCCGGCGCTCGCCGTGAACACCGTGGAGCAGGCCACCGGGATCCGCGTCGACCACTACCTCCAGGTGAACTTCCTCTCCTTCGTCTCGACGGTGGACGCGCTGGGCGGTGTGACCGTCTGCACGCCGCGTCCGCTGGTCGACCCGGAGAGCGGGCTGGACCTGGCCCCCGGCACGCACCGGCTGGACGGCGCCGAGGCGCTCCGCTACGTCCGGGCGCGGCATGTGGACGGCTCCTCCGACCTGGGGCGGATGAGCCGCCAGCAGCAGTTCGTGGTGCAAATGGCGCGTCAGGCGCAGGGCAGCGGGCTGATGATGGACCCGCCGCGGCTGCAGCGGGTGGTCTCGGCGGCGCTGCGCTCGCTCACCGCGGACCGCGGCCTCACCGCGACGGACCTGGTGGCCCTGGCGTCGGACCTGAAGGACCTGCGGCCGCAGGACATCACCCGGCAGACGGTGCCGCTGGCGGCCGTCGACCACCCGGTGCCGGGGTGGGGCTCGACGGTGCTGTGGGACACCGCCGCGGCCGACCGGCTCTTCGAGGACCTGAGGGCGGACCGGACGCCGGGCACCGGATCGCCGTCGCCGTCCGCCTCGGCGTCGACCTCCGCCTCCGCGTCGGCCCCGGCCCGGTCGGTGTCGGCGGACGTGGCGCCCGCCGCGCGGCCGTCCGCGAGCACCGGGACGGCCTGCGACCCGGGCGGCGGCGCGGCCTGAGCGGCGTCGGCAGCCGAGCCGCCGGGCCCGCTCAGTCGAGCCCCTCGGCGGAGCGCCGCTCGCGCAGGTCGAGGATGGCCCGGCGGCGGGCCAGCCGGTGGGTGCGGCGGATCTCGGCCTCCTGGAAGCGGCGCCGGTCCGAGGCGGTCTCGGGCAGCACCGGCGGGACGGAGCGCGGCTTGCCCTCCGCGTCGACCCCGACGAAGACCAGGTAGGCGGTGGCGACGCGGGTCTCCGGGGTGGACTCGTTCCACCGCTCGGCGAGCACCCGGACGCCGATCTCCATGGAGGTGCGCCCGGTCCAGTTGACCTGGCCGTGGAAGTGCACCAGATCGCCGACGTTGACCGGCTCCAGGAAGGCCATCTCGTCCATGGAGGCGGTGAGGGCCACACCCCCGGAGTGGCGTCCGGCGACCGCGCCGGCGCAGGTGTCCACCAGCTTCATGATGGTGCCGCCGTGCACCGTGCCGTAGAGGTTGGCATCGGTGGCGGTCATGACCTGGGAGAGGGTGATCCGGGAGACCGAGGTGGGCTTCCCCGGGATCTCCGGGGCGTCCTGGGGCGGGCGGGATGCGTTCACGCGTCTCACTCTACGTTCGCCTCCAGCGGTGCAATACCCATCAAATGCGACAAAGGCGAGCATCATGGCCCCATGACGAATCCTCAGGAGCCGGGGCAGGAGCCGCCGCTGCCGCCCGAGCTGTCGCCGCGCCGCCAGGCCGAGGCGCGCGGGGCGAAGCGCCGCGACCGCCGCAGCCGGCGGTGGCGCTGGCCGCGCCGGATCGTCAAGACGCTGCTGGTGCTGGTCGTGGTCCTGGTGCTGATCGGGATCGGCACCCTGGTCTGGGCCCAGACCCAGTTGCAGCACGTGGACGCGCTCGCCGACTACTCCGGCCGGCCGGCGGCCGGGGCGGGCACCAACTGGCTGCTGGTCGGCTCGGACAGCCGGGACAATCTGACGGCGGAGCAGAAGCAGCAGTACCACACCGGCAGCGACCAGGGGCGGCGCACCGACACCATCATCGTGCTGCACACCGGCTCCGACGGGACGACGCTGGTCAGCATCCCCCGCGACTCCTGGGTGACCATCCCGGCGTACCAGGGGACGGCCGCCCACCAGTCGAAGATCAACTCGGCGTTCGGCCAGGGCGGGGCGCCGCTGCTGGTCCGCACGGTGGAGACGGCGACGGGGCTGCGGATGGACCACTACGCGGAGATCGGCTTCGCGGGGTTCGTCAACATCGTCGACGCGCTGGGCGGCGTGCACATCTGCCTGACGGCACCGGTGAAGGACAGCAAGTCGGGCGCGGACCTCCCGGTGGGCTGCCAGACCCTCGACGGGCAGCAGGCGCTGGCCTTCGTCCGGGCCCGCTACTTCGACCCGACGTCGGACTTCGGGCGGATGAAGCGCCAGCAGCAGTTCCTCTCGGCCCTCGCGGACCGCTTCCTCTCGGCGGACGTGCTGCTCAACCCGTTCCGGATCTACCCGGCGATGAACGCGGTCTTCGAGGCGCTGCTGCTGAGCGACGGGACGGGCCTGCTCGACCTGGCCCGCCTCGCCACCGCGCTCAACAGCGTCTCCAAGGGCGACGGCAAGGAACTCACCGTCCCGATCTCCACCGGCAGCTACCCCACCCCCGACGGCGAAGCGGTCCTGTGGAACAAGCAGGAGGCCGCCACGCTCTTCGAGCAACTCCGGCAGCACTGAAACCGGGGCGGGGTGCCGGGGTTCAGGGCGGCATCACCGCGCCGGCGCCGGCCGTCACGCGCGGCCCGGCACCGCCAGCAGCGCCACCGGGGAGCCGACCTCGGCCGCGACGCCCGCGGACGTCAGCGCCCCCGTGTCGGCATCGACGTCGAACGCGGTCACCACGCCCCCCAACTGCGCCCCCGCGTAGAACCACTTCCCCACGAACCCGATCTCGCGCGGAATCGGCCCGCCCGCCGCCGCGTCCTCCACCGGCACCGGCATCCCGTCCGCCCCCACCCGGAACACCCCCACCACGTCCCGCCCGCGGTTCGCGACATACAGATACCGCTGGCACGGCGACAGCCGAATCGCCGAGGGCCAGTTCTCCTCGTTGGCCGGCGGCCGCTCCCCCACCACCGCCGGCACCTTGCCCACGACCTCCAGCACGCCGTCGCCGGTGAGCGACCGCCGCAGCACCGTCACCGAGGTGTCCAGCTCGCCCGCCACATACGTCGCCCCCGACGCATGGTGGACCAGGTGCCGCGGCCCCGTGCCCGGCTCCAGCCGCACCGCCGAGGCGCGGATCAACGCGCCCTTCTCCAGGTCCACGTGATAGGTGATCACCTGGTCCAGCCCCAGGTCGGTGACGTGCAGCACGGCGTGCCCGTCCACCGTTCCGCGGCCCGGCAGGAAGACCGCCATGTGCGCGTGCGGGCCCTCCTGGCGCTCCGTCACCGGGCCGCTGCCCTCGTGCCGGGCGACGTCCGCGGCCTCCCCGACCGCGCCGTCCGCGCCGAGCGGATGCAGCGACACCGTGCCGGAGCTGTAGTTGGCCACCGCGAGCCAGCGCCCGCTGGGGTCCACCGACAGGTGGCAGGGCGCCGAGCCGTGCGTGGAGCGCGACTCCCCCAGGCGGGTCAGCGCGCCGTCGGCCGGGTCGAAGCGGTACGCCCACACCTGGCCGTCCGCCGCCTCGGAGACCGCGTAGACGGTCCGGCCGTCGGGGTGCAGGGCCAGGTAGGACGGGTCCACCGCCGGATCGACGGCGCCGACCGGGCGCAGCGCTCCGGTCGCCGCGTCCTGCCGGAACACCGCGACGCCCTCGCCCTCACCGGGCGCGTTGGGCGCCGCCGCCGAGGTGTACGAACCCACAATCGCAAACATCTCGCTCATGCCCGCACGCTACGCGGCGCGCGCACCCGACCGCTACGGCGAGACGTCGTCGACGACCAGGTTGTCGAGCACGAACGCCACCCCCTTGGCGTGCACGATGCCGAGCCAGGCGGTCCCGTCCGACGCGGGGCCGATGGTGACGGTCCGTGAGTAGCTCCGGTGCGGCGCGCTGTACTGCGGCGGAAGGCTGTCGGTCCAGCCCGCGGGGGCGGGGCCGGCCGGCGGCGGGCTGTCCAGGGCGCGGCTCGCGGTGGGCGGCAGCGCGTCCTCGAAGGCGGTGCCGCCGGGACCGTCGTAGCCCAGCCGCACCCGGTAGTCGGTGCCGGGGTCGGCCTGGTAGTCGAAGGAGATCCGGTAGCTGCGGCCCGGCTCCAGCCGCAGGGTGTGCGGAAGTGTGCGGTAGAGCAGGCCGGTGGTGTCGCCGAAGGTCTTCAGCGAGAACCGGCCGGAGACGGTGTCCCGGGTGTAGCCGCGGTGCGTCTCGGAGAGGTGGGTGCGCGGGTCGGAGCCGCCGTTGCCGGTGTAGACGAACGGGCCCCAGCCGAAGTCGACGTGCTCGAAGTCCTCGTGGAGGACGTGGCCGCCCTGGGCGGGGTCGGCGCCGGGCAGCGCCACCAGCCGGACGTCGGCGAAGTCGGCGGTGGCGCCGTCCGGGCCGTCGTCCGCGGCGAGGGTGAGCAGCACCTTGCCCTGCCGTCCCGGCGCCACGGTGAACAGCACCCGCAGCGGCTGGAAGCCGGTGCCGGAGCGGCGCGAGGCGGCGATCCGGTCCGGGACCGGCGAGTCGGTGAGCCAGTTGACGGCCGCGGCGCCGCCGTGCCCGGTGACGCGGATCTCGGCGCGCCGGCTGCCGCCGGTGATCCGCACCCGCGCCGAGGCGGCGTAGGTGCCGGGCGCCAGCCCGCGCGGCCGCTGCTGGACGCTGCGTCCGGCGCCGGCCGCGACGCGCAGGAACGGCAGGCCGTTGCCGTCGTCGGCGACGGCGAGCCCGTCGGGGTGGGACGGCGCCCAGTCGGCGAGCGTCCGGGCGAGGAAGCCGGGGTCGGCGAGGTGCCCGCCCTCGCCGTAGGCGACCGGCGTCCGGGCGGGGGCGGCCTTGGGGTAGAGCACATAGGGCGCCCCGGCCGCCGCGTCGATGCGGACGCCGCCGCCGCTCACCGGCAGGGTGACGGGGTCGCCGCGGCCGGTGTCGGTCAGCGGGTAGGCCCGCACGCCCGCCGGGCTCCCCCACTCCGGCGGGAGCTGCCAGGTGGTGGCGCCGCCGTCCGGGTTCCAGTGGTAGACGCGGTTGGGGGCGGTGGGCGGCCAGGGCACGAAGACGGCCTCGCCGTCCATCACCGTCCGCCCGCCGCGGGTGATCCGGTAGCCGCCGGACTCGGTGGAGGCGACCACCCCGCCGGTGAACTCCGCGCGGTCGGCGGTGAGCCGCAGCAGCTCGTGGTGCTGGAGGAACTTGGTGGGCAGGTTGGTGCCGAAGGTGGCGGCGACCCACGGCCGGGTGTCGTGCTGGCCCTGCCAGCCCTGGTAGTTGGTGTTCCGCACGGCGAGCAGCAGCGGGTGGTGACCCCAGGCGTCCCGCTGGTGGTTGCGGAGGAAGCGGACGATCTGCGAAGGGAGGCCGTTGCCGGTCTGGCCGGCGTAGGTGAAGACGCCGGTGCGCTCGAACTCGGGGTCGCCCTCGGCGCCGAGCGGCAGATGGTGGGAGGCGATCGCGGCGGCCTGCCGCCAGGCGGGGTAGCCGGCCGCCCAGAAGGTGTCGGTGTAGACGAAGCCCAGCTCGGGGAGGGCCGCGGCGAGGGCGGCGAAGCGCTCCGCGAAGGCGCCGTCCGACTGGTCCTTGGCGGTGTCGAGGTGCCAGGCCTGGTCGAGCCAGGCCCAGCCGGGGTCGGTGGGGCCGTTGGAGCGGTCCCAGCGGAAGCTGTGCGCCTCGGGGTACTCCTCCCAGGCGTTGATGTGGACGCCGACGGAGGCCTGGTAGCGGGCCGCGGTGCGGGTGAGGGTGCGCAGGTCGGCGAGCCCGCCGGCGCGCTCGTTCCAGTGCCCGGCGTAGTCGTTGTGGGCCGAGTCGTGGCCCTCGGACTGATAGCCCTTCAGCAGCAGCGCCTGGGGCAGCCCGTCGGTCCACAGCCAGGCGCGCTTGACCTCGTCGAGGGTGGTGAGGAAGGGCTGGTCGGCGTTGCTGGCGAAGTTCATCGCGATGCCCTGGACGACGCGGGTGCGCGACCAGTCGGCGGCGGGCGGGTCGACCATGATCTCGCGCAGCGCGACGGCGCCGTCCTGCCAGTCGGCCGCGCCGTCGCCGTTGCGGTCGGCGGTGACGATCACCGCGGCCTCGGGGAGCCCGACGAGGTCGCCGGCGGGGCCGCGGTGCAGCCAGCTGCCGGGGGCGAGCTCGGCGTGCCGGGCGCCGTCCGGGCCGGCGGCGACGCGCTGGGCGAGGCGGGCGGGGTCGACGGTGGTGGAGTCGATCGCGGCGGCCAGCCGTCCGGTGCTGACCATCGCGTAGGAGGCGGGCGACCAGTCGGCGGCGGCGAGGCCGGCGAGCGGGGCGATGGTCTCGTGGACGGTCTGATGGCCGTAGACGGGGTCGAGCCAGACGGCGGCGAGGCCGGCGCCGGCCTGGGCGTCGGAGACGGAGACGAGCCCGGAGCCGGGGACGGCGAAGGAGGTGAGCGGGTGCCCGGCGGCCTCGGTGAGCCCGGTGGTGGTGAGCCGCAGCACCGCGCCGGAGAGCGCGAGGCGCAGGGTGAGGGTGAGGTGCGGCAGCGTCAGCCGGTAGTCGGCGCGGGCCGCGTCGTGGTGGGTGACGGCGACGGCGGGGGTGGCGGCGGTGCCGTCGACGGTGACCGTCCGGGGCCCGCCGGCGCCGTCCACGGCTCCGCCGAGGGTGTCGCCGGTGGCGTTCCAGGTGTAGCCGAGGACGCGCGGGAAGGCGGGGTCGAGGGCGACGGTCAGCTCGGCGGACCGCAGCACCAGCGGTGCCTCCGCCCCGGCCCGGCCGGGCGCGGCCAGCGCGGCCAACGGCGCCGCCACCCCGGCCGCCAGCACCCCCCGTCGCCCAACTCCTGCGCGCTCACTGCAATCTAATGCTCGATCAGACGTCATCCCGACATTCAATGCGCACCCGCCGGACCACGCCACCCCCCTGCAGTGCCCAGCGCCGCCCCGGCCCGACCGCGCCCACCCCGCCACACCGGTCCGGGCGGTCGGGCCACCGGGCGGCGGAGCGGCCGTGCTGCCGGACGGCAGGGTCGCCGGAGGGGTGGAGCCAAGTCCGCGCGACTCGGCCGCGCGGCGGCGTGTGCGCCCCGCCGGCGCACGCCGCCAGCCGCCGCCGGCCCACCGAAGGTCCCCCGCGCAGGACCACGCCGGCGGAGCCGGCGGGCCGTGCGGGCGCGTCGGTGCTGACGGCCTACTTCAGGAGCTGCTTCGCCATCACCACGCGCTGGATCTGGTTGGTGCCCTCGTAGATCTGGGTGATCTTCGCGTCCCGCATCATCCGCTCCAGCGGGTAGTCGCGGGTGTAGCCGTAGCCGCCGAGCAGCTGGACCGCGTCCGTGGTGACCTCCATCGCCGCGTCCGACGCGAAGCACTTCGCCGCGGCGCCGAAGAAGGTGAGGTCCTTCTCCTCGCGCTCCGACCTGCCCGCCGCCGCGTACGTCATCTGGCGGGCCGTCTCCACCTTCATCGCCATGTCCGCGAGCATGAACTGCACGCCCTGGAAGTCGGCGATCGGCCGCCCGAACTGCTCGCGCTCCTTCACATAGCCGACCGCGTAGTCCAGCGCGCCCTGCGCGATCCCCAGCGCCTGCGCCGCGATGGTGATCCGGGTGTGGTCCAGCGTCCGCATCGCGGTGGCGAAGCCGGTGCCCTCCTCGCCGATCATCCGGTCCGCGGGGATCCGGACGTTGTCGAGGTAGACCTCCCGCGTCGGGGAGCCCTTGATGCCCAGCTTCTTCTCCGGGGCGCCGAAGGAGACGCCCTCGTCGTCCTTCTCCACCACGAACGCGGAGATGCCGCGCGAGCGCTTCGAGGGGTCGGTGACGGCCATCACCGTGTAGTAGTCGCTGACGCCCGCGTTGGTGATCCAGCGCTTCACGCCGTTGAGGACGTAGTGGTCGCCGTCCCGCACCGCCTTGGTCTTCATGCCCGCCGCGTCCGAGCCCGCGTCCGGCTCGCTCAGGCAGTAGGAGAACATCGCCCGCGCCTCGGCCAGCGGCCGCAGGTACTTCTCCTTCAGCTCCTTGCTCCCCGACAGCATCACCGGCAGCGAGCCCAGCTTGTTGACCGCCGGGATCAGCGAGGACGACGCGCAGACCCGCGCCACCTCCTCGATGACGATCACCGCGGCGAGCGCGTCGCCGCCGGCCCCGCCGAACTCCTCCGGGACGTGCACCGCGTGCAGGTCGTTGGCCTCCAGAGCGTCGCGGGCCTCCTGCGGGAAGCGGGCCTCCTCGTCGACGGCCGCCGCGCTGGGCGCGATCTTCGCCTCCGCCAGCGCCCGCACCGACTCCCGCAGCATCTCGTGCTCCTCGGGAACCCGGTACACCTCGAAGTCCGTCGCCACGTCGTCACCCCAGCTGTCGTACCCAAGCGATTACCGGCCGGTAACCCGATCCGATCCTAGAGGTCGCCGCCGATGGGCAACAGGGCGATGCCGGGCCCCGGGCCGGTGACCTCCACGACAGTTCCTTACCACCGGTCGCGGCCCGTTACCATCGCGGGACCAGACGTCCCGTCCCCCCTGGAGGAACTGGTGGCACCTCGGCTCACCGTCATCGGCACCGGATACCTCGGCGCCACCCACGCCGCATGCATGGCCAAGCTCGGTTTCGAGGTCATGGGCATGGACGTCGACGCCGAGAAGCTCGCCGAGCTCGCCGCGGGCCGGGCGCCGATGTACGAGCCGGGCCTGGACGAGCTGCTCGCCGAGCAGGTCGCCTCCGGACGCCTCCGCTTCACCACCTCCTACCAGGAGGCCGCCGAGTTCGGCGACGTCCACTTCGTCTCGGTCGGCACCCCGCAGCTGCGCGGCGAGTTCGCCGCGGACGTCTCGTACATCAACACGGCCTTCGACGGCCTGGCCGAGCACACCGCCCGGCTCGGCAAGGAGGCGCTGATCGTCGGCAAGTCCACCGTCCCGGTGGGCACCGCCGACCGGCTCGCCGCCCGCCTCGCCGAGACGGCCCCGACCGTCGAGGTCGCCTGGAACCCCGAGTTCCTCCGCGAGGGCTTCGCCGTCCAGGACACCCTCCGCCCCGACCGCCTGGTCATCGGCGTCCGCTCGCAGCGCGCCGAGGACCTGCTCCGCGAGGTCTACGCCGAGCCGCTCGCCGCCGGCGTCCCGCTGGTCGTCACCGACTTCCCCACCGCCGAGATGGCCAAGGTCAGCGCCAACGCCTTCCTGGCCACCAAGATCTCCTTCATCAACGCCATGGCCGAGGTCTGCGAGGCCGCCGGCGCCGACGTCGTCCAGCTCGCCGACACCCTCGGCTACGACGACCGCATCGGCCGCCGCTTCCTCAACTCCGGGCTCGGCTTCGGCGGAGGCTGCCTGCCCAAGGACATCCGCGCCTTCATGGCCCGCGCCGGCGAGCTCGGCGCCGACCAGGCGCTCACCTTCCTGCGCGAGGTCGACTCCATCAACATGCGGCGCCGCGCCCGGATGGTGGAGCTCGCCCGCGAGCAGTGCGGCGGCGGCTTCCTCGGCAAGCGGGTCGCGGTGCTGGGCGCGGCGTTCAAGCCCAACTCGGACGACATCCGCGACTCGCCGGCGCTCAACGTCGCCGGCCAGATCCAGTTGCAGGGCGCGCAGGTGACGGTCTACGACCCGAAGGCCGTCGACAACGCCCGCAAGATGTTCCCGGCCCTCGCCTACGCCGACTCCGCGGTCGAGGCCGCCCGCGGCGCGCATGTGGTGCTGCACCTGACGGAGTGGCAGGAGTTCCGCGACATGGACCCGTCCGAGCTGGAGGGGGCCGTCTCCGAGAAGCGCATCCTGGACGGCCGCAACGTCCTCGACCCCGACAAGTGGCGCACCGCCGGCTGGACGTACCGCGCCCTGGGCCGCCCGCAGCGCTGAGCGGGCTAGGCCGCTTCTGACGGATCTCCGCGGCGTCGCGACGCCCGGCACGCCCTCTCGCCGCACCGCCCAAAGACCGACGCAACCCCACTGCGACGGCCTTCGTTCGGCACGCCGACAGGACGCACCGGACGCCGCTCCTTCCTCCACGGAGATCCGTCAGAAACGGCCTAAGGCCGCCCAGCCGCGGACGCGGTCCGGCGCCCGTAGGCTCGGGGGCATGAGCGAGTACGGCGACACGGAGACGGTCCGGCGGATCCTCACCGAGGACGGCGACACCTGGGCCGTGGTCGGCCTCTCCGGCAACCGGGCGCGCGCCGCCTACGGGGTGGCGGCGCTGCTGCAGCGGCTCGGCAAGCGGGTGGTGCCGATCCACCCCAAGGCCGAGACGGTCCACGGCGAGCAGGGCTACGCCTCGCTGGCCGAGGTGCCCTTCCCGGTGGACGTCGTCGACGTCTTCGTCAACAGCGGCCTCGCCGGCGCGGTCGCCGACCAGGCGGTGGCGGCCGGCGCCAAGGCGGTCTGGTTCCAGCTCGACGTCGTCGACGCCGACGCCTACCGGCGCACCACGGACGCCGGCCTCGACATGGTCATGAACCGCTGCCCCGCCATCGAGGCCCCCCGCCTCGGCCTCATCTGACGGGGCGGCGACACCTCACCGCGCGAACCGCACGATCGACGCCCCCCGCTTCTCCCGCAGACGTGCGGCGACGCTCTCCGCGTCGCCCAGCACCCGCACCGCGTTCTGCCACGTCAGCTTCGCCAGGTCCGACGAGGACCACCCCCGCCGCACCAACTCCGCGATCAGCCGCGGGTACCCCGTCACATCCTCCAGGCCGTCGGGCGTGAACGCCGTCCCGTCGTAGTCCCCGCCCAGCCCGACGTGGTCGACGCCGGCGACCTCCCGCATCCGGTCCAGGTGGTCGGCCACCGTCCCCACCGACGCCTTCGGCCGCGGGTTCGCCTCCTCGTACTCCCGCTGCACCGCCATCGCCTCCGGCGTCGTCGCCAGCGGATGCAGCCCCTTCGCCCGCATGTTCTCGTCCGCCGCCCGCGTCCACGCGACGGCCTCCGGCAGCACGAACTTCGGCACGAACGTCGCCATCGCCACGCCCCCGTTGCGCGGCAGCTGCTCCAGCACGTCGTCCGGGATGTTCCGCGGATGGTCGTTGACCGACCGCGAGGAGGAGTGCGAGAAGACCACCGGCGCCTCGCTCACCCGCAGCGCGGCCCGCATCGTCTCCGGGGCGACGTGCGAGAGGTCGACCAGCATGCCCAGCCGGTTCATCTCCCGCACCACCTCCTCGCCGAACGGCGACAGCCCGCCGACCCGCGGCTCGTCCGTCGCCGAGTCCGCCCAGTCGGTGTTGGAGTTGTGGGTGAGCGTCATGTAGCGGACGCCCAGCTCGTACAGCGCCCGCAGGGTGGCGAGGGAGTTGTTGATGGAGTGGCCGCCCTCGGCGCCCATCAGCGAGGCGATCCGGCCCTCGGCGCGGGCCGTCTCCATGTCGGCGGCGGTCAGCGCGCGGGCCAGGTGGTCGGGGTAGCGGTCGATCAGCGCCCGGACGCAGTCGATCTGCTCCAGCGTGGCGCTCACCGCGTCGTCCCCGGCGAGCGAGCACGGCACGAAGACCGACCAGAACTGCGCGCCGACGCCGCCCTCGGCGAGCCGGGCGAGGTCGGTGTGGGTGCGGTCCGAGGTGTCCTCGGCGATGTCCAGCCGGTCCAGGTCGTAGCCGACCTGCTCGCGCAGCGCCCACGGCAGGTCATTGTGGCCGTCCACCACCGGGAACTCGCTCAGCAGGGTCTTCGCGGTCTCAAGAGCCTCGTCGTCAACCATGCCGATCAGTCTCTCAGCGGGGGTGCGCCTACCGCGAGGCAGCCACCGCCGCGCACCGCACGGCGGTCACTCCCCGCGCAGCCTCGCCCCCTTCGCCTCGGCCTGGGCCTTCAGCTCCGCCTGGAACTCCGCCATCCGCGCCCGCAGCTTCTCGTCCGCGACGCCCAGCATCCGCACCGCGAGCAGCCCCGCGTTGCGGGCCCCCGCCACGGAGACCGTCGCCACCGGGACCCCGGCCGGCATCTGGACGATGCTCAGCAGCGAGTCCATCCCGTCCAGATACTTCAGCGGGACCGGCACGCCGATCACCGGAAGGGCCGTCACCGAGGCCAGCATGCCCGGCAGATGGGCCGCGCCGCCCGCGCCCGCGATGACGACGCGCAGGCCGCGGGACTCCGCCTGCTCGCCGTAGGCGATCATCTCGCGGGGCATCCGGTGCGCCGAGACGACGTCCTTCTCGTAGGGGACGCCGAACTCCTCCAGCGCCTTCGCCGCGGCCTCCATGACCGGCCAGTCGGAGTCGGAGCCCATCACGATCCCGACCAGAGGGGTGCTCACCTGTCTGACTCTCCTTCTCGGTTCTTCGGTCTTCCCGGTGCCTGCGTCACTCGGTGATGTCGCCGCGCAGATACGCGGCCGCGTGCAGCGCGCGCTCCCGGACCTCGTCCAGGTCGGAGCCGCAGACCGTGACGTGCCCGACCTTGCGGCCGGGCTTCACGTCCTTGCCGTACATGTGCACCTTCAGCCCGGGGTCGCGGGCCATGACGTGCAGATAGGGCCGGTACATGTCGGGGTAGTCGCCGCCCAGCACGTTCACCATCACCGTCCACGGCGCGCGCGCCGACGGCTCGCCCAGCGGGAGGTCGAGCACCGCCCTCAGGTGGTTCTCGAACTGCGAGGCGACCGCCCCGTCGATCGACCAGTGCCCGGAGTTGTGCGGGCGCATCGCCAGCTCGTTGACGAGCACCCGGCCGTCGGCGGTCTCGAACATCTCCACCGCGAGGTGGCCGGTGACGCCCAGCTCGCCGGCGATCCGCAGCGCGATCTCCTGGGCCTCGGCGGCGCGCCCCGCCGACAGGCCGGGCGCGGGGGCGGTCACCTGGAAGCAGACGCCGTCCACCTGGAGGCTCTCCACCACCGGGTAGGCGACGGCCTGCCCGTGCGGGGAGCGCACCACGCTCGCGGCCAGCTCGCGGACGAAGTCGACCTTCTCCTCGGCGAGCACCGGCACCCCGGCGCGGAACGGCTCGGCGGCCTCCTCCGGGCCGCGGACCACCCAGACGCCCTTGCCGTCGTAGCCGCCGACGGTGGTCTTCAGGACGACGGGGAAGCCGGCTGCGCCCTCGTCCTCCTCGGCGAAGCGCACCACGTCGGCCGGGTCGGCGACGATGCGGTTGCGCGGGCACGGCACGCCCAGCTCCGCGAGGCGCTTGCGCATCACGCCCTTGTCGTGGGCGTGCAGCAGCGCGTCCGGGCCGGGGCGGACGGCGACGCCGGCCGCCTCCAGGGCGCGCAGGTGCTCGGTGGGGACGTGCTCGTGGTCGAAGGTGACCACGTCGCAGCCCGCCGCGAAGGCCTTGAGGGTGTCGAGGTCGCGGTAGTCGCCGACCACCACGTCCCCGGCGACCTGGGCCGCCGAATCGCTGGAGGTGTCGGCCAGTACGCGGAAGCGGACGCCGAGGGGAATGCCTGCCTGATGGGTCATGCGTGCGAGCTGGCCGCCGCCGACCATGCCGACTACCGGGAAAGTCACGCTGGACAGGGTACCGATGGCCGAGCAAGGCAACCTCAGGGTGCCTCCCGCTCGTTATGGTGGGCAGGGCGACCGGACCCTGCCCACGGGCCGGGTCGCCGCTTCCCCGTTCCCTCTGAGTCCTCTCCGAACGGACGCGATCGATGACCTCCTCCGAGTCACCCGAAGAACCCGCAGCACCGCGCGGGCCCGTCCCGGGCGGCCTCGCCGGCCTGTTCCGGCGGGGCGGGATGGGCCGCGAGATGACCAAGTTCGCGATCGTCGGGGCCATCGGCACCGCGGTCAACTTCCTGGTCTTCAACCTGGCCATGCACGCCTTCGGATGGCAGACCGTCCGCTCCAGCGTCTTCGCCACCGTCGTGGCGATCGTCACGAACTACATCGGCTACCGCTACTGGGTCTACCGCGACCGCGACCGCAGCTCCCGCACCCGGGAGATGGGGCTCTTCCTCTTCTTCAGCCTCATCGGGCTGGTGATCGAGAACGGTGTGCTGTACGCCACCCACTACTGGGTGGGCTGGGACACCGCGCTGGAGGACAACGTCTTCAAGTTCGCCGGCATGGTGGTGGCGACGGCCTTCCGGTTCGCCTCCTACCGCACCTGGGTCTTCCGGGTGGTGCCGGCCGAGCAGCAGGACGGGGCGACGACGGCCCCGGCTACGCCCGCGGCCCCGAGCCGCCTCGAGGAGCCCCCCCAGGCCCCGTCCCCGGCTCCGGCTCCGACGTCGCCGTCGACGCATCCGCCTCGGTCTCAGGATCGGGCTCCGGCTCGGAATCCGGCTGGCGACTGAGGAACATCGCGAAGACCGGCGGCCGCATGCTGACCAGCTCCAGCCGGCCGCCGTCCGCCTCGGCGAGGTCCCGGGCCACCGCGAGCCCCAGGCCCGTCGAGTTCCGGCCGCTGACGGCGCGTTCGAAGACCCGCGAGCCCAGCTCCGGGGAGACCCCGTCGCCCTCGTCGGAGACCTCCAGCACCACCGAGTTGCCGGCGGTGCGGGTGCGCAGCACCACCGTCCCGTCCCCGTGCATCAGGGCGTTCTCGATGAGCGCGGCGAGCACCTGGGCGATCGTCCCCGGGGTGCCGACCACCCGCAGCCGGCCCTGGCCCTCGCGCTCCAGGGCGCGTCCGGCGGCGGCCGCGGCGGGCCGCCACTCCTCCATCTGCTGCTTGATGACGTCGTCGAGGTCGAAGGCGATGCCGGTGTCCCCGCGGTGGTCGCGGCTGTTGGTGAGGAGCCGCTGCACCACGTCCGTCAGCCGCTCGACCTGGCCGAGGGCGATGGACGCCTCCTCCTTGACCGTCTCCTCGTCGCCGGCCGTCTCGATGATCTCCTCCAGCCGCATGGAGAGCGCGGTGAGCGGGGTGCGCAGCTGGTGGGAGGCGTCGGCGGCGAGCCGCCGCTCCGCGGTGAGCATCCGGGCGATCCGCTCGGCGCTGGCGTCCAGCACCTGCGAGACCCGGTCGAGTTCGGGGACGGCGTAGCGGCGGTCGCGGGGCGTGGCGTCGCCGGAGCCGAGCCGCTCGGCGGTCTTGGCGAGGTCGACGAGCGGGCCGGAGAGCCGGTTGGCCTGGCGGACGGCGAGCACCACGGCGGCGGCCACCGCGGCGGCCGCGATCCCGACGATCACCAGCAGGATGTCGTAGATCTGCTTGTGGACGGTGGACTGCGGCTGCACCACCGTCACCGAGACGCCCTGGGTGCCCTGTTCGGTGTCCTTGAAGACGGAGGTGCCCGCGGGCACGGCGGGGCCGATCCGCTCCGCCGGGCGCCCCGGGGTGCGCACCCAGGCGGTGCGGTCCTCCCCGATCTGCGCCTCCAGCGAGGAGGCGTCGAGGTCGCCGCCGCCGCGGGTCTCGACCACGGTGAGCAGCCGGACGGCGTCCGCGGTCACCTGGTCCCGGGCGTTGGAGGTGATCGAGTTCACCTCGACGACGGCCAGCGGAATGCCGAAGACGGCCACCACCACCAGCACCACCGCCAGGGTGGAATTGATCATCCGCCGTCTCATCGGGCCGCCCTCACTGGACGGTGCGGCTCTTCTCGAAGCGGAACCCGACGCCGCGCACGGTGGCGATGTAGCGGGGGTGCGCCGCGTCGTCGCCGAGCTTCTTGCGCAGCCAGGAGATGTGCATGTCGAGGGTCTTGGTGGAGGACCACCAGGTGATGCCCCACACCTCGCGCATCAGCTGGTCGCGGGTGACGACCCGTCCGGCGTCCCGCACCAGCACCCGCAGCAGGTCGAACTCCTTCGCGGTGAGCTGGAGCTCCTCGTCGCCGAGCCAGGCCTGGTGGCCGACGGCGGAGATGCGCACCGGCGGGGCGCCGGGCGTCGTCTCCACGGGGCCGCGCCGCAGCAGGGCCCGCACCCGGGCGAGCAGCTCGGCGAGGCGGAACGGCTTGGTGACGTAGTCGTCGGCGCCGGCGTCCAGGCCGACGACCGTGTCGACCTCGTCGGCGCGGGCGGTGAGGACGAGCACCGGGAAGCCGTGGCCCTCGCTGCGGAGCCGGCGGCACACCTCGAGGCCGTCCATCCCCGGCAGGCCGAGGTCGAGGACGCACAGGTCGACGCCGCCCTCCAGGCCGGCGGCGAGGGCGGTCGGTCCGTCCTCCCGGATCTCGACCTGGTAGCCCTCGCGGCGCAGGGCACGAGCCAGTGGTTCGGAGATCGAGGCGTCGTCCTCGGCGAGCAGCACACGGGTCATGGGGCGATCGTAGTCCGATCACGCCGCCGCTCGGGAGCGTGTGGAGGTACCGCTCGCGATCGGCCCACCAGGGTGATTACGCAAATACGCCATTCATATGGCACTATTTCCCGACTCTGACCCGGAGACAGGCGCCGAACTGCAATATCGCGCCTTCCGGCAGGGCCTCCGACACCGACAGCAAGCGAGCACCACCATGCCGTCCACCAGCCTGACACCGGAAACGCCCGCCTCCGCGGCGACCGGGAACTCATCGGCCCCCGGCGCAACTTTCTTCGGCCACCCGCGAGGCCTGGCCACACTTTTCCTGACGGAAATGTGGGAGCGCTTCAGTTTCTACGGCATGCGCGCCCTGCTGGCCCTGTTCCTTGTGACTCCCGTCTCGCACGGCGGAATGGGCTTCGCCCTCGCAACGGGCGCCGCGGTCTACTCCGTCTACAACGCGATGGTGTATCTCCTCACCCTGCCGGGCGGCTGGGTGGCGGACCGGCTGTGGGGCCCGAAGAAGACGGTCGCCGTGGCCGGCGGCGTCATCATGGTCGGCCACTTCCTGCTCGCCGTGCCGATGACCGCGACGTTCTTCGTCGGCCTGTGCTTCATCGCGGCGGGCTCCGGGCTGCTCAAGGCGAACATCTCCACGATGGTCGGGCATCTGTACCCGGACCGGACGGACGCCCGCCGGGACTCCGCGTTCACGATCTTCTACATCGGCATCAACCTGGGCAGCTTCTTCGCCCCGCTGGCGATCGGCACGGTCGGCCAGCAGGTCGACTGGCACCTGGGGTTCGCGCTCGCCGGCATCGGCATGGCGCTCGGCCTGGTCATCTATCTGATCGGCGGACGCAGCCTCGCCGCGGAGAGCGACGTCGTCACCAACCCGCTGCCGCGCGCCGAGCGCAATGCGGTGCTGCGCAAGTCCGGGTTCTGGGCGGCGCTGGCCGCCGTCTTCTACGCGGTCGTGCTCTTCACCGGGTCGTTCACGGTGAACTGGGTGATCTGGCCGCTGACCGTGCTCGGCCTGGTGCTGCCGGTGCTGCTCTTCGTCCGCATCAAGCGGGACCGCGATCTCGACACGGACGAGCAGAAGAAGATGTCCGGCTACATCTGGATCTTCGTTGCCGCGGCGCTCTTCTGGATGATCTACGACCAGTCCGGCTCCACGCTGAACGTGTTCGCCGCGGACTCCACCAAGGGCACGCTCTGGGGATTCCACTTCCCCTCGACCTGGTTCCAATCCCTCAACCCGCTGTACATCATGGCGCTCGCCCCGGTGTTCGCCTGGCTGTGGATGTGGCTGAAGGGCCGCAATCCCTCCACGATGACCAAGTTCTCGCTCGGCCTGCTGGGGATCGGCATCTCCTTCGGCGTGATGATGATGGCTCAGGCGGCGGCCGCGGGCGGCGTCAAGGTCACCCCGCTGTGGCTGGCGCTCGTCTACTTGGTGCAGACGGTGGCGGAGCTGTGCCTGTCGCCGGTGGGCCTGTCGGTGACGACGCGGCTGGCGCCGCGGAAGTACTCCAGCCAGATGATGGGCATCTGGTTCCTCGCGGTGACCGCGGGGGACTGCGTGGCGGCGCTGATCCAGCAGGTGATGGGGAGCGCGACGGGCGGCGAGGTGTACTTCGCCATCCAGGGCGCGATGGCCGTCGCGGCCGGCGTCGCGGTGTTCTTCGCCCGCGGCCGGATCAAGCGGCTGATGGGCGACGTGCACTGACCCTGCGGGGCGGGGCGCCGGGGCGCGGGGCGGCGAACCGGGCCTCGCCCCGCGCCCGAGAGCGCTCAGCGCCGCCGGACGACCGCCCACACGGTCTTGCCGTCGCGGTCCGGGGCCACGCCCCACGCCGCGGAGAGCCGCTGCACGATGAAGATCCCGTGCCCGCCCGGCCGCCCGCTCCGATGCGGCCGGCTCGCCTCGGGACGCTCCTCCGTCCCGTCGGCGACCTCCACACGGATCTCGTCGTCACCGCCCCCGACGAGCCGCAGCTCCCGCGGGCCCCCCGCGTGCAGGCACGCGTTCGTCACCAGCTCGGAGACGACCAGCAGCACATCGTCCACCGCCGCCTGCCGGTCCGCCCGGCTCTCCTTGGGCCCCGGCGTCAGCCACTCCCAGTCCGCCAGCGCCGTGCGCGCGAACTCGCGGCAGCGCGCCACCACTCCGCCCGCTCCCGGCTCCAGCACCAGCCGCCGCACCTGAGGCGCCGCGGGCCGATGCGGCGAACGCCGCGGCCGCAGCGGCGCGACCCCCGGCTGATCGCTCATCACCGCTTCTCCTCACCGCTGCTCGACGGGCCGAACCGCACGGTCCTGCGAATGCTCCTGCCCCAAGAGCGCGATCGAACACTCCCAGTCTCCCGGAGTTCGACGAGCGGGCCAGTCGACGTTCACGACGGCGACACCGATCCCAGCGCCTCGTCGAGGGTGGCGTGCACCCCGAAGACCGCGGCCGCGCCTGTGACGTCGAACACTCTCGCCACGGCCGGCCGCATCGCGACCAGATGGACGGCTCCGCCGCGGGCCTCCGCCCGCAGCCGGGCGCCGAGCAGAACGTTGAGTCCCGTCGAGTCGCAGAACTCCAGACCCGAGCAGTCGACGACGAGATGCGGGCCGGCGGAGGACTCCTCCGTCCGCTCCAGCACCTCCCGCAGCTGGTCAGCGGTGTCGTGATCGAGTTCGCCCGCAGGTGCCACGACCGGGGTACCCGCGTGGTCGCGGACCTCGACGGACAGCCGTCCCCCGGACGCGGACTCAGGCCCGCCGACGCCCATTCCCTGCCTCCTGCTGCGTTGCTGACGATCGCCCATGGGCCACCCGGAATATCCGTATTGCCGGACACAATCCGGCATGACCGGGGGCCGGTTCATCTTTGCATGAGCGGAGGAACGTGGGGTAGGCCAGTAGGTCACTAGTCCGTCCGAGAAAGGAGCATCATGGCACCCCAGCTCGACGGCACGCGCACCGGAGCGCCCCTCCCGGCCGGGACCCTCGATGCCGGAGAGGCCACCGGGGCCGCCGAGGCCGGGACTCCCACGAGCTCGCTCACCGCGGAGCTCGGGCTCCCCGACGTCCCGTTCGACCAGGTGGCGCCCCCGGACGCCCGCGCACTCTCCAAGTCCCTCTTCCAGCGGCTGTGCCGCCTCGAGGAGGGCACCCACGACTACTCCTACGTGCGCAACACCCTGGTCGAACTGAACCTGGCGCTGGTCAAGTTCGCCGCCTCCCGCTTCCGCACCCGCAGCGAGCCGATGGAGGACATCGTCCAGGTCGGCACGATCGGCCTGATCAAGGCGATCGACCGCTTCGACCCGGACCGCGGGGTGGAGTTCCCCACCTTCGCGATGCCCACCATCGTCGGCGAGATCAAGCGGTTCTTCCGCGACACCAGCTGGTCGGTGCGGGTGCCGCGCCGCCTCCAGGAGCTCCGCCTCGACCTCGCCAAGGCCACCGACGAGCTCTCCCAGCAGCTGGACCGGTCGCCGACCGTCGCCGAGCTGTCGGAGCGCCTCGGGCTGCCCGAGGACGAGGTGGTCGAGGGCATGGCCGCGGCCAACGCCTACACCGCCAGCTCGCTGGACGCGCAGCCGGAGGAGGACGAGAGCGAGGGCGCGCTCGCCGACCGGATCGGCTACGACGACCACGACCTCGAGGGCGTGGAGTACCGCGAGACGCTCAAGCCGCTCATCGCCGAGCTTCCGGAGCGCGACCGCCGCATCCTCAGCCTGCGCTTCACCGCCAATCTGACGCAGTCGCAGATCGGCGAGGAGCTGGGCATCTCGCAGATGCACGTCTCCCGGTTGCTGAGCCGCACACTCGGACGACTCCGCCAGGGGCTCCTCGCCGAGGGATGAGAGCAGACTGATAAGTTCTGCGTCAGCCGCAGGAGGACCCGGCACGCCTGTCACGTGCCGGGCACTCCGCGTGCCGGGCGTATCGTGGCCCGCATCAGTGAAGGCGAGGCCGCAATGGGACGCGTGACGGACCGTCGGAAGATACTGCGGCTGCGCGACGGCGGCGCCGTCAAGGCCATGGACACCCTGGCCGGCGAGGAGCCGCTGGAGATCCGCACCGCCGGCGAGACGCTGACCGTCACCATGCGCACCCCCGGCGACGACTTCGACCTGGTCGCCGGCTTCCTGGTCGGCGAGGGCGTCGTCGCCTCCTCGGACGAGCTGCGCGCGCTGCGCTACTGCGCGGGCACCGACGAGAACGGCGCCAACCTCTACAACACCGTCGACGCCCAACTCGGGCCCGGCGCGCGCTCGCCGCTCTCCGCGACCCGCAACCTGATCACCACCGGGGCCTGCGGCATCTGCGGCCAGGACACCATCGACGCGGTGCGGCGGGCGTCCCGCTGGCAGGTGGACGGCGACCCGGTGCGCATCGACCCCGAGGTGCTCTTCGCGCTCCCCGAGCGGCTGCGCGAGGCGCAGCGGGTCTTCGCCCGCACCGGCGGGCTGCACGCGGCCGGGCTCTTCACCGCGGACGGGCGGCTGGTCGCGGCGCGCGAGGACATCGGGCGGCACAACGCGGTCGACAAGGTCATCGGGCACGCCCTGACGGAGGGCCTGCTGCCGCTGCGCGGGCATGTGCTGGCGGTCAGCGGCCGGGCGTCCTTCGAGCTGACGCAGAAGGCGGCGATGGCCGGCATCCCGGTGCTGGCCGCGGTCTCGGCGCCGTCCTCCCTCGCGGCCGACCTCGCCGAGGAGCTCGGCCTCACCCTCGCCGGCTTCGTCCGCGGCCGGGGCGCCAACGTCTACACCCGCCCGGACCGCATCGGCGACGGCTTGTAGGCGCCCCGCACGGGCGCGGAGAACCGCGCGAGCGGCCCCGGCCACCGGTCCGTCAGGACCAGTGCGCGGGGGGCTGCTCGCCCTGGTAGACCGCCTGGACGTCCAGCTCGATGCGGATCGTCGCGCCGACCACGGCGATGCCCTTGGCCAGCATCTTCCGCCAGTTGAGGGTGAAGTCCTCGCGGTGCAGCTCCGCCGAGGCGAAGCAGGCCACCCGGGTCTCGCCCTCCATGCCGCTGCCGTTGCCGAGGTAGTTCGTGTCCAGCTGCACCGACCGGCTGACGCCGTGCAGCGTCAGCGTCCCGCCGATCTGCCAGCGCGCGCCGCCGCGGTGCTGCATCCGGTCGCTGACGAAGTGCAGGTAGGGGTAGCGCTCGACCTCCAGGAAGTCCGCGGACCGCAGATGGTCGTCGCGCATCTTCACACCGGTGTTGATGCTGGCCGCGTCGATGGTGATCTCCACCGAGGAGTCCTCGACCCGCTCCGCGATGAAGAGGCTGCCCGCGAAGTTCTCGAACCGGCCGTGCACATTGGCCATCCCGATGTGCTGCGCGATGAAGCGGATCGCGGTGTGCGCCGGGTCGATCTCCCAGTAGCCGCGGGACGGCAGCTCCGGCGGCGGGGCCAGCTCCATCGACAGCCGCCCCAGCGGGGTGACCGAGCCGGCGGCTATCTGCGCGCCGAGGCGCAGCGTCTGGAAGCTCTCCGCCTGCAGCGCCAGCCGGTACTCGCCGGGCGCGACGGACGCGGCGAGGGTGCCGTAGGGGTCGGTGGCGCCCAGCTGCAGCACGCGTCCGTTGGCCGAGTCGGTCGCCGTCACCTCGACCTCGGGCAGCGGCATCCCGACCTGGTCGACCACCTGCATGCTGAGCAGGCCGGCGCCTTCCGGGATGGACGGGAATTCGGCCGCACTCCGGCCCTGGCCCTGATTGCGTCGGCCTCGTCCGAAAGCCATGGATGATCCCCAATCGTTGGTGCGGCCGTGCGTGTGTGCGACCCGGTGCGCAGTTTATGCGTTGTTCGTCCGGGCGCCGATCGATCTGACGCGGGGTTAGAAAGCGTCGGTAATGGGGGCGGGGATTAAGGTGCGGTGCATGGCACGCAGTATCGCAACCAATACCAAGGTCGACCTTGAAGGGCTGCTGGAGTTCGTGCGGCCCCGCCACCACGGCATCCTGCTGACCGTCCGCGCGGACGGCACGCCCCAGGGCTCGCCCGTCACCTGCGGCGTCGACGACTCGGGGCGGATCGTCGTCTCCACCTACCCGGACCGGGCGAAGGCCCGCAACGTGCGGCGGACGCCGCGCGCGTCGGTGATCGTCCTCTCCGACGACTTCAACGGCGCCTGGACGCAGGTGGACGGGCCCGCGGAGGTGCTGGACACGCCCGAGTCGGTGGACGCGCTGGTCGAGTACTACCGCAACATCGCGGGCGAGCACCCGGATTGGGCGGAGTACCGCCAGGCGATGCTCGACCAGGGCAAGAGCATCGTCCGTGTGACGCCGGAGCGCTGGTCCCCCATCGCCACCGGCGGCTTCCCCGCCCGCCTCGCCTAGCCCCCTGCCGCCCCTCAGCCCCCGGCACCACCCGGGGGCCGGGGCGGTGCCGGGGTTCAGGGCGGCACCACCGCGGCGGCGACGAGCACGCGCAGCACCGTTCCCAACTCGCGCACCCCCACCGCCCGCTCGTCGCCCATCACCCGCACCGTCCAGCCGCCCCCGGAACCCGACGCCACCACGGGGTACGCGCCGCCCTCCACCGGTGCGGGCCGCTGCACCGCCGCGTCCCGCACCGCCTCCCCCTCCCGCACCTCCCACGCCGCCGCGTCCGACATCCGCCCCACCGTCTCCGCCACCGCGGCCAGCCGCGCCCCCGCCCCGTCCACCGCGTCCATCGCCGCCAGGCCGGCGTCCAGCAGCCGGCCCGCGTCCGCCCCGTGCACCCGCACCCCGCGGAACCGCCGCCGGTCCCGGGCCTCGCTCACCACCGGCGCCTCCGCCGACGCCAGCCGCAGCACCGCCGCCGCCCGCTCGCCCCGTCCCGCCACCACCGGACGCGCCGACCGCGCGGCCTTTGCGCGGTACTGCGCCGCGTCCGCCAGCCGGAACAGCCGCGCCGGGCTCTCCACCGGGCCCACCGGATCCTCGGTGGACGCCACCCCGCAGGCCACCCCCTCCCCCTCCGGGAAGCGGAGGGCGGCCCGGCAGACCTCCTCCGCCGCGCGCACCACCTCGTCCGCCGGCGCGCCGTCCACCACCACGCAGAACTCGTCGCCGCCCAACCGGGCCGCCAGCGCGCCCGGCAGCGTCGCCGCGACCAGCGACAACTGATCGGCGAACCGTTCCAGCATGCGGTCGCCCGCCTCGTGGCCGCGCTCGTCGTTGAGCCGCTTCAGCCCGTTGACGTCGCAGACGATCAGCCCGGCCGGCGAGCCCTCCTCCACATGGCGCCGCACCGCCTCCGCCAGCCGGCCGTCCACCGCGCGCCGATTCGCCAGCCCGGTGAGCGGATCGGTGAAGGCCAGCCGCCGCACCGCGGCGAGCCGCTCGGTCTGCGCCAGGCCCGCCGAGACCTGCCCGGCGAGCACCGCGGCGAACTCCGCGTCCGCCGAGTTCAGGTGAGGCGCTCCGGCCTTGCGTGCGGCGTACAGCTCGCCCCAGGCCCGGCCCTCCAGCAGGACGGGGGCCACCACGCAGCAGCACCGGCCGCGGCTGCGCAGCCCGGCGGCGCGGGGGCCGTCACCCTCCGTGGTCTCGATCCAGGCGCGGGGCAGCGGGCCGTTGGGGCCGTCCTCGGCGATCTCCGGGAAGTGCGCGACCGGGTAGGACTCGTCGGCGGGCAGCGGCTCCTCGCCGGCCGCCAGATCGCCGTCGTTGACCAGGATGCGGAGCCGGCCCTGCGCGCGGTCCCAGGTGGAGATGGCGGCCATCGAGGCGTCCAGGGCGACCCGGGCGTGGTCCGCCGCCACCCGCGCCACGTCCAGGCCGTCGGGCGCCGCCGCCATGGCCTGCGCCATCCGGACCACGGCGCGCAGCCGATCCTCGCTCATACGTCCAGCGTATGCGCGGACCCGCTGGTAGCGGGATAAATACGGACTTGCGTGGCAGAGAGTCACCGCCGCCCGGCGGTCACGGCCAGCGCGGCCTGCGCTTCTCGTTGAAGGCGGCGACGCCCTCGGCGCGGTCCGGGGAGAAGGCGATGGCGTGCCAGGCGGCGTCCTCGACCTCCAGGCCGGCGTCCAGGGTGAGGCCCTGGCCCAGCCGGAGGGCGCGCTTGGCGGCGCGCAGGCCGACGGGTGAGTTCGCGGCGATCCGCTCGGCGAGCTCCAGCGCGGCGCTGCGGGCTTCGCCCGCGGGGACGAGGTGGTCGACGAGGCCGAGCTCCCGGGCCTCGTCCGCCTCGACGCGGCGGGCGGTGTAGATCAGCTCGGCGGCGCGGGCGGCGCCGACCCGGCGGGGCAGCAGCTGGGTGCCGCCTCCTCCCGGAATGACGCCGACGCTGACCTCGGGGAGGCCGACGACGGCGGTGGCGTCGGCGACGATCAGGTCGCAGGAGAGGGCGAGCTCGAAGCCGCCGCCGAGGGCGTAGCCGTGCACGGCGGCGACGGCGGGGACGGGGAGCGCGAGGACGCTCGCGTAGCCGGCGCGGGAGGCGGGGCGGTGGCGGGCGAGTTCGGCGTCCGTCATGCCGTTGCGCTCTTTGAGATCGGCGCCGACGCAGAACGCCTTCGGCGAGGCCGAGGTGAGCACGACGGCGCGTACAGCGTGGTCTGCGGCGAGGCTCGCGGTGGCCTCGACCAGCGCCGCGGACATCTCCGTCGACACGGCGTTCAGCGCGCGCGGGCGGTTCAGCACAAGCTCGGCGACGTTGCCGTGACGCCGCGTCAACACCAGGGGTTCGTCCGTCATGCCGCCCACGTTAACGCTCGTTCGCCGCGGTGGTCACTGTCCGCCGCCCCAAAGCCCCGGCACCCCACCCGACGTCGCCCCGGTGCCGGCGCCGTCGGCAGCCGCCGGGCCCGCGCGGAAGTGGGCGGGCAGGATGCCGCCTCCGAGGACGGGGCGACGCTGGCCGGTGGGCACGGTGCCAGCACCAACGATGGCCGGCAGCGCCGCGGGAGTGGGCCGACGCCAACGCCGCAAGCGCGGCACCGCGGGGATCGGTGAGAGCGGCCCAAGCGCTGCCAGGCAGGGGCGCGCGAAGCGCCGCGGCCGTGGGTGGGGCGGACTCCGACCACGGCGATGGATCGGCACCGAAGCCGCGCGCGGAGCGCCGCGGTGTCCGGTGGGAGCGAGCCAAGCGACCATCCGTGGCCGGGGCCTGCGCGCGAAGCGCTCCGGGAGTGGGTGGACGGGCTGCCACCCAAGCCGCGCGCGGAGCGCCGCGGCGGTCAGGACGGGCGCGGCGGTCAGGGCTGGCGCCGCGTGGAGTGTAGGGGCGTCGGGGGGTGACGGGCCGTTGGCTGCCGACGACGTGGGGACCGCGGCGGCCCCGGGTGGGGTGCCGGGGCGGAGGGGCGGCGGCGGCTACTCGGCGAGGGACCCGCGGCGGGTGAGGAGCCAGGGCTCGACGAGACCGAGCCCGCGGACGGGGCGGCGCCACATCGGCTGCAGCCGGTAGCGCGGGTCCTCGACGGCTCCCTCGCCCGCGTCGACCTCGACCGCCGTCGAGGCCGCCGACGCCGCCTCCTCGCCCGCCGGCACCATCCCCGACGGCGGCACCGCCGACGCCTTCTCCAGCGCCACCACCATCTCCCCGTCCACGAGCATCGAGTCCCGGGGGGCGATCGACGTCAGCCGCGACGCCAGGTTCACCGTCGTGCCGAAGACGTCACCCATCCGCGCGGTCACTGTGCCGAACGCCATGCCCACCCGCAGCGCCGGCATCGCCTCGTCGCCGATCATGCTCTCGATCAGCCGCAGCCCGATCTCCGCCGCCGTCACCGGATCCTCCGAGACGAACAGCACCTCGTCGCCCAGCGTCTTCACCAGACGGCCCCCGTGAGCGGCAACGATGTCCGCGGCCGTGCCCTCGAACGCCTCGACCAGCTCCCCGAGCTCCTCCTCCTCCATCCGCCGCGACAGCCGCGTGAAGCCGACCAGATCGGCGAAGCCGACCGCCAGCCGGCGGTCCACGGTGTCCGCGTCGTCGGACTGCACCACCCGGCCGGTCGCCGCCGCCAGCTGACGCCGCCACACATAGACCAGGAACTGCTCCAGTTCGGGGAGCATCAGCTCCATCAGCGGATAGGCCACCTCGGCCCGGCTCATCCCGGGCTCGGGCGACTCCACCAGCTGCTCCAGCAGGGTGTCGACCTGCCACTCGGCGAGCCGCGCGGTGGTCTGCCCGGTGGAGCGGGCGACCTGCACCGCCATCGCCTCGCTGAGCAGCCCGGCCTCGACCATGCCGCCGAGCCGGCGCAGCGCGATCACGTCGGCCTCGGTGAGCACCTTGTTCTGGCCGATGTCGGCGAAGCCCATGGCCCGCCAGAAGCGGGTGGCCAGCTCGATGGGGACGTCGGCGGCGCGCGCGGCCTGGAAGGGCGTGTAGTGCCGGGGCGCGCCGAGGATCAGCTGCTCCAGCTCCAGCGACAGATGCGAGACCTGGGGCCCCTCCTCGACCTCTTCCTCGCCGACGCCTTCGGCCTCGGCCTCGGCCTCGACCTCGGGCGACTCGCCCCCGGGCGCGTCCGCGGGAACGCCGGACCCCGCCGGGGCCCCCGCGGCCCCCGCGTTCTCCTCGCCACCCTCACCGGCTGTCATCATCGTTCGCCCCTGCCTCGCGCCGGGCTCCGCGGTACGGTCCGGCCCCACGATGCGGACGCCCCTCCGGCCCCGGTGGTTGCGTCCGCGCTGCAGCACTGCGATTGCAGCATTGCGCATGTCGGAGCCGCGCAACGACACCCGACACGGCCATGCCCGGCCACGATCCCGCTATCCGGCGTAGTCGCCGCCCTCGCCGCGCAGATGCACCACGTCCGCCGCGTCCACCGCCGTCGGCCCGTCACCGCTCCCGTCCTCGGCGATCAGCAGCCGCCCGTCGCCGTCCACGCCGACCGCCTCGCCGGTGAGCGTCCGCCCGCCCGGCAGCTCGGCCCGCACCCGGCGCCCGAGCGTCGCGCAGTGCGACTCGTACACCTCCCGCAGCCGCCCCGCCTCGGGGTCGCCGCCGAACTGACGCCAGCTCAGGTAGCGCGCCGCCAGCGCCCGCAGCAGGTATCGCAGCAGCGGATCGCGGTCGGCCGCCTTCGCCCCGCCGAGCGCCAGCGAGCCGGCCGTCGGCACCGGCAGCTCCTCCTGGCGGAGCGAGACATTGACGCCGATGCCCACCACGACCGCAGGACCGGCGGCCTCGGCGAGGATGCCGCCGGTCTTGCGGTCCTCCCCGTCCACGGCGACCAGCAGGTCGTTGGGCCATTTGAGGCGGACGTCCGCCCCGGAGACGGCGGAGAGCGCCTCCGCGGCCGCCGCCCCGGCGAGCAGCGGCAGCCAACCCCACCGCTCGGGCGCCACCGGATCGGCGCCCGTCCCCGGGCGCAGCAGCACCGAGACATGGAGCCCGGAACGCGGCGGCGCGCTCCAGGTGCGGCCCAGCCGTCCGCGGCCGGCGGACTGTGACTCGGCCACAAGGACCGCGCCCTCCGCCGCGCCCCCGCGGGCCCGCTCCACGAGGTCCGCGTTGGTGGAGCCGGTGGTCTCGACCACGTCGAGAGACGTCCAGGGTGAGTCGCCGCCGACCAGCGCTCGCCGCAGGCCCGCGGCGTTCAGCGGGGGGCGGTCGAGGTCGGAGTAGGGTCCGTTCACGGGGTCAAGCCTAGGGCGTGGCGGTTGTGCCGTTCCCACGAACGCGCGGCCAGGATTCGGTGCGGGACTACCAGGGTCCCGACAAGATCGCGCGATTACCCTCAGAAGGTCGAAGGAAGTCCACGTACCCATCCCCGTCTGGAGTGCACGCCGATGCCCGAGTCCGAGCCGGATATCGATATCCACACCACGGCCGGCAAGATCGCCGACCTCCAGCGGCGCATCGACGCGGCCGTGCACGCCGGGTCCGAGCGGGCCGTCGAACGCCAGCACGCCAAGGGCAAGCTGACGGCGCGCGAGCGCATCGACCTCCTCTTCGACGAGGGCTCCTTCGTGGAGCTGGACGAGTTCACCCGGCACCGCTCCACCAACTTCGGCATCGACGCCAACCGCCCGTACGGCGACGGCGTGGTCACCGGCTACGGCACCATCGACGGCCGCCCGGTCTGCGTCTACTCCCAGGACTTCACCGTCTTCGGCGGCTCCACCGCCGAGGTGCACGGCGAGAAGATCACCAAGCTGATGGACTTCGCGGTGCGCAACGGCCACCCGATCATCGGCATCAACGACGGCGGCGGCGCCCGCATCCAGGAGGGCGTCCTCGGCCTCGCCCAGTTCGGCGAGATCTTCCGCCGCAACACCCGGGCCTCCGGCGTCGTCCCGCAGATCACCCTGATCATGGGCCCCTGCGCGGGCGGCTCGGTCTACTCCCCGGCGATCACCGACTTCGTGGTGATGGTCGACAAGACCTCCCACATGTTCATCACCGGCCCGGACGTCATCAAGACGGTCACCGGCGAGGAGGTCGGCTTCGAGGAGCTGGGCGGCGCCCGCACCCACAACGCGGTCTCCGGCAACGCCCACTACATGGCGGCGGACGAGAAGGAGGCCGTGGAGTACGTCAAGGCGCTGCTCTCCTACCTGCCGTCGAACAACATGTCGGAGCCGCCGTCCGAGCCCGAGGAGGCCGACCTCGACCTCGCCGACACCGACCGCGCGCTGGACACGCTGATCCCGGACTCCCCCAACCAGCCCTACGACATGCACCAGGTCCTGGAGGCCGTGGTCGACGAGGGCGAGTTCCTGGAGACCCAGCCGCTCTTCGCGCCGAACGTGCTCACCGGCTTCGGCCGGGTGGAGGGCTGCCCGGTCGGCATCATCGCCAACCAGCCGATGCAGTTCGCGGGGACGCTGGACATCGACGCCTCCGAGAAGGCGGCGCGGTTCGTGCGGCTCTGCGACGCGTTCAACGTCCCGGTGCTGACCTTCGTGGACGTGCCGGGCTTCCTGCCGGGCACGGACCAGGAGTACAACGGCATCATCCGGCGCGGCGCCAAGCTGATCTACGCGTACGCGGAGGCGACGGTGCCGCTGGTCACCGTCATCACGCGGAAGGCGTACGGCGGGGCGTACGTGGTGATGGGCTCCAAGAACCTGGGCGCGGACATCAACCTCGCCTGGCCGACGGCGCAGATCGCGGTGATGGGCGCGCAGGGCGCGGTCAACATCCTCAACCGCCGGGCGCTGGCCGCCGCGCAGGACCCGGACGCGCTGCGCAACGAGCTGATCACCGAGTACGAGGACGCCTTCGCCAACCCGTACGTGGCGGCCGAGCGCGGCTACGTCGACGCGGTGATCATGCCGCACGACACCCGCCGGCACGTCGTCAAGGCCCTGCGGCAGCTGCGCACCAAGCGCGAGTCGCTGCCGCCGAAGAAGCACGGGAACATCCCGCTGTGAGGAGTGCCGCGATGAGTCAGCCGGTCATCCGCATCGAGCGGGGCGCCGCGACGCCGGAGGAACTGGCCGCGGTGCTCGCCGTGGTCACCGCCCGGGCGGCGGCCGCGGCCGCCGCGGCGGAGGCGCCCGCGCCGGCGCCGGCGTCCGCCTGGACGGACCGCGCCCGCACGATGACGCGGACGCCGCGGGTCGGCGCGGGCGCCTGGAAGTCGTCCGCGTGGTAGCCGCGATCTGAGTAGGCGTACTCAAGCGGGGCCAGGGCGGCCGGGCGGACCATCGAAGCATGTTGTGGTCCGACCGTCGGCAGCACGAGCGGGAGGCGCTCGTGGACGCCGAATCGCTGCGCGAGTTGAGGCTGTTCCGGGTGATCTGGCCCATCCTCATCGCCGCCGCGGCCGTCGCCCTGTTCGTCATCCTCACCTGACCCCCGCGCCCCCGAAGGGGCGCGGGGAACCGCGCGAGCGGCCACCGCCGGCCCGCCGCCCGGCAAGCGTCCCCGCACCGCACGGCGCGCACCCGCCGACCATTAACATCAGCGCATGCGCCCCCTCGTGCTCGCCTCCCAGTCCCCCGCCCGGCTCGGTCTGCTGAAGCAGGCCGGCCTGCGGCCGCACGTGCTGGTCAGCGGGGTGGACGAGGATGCGATCACCGCGCCGACCCCCGGCGAGCTCGCCCTCGCCCTCGCCGTCGCCAAGGCGGCGACCGTCGCCGCCCGCGACGGCGAACTGCCCGCCGACGCCCTCGTCGTCGGCTGCGACTCCGTCCTGGACCTGGACGGCGCCGCCCTCGGCAAGCCCTCCGACGCGGACGAGGCCCGCGCCCGCTGGCGCGACATGCGCGGCCGCACCGGCGTGCTGCGCACCGGGCACTGCGTCATCGACACCGCCACCGGGCGGCGCGCCGCCGAGACCGCGTCGACCACCGTGCGGTTCGGCACCCCGGACGACGCCGAGGTCGAGGCGTACGTGGCGACCGGCGAACCCCTGCACGTCGCCGGGGCGTTCACCCTGGACGGCTACGCCGCGCCCTTCGTGGACGGCATCGACGGCGACCCCGGCAATGTCATCGGCCTCTCGCTGCCGCTGCTCCGCCGCCTCCTCGCCGAGCTGGACGTGCGGATCACCGACCTCTGGTGACCGCCGTCGCCCGCGGTCCGCGCGCCGCCCCGGGCGGCGGCGCCGCGAAGAGCACCACCCCGATCAGCAGCACCACCACCGCCAGCACCCCGAACGCCGTCCAGCCCGAGCCGCCGAAGGCGAACGCCGCCAGCAGCGCCTGCACGACCAGGCTGGCGACGAGGACGATGCGCCCCATCCGGCGCAGCGGCCGCAGCCGCACCGCCAGCAGGATCAGCCGGACGGCGACGAGCAGCAGCAGCACCGCGGCGATGCCGCCGCCCACCCAGGCGCCCCCGGAGATCATCCCGTCCCCGATCGGGCCCATCTTCATGTGCTGGTCGCCCGCCGCGACCCCCAGCACCGCCGCGCCGGCGGCCAGCGCGAACGCCTCGCAGCCCAGCAGGACGCCCGCCGCACCGGCGGCCAGCCGGGTGAGGGTGGATTCGTTCAACCACGTCCAACGGCCCATGTGTTGACGCTACGCGCCGGTAGACACCGGGGACAAGACCACCGCCGCCCGTCCCGCCGGCCCCGGGGCTCGATCCACGTGATCCGAGAAATTTGACGTCCACGTTCATGGGGACCCTCCAAACCGCCCCCGGGCCTCCCCTGCCCCTCGCATCGCCCCCGGGGCGCCCTGGCTTGGGAAGAAGCCCCCGGGGCCGCCGTCCGCCCGATGCGGTGCGGACACCGCCCCAGGGGGAAGACCGTGTAGAGGGTGTCTAAAATCGCCCAAGGCCGAAAGAGGAAGGGAGCCGACCGTGCGCAAGGTGCTGATCGCCAACCGCGGGGAGATCGCGGTCCGTGTCGCGCGGGCCTGCCGGGATGCCGGCATCGCCAGCGTGGCCGTCTACGCCGAGCCGGACCGGGACGCGGTGCATGTGCGCGCCGCCGACGAGGCGCATGCGCTGGGCGGCACCACCCCCGGCGACAGCTACCTGGACATCGGCAAGGTCCTCGCGGCCGCGGCCGCCTCCGGGGCCGACGCCGTCCACCCCGGCTACGGATTCCTGTCGGAGAACGCCGAGTTCGCGCAGGCCGTGCTGGACGCCGGGCTGACCTGGATCGGCCCGCCGCCGAAGGCGATCCGCGACCTGGGCGACAAGGTCGCCGCCCGGCACATCGCGCAGCGCGCCGGCGCCCCGCTGGTGGCCGGCACGCCCGACCCGGTGGCGGACGCCGACGAGGTGGTGGCCTTCGCCCAGGAACACGGGCTGCCGATCGCCATCAAGGCGGCCTTCGGCGGCGGCGGGCGCGGGCTGAAGGTGGCCCGCACGCTGGAGGAGATCCCCGAGCTGTACGAGTCCGCCGTCCGCGAGGCGGTGGTCTCCTTCGGCCGCGGCGAGTGCTTCGTCGAGCGCTACCTGGACCGCCCCCGGCACGTGGAGACGCAGTGCCTGGCGGACGTCCACGGCAATGTGGTCGTCGTCTCCACCCGCGACTGCTCGCTGCAGCGCCGCCACCAGAAGCTGGTGGAGGAGGCCCCGGCCCCCTATCTGACGGACGCCCAGGTCGAGCAGCTGTACACGGCCTCCAAGGCGATCCTCAGCGAGGCCGGCTACGCCGGCGCCGGCACCTGCGAGTTCCTCGTCGGCCAGGACGGCACGATCTCCTTCCTGGAGGTCAACACCCGGCTCCAGGTCGAGCACCCGGTCTCCGAGGAGGTCACCGGCCTGGACCTGGTGCGCGAGCAGCTGCGCATCGCCGACGGCGAGGAGCTCGGCTACGGCGACCCGGAGCTGCGCGGCCACTCCTTCGAGTTCCGCATCAACGGCGAGGACCCGGGCCGCGGCTTCCTGCCCGCCCCCGGCGCGGTGACGGCCTGGCGGCCGCCGTCCGGCCCGGGCGTGCGGCTGGACGCGGGCGTCGAGGCCGGCAGCGTCATCGGCCCGGCGTGGGACTCGCTGCTCGCCAAGCTGATCGTCACCGGCGCCACCCGGCAGCAGGCGCTGCAGCGCGCCTCCCGGGCGCTGGAGGAGTTCGGCGTGGAGGGGATGGCCACGGCGCTCCCGTTCCACCGCGCGGTCGTCACCGACCCGGCGTTCGCCCCCGAGGTGCACGGCACCGAGGGGCCGTTCACCGTCCACACCCGGTGGATCGAGACGGAGTTCGACAACACCATCCCGCCGTTCGCCGGCGGCGGGGACGGCGACGCCGAGGCCGAGGCGCGCGAGACCGTGGTCGTCGAGGTCGGCGGCAAGCGCCTGGAGGTGTCCCTGCCGGCCGGGCTGGGCGCCTCGGCGATGCCGGCGAAGAAGGCCAAGAAGGCCCGCCACTCGATGGGCCGCGGCGGCTCGGCGGCGACCGGCGACGAGCTCGCCTCGCCGATGCAGGGCACCATCGTCAAGGTCGCCGTGGAGGAGGGCCAGCAGGTCGCCGAGGGCGATCTGATCGTGGTCCTGGAGGCGATGAAGATGGAGCAGCCGATCAACGCCCACAAGGCCGGGACGGTGACCGGGCTGGCCGCCGAGGTCGGCGACGCGGTCGGCAACGGCGCTCCCATCTGCACCATCAAGGACTGACCCGGCGTCGGACGGGCCGCCCGCGGGGCTGCTCCGTCCGGCCCAACCGGATGCGCACCCGGGCACGTGACCTCGGAGACTGAGGTCTCGTGCCCCTTGCGCGTCCGGCTCAGGGCCGGGCCCGGGGCACCTGTTCCGTCCGACGAAGGGACACCAGGTGGCCTCGCCCGAGACACCCTCCGGCACGAGCCCGGACGCCGAGCTGGACCCGGTGGACGACAGGCTGCGGAGGGACCACTCCTTCCTCGGCCACCCGCGGGGCCTGGCCACGCTCTCCGGCCTGGAGATCTGGGAGCGGTTCTCCTTCATCGGGATGCAGACCATCCTGACGCTGTATCTGGCCGCCTCGGTGGCCCACGACGGCCTCGGGATGTCCCCCAGCTCCGCGGCGTCCGTCTCGGCCGCCTACGGCACCCTGGTGTACCTGGTGTCGGTGGCCGGCGGCTGGATCGCCGACCGGATGCTCGGCGGCTACCGCTCGGTGCTCTACGGCGGCATCCTGATCGCCCTGGGCCACTACTGCATGGCGATCCCCACCAACTGGGCCACCTGGACGGGCCTCGGCCTGATCAGCGCCGGCACCGGCCTGCTGAAGCCGAACGTCTCCACGCTCGCCGGAAAGCTGTACCGCAGCGACGACGAGCGCCGCGACGCCGGCTTCGCCATCTACTACATGTGCATCAACATCGGCGCCTTCCTGGGCCCGCTGATCACCAGTTGGCTCGCCGATCACAAGGGTTACCACTGGGGTTTCAGCGCCGCGGCGATCGGCATGACGCTGGGTCTGATCCAGTACGTCTTGGGCCGCAGGACCATCGCCGGGCGCAACGAGCACGCCGCGCACCGGCTCCCGCCGGAGAGGATGCGGCGGGCGGTGCGCTGGATCGCGGTCGGCGCGGTGGTCGTCGCGGCGCTCGCCGTCGGCCTGGCGCTGCCCGGCGTGCTGACGCTGGCCCGCTTCGTGGACGTGCTCACCTGGATCTCGGTGGCGGCGCCGATCGCCTACTTCATCGTGCTCTTCCGCAGCCCGCAGGTGACGGCCGAGGAGCGGGGGCGGCTGCGCCCCTACATCGTGCTGTTCATCGGCTCGGCCGCGTTCAACATGATCCTCTTTCAGGCGTACTCGACGATGATGCTGCTGGCCACGTCGAACGCGCAGAACACGATCTTCGGCTACACCTTCCCGTCCGGCTGGTACAACTCGGCGCTGGGCGCCTTCGAGGTGATCCTCGCCCCGATCACGGCCTGGGTGTGGACGCGGATGGGCCGCCGCCAGCCGCACGTCTCCAACAAGATCGCGCTGGGCGTGGTGCTCGGCGGTCTGTCGTTCGTGGTGCTGATCTTCCCCACCTCCGGGCACTCCGGGAGCGACTGGAAGATGTCGGCCTGGTGGATCGTGCTCTGCTACGTGCTGCTGGGCCTCGGCGACGTGCTGCTGGAGAGCAGCGGCCTGGCGGCCACCACCAAGCTGGCGCCGCAGGCGTTCGCCAGCCAGACGATGGCGCTGTGGTTCCTCTCCCTGGCGCTCGCCAACGGGGTCCAGGCGCAGATCGTCAAGCTCTACGGCCATGTCTCCTACCCGGTGTACTTCGGGGTCAACGGCGGCATCGCGATCGTCGTGGGACTGTTGATCATGGCGGCGGCGCCCTGGCTGCGCCGCACCATGCACCCCGTCAGGTAGTCACCCCGTCAGGCAGTACCGCCCAGCCCTTTTGTGAGGACGCGTCGCACCATGCGCTACCGCACCGATCTCCCGCACCCGACCACCGTCGAGGACACCTGGATCCCGCTCCCGGACGGCACCCGCCTCTACGCCCGGATCTGGCGGCCCGTCACCGAGGAGCCGGTGCCGGTGCTGCTGGAGTACCTGCCGTACCGGCTCGGCGACTGGACGGCCCCGCGCGACCAGCAGCGCCACCCCTACTACGCGGGCCACGGCTACGCCTCGGTGCGGGTGGACGTGCGCGGCGCCGGCAACTCCGACGGCGTCGAGACGGACGAGTACTCGGCGCAGGAGCTGGCGGACGGCGTCGAGGTGGTGAACTGGCTCGCCGCGCAGCCCTGGTCGACCGGCCGGGTGGGGATGTTCGGGATCTCCTGGGGCGGCTTCAACTCGCTGCAGATCGCCGGGCTGGCGCCGGAGCCGCTGAAGGCGATCGTCACCGTCTGCTCGACGGACGACCGCTACGACAACGACGTGCACTACACCGGCGGCTCGGTGCTCGCCGTGGACATGCACGCCTGGGCCGCCACGATGCTCGCCTTCACCGCCCGTCCCCCGGACCCGGCGGCGGTCGGCGACCGCTGGAAGCGGATGTGGCTGGACCGGCTGGAGCAGCACGAGCCGTTCCTGCACACCTGGCTCGCCCACCAGACCCGGGACGACTACTGGAAGCACGGCAGCGTCTGCGAGGACTACGGCTCGATCAAGGCCGCGGTGCTGGCGGTCGGCGGCTGGCACGACCCGTACCGGGACACCGTCTTCCGGCTGCTGGAGCACCTCGGCGCGCCGTGCCACGGGCTGGTGGGGCCCTGGTCGCACCAGTACCCGGACCGCGGGCTGCCGCCGGGGCCGTCCATCGGCTTCCTCCAGGAGACGCTGCGCTGGTGGGACCGCTGGCTGAAGGACGACACGTCCACGGGCGTCGAGAAGGACCCGAAGCTGCGGGCGTACATCTCCGACCCGCTGCCGCCGGCCACCGTGTGGGAGACCCGGCCGGGGCGCTGGGTGGGCGCCTCGTCCTGGCCGTCGCCGGACGTGGCGATCACCGCGTACGGGCTGGGCGGCAGCGTCGCCGCCGACGGCGAGCTGCATCCGCTGGACGCGGTGGACGGCGACGGGTTCGTGGCCGTCGACTCCCCGCAGCAGACCGGGGTGGACGCGGGCCGCTTCTTCCCGTTCGGGAACAAGAGCGACCTGCCGCCGGACCAGCGCGAGGAGGACGGCCGTTCGGCGTGCTTCGACTCGGCGCCGCTGGGGGCGCGGGTGGAGATCCTGGGCCGGGCGAAGGTGCGGCTGCGGCTGCGCTGCGACGCGCGGCGCGGGCAGGTGGTCGCGCGCCTCTGCGACGTGGCCCCCGACGGGTCGTCGACGCTGGTGACGCGCGGGGTGCTGAACCTGTCGGCGCGGCGCGGGCGGGACCGCGTCACGGAGTGGGAACCGGGGGCGGTGGAGGAGGTCGAGTTCGAGCTCAACGCCGTCGGGGCGGCGTTCCCCCCGGGGCATCGGATCCGGCTGGCCGTCTCGAACGCGTACTGGCCGTGGGTGTGGCCGCAGGCGGACTCGGGGGTGCTGGGGGTGGATCCGCTGGCGAGCCTGGTCGAACTCCCGGTTCGCGATCCGGCGGCCGACGCCGGGTACCCGCCGATCGCGTTCGGCGAGCCCGAGCAGACGCCTCCGCTGGAGGTGGCCTACGGGACGCCGGAGGAGCCGCGGCCGGAGCGGCGGGTGGTGCGGGATGTCGCCGAGGGCGAGTGGCTGCTGGAGGTCGACCCCAACTACGGCGGCTCGCGGACGTATCCGGACGGGCTGGTCTTCACCGAGGAGGCGCTGGAGCGGTACTGGATCACCGAGGGCGATCCGCTCTCCGCGCGGACCCGCTCGGACTGGTTCGTCCGGCTGGAGCGGGGCGAGGGCGCGGACCGGTGGGATGCGTCGCTGCGGACGCGCAGCGAGATTCGCTGCGACGGTGAGCGGTTCCTCACGTTCAACTCGGTGACCTGCTGGGACGGCACCGAGGTGGTCTTCGACCGGACGTGGGAACGCGAGATCCCGCGGACGGCGGGCTAGTCGTTGCACGGCGGCCCCGCGCCGCGCGGCGTGGGGCCGCCCCCCTCTCACGGTCCGCTGTGCTCGCTCGCGCAGTTCCCCGCGCCCCCGGGGTGGTCACTCGCCGCTCTCGTCCTGGGCCGGTTTGGCTGGGCTGATCAGGACTTTTGACCATTCCTTGGGGGGATCTTGGTCAAAGCTTTACCTGCTTGCCGAATGCAACAATTTGCTTCCGGCAACCAACTGGGACTATCGTTGCCAACGGCAACCACTCTTCCAGCGAAGCCGGACCCCATGGCCACCTCCGAAACCTGCGCCGAGCTCGTCCTGCAGCTCGGCGCGCTCGGCGCGATCCGCCGCGGGATGATCCGCGCGGCGCGCGGCCTCCCCGAGGACGGCCCCGAGCTGCACCCCGCGGCCTACGGCGTGCTCGCGATGCTCGGCAAGTACGGACGCCTCCGCCTGAGCGAGCTCTCCGACCTCCTCGACGTCGACCTGTCGGTGACGAGCCGCCACATCAGCCACCTCGCCAAGCGGGGCCTGGTCGCCCGCCACCGCGACGCCGACGACCGGCGGTCCCGCGTCATCGCCCTCACCGACGAGGGCACCGCGGCGCTCGACCAGCTGATGGGCCGCTACGCCGGCTCCGTCGCCGAGCGGCTGCGCGACTGGAGCGACGAGGACGTCGCCCGCCTCGCCGAGCTCATCGCCCGGCTGCGCGCCAGCTTCGAGCCCCACCCCCACCGAACGATCCCCCAACCGCTCACCGCGGAACGATAAGGAAGCGTATGACCACCACCGCACCGCCTGACGTGCGGACCGCGGGGAGCCCTGCCGGCGCCCCGGCCGGATCTGCCCCGATGTCCCACGGGCAGGTCCTCCGGGCCATGTCGGGGCTCATCATCGGCATGTTCGTGGCGATCCTCTCCTCGACGATCGTCACCAACGCGCTGCCCACGATCATGCGCGACCTGCACGGCAGCCAGACCGCGTACACCTGGACGGTCACCGCCGCCCTCCTGGCCACCACCGCGACCACCACCATCTGGGGCAAGCTCGCCGACCTGTTCAGCAAGAAGCTGCTGGTGCAGCTCGCGCTGGTCATCTACGTCATCGGCTCGGTGGTCGCCGGGCTGTCGCAGAACACCGGAATGCTGATCTCGGCCCGCGTCATCCAGGGCATCGGCGCCGGCGGGCTCTCCGCGCTGGCGCAGACGATCATGGCGGTGCTGGTCTCGCCGCGCGAGCGGGGCCGCTACAGCGGCTACATCGGCGCGGCCTTCGCGCTCGGCACCATCACCGGCCCGCTGATCGGCGGCGCCATCGTGGACAGCTCGCTCGGCTGGCGCGGCTGCTTCTACGTCTGCGTGCCGGTCGCGATCGTCGCGCTGATCATCCTTCAGCTCACCCTGCACCTGCCGAAGCAGAAGAAGGACGTCAAGGTCGACGTGCTCGGCGCCTTCCTGATCACCGCCGCGGTCTGCGCGCTGCTGATCTGGGTCTCGCTCGCCGGCAGCGGCGCCAGCGCCAAGTGGCCCTGGTGGGGCTGGCAGACCGGCGCCTTCGTCGGCGGCGCCGCGGTGCTGGTCGTGCTCTTCCTGATCACCGAGTCCAAGGTGAAGATGCCGATCGTCCCGCTGCACTTCTTCAAGGTGCGGACGATCGCGCTGGCCTCCACCGCCTCGCTCTTCGTCGGCGTGGCGATGTTCGCCGGCACCATCTACCTCAGCGAGTTCTTCCAGGACTCGCGCGGCAAGTCCCCGACGATGGCCGGGCTCTCCACGCTGCCGATGGTGGTCGGGCTCTTCCTCGCCTCCACCGTCTCCGGGCAGATCATCACCCGGACCGGCCGCTGGAAGGCGCTGCTCTGCTCCGGCGGCGTGGTGGTCACCGCGGGCTCCGGCCTGCTGAGCATCGTCCGCTACGACACGAACTACTGGCTGATCGCCGTCTTCATGTTCCTGCTCGGCGCGGGCGTCGGCATGATGATGCAGAACCTGGTGCTCTCGGTGCAGAACCAGGTCGCCCCGCACGAACTGGGCGCCGCCAGCTCGCTGGTGTCCTTCTTCCGGACGCTCGGCGGCGCCATCGGCGTCACCGCGCTGGGCGCCGTGATGGCCAACAAGATCTCCGACTACATCAAGGACGGCCTGGTCTCCCACCACGTGACCAAGGTGCCCGCCGCGCTCTCCGGGGGCGCTGCCCCCAGCCCGGAGTCACTGCCGCAGCCCTTCCGGGGCATCATGGAGTCGGCCTACGGGCACGGGATCGCCGACATCTTCCTGTACGCGGCACCGTTTGCGTTCCTCGCGCTGTTGTCGGTGTTGTTCATCAAGGAGGTGCCGCTGCGCACCAAGTCCGGGAACGAGCGCGCCGCCGAGGCGGAGCTGGGGAGTGACATGCAGGACAGCCAGGAGAGCAGCACCGCGACAGGGGACCAGGCAGCAGCACAGGACGCTTCGGCGCCGGCGGGCCTGCCCGCCGCCCGGGTGTCGCAGGCGCCCGCGATGGCGATGGCGATGGCCGCCGCCAACGGGCGCACCCACCACAACGGACACGGCCGGCATGCGGCGGCGTCCGCGGCCGGCACCCCGGTGCCGCCCGGCGGCACCGGCGGGTACGGCAGCAACGGGTACGGCGGCCAGTACGGCTACGGCGCCGGCTTCGCACAGCAGCGCGACGCGGCGGCGGCGCTCCCCGGCAGCGGTTCGGGCGGCTTCGGGACCGCGGACGGCGGCTCCGGCGGCGGCTTCGGCGGCTCCGGCGGCTCGGGCGGCGGCGCCCCCATCGAGGGCCACGTCCGGCGCGGCGACGGCAGCCCGCTGGAGGCGGCCACCCTCACCCTGATCGACCTGTCGGGCCGCCAGCTGGCCCGCTCCGCGGTGGACGGGCAGGGCGGCTACCGCCTCGACACCCCCGGCCAGGGCTCCTACGTCCTGATCGCCGCCGCGGACGGGCACCAGCCGCAGGCCTCCACCGTCACGGTCGGCCCGGAGGGCCTCCTGCACGACCTGGTGCTCTCCGGCACCTCCGGCCTCGCCGGCATCGTGCTGGGCGGCGCCGGCGGCACGGCGGTGGAGGGGGCGACCGTGGTCGTCACCGACGCCCGCGGCGAGGTGCTGGCCACCGGGCGCACGGGCGCCGACGGCCGGTTCCGCTTCGGCGAGCTGACGGCGGGCGCCTTCACCCTCGCGGTGAGCGCGGACGGGCACCGTCCCACCGCCGTCCCCGCAGTGATCTCGTCGGACCCGGGCGCCGGAACCACCGAGATCGAGGTGCGGCTGCGCCCCGGCGCCACGCTCACCGGCGTGGTGCTGGCGGCCGGCGCGGGCACCGCGGACGGCCAGGAGCAGCCGCTCGGCGACGCCCGGGTGACCCTGGTGGACGCGGCCGGCAACGTCGTCGGCGCCACCACCACCGACGCGGACGGCTCGTACGCCTTCGCGGACCTGGACGCCGGCGAGTACACGGTGATCGCCAGCGGCTATCCGCCGGCGGCCACCGGGGTATCGGTGCAGGACGACAGCGAGTCCGGGTTCGACCTGAGGCTGAGCCACCCGGAGGAGTAGCGGGCACGGGGGCGGTCCCCGCGGAACTCCCGCGGGGACGGCCCCCGTTCGGCATACGGCAAGCCCGCCACCGACCAAGCAAGGAGCGCACACGGCAATGCAAGACCGTTCAGGGGACGCGCCCGGCCTGAGGGCCCGCGTGAGGGGGAACGACGGGTGGGCGGTGCCCGGCGCCGTACTGACCGTCACCGACATGACCGGCAGTCAGGCCGCCCGCGCGGTCGCGGGGGACGACGGCACGGTCCGCACCGAGCCGGTGTCCGCCGGCGTCTACACGGTCATCGTCACCGCGCCGGGCTACGCGCCGGCCGCGTCGACGGCGATCGTGCCCGCCTCGGGCTCGTCCGACCTCGGCAATCTGACGGTGGAACGGCTCGGCGGGCAGCAGCTGCCGCCCCCGGGCGTGTGGACCATCGACCCGGCGCACTCCTCGGTGGCCGCGTCCGCGCAGCACCTGGGGATGTCCAGCGTGCGGGGCCGGTTCACCCGGTTCAGCGGCAGGATCGAGGTCGGCGGGCGGGCCGAGGAGTCCTCCGTCAGCGCCGAGATCGACGCGGACAGCATCGACACCGGCAACGGGATGCGCGACAAGCACCTGCGCTCCGCGGACTTCATGGACGTGGAGAAGAACCCCGTCATCACCTACGCGGGCAGCCGGGTGACCCCGCTGGGGCCGGACCGCTACACCGTCCACGGGGATCTGACGCTGCACGGCGTCAGCCACGCGGTGGACCTGGACCTCACCTACATGGGGACCGGCCCGGACCCGTGGGGCGGCACGCGGCTGGCGCTGCGCGCGGTGACGGAGCTGCAGCGGTCGGACTTCGCGATGAACTACAACCAGATGGTGCGGGCGGGGATCGCGGCGATCGGCACGACGCTGAAGATCGAGCTCGACATCCAGGCGGTGCAGGGGGATTCGCTCCCCCAGGCGTGACCTCGCCCCCGCGCCCCGGCACCCCGCCCGACTACCGGGCGGGGTGCCTCGGCGCGGTGGGGGCGCCGGCGCGGCGCGGGGCGGGGACGGGGGCCGCCCGGGGCACCGGGGCCACGGAGACCTGCACGCCCTGGTCGGCGAGCGACTGCAGCTCGGCCGCGGCCTGGTCGTCGACGCCCGCCGGGTCGTCCGTCACCAGGTGGGTGATCCCCTCCGGGGGCACCGTCTGGAACATGGTGTCGGTGCCCAGCTTGCCGTGGTCGGCCAGCACGATCACCTCCCCCGCCGACTGCACCAGCGCCCGGTCGACGCTCGCCACCAGCATGTTGCTGGTGGACAGGCCCCGCTCGGCGGTGAGCCCGCTGCCCGAGAGGAAGGCCTTGCCGACCCGCAGGCCGCCGAGGCTCTGCTCCGCCCCGCTGCCCACCAGGGCGTAGTTGGAGGAGAGCAGGGTGCCCCCCGTCATCACCACCTCCGCCCGGTTGGCGTGCGCCAGCGCCTGGGCGACCAGCAGCGAGTTGGTGACCACGGTGAGGCCCGGGATCCGCACCAGCCGGCGGGCCAGCTCCTGCGTGGTGCTGCCGGCACCGACGACCAGGGCGTCACCCTCGTTGACGAGGGTGGCGGCCAAATCGGCGATGGCGGACTTCTCGGCCGAGGCGGCCTGCGGCTTGCCCGGGAAGCCGGGCTCGCGCGAGAGCGCGCCCGGCAGCACCGCACCGCCGTGCCGGCGGTCGAGCAGGCCCTCGGACTCCAAGGCGCGGACGTCCCGACGCACCGTCACCTCGGAGGTCTGCACGACGCGTGCAAGCTCCCGGAGGGACACGGCGCCGTTGGCGCGCACCATTTCCAGAATCAACTGACGACGTTCCGCTGCGAACACGGGACTGACAGTAACCCTCCTGACCGCGAGCTTTCAGCGCTTTGCGGATTGGGACGATACGTGCCCGGGGCTGGCCGTAGCATGGCGGGTAGTGTGCGCCGTCACGCGCCGGGGCATGCGCCCTCCCGTCACCCGCCGCCGCCCTTCCGCGGAAGCGCTCCGCGCGCCTCCGTGCGCCTGGCGGCCGTCCTCCGACCGGGCCACTGTACTGATCGCTACTCCCTGGTGTGCAGCAGTCGGGCGACTTCGGCGAGCGAGCCCGAGAGCGACGGGTAGACCGTGAACGCCTGCGCCACCTGCTCCACCGTCAGATGGTTGTCCACCGCCAGCGACAGCGGGTGGATCAGCTCGCTGGCGCGCGGCGCCACCACCACGCCGCCGACCACGATGCCGGTGCCGGGGCGGCAGAACAGCTTCACGAAGCCGTCCCGGATGCCCTGCATCTTGGCCCGCGGGTTGCGGGAGAGCGGCAGCTTCACGACGCGGGCGTCGATCCGGCCGTTGTCGAGGTCGGCCTGGGTGTAGCCGACGGTGGCGATCTCCGGGTCGGTGAAGACGTTGGAGGAGACCGTCTTGAGGTCCAGCGGCTGCACCGCGTCGCCGAGCGCGTGGTACATCGCGATCCGGCCCTGCATGGCGGCGACCGAGGCGAGCGGCAGCACGCCGGTGCAGTCGCCGGCCGCGTAGACGGCCGGGACGCTGGTGCGCGAGACGCGGTCGGTCTTGATGTGGCCGGAGTCCTTGAGGACGACGCCGGCCTCCTCCAGGCCCATCCCGTCGGTGTTGGGGATGGAGCCGACCGCCATCAGGCAGTGGCTGCCGCTGACGGTGGAGCCGTCGGTGAGCGTCACCTCGACGCGCTCGCCCTTGCGGGTGACGGAGGCGGCGCGGGAGCGGGACATCACGCGCATGCCGCGGCGGCGGAAGACGTCCTCCAGCACGGCGGCCGCGTCCGGGTCCTCGCCGGGCAGCACCCGGTCGCGCGAGGAGACCAGCGTCACCTTGGAGCCGAGCGCCTGGTAGGCGCCGGCGAACTCGGCGCCGGTGACGCCGGAGCCCACCACGATCAGCTCCTCGGGGAGCGTCTCGAGGTCGTAGACCTGCGTCCAGGTGAGGATGCGCTCGCCGTCGGGCATCGCGTCCGGCAGCTCGCGGGGGTGCGCGCCGGTGGAGAGGAGCACGGTGTCGGCGTGCAGCGAGCGGGTGTCGCCGTCCGTCATCTCGACGTGCACGGTGCGGGAGCCGCAGTGCCCGGAGGCCGGGTCGAGGCGGCCGGAGCCCTGAAGAACCGTCACTCCGGCGCGGGTGACGGACGCCAGGATGTCCTTGGACTGGGCCACGGCCAGCGCCTTGACCCGGCGGTTGACCTTGCCCAGGTCGACGCCGACGACCCGGGCGGACTGGTGCTCCGGCGGGGTGTCGTCGGCGACGAGGATGCCGAGCTCCTCGTAGGAGGTGTCGAAGGTGGTCATCACCTCGGCGGTGGCGATGAGCGTCTTGGACGGCACGCAGTCGGTGAGGACGGCCGAGCCGCCGAGGCCGTCGCGGTCGACGACGGTCACCTCCGCGCCGAGCTGGGCCGCCACCAGGGCCGCCTCGTATCCGCCGGGTCCACCACCGATGATCACGATCCGAGTCACGGTGGCCATTGTTCCTCATCCTTGGGGCCGGGCGTCCCACGGACGGCCGGAGGGGGCGGTTCCGGCGGGGCGGGTGGGGCGTTCGGGGCGGTTCGGGTCGGAGTTTGCTGCGGGGATGGGCGGGGCGGGGGTCGTAGGCTGTGGTTCATGTCTCTCTACGCCGCGTACGGCACGAACCTCGACGCGCGGCAGATGTCGCGGCGGGCCCCGCATTCGCCGCTGCGCGGGACCGGATGGCTCAACGGCTGGCGGCTCACCTTCGGGGGCGAGCAGCTGGGCTGGGAGGGGTCGCTGCCCACGGTGGTCGAGGACCCGCTGGCGTCGGTGTTCGTCTCCCTCTACGAGCTGGCCTCCTGGGACGAGCCGGCGCTGGACCGCTGGGAGGGCGTCCCGCTCGGCTTCTACCAGCGGCTGACGGTGCGGGTGGCGACGCTGGACGGGGAGTCGACGGCGTGGCTGTACGTCCTCAACGACTACGAGGGCGGCCTGCCGTCGGCGCGGCACCTGGGCATGCTGGCCGACGCGGCGGAGTCGGCGGGCGCGCCCCACGACTACGTGATGGAACTCCGCAAGCGCCCCTGCGGCTGAGGCGGCCCGCTCCGCCGCGGCAAGCGGCTCCGACCGCCCGGCGAGTCGGGCCAACCGCTTGTGCGGACGGCTCCGCCCCGCTGGTCTACGCGCGTTACGCTCTCCCCTGTGAACGCTCATCAGGAGGACAGCGCCCCCGACCCGTTCCAGGCCGCGCGCCGCGCCGCGGACGCGTTGCGCCGCCTCGCCGGCGACGCCGCCGCCCATGACGTCGCCCTCGTCCTCGGCTCCGGCTGGGCGCCGGCCGCGGACGCGCTGGGCGCGCCCGACCACGAGTTCCCCGTCACCGACCTGCCCGGCTTCAGCGCGCCCGCCGTCGCCGGGCACGCCGGGAAGGTCCGCTCGATCGCGCTGCCCGGCGGCCGGCGCGCCCTGGCCTTCCTCGGCCGCACCCACTACTACGAGGAGCGCGGCGCCGACGCCGTCGCGCACGCCGTCCGCACCGCCGCCGCGGCCGGCTGCAAGACGATCGTCCTCACCAACAGCAGCGGCGGGCTGCAGCCCCACTACCGGGTCGGGCAGCCGGTCCTGATCAGCGATCACATCAACCTCACCGGCGCCTCGCCGCTGCACGGCCCGGCCTTCGTCGACCTCACGGACGTCTACACGCCCCGGCTGCGCGAGCTGTGCAAGCAGATCGACCCCTCCCTGGAGGAGGGCGTCTACGTCCAGTTCCGCGGCCCGCAGTACGAGACGCCGGCCGAGATCGGCATGGTCCGGGCGATGGGCGGCGACCTGGTGGGCATGTCCACCGCGCTGGAGGCGATCGCCGCCCGCGAGGCCGGCGCCGAGGTGCTCGGCATCTCGCTGGTCACCAACGCGGCCGCCGGGATGAGCGGCCATCCGCTGGACCACGAGGAGGTGCTCGCCGCCGGGCGGGACGGCGCCCGCGCGATGGGCGAGCTGCTGGCCCGCGTCCTGGAGCGGCTGTAGCCATGGCCGTGGAGAGTCCGAAGGAGTGGCTGGCGAACGACCCCGATCCGGAGACCCGCGCCGAGCTGGCCGCGCTGCTCGCGGCGGGCGACGAGGCGGAACTGGCCGACCGGTTCTCGGGGTTCCTGCAGTTCGGCACGGCCGGGCTGCGCGGCGAGCTGGGCGCCGGTCCGAACCGGATGAACCGCGCGGTGGTGATCCGCACGGCCGCCGGGCTGGCGGCGTGGCTGCGCGCGCACGGGCACCCGGACGGGTCGGTGGTGATCGGGTACGACGCCCGGCACAAGTCGGACGTCTTCGCCCGGGACACCGCCGCGGTGCTCGCCGCGGCCGGGCTGCGGCCGCTGCTGCTGCCGCGGGCGCTGCCGACGCCGGTGCTCGCCTTCGCGATCCGCTGGGCCGGCGCGGTGGCCGGGGTGCAGGTGACGGCGAGTCACAACCCGCCGCGCGACAACGGGTACAAGGTCTACCTCGGCGACGGCGTGCAGATCGTGCCGCCCGTGGACGCGGAGATCGCGGCGGCGATCGACGCGGCGGGGCCGGTGCGGGGCATCGCGCGCGCGGACCTCTGCGAGGTGCTGGACGAGTCCGTGGTGGAGGCCTACCTCGACCGGGCCTCGACGGTGCTGGAGGCGGACGGGGCTCGGGAGGTCTCCGTCGTCTACACCCCGCTGCACGGGGTGGGCCGCACGGTGCTCGGGGCGGCGTTCGCGCGGTGCGGGTTCCCGCCGCCGGCGGTCGTCCCCGAACAGGCCGAGCCGGACCCGGACTTCCCCACCCTGCCGTTCCCCAACCCGGAGGAGCCGGGCGCGCTGGATCTGGCGTACGCGCTCGCGGAGTCGCTGCCGGAGCGGCCGGACGTGGTGATCGCCAACGACCCGGACGCGGACCGCTGCGCGGTGGCCGTGCCGCTGGACGGCGGCGCCTGGCGGATGCTCCGCGGGGACGAGCTGGGTGCGCTGCTGGCGACGCGGCTGGTGGAGCGGGGGGCGGTGGGGGCGGAGGGTGTCCTGGCGACGACGATCGTCTCGTCCGCGCTGCTGCGGCGGATCGCGGAGCGGGCGGGCGCCGGCTACGCGGAGACGCTCACCGGATTCAAGTGGCTGGCGCGGGTGCCGGGGCTGCGCTTCGGGTACGAGGAGGCGCTCGGCTACTGCGTCGACCCGGCCGGGGTGGCCGACAAGGACGGCATCACGGCGGCGCTGCAGATCGCCGAGTACGCGGCGGAGCTGCGGGCGCGGGGGGAGCGGCTCACCGGCGTGCTGGACCGCCTGGCGGCGGAGTTCGGGCGCCACACGACGGATCAGCTGTCGCTGCGGGTGGACGACCCGGCACGGATCGGCGCGGCGATGCGGCGGCTGCGGGAGGCGCCGCCGAAGCGGCTGGGCGGCTTCGCGGTGACGCGGGTGGAGGACCTCCTGGACGGCGCGGCCGGCCTCCCCCCGACGGACGGCCTCCGCCTGACGCTGGAGCGCGGCTGGGTGGTCATCCGCCCCAGCGGGACCGAGCCCAAGCTCAAGTGCTACTTCGAACTCGTCGACGCCCCGGCGGCGGCCCTCGCCGCGGTGAAGTCGGATCTCGGGTCCGCTCTCGCGGTATGACGTCGACCGGTGTACCGGCACCCGGCCGCCGGTACGCTGGACGGCAACGTAGCGCGATGCGAGTCCCCGGAGGCATCACATGAGCTGGCGCGTGGTGTTCACCACCGAGACCGCGTCCGAGCGCGAGAAGATGCCGCCCGAGCGGCGCGAACTGCTCGACAAGGGCCTGGCCCGGCTCGCCAAGGACCCCCTCAACGACCGTGCCACGCAGCCGTACCGGCTCGGCGGCGACGACACCCGGCTGCGCCTGGCGAACGTGGCGCCCGGCCTCCTGATCACCTACGCCGCCCACGAGGGCGTGCTCATCGTCGTGGTGCTCCGGATCATCGACGAGACCTTCCTCGTCGACGAGTGAGCACGGCGTCGCCGCCGCGCGTCCGCGACGCTCAGACGATGTTGAGGACGACGAGGGCGACGGCGCCCACCGCGAAGGGGACGTAGATCGGCCAGGACCACCGCACCCGCTTGCCGTCGGCCGACGGCTCCGCCTCGCCGCCGAGCGCGCGCTCCCGCAGCGAGCGCAGCTCGTCCAGCGCGTTGTCGGCCCACGACCGGTTCGGGTCGTGCCCCGGCTGCCCCGCCAGGGGATCGCGGGAGGGCCGGTCCACCGGCGTCCGGCCCGACAGGTCGGACATCGCCGCCTTGCGCTGCCGCGACGACGCCCGCCGCCGGGCCCGCATCGAGACGGGGATCGACCACAGCTGGTACTTCTTGCCGTCCACCGTCCGCACCTCGGACGAGTAGCCCGCCGCGAAGTCCGAGACGGCCCGCCACGGCAGCTCGATGGTCCGGAACGGGTTCCGCACCAGCAGCCCCTCGCCGCCCGCCCGGACCACCGGGCGCATGGTGAACGCCACGATCAGCGGCGCGGCCGTCACCACCCCGGCCAGCACCGTCAGCCACAGATGCAGCTCGCTGTTGAAGAGCGCGTCCACCAGCATCACCGCGGCCAGCAGCAGCAGGGCGACGCCGCACACGAACGCGGGCACGGAGCGGTAGACGCGGTCGGCGTACGCGGGCCGCGACGGGGTGCCGTCCCGGTCCGTACGTCCGGTCGACCCGGTAGAGGAGGACGAGGTCATGAGGCCGATTCTGCACGACGTCCGAACACAAGCACAGCGACCCTGGTCTCGTACTACGCGAGTAGATACGGTGATTGCGTGAGCAGATCCGGGACAAACCCGCGCGCGGTCCCCCGCGAGCCCTTCGCCACCGACGCCGAGCTGCGCCGTTTCCTGCACGGCCTGCCGGGCGTGGACGCGGTCGGGCTGGCCGCCCGCGCCGCCGCCCTCGGCACCCGTTCGATCAAGACCACGGCGAAGGCCTTCGCCCTCGACCTCGCCGTGTCGATGATCGACCTCACCACCCTGGAGGGCGCCGACACCCCCGGGAAGGTGCGGTCGCTCTGCGGCAAGGCGCGGCTGCCCGACCCGTCCGACCCGCAGTGCCCCCGTCCGGCGGCGGTCTGCGTCTACCCCGACCTGGCGGCCACCGCCAAACGGGCGCTGGCCGGCACGGGCGTGAAGGTCGCGGCCGTCGCCACCGCCTTCCCCTCCGGCCGCGCCGACCTGGACGTGCGGCTCGCCGACGCCCGCGCGGCGGTCGCCGCCGGCGCCGACGAGGTGGACATGGTGATCGACCGGGGCGCCTTCCTCGCCGGCCGCTACCTGGAGGTCTTCGAGCAGATCCGGCGGGTGCGGGAGGCCGTCGCCCCGCAGGCCCATCTGAAGGTGATCCTGGAGACCGGCGAGCTCCTCACCTACGACGCGGTGCGCCGCGCCTCCTGGCTGGCGATGCTCGCCGGGGCGGACTTCATCAAGACCTCCACCGGCAAGACCGGCGTCAACGCCACCCCGCCCGTCACCCTGCTGATGCTGCAGGCGGTACGGGACTTCCGGGAGGCGACGGGCCGCCAGGTCGGGGTGAAGCCGGCGGGCGGCATCCGCACCGCCAAGGACGCGCTGAAGTACCTCGTCCTCGTCAACGAGACCGCCGGGGACGACTGGCTGAGCCCGGAGTGGTTCCGCTTCGGCGCCTCGTCGTTGCTCAACGACCTGCTGATGCAGCGGCAGAAGATGGCCACGGGCGCCTACTCGGGCCCCGACTACGTGACGGTGGACTGAGTGGGCAGGGACGGCAGGAGCGGCATGGACGGCATGGACGCAGGCATGGGCAAGCTGTTCGAGTACGCCCCGGCGCCGGAGAACCCGGCCGCGGCCGGGGAGATCGCGGCGTCCCAGGGGATGTTCGTGGACGGGGAGTTCGCCCCGGCCGCCGACGGCCGGGTCTTCGGCACGCTGAACCCGGCCACCGAGGAGCAACTCGCCGAGGTGGCGCTGGGCGGCGAGGCGGACGTGGACCGGGCGGTGCGCGCCGCGCGCGCCGCGCTGCCGTCCTGGGCGGCCCTGCCGGGCGCGGAGCGGGCCAAGTACCTCTTCCGGATCGCCCGCATCCTCCAGGAGCGCTCCCGCGAGCTGGCGGTGCTGGAGACGCTCGACAACGGCAAGCCGATCCGCGAGTCGCGGGACGTCGACCTCCCGCTGGTGGCGCAGCACTTCTTCTACCACGCGGGCTGGGCGGACAAGCTGGCGTACGCCTGCCCAGGGCGGAGCCCGCAATCAGACCGCAGCGGCCCGGACCCGCGTCCGGTGGGGGTGTGCGGGCAGATCATCCCGTGGAACTTCCCGCTGATGATGCTCGCCTGGAAGGTGGCGCCCGCGCTGGCCTGCGGCAACACCGTGGTGCTCAAGCCGGCCGAGACGACCCCGCTCACCGCGCTGCGGTTCGCCGAGGTGTGCCGGCAGGCGGGGCTGCCCCGGGGGGTCGTCAACATCGTGACGGGCGACGGCGGGACGGGCGCGGCGCTGGCCGGCCACCCCGACCTGGACAAGGTGGCGTTCACCGGCTCCACCGAGGTGGGCCGGGAGATCGCCCGGACGCTCGCCGGCACCGGCCGGCGGCTCTCGCTGGAGCTGGGCGGCAAGGGCGCCAACATCGTCTTCGACGACGCCCCGCTGGACCAGGCGATCGAGGGCATCGTCGACGGGATCTTCTTCAACCAGGGCCAGGTGTGCTGCGCGGGATCGCGGCTGCTGGTGCAGGAGTCGGTGGAGGAGGAGGTGCTGACGGCGCTGCGGCGGCGGATGGCGACGCTGCGGGTCGGCGATCCGCTGGACAAGAACACCGATGTGGGGGCCGTCAACTCGGCGGCCCAGCTGGCCCGGATCGAGGAGCTGGCGGCGGCCGGCGAGGCGGAGGGCGCGGAGCGCTGGACGGACGCCGGCTGCGAACTGCCGCGGCAGGGCTACTGGTTCGCGCCGACCCTGTTCACCGGGGTCGGCCAGTCGGCGCGGATCGTCCGCGAGGAGGTCTTCGGGCCGGTGCTGGCGGTGCAGACGTTCCGCACGCCGGACGAGGCGGTGCAGAAGGCGAACAACACCCCCTACGGGCTCTCGGCGGGGGTGTGGACGTCCGACGGGGCGCGGGCGCTGGACGTCTCGGGACGGCTGCGGGCGGGCGTGGTGTGGGCCAACACCTTCAACCGCTTCGACGCGGCGTCGCCGTTCGGCGGGTTCAAGGAGTCGGGGTACGGGCGCGAGGGCGGCCGGCAGGGGCTGAAGGAGTATCTGAGTGTCTGACCGGCTGGCAGTGCTGAAGACCTACAAGCTGTTCGTGGGCGGGAAGTTCCCGCGCTCGGAGGGCGGACGGGTGTACGAGGTGGCGGCGGAGAGCGGGGAGTGGCTGGGGAACGCGCCGCTCGGCACGCGCAAGGACGTCCGGGACGCGGTGGCCGCGGCGCGCAAGGGCTTCGGCGGGTGGGCGGCGGCGACCGCCTACAACCGCGGCCAGGTGCTCTACCGGGTCGCGGAGATGCTGGAGACGCGGGGCACGCTGGGCGGGGAGGACGTCGCCGCGGCGGTGGACCGGCTGGTCTGGTACGCCGGGTGGACGGACAAGCTGGCCCAGGTCGCGGGGTCGATGAACCCGGTGGCCGGGCCGTACTGGAACGTCTCGCGCCCGGAGCCGTGCGGGGTGGTGGGCGTGCTGGCGCCGCCGCGCGGCGGGCTGCTGGGGCTGGTGTCCGTGCTGGCGCCGGTGCTGGCCGCCGGCAACGCGGCGGTGGTCGTCCCGGCGGAGGGCGCTCCGCTGGGGGCGCTGGAGCTCGGCGAGGTGCTGGGCGTCTCGGACGTGCCGGCGGGCGTGGTCAACGTGGTGTCGGGGCCGGTGGCGCAGTTGGCGCCGGTGCTGGCCGCGCACGCGGATGTGGACGGGGTGGACCTGACGGGCGCGGCGCCGGAGGCGGTGGCCGAGCTGGAGGGGCTGGCGGCGGGGACGCTGAAGCGGGTGTGGCGGGGGGATCCGGCGGAGGCGTGGGGCGCCGACCCGGGGACGGCGCGGCTGCTGGCGTTCACCGAGCTGAAGACGGTGTGGCACCCGGCGAGTTGGTAGCCGCGCGGCTGCCCCGGTGCCGCCCCTTCGCCCCGGCACCCGCCCGGACGGCTTCGCCGTCCGAGGATGCCGGGGCGGTCGGCATCAGGCGAGCAGCCGGTTCTGCAGGACGGCCGTCTGGTGGAAGGGGAGCGGCGGCGTGTACGCGCGGTGCCACTGGGCGACGACGGCGACGGTGTCGCCCATCACGCTGTAGGCGATGCGCACCTGCTCGTCGCCGTACGGCTCCGCCTCGGCGTAGGCGATCGCCTTGGCGCTGTGCGGCGCGATCGTCTGCTCGTCGTCGTCGCTGCGCACCTCCGCCGCCTTCGCCAGCGTCGGCGTGTCCATGCTGCGGACGTCGAGGTGCTCGGTGAGCAGCGACTCCGCCTCCGCGCCGGTCTTCGCCTGGAGCAGCACCACCACCGTGTGGGTGCCGTCCGGCATCGACCAGGCCTCGGCGGCCGACGAGCGCAGCCGCTCCTCGGAGATCGCGGCCGACATCTTCGTGCGGCCGCCCGGCTGGTAGAGCGCGAGCAGGGTCGGGACGGCGCCGCCCCTGGCCGTCGCCTCCCGGACGGCACCCCGGGGCAGCGGCACCAGCAGGCCGCCGAGGGCGGCGAAGTGACGGCCCGCCGGGTTGGCCCGCCGGTCGCCGGGGAGCGGCTCCCCCGGCTGCAGCGCGGGCGGCGCCGTCCTGGGGAACGCCCATCGTCCGTCGGAGGCGGTGTGCAGTCCGGGGAGCCTGCCGCGCTGCAGCGTGGTGATCCCGTAGCCGGTGCCGCCGCCGATCGCCAGGCAGAGCAGCACGGCGAGCGTCCACCGCACCGCGTTGGGCGCGCCGCGCTTGGGCCGCGGGGCGGCCTGCCGCGGGCCGTAGACGGGCAGTTGGGTCGTCATGTGCTGCTCCCCTGCGGTGCGAGCCGGTCCAGCTGGTCGCGGAAGACGCCGACGGCCGGGGTGAGGCTCTCGTCGGCCGGCGCGGTCACCGTCAGCTCGGCGATGAGGTTGCCGCGTCCCCCGATGCAGTCCATCTCCGTCAGGCCCTTCTCCGGGCGGGTGGGCAGCAGGCAGGAGGCGTTGGCGTGCCCGGGGACCTTGGGGCCGGCGCGCATCGACAGCTGGCCGTAGGCCGTCAGGGTCCGCATCAGCCCGCCGAGCCGGGCCACGACGTCCTGCCGCTTGCTGGTGGCGACCCGCACCTCGTAGAAGGCGCCGGACGGATCCGTGAAGGTGCGGACGGCCTCGCCGGTGACGCCGATGCTCGCCGACGCGGCGAGCCCGCCGGTGATCGACTGGTCTCCGGCGAGGTTCTGGGCGGCGCCGCCGGTGAGGGCGACGTCGTTGCCGTAGCTGCCGACGTCGGGCCCCGGTGCGAACCCGGCCGGGATCGGCACCAGTTGGGCGGCGAGCCCGGTGCGGCGGGCGGGCGGGGCGGACGGCTCGTGGTCGTGGCGCGGCGACGCCCGGTAGACGACGGTCGGGGCGTGGGTCTTCGCCTTGGTGAGCGCGTAACCGCCGCCGCCGAGCACGCCGGCGACCAGGACGAGCGCCAGGACGCCGGTGAGCACGGCGCCGCGCCGGGAGCGCGGCGGAGCCGGCGCCGACGGGGGCGGGGGCGGGGGTGGCGGCGGCGCGGCGTAGGGCTGCGGGTAGCCGTAGCCCGCCGGCGCCTGGGGATGCGGATAGCCGTAGCCGGCGGGGGCCTGCGGCTGCGGATAGCCGTAACCGGCGGGGGCCTGCGGCTGCGGATAGCCGTAACCGGGCTGCGCCGGGCCGGGGTTGTCGCGGTACGGGTTGGGGCGCGGGTCGCTCACAGCCGCCTCCACTGCTTCTCGCCCAGGGCGAGGACGTACGACTCGCTCAGCGTCTCGCCGGAGGCGATCCACATGTCCATCACGATGTCGCCGCGGCGGGCCAGCACGTTCGCCTGGCGGTGGTCCGCGCCGACGAAGAACACGGCGCCGGTGGCGGTGCCGGGGAGCGGGACGGACCCGTCGGTGACGAGCGCGCTGTTGCGCTCGCCGGCCTGGAAGCTCTTCGCCTCGTCGTGCGCCTCGGCCGCGTCGAGGTCGCGGTACTGGACCAGTTCGATCTCGACGACATGCGCGTCGTCCCGCCAGGTGACGGTCGCCCCGCGGCGGTACTCGTCCTGGGCGAGGCCGGTCATGACCGCGCCGGGCCTTCTGAAGTGCGATGCGAACTGCGCCGGGGTGAGGAACCCGTCCACGCCGTCGTCCGCCTTGGTGGCGCCGGGCGGCAGCGGCAGCAGCAGGGTGCGCAGGTCGCCGTCGGACGGCAGGCGCTGGGCGTCGGCGGCCGAGGTGGCGGTGCGGCTGTAGTGGTACGCCGCGCGGTCCCCGGCGAGCGGCGGCAGCGGTGACGGCCTGCGTCCGAACTGGACGGTGTAGCCGCCGACGAGCCCGCCGAGCAGGCCGAGGAGCACGGCGGCTCCGACCAGTGCGCCGGTGGGGACGCGGCGGCGCCGGGGTACGAGGGGTTCGGGGTCGGGGGCCCCGGGACTCGGGTGCATGACTCCTCGTCGGTCTCGGGTTTCGGGTGAGGAAGATGGGATCCGAGACCGACGCGGCAGCCGAATGGTTGTACGACTCCGGAAACCCGCGGTGTTTGCGGGGCTACGGGCGGTATTTGCGCGTGGAGTTGACGCTGTGCTAGTGCCGTGCGCTCCGCTACATCAGGTCGCCGAGCTTCAGCGCGGAGAGCGGCGCGGTGAGGTCCGTGGTGGAGACCGGGCGGAAGTCGGCGACCTTGGTGCCGACGCCGTTGGTGAGCGGGTCGGTGCCGGTGCCGTTGAGCGGGTTGAGCTTGACGGCGCCGATGCCCTGCAGCCCCTGGGCGAGGCCCGAGGTGGCCGAGGTGAGGCCGGAGAGCGCCTGCGAGGAGCCCGAGCCCTGCTGCTCCGGCGCGGTGTGCGGCGGGACGGCCGGGCGGGGGGCGGCCTGCGCGGAGGCGGCGGCTCCGGCGACGAGCGCGGCGGCGCCGGCGACGACGAGGGCGGCTGATCCGGTGCGGTGGGTGCGGAGTCGCATGACAACGGACGCTAGCGGTGCGGCGGGCCGGCGCGGCGGCGCCGTGCGGGGCGATCCCCCGGACGAGTGAGGCCGAACGCCGGAGCGGCCAAGGAGGGCAAGGGAAAGCGGGGCGGCGCCCCCTCGGCATCCGCCCCGCTTCCCGGTCTCTCCGGGGGAGTCCCCCGACGCCCCCCGGATCCCCCGGTTCCCCCCTCGTTCCCCTCCCTGGTCGGTGTGCTCCGGCCGGGGCCTGCCCCGTTTCCCCCGTGATCCCCCGTCAGGACCCCGACCGGTTCCCCCCGCTCCCCCGTGCTCCCCCGATTTCCTCGGCGCTCCTCCCTGACCGCCAAGGCGCTTTCTCAGGCGACCAGCTCGCCGAAGGCGTGGTCCTCGCCGAAGTTCAGCTGGTCGTCGTCGCGCAGCCGGCGCAGCGCGCGCCAGATGCTGGACTTGACGGTGCCCACGCTGATGCCGAGCACATCGGCGATCTCGGGGTCCGTCCGGCCGTCGTAGTAGCGGAGCACCAGCATCGTCCGCTGGTTCTCCGGAAGCTTGGAGAGCGCCTTCCAGAGCACCGTCCGCAGTTCCGTGCCGCGCATGGCGTCGGTGTCGCCGACGACCTCGGGCATCTCCTCGGTCGGGTACTCGCTGACGCGGCGCCGGCGCCAGGCCGAGATGTGCAGGTTGGTCATGGTGCGGCGCAGGTAGCCGCCGACGGCCTGCTTGTCGGCGATCCGGCCCCACGCGCGGTAGGTGGAGAACAGCGCGCTCTGCAGCAGGTCCTCGGCCTCGTAGCGGTCGCCGGTCAGGTGGTAGGCGGTCGCGTAGAGGGAGGCGCGGCGCTCGCGGACGTAGGCGGTGAAGTCCGCCTCCGCGGCGCGCTCGGTCTCGCGCCGGTCCTGCTCGCGCTCCTCGGCGGCGCCGGTGCGCTGCTCGGGGATGCGCCGGTCGGCGAGGCGGGTGGCCGCCGCGGGAACCGCGACCGGGCCCGTCGTCGTCGTGGGGACGGCGGCCAGCGGGCCACGGCGCACCGGGGTACGGCGCGCGGGACGCGCATGGTGCCGTGCCGGTGCGGCCGGAGTGTCCCCCTTGGCCATCAGCGCCGTGGTCATGTGCGCCTCCCCAATTCCGTCGGTGGCCGGCGGCCGCCTGGTGCTGCCGTCGTGGTGAATACCTTGCCCGCGCTCGGTCATGACGGTGTCCGGCGACTGTCACAGGCGTGCAACAGGATGCGGGGTCGCAGGTCGGCGCATGCGCCTCCGCCGTGAGCCGCGCCACCAAGAAATGCCCAACTTTGCGGTAGTTGGCCCTATATAAGCGACGCGAGTAGCGCCGGTGGACTCGAACTCGCGCCCCCCGGTGGGCCAGAATGTCGCCGTGTCCAACCTTCTGCTCATCGAGGATGACGACGCCATCCGGACCGGTCTCGAACTCGCGCTCACCCGCCAGGGCCACAAGGTCACCGCGGCGGCGAGCGGCGAGGACGGATTGGCGCGCCTGCACGACGAGCGACCGGATCTGATCGTCCTGGACGTGATGCTGCCCGGGATCGACGGCTTCGAGGTGTGCCGCCGCATACGTCGCACCGACCAGCTGCCGATCATCCTGCTCACCGCGCGCAACGACGACATCGATGTGGTCGTCGGGCTGGAGTCCGGCGCGGACGACTACATCGTCAAACCGGTGCAGCCCCGTGTCCTCGACGCCCGCATCCGCGCCGTGCTGCGCCGCGGCGAGCGCGACGCCAGCGACTCCACCGCCTACGGCTCCGTCACCATCGACCGCGCCGCCATGACCGTCACCAAGAACGGCGAGGAGCTCCAGCTCACGCCCACCGAGCTGCGGCTGCTCCTGGAGCTGTCGCGCCGCCCCGGCCAGGCCCTCTCCCGCCAGCAGCTGCTGCAGCTGGTCTGGGAGCACGACTACCTCGGCGACTCCCGGCTGGTGGACGCGTGCGTGCAGCGGCTGCGCGCCAAGGTGGAGGACATCCCCTCCTCGCCCCAGCTGATCCGCACGGTGCGCGGCGTCGGCTACCGCCTGGATCCGCCGGCATGACCGCTGCGCCACCACCCGGGCCGTCCGAGGCCCCGTCCGCTCCCGGACGGCTGCGCCGCGCGCTGCGCCGCGTCCGCCTGGGCAGCCTGCGGGTGCGCCTGATCGCGGTCTTCGGGCTGGTCGCGCTGGTCGCCGCGTGCTCCGCGAGCGGCATCGCCTACTGGCTCAACCGCGACGCGCTGCTGAAGCGGACCGAGCAGTCGGTGGTGGACGACTTCCGCAAGAGCCTCAAGGAGAACGTCGGCGCCATGCCGGCGAACCCCGACTGCAGCCAACTGGGCTGGGCCGCCAAGCAGATCAACGCCGGCACCGCCCTCGGCTACCAGGTGGTGCTGCACACCCCCTCCTGCTCCACGCCCGCCGCGGACGCCTCCGACGGCGCCTCCGGCAGCGGGTCCTCGGCCGGCGCCTCCCCGGACGGCTCCCGGACCACCGGCTTCACCTACCCCGACGTGCCGGCCGGGCTCATCGACGCCGTCGGCCACAAGCGCTCCGTGGACGCCGCCAACGCCTGGGCGTACCACATGTACTGGCAGCGCATCACCGTCGGCGGCGCCCCCTACCTGGTGGTCGGCACCCGGGTGGAGTCCTCCTCGGTGACCGGCTACGCCTTCAAGTCTCTGCGCGCGGAGAGCGAGGACCTCTCCTCCCTCGCTTGGTCGCTGGGCATCGCCACCACCCTGGCGCTGATCGCCGCCGCCCTGCTCGCCCAGGCCTCCTCGACGATGGTGCTGCGCCCCATGCAGCGCCTCGGCGACGCGGCCCGCCGGCTGGGCCGCGGCGAGTTCGACGCCCGGCTGCCGGTGCGCGGCACCGACGAACTCGCCGACCTGGCCCGCACGTTCAACGTCACCGCCGAGTCGCTGCAGGGCCGGGTGCAGGAGCTGAAGGACCGCGAGGAGTCCTCCCGCCGCTTCGTCGCCGACATGTCCCACGAGCTGCGCACCCCCCTGACCGCCATCACCGCGGTCACGGAGCTGCTGGAGGACGAGGTGCAGGCGCTGGAGCCGGGCCTCGGGCAGGCGGTGGAGCTGGTCGTCAGCGAGACGCGCCGCCTCAACGACCTGGTCGAGAACCTCATGGAGGTGACCCGGCTGGACGCGGGCACCGCCCGCCTGGTGCTGGACGACGTGGACGTCGCCGACCAGGTGACGTCCTGCATCGACACCCGCGCCTGGCTGGACGCCGTCCAACTGCACGCCGCCCGCGGCATCGAGGCCCGGCTCGACCCGCGCCGCCTCGACGTCATCCTCGCCAACCTGATCGGCAACGCGCTCAAGCACGGCGGCTCGCCGGTGCGGGTCGCGGTGCGCCGCGAGACGGCCGCGCGGGCCGCGCACTCCGGGGAGCGCGCCCGGCTGGAGCGCCCCGGCCCGCTCACCGTGGTCTCCACCAACACCGCGGAGTACCCGGCCGGCACCGAGCTGCTCATCATCGAGGTGGCGGACAGCGGCCCCGGCATCCCCGACGCGGTGCTGCCGCACGTCTTCGACCGCTTCTACAAGGCCGACAGCGGCCGGGTGCGCAGCGCCGGCCTGGGCGGCAGCGGCCTGGGCCTCTCCATCGCCCTGGAGAACGCCCGCATCCACGGCGGCGAGCTGAGCGCCACCAACTCCGCCGCCGACGGCGAGGGCGCCGTCTTCACCCTCACCCTTCCGCTCCGCCCGGTCGCCGCGCCGGCCGACGGGCCCGAGCCGGGCAGCACCACCCCCGAGGAGGCCCCCCAATGAGGGGACGCTCCACCCGCAACCGGCGCACCGCCGGGGCACTGGGCGTGCTGGGCGTGCTCGCCGCGCTCGCGGGCTGCGGGATACGGCCCACCGCCTACCCGGTGGACGCCGGCGCGCCCGCCGGGCGCGCGGACTGCCCCTCGGCGTCCCGGCCGACCGCCGAGGCGGCCGCGGCCACCGAGTCCGCCTCGGTGCTCTACCTGGTGTGCGGGGACCGGCTGGCGACCGTGGCCCGGCTCACCGACACCCCGCCGACCGCCGCCTCGCTGCTGTACCTGCTGCGGCAGGAGGCGCTGCCCTACACCACCGCCGTCCCGCAGGGCCTGTCCACCGCGGACGCGAAGGACGGCGACCCGGCCGGCGCGATCCGGCTGAGCACCGACCCGGCGCGGCTGTCCGGCTGGGCCCGCGCCCAGCTGGTCTGCACCTTCGCCACCAACCTGCACCGCGGCACCGGCGGCATCCCCCTCGGCGGGCCGGACGGCGCCGTCCACGAGGAGGACTGCGCCCAGGCGACCCGCCTCGCGGAGCACGGCGCGGGCGCCGGCTGAACCGCCGCCCCCGAGGCGGTCCGAGGCCGCTCCGGGGGCGCCTCGGGGGGCTTTCGGGGGCGCCGCGGGGGCGTCCGGCTCGGCCCGGTACGTCACTGTTTCGTCACCGGACCCACCCATCGGTGTGACAACGCCCGCCCCCGGGAACCATCGGCGAGCCGCGGCACGTCTTCCGGGGCGTGCAATCAGGAGGCTCCGGAGCACCCGGGGGGACGAACCCGCGCCCGCGCGTCCACGTCGACGCGCCCGCCGTTCGCGTTCTCGGATTCGCGCTGCTCATCGCCTATCTGGCGCTGGTCGCCTGGATCGCGCTGCGGCCCCGCCCGGTGCCCTGGGTCTACGACGCCAACCTGACCCCGTTCGCCTCCGTCCGCCGCAATCTGGCCGAGGGGCCGTGGCCGGCCTTCAAGGCGATCGGCGGGGAGCTGGCGCTGCTGGCGCCGCTCGGCGTGCTGCTGCCGATGCTCTCGGCGCGGCTGGAGTCCTCCGCCGTCGGGTCCTTCCTGCGCAGCACCGCGGCGACCGCGCTGGTCGCCGCGGTGCTGGCGATGGCCCAGTCGTCCGTGCCGGGGCGGATGTTCAACGTCGACGACGTGCTGCTGGGCACCGTCGGCTCCGCACTGCTGCACCTGGCCGTGGTGCCGGCGGCACGCCGCCGGATGCGCCGGCGGGCGGCAGCCGAGGGCACGGCCCCCTCGGACGGCCGCGGCGTGCGGACCCCCGCCGCGGGCACGCGAACGGGGACGGCGCCGCAGCCGACCGCGGCACCGTCCCCGTTCACCGCGCGGCCGACCGCAACGGCCCGGCCGCACAAGTAGCCTCCGCCCCCGCCGGGGCGTGAGCCTCCGTCAGGCGGCGTGCTTGGCGCCGGTGTTGTCCTGGACGGCCCGCTCCAGCGAGTCCAGGTTCTTGGCGATCATGCCGCGGGTGGCCTCGTTGGCGAGCACCGCGGGCGAGTCCGCCTGCACGGCCAGCGCCGAGTGCACCTCGGGGATGGAGACGATCGGGCCGCCGACCACGTAGGCGTTGACCACGCTCAGCAGGTTCCGCAGCTGCAGGTTGGCGGTGAGGCCGCCCGCGTTGCTCGGAAAGGCCGAGAGCACCACCACGTTCTTGCCGGTGAGCACGCCCTGGGCGTAGGGGCGGGAGGCCCAGTCGAGGGCGTTCTTCAGCACCCCGGGGATGTGCCGGTTGTACTCGGGGGTGGAGATGACGAGTCCGTCGGCCTCCTGGATCGCCTGGCGCAGCCGCAGCACCTGGGCCGGCGGGTTGGCCTCCAGGTCCTCGGAGAAGTGCGGGAGCTCCTCGATGCCCTTGTAGACCTCGACCAGCATCCCGGCCGGGGCCAGGGACTGCAGGTTGTGCAGGACGTGGGTGTTGAAGGAGTTGGCGCGGATGGAGCCGGATATGGCCAGCACACGAGACATCGAAGGAGCGTTTCCTCTCACGGAACGTCAGATTGTTCAGAACTCAACAAACGGAGGCTACACCGCCTCCGGGACAACCCCTGACGCGCGCCCCGGAACTCCCCCGAGCCGCAGGTCCGGGTCGGATCGCCCGGCAGGTCGACGCCTCGGGACCCGCCGAGCCGGAGGATGGAGCCATCGACTTCGGAGCCTTTCCGGAGACCGCAGACCACCGCCCCGGCAGTACCGGGGAGAAAGCGAGAATCGCCATGGCCGCCCCGCTCACCCGCCCCACCGAAGGCCGGATGATCGCCGGCGTCTGCGCGGGCCTTGCCCAGCGCTTCGGCATCTCCGCCACCACGATGCGCATCATCGCCGTGCTGTCCTGCCTGCTGCCCGGCCCGCAGTTCGTGATCTACCTCGCGATGTGGGTGCTCATCCCGCAGGAGGGCAGCCCGCGCGCCGCCCGCGGCGGCGTCGGCTTCTGACCCGACCGCACGAACGAGCAAGGGCCGCGCCCCCGGAGCGATCCGGGGGCGCGGCCCTTTGCGCTGCGCGCGGCGGGGCCGGCGGACGGGTCGGTCGTCCGGGCCTCGCGCGGCGGTGCTGTCCTGCGGTGATGCGTGTGATGCGTGTGATGCGTGTGATGCGAGTGATACCGGTGATGCGGTGATGCGGTGACACCGCGGCTGCGGCGCCGGGGCGCCGTGCGGCGTGTCAGCCGCCGATCGGCAGCCCGCCGAGGCCGCCCGGGGCGGCCTGGCTCGCGCCCTGCTGGGCGGCGCCGCTCGCGGACTGCGCCACCTTGCCGACCACCTTGGTCGCGTTGGAGACGGCGCCGGTCACCGGGCCGGTGGAGTCGCCGCCGGGCACCAGGCCGCGGGTCTGCGCCTGCGGCGCGTTCACCGGCAGGCCCTGCAGCTGGTGGGTGGCGCTGGTCACGGCACCGACGACGTCGCCGGCGGGGAGGGAGTGGGTGGCGTTCTCCACCGGGGCGGAGAGGTTGCCGAGGCTGGAGACCGGGCCGGCGAGGGGGCCGGCCGCCGGGATCGGGAGGGCGCGCTGCTGGCCGCCGGCCGGAACCAGGCTGCCGGCCTTGCCGAGCGTCGACACGGTGTCGCCCACCGCGCTCTGGGCGTTCGGCAGTCCGCTGTTGTCCGAGGCCAGGTTCGGAAGCCCCTGGCCCGGGACCAGACCGTCGGCCACGGCGGCGTTCGCAGGGACGGCTGCCGCCGCCGCGAAGGCGACGCCGAGCGCGGCGGCGCCGGCGAGCTTGATGGTTCCCGTCTTCATGTGGGTCCTCGCGTTCGGGATGACTGGGACGAATTCTCCGCCGCCGATTCCTCATGGGGTTCGGGGCGGGGAATACCGGATGACGTTGGCACATCCCCCGGGGCCGGGCAAACACCCCGACATGCGCCCGACACCCGTCGCCGAAGGGCCCGTTCGCGCGGGCGCGCGAGGCCCCGAAGTGTCCGGGGCGCGTCCGCACCCCGTCCCGGGCAGCATCCGGATCAGGCGGTTCCCTGCTGTTCATCGCGGTGTCCGGCCCCGTCCGGGGAGGATCCTGACGCCGTGTCGGCAAACAGCCACTCCGACTTCAGTTCCGCATACCCCGGCTTGATGACGTCATTGATCATCGCGAGCCTTTCACCGAAAGGAATGAAGGCGGACTTCATCGCATTGACGGTGAACCATTGCATGTCGTCGAGCCCGTATCCGAATGCGTCGACGAGATGTGCGAATTCGCGGCTCATCGACGTCCCCGACATCAGCCGGTTGTCGGTGTTGACGGTCACCCGGAACAGCAGCCGGCGCAGCAGCCCGATCGGGTGCGCGGCGTAGGAGGAGGCCGCCCCGGTCTGCAGATTGGACGTCGGGCACATCTCCAGCGGGATCCGCTTGTCCCGCACATAGGCGGCCAGCCGTCCCAGCTCGGCGCCCTCGCCGGCCGCGCCGCCCTCGCGGCCCTCCGTCACCTTGATGTCGTCGATGATCCGCACCCCGTGGCCGAGCCGGTCGGCGCCGCACCACTGCAGCGCCTGCCAGATCGACGGCAGCCCGAAGGCCTCCCCGGCGTGGATGGTGAAGTGGTTGTTCTCCCGCTTCAGGTACTCGAAGGCGTCCAGGTGCCGGGTGGGCGGATGGCCCGCCTCGGCGCCCGCGATGTCGAAGCCCACCACGCCGTCGTCCCGGTGCCGGTTGGCCAGCTCGGCGATCTCCAGCGAGCGGGCGGCGTGCCGCATCGCGGTGAGCAGGGTGCCCACCCGGATGCGGCTCCCGGCGGCGCGGGCCCGCCGCTCGCCCTCCCGGAAGCCCTCGTTGACGGCCCCGACCACCTCGTCGAGCGTCAGCCCCTGCTCCAGGTGCTGCTCGGGGGCATAGCGCACCTCGGCGTAGACGACGCCGTCGGCGGCGAGGTCCTCCGCCGCGTCGCACGCCACCCGCGCCAGCCCGTCGCGGGTCTGCATCACCGCGACGGTGTGCGCGAAGGTCTCCAGGTACCGCTCCAGCGAGCCGGAGTCGGCCGCCTCGCGGAACCAGGCGCCGAGCGCCCCGGGATCGCCGGCGGTGCCGGGCGGCAGGCCCCGGTAGCCCTGCTCGGCGGCGAGCTCGACGATCGTCGACGGCCGCAGGCCGCCGTCGAGGTGATCGTGGAGCAGGACCTTGGGTGCTCGGCGGATCTGATCGTCCGTGATTCTCATCTCCCCACGGTACGCCTACGCGTGTAGATCCGGCTGCGGGAGCACCCAGCCGAGTTCCTGGAAGAGGTCGGCGGCGAGCGTCCGGAGCTGGGGGTCGGCGGCGGCGCGAGTAACAAAGGCGAGCGCGGAGCGCTTCACTGCAAGGGCGGTGGTGGGCGACGGGCGGGAGAACTCGGCGGGCGAGCCGGGGTGGTCGAAGAGGGCGCGCAGCCGGGCGGAGCGGGCCAGCAGGCCGGCGAGCAGCTCCGGCTGCGGGCCGGCCGGCAGCGGGACGTCGCCGTCGCCCTCGGCGGCGAGCACGCCGGTGCGGTGGACATAGAGGAAGGCGCCGTCCAGCGCGGTCCCGTCCGGGAGGGCGACGGGGCCGCGGGCGGGCCGCCGGCGGTAGGTGAGCTCGGTGGCGTCGACGGCGGCGAGCTGCTCGGGGTCGAGCCAGGTCGCTGTGAGGGCGGCGCGGGCGCCGGGCGCGGCGAACGGCGCGGCGGAGATGTAGCCGGCGCGGCTGATGTGCGCGGAGACGCCGACGCCGAGGCCGTCGGCGCGCACCGGGCAGAGCGGGACCGCGCGGGCGGCCGGCGGGAGGGCGGCGAGCTTGTGGTGCAGCTGGGCGGGCGCGGCGTTGGAGCCGACGGCGAGGACGGGCGTGCGGGCGGCCAGCGGGGGCGCGCCGGCCTCGGCGAGGAGGCCGTCGACGGCGGCCCCGTCCCACCGCTGAAGGACCGTCAGGCCGTCCCCCAGCAGGACCGCGGGTCCCGGCGCGGGGCGCCCGGGGTAGGCCAGGGGTTCGAGAAGCGGCACGGCGCCCAGGCCCCAGTCGGCGAGGGGGCGGCTCCCAGGGGAGCCGGCGTCGATGTTCGTGTTCATCCGAAGCCTTTCGTGAGCACCCGGCACCCGGGCCGGGAGGGCGGCACAGGCTCCGCGAAAACGGGGAGGGTCGCCGGGCGGGTCGCGCAGTACGGTGTCCACCGTCCACCGGTTGACAGCCTCCGCTCACACAGAAACTGATAAATTGTGAGATGTGACCCTGCACGTCAAGCGGGCCTTCAAGTACCGCTTCTACCCCACCGACGAGCAGGAAGCCGAGCTGGCACGCACATTCGGCTGCGTCCGCCTGGTCTACAACAAGGCGCTTGAGGAACGCACACGGGCCTGGCGCGGCGAGCAGCGCCGCATGACCTACGTACAATCGTCCGCCAGTCTGACGGAGTGGAAGAGGGCCGGGGAGCTGGCATTCCTCAGGGACGTGTCCTCTGTCCCACTCCAGCAGGCGCTCCGCCATCTTCAGACGGCCTTCACCAACTTCTTCGCCCAGCGGGCCAAGTACCCCCGCTACAAGTCCCGAAAGAAGTCCCGCGCGTCGGCCGAGTACACCCGCAGTGCCTTCACCTGGCGCGGCGGGCGGCTGACTCTTGCCAAGATGACCGCTCCCTTGGATATTCGCTGGTCGCGTCCCTTGCCGGACGACACGGAGCCCACCACGGTTACTGTTTCCCGCGACAGCGCCGGGCGCTGGTTCGTCTCCATGCTGTGCAGTGACCGCGTCGCCCCGGCAGCGGTCACGGCAGACGCGGTCGGCATTGATGCGGGCATCACCTCGCTGGTGGCCCTCTCCACTGGAGAGAAGGTCAGCAACCCCCGGTACGAGCGCCGTGACCGCGGTCGCCTTGCCAAGGCGCAGCGGCAACTGTCACGGAGGGCAAAAGGTTCGGCGAACCGCGAGAAGGCCAGGCGCCGTGTCGCCAGAGTCCACGCCCGGATCTCGGATCGGCGCAAGGATTTCCTGCACAAACTGTCAACTCGACTCGTCCGCGAGAATCAAACGGTCGTGATCGAGGATCTCGCCGTCCGCAGCTTGATCAAGAACCACTCGCTTGCACGAGCAATCAGCGATGCGTCATGGGCGCAACTGCGCTCCATGCTGGAGTACAAGTGCGCTTGGTACGGGCGCGAACTGGTAGTGATCGACCGTTGCTTCCCCAGCTCCAAACTGTGCGGAGCCTGCGGCATCGTCCGAGAAAGCTTGCTGCTGAGCACCCGGGAGTGGACATGCCGGTGCGGCACCGTGCATGACCGCGACGTGAACGCCGCACGCAACATCCTGGCCGCCGGGCTGGCGGCGTCTGCCTGTGGAGGCGACGTAAGACCTCAAAGGGAGTCCTCCCGGACCGGGCGGTCGTCGATGAAGCAGGAATCCCGACGGGCAACCGTCGGACTCCCCCGCCTTCGGGCAGGAGAGGATGCCAAGCCGTGTGTCGTTCCCCTGTCGGGTACGTCTCAGGTCTGATTGAGTTCGCTCATGGTCCATCAGGAGAGGGTCCGGACAAGGGAGTCCGGAGCGGCGGGGCCCGATGTCCGGGCGGTGCTGCTCCTGCTGGTGCCCCGCCGGCGGCGAAGGCGGGCCTGGCCGCTGGGTCCGCTGGAGGAACGGCTGACGCGCTCGGCGCGGGCCGCGGGGGCGGCGGTGCGCAGGGTCGAGGTCGGGCCGTCGGATGCGCCGGCGGCGGTGTCGGCGGCGCTGGGCGCCGCGCTGGGCGGCGTCGCGGACGGGGTGCCGGTGGTGCTGATCGGCGCCGGCGCGTCGGCGCGTCCCGCGCTGTGGGCGGCGGGGCATCCCGCGGTGCGCGGCGTCGGTCTGGTGGGGCTGCGGCTGCCCGCGGCGGGGCCGTCCGGGGAGGAGGCCGAGACGGTCGACCAACTGGCGGGGCGCCGCCTGCTGATGGTCGACGGCGGGCGCGATCCGTGGGCGGACCCGGAGCTGGGGTACCGCTTCGCGGTGCGGGCGCTGGACGCGGCGGACGAGGTGGTGCGGTTCGAGGTGCACGGCGGCCGCAATCCGCTGCGCGCTCGGGCGGAGGATGTGCGCGAGCTGGTCACCGACTGGGCCCTGGCGGTCGCGGTCGACGCGGCCCCCGCACGCGCGCTGGCCGACGCGGCGGCCATCCCCGGCACGGCGGGCCTCCGCATGCCCCTCCAGGACGGCTTCACCTCACGGCACTAGCGG
>NZ_MLCF01000169.1 GCF_001879105.1 Mangrovactinospora gilvigrisea | reverse complement strand
CGGCTTTTCCTCCGGGCGCTTCGTTCTGTCCTTAACCTTACCAGATCTTTTCGGTGGTAATTCCCGGCCGTTTCGGGCAAGGACCACCTGAGGATCGATCAGGTTGCGGTGTTTCCAGACTAGTTGACGTTCGAGGGCTTGTCCAGCTCCCCGAGCAACCTCTCTAGCCTAGAGGTCACCGCCGTCCGAGTCAATGCTCGGTTGGCGGTGAGATGTGACACTAGCAGGTCACCGGGGTGGAATGCACATCGACGGGCTCGGGGGGCCGTCCAGGGAGTCGAGCTCCACTCCCGGGGCGTCGAGGACGACGTCGCCGGCGAGGTGGATGTGCTGGGGCTCCCCCGTGTCGACGTCCACGACCTGGTACTTCTCCACCGTCAGGGGGCCGTCGTCGGTGGGGTGGGACTCCGTGCCGAGCAGGGTCCACCGCTGCTCCGCGAGGTGCGCGGCGAGGACCGGATGGGTGACGGCGACCAGGCGGACGCGGATCCCGTCCGCGGTGGGACGGAGCAGGCGCGCGAGGGCGACGAGGAATCCGGGTGACCGGCCGGTGAAGGCGCGGGCCGGGGCGTTGCCGTCCTGGGTCTCGCCGAGGCCGGCGAGGTCGGCGCGGACCCAGGTGACTCCGTCGAGGGCGGCGCCGCGCAGCTGCCAGTCGGCGGTGCGCAGTTCCAGGCGGAGGGGGCGGAACGCGGAGTCCGTGGTCAGGTCGACGGAGCCGGAGGGGCGTCCGTCGGGGCCGGTGGTGCGGGCGGTGTAGCGCCAGCCGGCCGGGCCGGGGGCGCACCGGAAGTGCTCGGCGCCCAGGGGCGTTCCGTCGTAGGGGTCGGTCAGGAGGTAGCGGCCGGCGGGCATGGGGCCACCCTAGGCGGCGCGAACGGCGCCGCCCCCGGCCGCCCGCGCACGGGCGCGGGTGCCGGGGGCGGCGGTGGTGCGGTGCCGCGGTCGGACCGTCAGTAGCGGTAGTGGTCCGACTTGTAGGGGCCCTCGACGGGGACGCCGATGTAGTCGGCCTGCTCCTTGGTGAGGGTGGTGAGCTTGACGCCCAGGGCGTCGAGGTGGAGGCGGGCCACCTTCTCGTCCAGGTGCTTGGGCAGCCGGTAGACGTCGATCGGGTACTCCTCGGGCTTCGTGAAGAGCTCGATCTGGGCGATCGTCTGGTTCGCGAAGGAGTTGGACATCACGAACGACGGGTGCCCGGTGGCGTTGCCCAGGTTCAGCAGGCGGCCCTCGGAGAGCACGATGATCTTCTTGCCGTCCGGGAACGTCCAGGTGTGGACCTGCGGCTTGACCTCGTCGCGGACGACACCGGGGATGGCGGCGAGGCCGGCCATGTCGATCTCGTTGTCGAAGTGGCCGATGTTGCCGACGATCGCCTGGTGCTTCATCCGGGCCATGTCGGCGGCCTTGATGATGTCCTTGTTGCCCGTGGTGGTGACGAAGATGTCCGCCGTCTCCACCATGTCCTCCAGCGTGGAGACCTGGTAGCCGTCCATCGCCGCCTGGAGGGCGCAGATCGGGTCGACCTCGGTGACGACCACGCGGGCGCCCTGGCCGCGGAGCGACTCGGCGCAGCCCTTGCCGACGTCGCCGTAGCCGCAGACGAGGGCGACCTTGCCGCCGATCAGGACGTCGGTGGCGCGGTTGATGCCGTCGACCAGGGAGTGGCGGCAGCCGTACTTGTTGTCGAACTTCGACTTGGTGACCGAGTCGTTGACGTTGATCGCCGGGAAGAGCAGCGAGCCGTCGCGGTGCATCTCGTAGAGACGGTGCACGCCGGTCGTGGTCTCCTCGGTGACGCCGCGGATCTCTGCGGCGGCCTCCGTCCACTTCTTCGGGCTCTCCGCGAGCGAGCGGTTGAGCAGCTGGAGGACGACGCGGAACTCGTCGCTCTCAGCGGTGGAGGGGTCGGGGGCCTTGCCGGCCTTCTCGAACTCCACACCCTTGTGGACGAGCATGGTGGCGTCGCCGCCGTCGTCCAGGATCATGTTCGGGCCGGGCTGGCCGGGCCAGGTGAGCGCCTGCTCGGTGCACCACCAGTACTCCTCCAGCGTCTCGCCCTTCCAGGCGAAGACCGGGACACCCTGCGGGTTGTCCGGGGTGCCGTCGGGGCCGACGGCGATGGCCGCGGCGGCGTGGTCCTGGGTGGAGAAGATGTTGCAGCTGGCCCAGCGGACGTCGGCGCCGAGGGCGGTGAGCGTCTCGATGAGGACGGCGGTCTGCACCGTCATGTGCAGGGAGCCCATGACGCGAGCGCCGGTGAGCGGCTTGCTGTCGGAGAACTCCTTGCGGATGGACATCAGGCCGGGCATCTCGTGCTCGGCGAGCTGGATCTCCTTGCGGCCGTAGTCGGCAAGGGAGAGGTCGGCGACCTTGAAGTCGCCCTGCGTGAGAGAGGACACCTGTCTCTACTCCTGAAGTCGTCTCGGGAGCGGTCTGGGGTGGCGGCGGACACGCCTGGCGTCCCGGATTCGGGCAGGCCGGAACCGGGTGCCTGGCACGATGCGTCGGTGGTCCTCTCATCCACAGGGAGGGCGCTGGCCGGACCCAGTCGGGACCCTGCCGGCGCCGTCCGCCCGCCATCAGCGCGACGTCCCGCCGTGCCCCACGCTAACACCCTCGCGGGTGGGCCCGGTGAGGGTTTGAGGCCGATTTGGGCCCGGCTCGAGGGCGGTTCGAGCGGACTGCCGGGGGACGAGGATGACGGTGCGTTAGCGTGATCCGGTCATCGAAGGTTAAAGCGTGTACCAAGAACAAGGGTGAGGCTGCGGATGAGTGCGGAGGGCGGCACCAAGGCCGTTGTGGCTGCGCTGAGTTCGAATCTGGCGATCGCGGTGGCGAAGTTCGTGGCGTTCGCGTTCACGGGATCGTCGTCGATGCTGGCCGAGGGCGTGCACTCGGTGGCGGACTCGGGGAACCAGGTCCTGCTGCTGATCGGCGGGAAGCGGGCGCGGCGGCGGGCCACGCCGGAGCACCAGTTCGGGTTCGGGCACGAGCGGTACGTGTACGGGTTCCTGGTGGCGGTGGTGCTCTTCGCGGTCGGCGGGTGCTTCGCCGTGTACGAGGGCGTCCAGAAGATCAGGCATCCGCATCCGCTGGACTCCTGGTACTGGGCGGTGGGGGTGCTGCTCTTCGCGGTGGTGGCGGAGGGGCTGTCCTTCCGGACCGCGATGAAGGAGGGGAACGCGCTGCGGGGGAAGGTGGGCTGGGTGGCCTTCGTCCGGCGCGCGAAGGGCCCCGAGCTGCCGGTGGTGCTGCTGGAGGATTTCGGGGCGCTGATCGGTCTGGTGCTGGCGCTGCTGGGGGTGGGGCTGGCGGAGGTGACGGGGGATCCGGTCTTCGACGGGATCGGAACGCTGTGCATCGGGGTGCTGCTTGTGTGCATCGCGGTGGTGCTGGCGGTGGAGACGAAGTCGATGCTGGTCGGGGAGAGTGCGGGGCCCGAGGCGACGAAGCGGATCCTTGGGGCGCTGGTGAACGGGGAGGATGTGCCGCGGGTGATTCACCTGCGGACGTTGCACCTGGGGCCGGAGGAGTTGTTGGTCTGCGCGAAGGTGGGGGTGCGGCCCGGCTCTTCAGCGGCGGAGGTGGTCGAGGCGATCAACGCGGCGGAGCGGCGGGTGCGGGAGGTGGAGCCGATGGCTCGGGCGGTGTACCTGGAGCCGGACATCTACAGCGAGGCCGCGGCGGAGGCGGGGCCGCGGGCGGAGGCGACGCCGGGTGGGACGGAGTAGTTCGCCGGGGCGCGGTTGACGCGGCGGTGGCGGGGGCGCGGCACGGTCGCGGTTGACGCGGTGCCGGGTTCGCCGCCCCTCCGCCCCGGCACC
>NZ_MLCF01000168.1 GCF_001879105.1 Mangrovactinospora gilvigrisea | reverse complement strand
GAGACCTTCGGCGTCGCCTACCCCGAACCCAACATCGGGCAGGTCTACGTCACCCTGGGCCGCCTGGAGAAGGCCGGCCTGATCCGCGGTCAGGACATCGACCAGGCCGACCGCCCCAACAAGCGCGTCTATGAGATCACCGACACCGGCCGGCAAGAACTCGTAGCCTGGTTTGCCAAACCCACCGAGGGCCCGCGAGTACGTGAC
>NZ_MLCF01000167.1 GCF_001879105.1 Mangrovactinospora gilvigrisea | reverse complement strand
GGGCGCCGGGAGGGGGGCCGCGGCCGGGGCGGCCCTGGGGTGACGCAGCGTCAGCGCGGCGGTGGCGGCTGTGACGACGGGGACGGCGAGCAGCAGCGTGCCGGCCCCGGCGAGCGGGACGCCGTCCGGGAAGCCAGCGGCGGCGCGACCCAGCATCCGGCGGACGGGGGCGGTGCGGTGGGCGAGCTCCAGCACCGGGAGGACGGCGGCGGATCCGGCGAGAGCGGCGGCGCCGGTCTCGGCGGCGTGCAGCAGGCGGATCGTCAGGCGGTCGCAGCCGGCGGCGTGCAGGGCGGCGTGGCAGGGAGCGCGGAGGGCGGCGCGGAGGTCGGCGAGCGCGGCGGCGGCGAGGGCGCCCAGCGCCGCGACGGCGAGGGTGGCGGCGGCCTCGTGGGGGGCGGCGTGCGGCGCGTGGGCGGCGCGGGCGAGGAGGGCGACGAGGGGCAGGCCGGTGGCGGCGGAGACGGCGGCGAGCGCGGCGAGGGTCGCGGCGGCGCGGACGCCCTTGAGGGACTGCAGCATCAGGACGGCGATCATCGGCCGTCACCGTCCGCGCGGTAACCCGCCTGCCGCCGCTTCTCCCCGGCGCCCCACCCCGGGTCCGGGGTCAGGCGGCCGTCGGTGAGGTGGAGGCGGCGGTCGGCCAGCGCCGCCACCTCGGGGTCGGCCGTGGCCAGCACCAGCGTCATCCGGTGCGAGCGCACCGCCGTGGCCAGGACGCGCAGCAGCCGCGCCGAGCCCGCGGTGTCCAGGCACGCCGTCGGGTCGTCCGCGAAGACCACCGACGGCGCCCCCGTCAGCGCCCGCGCCACCGCCACCCGCTGCTGCGCCTCGCGCGGCAGCCCGTCCGGCCGCAGCCGCGCCAACTCGCCCAGCTCCAGCCGGTCCAGCCACTCCGCCGCGGCCGCCTCCGCCGCGCGCCGCCGCAGCCCGCGCAGCATCCCGCCGACCGCCGCGTTCTCCGCCGCGGTCAGCTCCGCCAGCAGCCGCGGCTCCGGCCCGACGAAGCCGAAGTGCTCGCGCCGCAGCCGCTCCCGCCGCCCCGCGGAGAGGGTGTGCACCGGCGCGCTGTTGAACCACACCTCGCCCGAGTCCGCCGCGGTCGTCCCCGACCAGCACTCCAGCAGCGTCGTCTTCCCCGCGCCCCGGGTGCCCGTGACGGCCAGCAGCTCGCCCTCCCGCACCCCCGCGGACACGCCGCGCAGCACCGGTCCGCCGCCGCGGTGCCGCACCAGGGCACGCGACCAGAGCACATCATTGTCCGGAGGGGAGGCCACCGCCCGGTGGCCCGTCCGCCGGGTGGACGTCGTCGAAGTCGCCGAAGTATCCGTCATCTCAACCAAGTTCAACGAGGTTCGGACCCCTGAGGTGACGCCGCAGAACCTCCCGCCCATGTCCCGGTTTGTCCCATGAATCTTCATTCCAGCAGCCCCGGTACCGCCGTTTCGGGTTCCCGTCGCGGCCAAGGAGCGGCATGCTGGGGCCTGCGGCCACCCGTCGCCCGGCCACCGCCCCTGATGGGCGGGCCGCCCGACGCCACATCCTGGAGGAGCGATCACGTGAGCGACCTGCGAACCCTGCACAACCATGTCGCCGGAAAGCCCGCCCCCGCCGCCGACGGCGCCACCTACGAGGTGCTCGATCCGGCGACCGGCGAACCGTACGCCACCGCGCCGCTCTCCCGCGCCGCCGACGTCGACCGGGCGATGGCCGCCGCCGCGGAGGCCTTCCCGGCCTGGCGGGACGCCACGCCGGGCGAGCGCCAGCAGGCGCTGCTGAAGATCGCCGACGAGATCGAGGAGCGCGCCGAGGAGCTCATCGCCGTCGAGTCCAAGGACACCGGCAAGCCGATCGGCCTCACCCGCTCCGAGGAGCTGCCGGTGATGGCCGACCAGATCCGCTTCTTCGCCGGCGCCGCCCGCCTGCTGGAGGGCCGCTCGGCCGGCGAGTACATGGCCGGGCTCACCTCCTTCGTCCGCCGCGAGCCGGTCGGCGTCTGCGCCCAGGTGACGCCGTGGAACTACCCGATGATGATGGCCGTCTGGAAGTTCGCCCCCGCGCTGGCGGCCGGCAACACCGTCGTCCTCAAGCCCTCGGACACCACCCCGGCCTCCACCGCGCTGCTCGGCGAGATCATCGGCCACCATGTGCCCGACGGCGTCTTCAACGTGGTCTGCGGCGACCGCGACACCGGCCGGCTGATGGTCGAGCACCCCACCCCCGCGATGGTCTCCATCACCGGCTCGGTGCGCGCCGGCCGCGAGGTCGCCGGGGCCGCCGCCCAGCAGCTGAAGAAGGTCCACCTGGAGCTGGGCGGCAAGGCCCCGGTGGTGGTCTTCGAGGACGCCGACGTCCCGGCCACCGCCGCCGCGGTCGCCGAGGCCGGCTTCTTCAACGCCGGCCAGGACTGCACCGCCGCCACCCGCGTGCTGGTCGCCTCCTCCGTCCACGACGCCTTCGTGGCCGAGCTCGCCTCCATCGCCAAGGGCCTGCGCACCGGCGCGCCCGGCGGCGCGGACGACGCCGATCTCGCCTACGGGCCGCTCAACAACGCCGACCAGCTCGCCAAGGTCTCCGGCTTCATCGACCGGCTGCCGGCGCACGCCACCGTCGAGTCCGGGGGCCACCGGGTCGGCGAGCGGGGCTACTTCTACGCCCCGACCGTCGTCTCCGGCCTCAAGCAGGACGACGAGATCGTGCAGAACGAGGTCTTCGGGCCGGTCATCACCGTGCAGCGGTTCGACGGCGAGCAGCAGGCCGTCGAGTGGTCCAACGGCGTGGAGTACGGGCTGGCCTCCTCGGTGTGGACGAAGGACCACGGCCGCGCGATGCGGATGTCCAAGGCGCTGGACTTCGGCTGCGTCTGGATCAACACCCACATCCCGCTGGTCGCCGAGATGCCGCACGGCGGCTTCAAGAACTCCGGCTACGGCAAGGACCTCTCCGCCTACGGCCTGGAGGACTACACCCGCATCAAGCACGTGATGACGAGCCTGGACTGACGCCGCCTCGGGCGCCGCGCAACCCGCGGGCCGCGCCGCGGCGGGGCATCGGGGCGAAAACCGCGATTGGCGGGAAATCAACCCCGAAAGCCGCGTAATGATCCGCGCCCCGGCCGCTCCTCCTTCGCAGTGGAACCGAAGGAGGAGAGGAATGATGTACGACCGAAGGGGCGCGCGCCGCGCGCTGGAGTGGCTGGCCGCCGCCGCCGAGGACCCGGAACGCTGCCGGCACGACTGGGAGCTCTCCGAGTCCGGCCTGGCGCTGCTGCCGGCCGGGCACATCTGGGACGTGCTGGTGATCCCCGGCCGGCTGGGCGCGGCCACCCTGCGCGTACTCCGGCTCTGCCTGCCCGAGCCCGGCCCGGTGCTCACCGACGGCGGCGGCCATCTGGGGTTCCTCGTCCCGCCGGGCACCGCCGAGCGCTGGGTGGGATCCGGGGTGCGGTGCGTGGGCCTGGGCGGCTGGGTGGTGGTGCCGCATCCCGCCCGCGAGCCGTCCGGCCCGGTCCGCTGGCTGGAACCGCCCGACGGGACGGGCCGGCTGGGCGATCCCGAACTGGTGGAGCTGGCCCTCCACGAGGCCGCCGCCCGGCTGCGGGGGACGGGCGACGAGCTGTGACGGGCGCGGCGTGTGCGGCGTGTGCGGCGGGTGCGAAGCCCGCGCCACAACGTTGTCGGTGCGACCCGGACGGCCCGGGCGGGCCAGGGTGGCGCGCCGTCAGTCCGGCCGGCGGCGCAGCAGTCGCAGCTGCGCCACCGCCGCGCACCACCACACCGTCCCGGCGAGGCACCAGCTGGCGACGACGTCCGACACCCAGTGGAAGTTGCACCACACCAGGCCCGCGCCGACGCCGAGCAGCACCAGCGCCAGCAGCCCCACCAGCACCCGGCGCAGCACCGGCCGCAGGATGTACGGCAGGAGCAGCAGCAGACCGGTGCCGAGGCAGACCGACGCCGTCGCGGTGTGCCCGGACGGGAACCAGCCCCAGCCGCCCGGCACCACCCGCTCGCCGTCCGGGCCGGGCCGCGCCACCAGCACCTTCCCGGGGACGACGGTGCCCATCAGCACCACCAGCGCGGCCGGCGCGATGACCGCCGGCACCCACCACCGCAGCCGGCGCCGGCGTGCCAGCACGGCCGCCGCGACGGCGGCGGCGAGCAGCAGCGGCACGGAGACGAGGGTGTCGCCGATGTCCGAGAGCAATTGGGCGAGCGTCTCCACGCCGGGCAGCCGGCCGGGCCCGCCGTCGCGGGCGGACTGCACCGCGTCACGCAGCGTCGCGTCGAGGCGGTCGACCGGGCCGTGCGGCACCAGCGCCTGCCAGGTGAGCAGGCCGAGGACGGCGAGCAGCAGCACCGGGGGGAGAAGAAGAAGCCGTCCCGGGGCGAGGGGGAATGCCCCGGGACGGCTCCGGCGACCGCCGGAGGATGCGCCCTGACCCCGGGGGGAGGGGGCGGGGCGCCGGCCGGCCGGGCTGGGGGATGTGCCGTCGGCGGGCCGTCGTCCGGCTTGCGAGGGCTCGCCGTCCCCCGAAGGGGAACCGGGCCGACGCAGGTGGGGGCCTGGCGTGGGCACGGCGGCGGCGGGTCCTTCCTGGTCGGCTCGGTGATCGTGCTCGCTGTTCTGCTTAGAAGGTACGCCCGGAGTGTCCGGCGCGGAGTCGGCGACCATCCCACCATCATCAACTCCGCACACGATCTTCACGCCTGTTCCGGCCAGGCGGTGTCGGCGCCGCGTAAGGGGCGCGGGGCGCCGCGGGATGCGCGGCTCCGCCCCGGGGGCGCGGCCGGGGCACCGAACTCGGCGGCGCAACACCGCTCCTGACATCGCGTCACCGTCGTGCACCGCGGGTAGCCTGAGGACGCAGTCCGCCCGCAGGAGGCCGCCACAATGCGCCACACGTCCGGGGATTCCCCGGCGCCGTCCCGCGCCGTCCCGCCCGCCCCGACGGTCCCGCCGCCCGCCCCGACGCCCGCGGCGCCGAAAACCGCCGCCCCCGCGGCGGCGCCGGCGCCCGCCGAGGTGCAGCTGTGGGCCGCCCGGGAGCGGCGCACGCCGCTGCCCGGCGTCTACGCCCTGGACCGGCACGTTCCGCGCCCCGCGGACGACCCCGACGACCCGGCCTCCGGCCGCCTCTGGCCGCGGGCGCTGATCGCGCTCGCCGCCGCGGTGCTCTTCGCCTGGCAGGTGATGCTCTGGGAGATCGACCTGCTGGCGATCATCCTCAACACCCTGCTGGGCGTTCCCAAGCCGCTCCAGGTCGCCATCTACTACCTCAACTACCTCGCCTACTTCGGTGGCTGGTGCTGGCTCTGGTACCGGATCGGCCGCTGGGGCCCGCTCGTCCGGCGCCTCTCCGTCCGCTACCGGGCGACCCAGGCGGCGGCTGCCGCGGCACGGGGTGCCGCCGAGGGCGGTGCCCCCGCCGCATCGCTCTTCCCCGAGCTGCGCCGGGCCGGGCATCCGCCGCTGGCGGCGGCCGCGGACCGGCTGGACCGGGACGCCGCGGCCGGCCGCCTCAACGACGTCGACTACGCCCGGCTGCAGCACGCCTGGCAGCAGGCCGGCGGCGACCGCGACCGGGCGGACCGGTTCGCCGCCGAGGTGGCCGCCAACGGCGCGGCGGCGTTCGGCCGGGCCGGCGGGGATCGCGACCTGCCGGCGCGCAGCGCCCGCCACGACCTGAAGACCGCTCAGGTCCGGCTCGGTACGGTGGCCGACGATCCGCGCAACCCGGCCGAGTACCGCGGCGCCGGCCTGGCGCTGGATCCGTCGCTGCTGGGCACCTCGGTGCTCGCGGTGGGCTCCGGCACGGGCGCGGAGCCGCCGCGGGTGCTTCGTCCGGTCGCCGAGAGCCTGGGGTTGCAGGCGCTCGCCGGCGCGGCCGCGGTGGTCGCGCTCGGCGGTCCGCATGCGCCGCTGGGTCCGCGGGACGGCTACGACGTGCTGGTGCTGCCCGGGTCGGCGGACGGGCTCGCCTCGCCCGACCGGCTGGATCTGTACGGCACGGCGACGCCGGAGACGGCGGCGCGCTGCCTCGCCGATGCGCTGGTGCCGCCCGGCGTGGAGGACGGGGAGCGCAGCGAGCGGGCCCGGGTGGCGCTGCGTCAGCTGCTGGTGCCGCACTTCGCGGCGTACGGGTGCGGCCCGTCGCTGCGGGTGCTGCGCGAGCTGCTGGAGGGCGAGGAGGCGGCGATGCGCGCGCTCGGTCTGGCGCTGGACGAGCGCGGGCTGGTGGAGACGCATGCGCCGGAGCTGCGCGCCCGGGTCCGCCAGCAGTACCGGAACGACGATGTGGGCGCGCTGCTGGCGGACCGGCTGGCGCTGCTGGACGTGCCCGCGGTGGCGGGCGCGCTGGCGGCCGACGGCGGGGTCGCGGTGGGCCGGCTGGCGGAAGCGGGGGATCCGCTGCGGGTGCGGATCGAGCTGCCGCACGACTCCCATCCCGAGGCGGCGGAGATCCTGGCACGGCTGGTGGCCGGGCAGTTCCTGACCGGGGCGGCGGGGCGTAGCGAGGATGCGGCGTTCGCCGCGCTGCTGGTGGACGACGCGGCGCCGGTGGTGGACGAGCGGCTGGTGCGGGGGCTGGCCCGGCTGCGGGCGGCGGGAGCGGCGGCGGTGCTGGCGCTGCCGACGCTGGCGGACGTGCCGGAGCGGCTGCGGGAGCCGCTGGTGGCGGCGGTCGGCTGCCGGGTGGCGCTGCCGGGGCTGCCGCCGTGGGACGGGCGGCTGTTGTCGGAGGCGTGGGGGACGACGTGGCGGGACGAGCGCTCGGTGACACGGGCGCCGGACCGTTCCGGCGGGGTGGTGCGGCGTGCGGGGCGCGCGGTGCGGGGGGCGGTGCGGG
>NZ_MLCF01000166.1 GCF_001879105.1 Mangrovactinospora gilvigrisea | reverse complement strand
CGGCGCCGCTAGAGGTGCAGGGTCGGCAGACCCGGCAGCAGGGGCGGGAGCTCGATGCTGTTGTTGGGCGGGGCGGACTTCGAGGAGGGGGACGGACTGGACGTCGCCGAGGGCGAGTTGCCGACCAGGCCGCCCACCAGGCCGCCGACGAGCCCCGGCTGGGACGGCGTCGCGCCGTGCGAGCCCGTGGCGCCCGCGGAGCCGGACCTGCCCGGCGTCCCGCTGCCGCCCGCGGAGGGCGAGCCCGTGCCGCGTCCCGGCGAGGACGTCGCCCCCGCCGAGCCGCCCGCCGCCGGCGTCGAGTTCGGGCTGTGGCGGCCCGCCTGCGCGGCGCCGTCGCCGAGCGGGGCCACCTCCTGCGACATGGCGCGGAAGAGCCCGTCCAGCGTCTGCCGGACCGGCGCCAGCTGGGGCGGCAGCGCCGCGCCCACGGCCGTCCACTGCGGACGCGCGGTGCGGGTGAAGTCCGCGATGCTGCGCAGCGGCTGGAGCTTGCCGCTGGTGTCGTACTCGTTGCGCAGCAGCTCGCGGCCGCGGGCCGCGTCGTTGTGCATCCCGGCCAGCGTGGAGCGGACCGCCGCCACGTCGGAGGGCTTCCACGTCCCGCCGACGTGCCCGTCGCGGCGGACCAGCGACTGGGCCTCCGTCAACCGGGTGCGGGCGAGCGCCAGATAGAGCCTGCCCTTGGAGTCGTCGCCGCCGGCCAGGCCGAGGCGGACGCTCTCCAGGGTGCGCTTGACCGGGTAGAGCGTGTCCCCCGGCAGGGCGCCGTTGCTCGCCACCGCCACGCCGGTGAAGCCGCCGCCGACCAGCCCGGCCGCGATCGCGCCGATCGCCACCCGCCGTCCCCAGCGCCGGCCCCGCGAGGCCTTGGGCGCCCCTCCGGGGGCCTCCCGCTGCGCCGGTACGCCCGGTCCGCTGCCGCCCTCCTTGAGGGCCGTCTCCATCGCCGCGATCAAACGCGCGCGCTGGGCCGTCCGGACCTCGGGGTCGAGCGTTGGCCGGGGCGTCGCTTCGAGCGCCCTTGCCACGGACAGCAGCGCGCCGTTCGTCGACCCGCCGTCTGCCTCCAGGGCCTCGGCGAAGGCGTTCGCCCGTCTCCTGTCATACACCGCAGTCACACTGTTCACGGGCCGCACCTCCTCTCGTCGTGTTCGACGCCCCGCCCCCGCACAACGTTGCGGTCCCGGAGCCGTTTCACCCGATGGTGGATCCCGCCGGATGATACGGCCCGAGGCCGGAGTGCAGGGCACCGCGTGGCGCGGCTGGGGGCCTGCATACGGAGAAACGAGTCGCGGAGCACGAGGGTTACGCAATCGTGATGGGGTAATCGGATCGGGGGACATCCCGGAGGCGTGACGAGGCCGCCGGCGCCCTTGTGGTGTACAAGGGACCGGCGGCCTCGGGAGACGACCGCGTGTCGACGGTGCGTCAGCGGGTGTCGGGCGGCAGCAGCCGCGCCAGGGTGCGTACGGCGCGGTACTGCAGCGTCTTGATGGCGCCCTCGTTCTTGCCCATCACCCGGGCCGTCTCGGCGACCGAGAGGCCCTGCAGGAAGCGCAGCGTCACGCACTCCTGCTGCTGCGGGTTGAGGCGTCGGACGGCGGCCAGCAGGGCCTCGTTGGAGAGCGACTCCAGGACGCTCTCCTCGGGGCTGCGCTCCACTTCGTTGGCGTCCAGCATCTCGCCGGTCGTCACCTCGAGGCGGAACCGGCTGGACTTGAAGTGGTCGGCGACCAGGTTGCGGGCGATCGTCACCAGCCAGGCGCCGAAGTCGCGGCCCTGCCAGGTGAAGGTCGAGATCCGGCGCAGCGCGCGCAGGAAGGTCTCGCTGGTCAGGTCCTCGGCCGTGGCACGGCTTCCGACCCGGTAGTAGATGTAGCGGTAGACGGTGTCGCAGTAGTGGTCGTAGAGACGGCCGAAGGCCTCGGTCTCGCCGGACTGCGCGGCCTCGACGAGATCCATGATCCGGCGGGCCTCGCCGTCGGCCGCGGGTGGACGGGCCGTCCGCCCGCCGGCGCGGGACCACCCGCCGGTGCCGGTGCGTGCGCGGGTGCCGGTCGAACCCGCCGTGCCGGACGCGCGTTGCGCGGTGGCTCGGTGGGTGACGGCTGGACCGCGGGCGGCGTGGGCGCCGCGGCGTGCCGGCACGACCTTCTCGGTGGCCTCGGGGCCGCCCGCAATCGCGAGGGCTGGACCGGGGACAGGGTGGAGGTGCGTGACGACCAACGTGCGCAGCGTAGCCAAGCCAGAGGCGTCAACCCCGACGTGTGGGTACACGGGACTCCCATGGGCAGAACTATCATCACGTGCTGTGCGGGACCGCTCACCCATCGTAGGGGTGCGAGGGTGTCGGATGCGCCTGAAGAGAATAACCCTTCGTGCCGGGGGCGCTACACCCTGTCGCTGAATTTGCCGGATGGGATGCTTCCGTTCGAGGTTTTCGACGCAGTGGGGCTCAAGTTTGCTCGTTTCGACGCGGTTTGACGACCCGTTCGCCGAATCGGGGGGCTCTGTCTCGGACGGACGTGCGACATGGTCACGCAGACGTTCGGGGCCGGTGACGCCGAGTGGGCGGAGCGTGCGGGAGTGCGCGGGGGCGTGAAAGGGGCGCGCGTCATCGCCGCGGAGATCGCTGCCCGGCGTGTTGCGGCGATCGGGCCGCCGCCAGCGCCAGCGCGGCGCCCACCCCGGCTGCGGCGAGCGCCGGCGCCCCGGCCCGCACCGCCTTGCGCGCGGTGCGGAAGTCGCGCACCGGCCAGCCGAGTTCGCGGGCCCGGCGGCGCAGCTCCGCGTCGGGGTTGACGGCCACCGGCCGGCCCACCGCCTCCAGCATCGGCAGGTCGTTGGAGGAGTCGCTGTACGCCGAGCAGCGGCCCAGCTCCCACCCCTCCGCCGCGGCCAGCCGGCGCACCGCCGCCGCCTTCTCCGGCCCGTGCAGCGGCGCGCCGCGCAGCCGCCCGGTGTAGGTGCCGGCGGACGAGGTCTCGGCGACCGTGCCCAGCCCGCCGGTGAGGCCGAGGCGGGCGGCGATCGTCTCGGCGCACTCCGCGGGGGCGGCGGTGAGGATCCAGACCGGCTCGCCGCGGTCCAGGTGGGCCTGGGCGAGGGCCCGGGTGCCGGGCCAGATGCGGGCGGCGAGGAACTCGTCGTAGATCTCCTCGACCATCGCCCGGAGTTCGGCCTCGGGGCGGCCGGCGATCAGCGCCAGCGCCTCGTCGCGGGACCGGGTGAGATGCGCCATGTCCTCCACGGCGCGCACCCGGAAGAGCGTCTGCCGTGCGGCGTAGCGGGCCAGGTCGCGGGGGCCGAAGAAGCGGCGGGCGTAGAGGCCGCGGGCGATGTGGAAGAGCGCGGCGCCCTGCAGCAGGGTGTTGTCCAGGTCGAAGAAGGCGGCCGCTCGGACGGGCCGTCCGGCCGCCGCGGACGGGGACGGGGCGCCGGGCATGCGCGAAGCGTACCCGCAGCGTGTTGCCGCATCGGTACGGAACGGCCACGGCTGTGCCCCGCTCATATGTACTTCATGGAAAACCCAGAGCCCCGTGCCGCGCGCCCGGGAGCGGAACCCGTCAGCGGGCGGTCAGCGCCCTGCGCAGCCGCTCCTCGTTGACGTGCCACTGGTCGACGGGCGCCCCGTCGACCAGCGTCACCGGGATCGCGTCCTTGTAGCGGTCGTGCAGCGCGGCGTCCGTGGTGATGTCGATCTCGCGGTACTCGACGCCCAGTTCGGCGGCGACCCGGTCGACGGCGGCCCGCGCCTTGTGGCACAGGTGGCAGCCCGGCCGCGTCAGCAGCAGGAGTTCGTGGGCGGCGGCCGCCCTGCGGCGGAATAGGCTCATGCGTCGATTCTCGCCCCTCTCCGCCCGCGGCCCGGCCCCGCGTTGCGTCCCCTATAGCACGCTTCGGTGGGCTTTAGGATTGGGGGGCACCGGGCCGTTGGTCCCGGCGATGGATCCCACCCACGCAGGTCGGGGCGGTACGGAAGGCGGAGTGGCGTGCGCGAGCGGCACCGCGTGATGCGCGTCACGGGCCGATACCAAAACGGACATCGCCTTTGTGCACACGTTCACAAAGGCCTACTGTGGCGAACAGCGCCCGAACGGCCGGACGTCAGGGGGAACGACGTAGGACGACGAGCCGTGACCGGCCGGTCAGGGCTTATCCGACGGAGCACCACCCACAGGAGCACCGTGGCAACGGGACGCAGTCACACAGAGCGCACACGCGGCATCCCCGAGGCGACCGTCGCGCGCCTGCCTCTCTATCTTCGGGCGCTCACCGGCCTCTCGGAGCGGTCGGTGCCCACCGTCTCCTCCGAGGAGCTGGCGGCGGCCGCCGGGGTCAACTCGGCCAAGCTCCGCAAGGACCTGTCGTACCTCGGCTCGTACGGCACCCGCGGGGTCGGCTACGACGTCGAGTACCTCGTCTACCAGATCTCCCGCGAGCTGGGCCTCACCCAGGACTGGCCGGTCGTCATCGTCGGGCTCGGCAACCTGGGCGCCGCCCTCGCCAACTACGGGGGGTTCGCCTCCCGCGGGTTCCGGGTGGCGGCGCTGATGGACGCCGATCCCAAGCTCACCGGGAAGATGATCGCCGGTCAGGCGGTTCGCCATGTCGACGAGCTGGAGTCGGTGGTGAGGGAGAACGGTGTGTCCATCGGAGTGATCGCGACCCCGGCCGGGGCCGCGCAGGAGGTCACCGACAGGCTGGTGGACGCCGGGGTGACCAGCATCCTCAACTTCGCGCCGACCGTGCTGACGGTCCCCGAGGGGGTGGACGTGCGCAAGGTCGACCTCTCCATCGAGCTGCAGATCCTCGCCTTCCACGAGCAGCGCAAGGCCGGGGACGGGCTGCCGCCCGACGCCGAGCCGCCGGCCTCCGGCCCGGGAATCTCCGGGGCGATGGTGCGCCGCCGGCCGTCGTCCGCGCCGAAGTCGGACCGCGAGCCGGGGGTCCAGCCGGCGTGAGTCTCCTTGCCATCGGGATGAGCCACCGGACGGCGCCGGTGAGCCTGTTGGAGCGCGCCGCGCTGGACGGCGACGCGCGCCTCGGCGTCCTCACCGCGGCGCTGGCCGCCGAGCCGGTCACCGAGGCGGTGCTCCTGTCCACCTGCAACCGCCTGGAGCTGTACGCCAACGTCGAGAAGTTCCACGCGGGGCTGGACGAGGTGTCGGCGGTGCTCGCGGCGCGGACCGGCGTCCCGCTGGAGGAGCTCTCCGAGCACCTGTACGTGCACTACGAGGACCGCGCCGTGCACCACCTCTACACGGTGGCGTGCGGGCTGGACTCGATGGTGGTCGGCGAGGGCCAGATCCTCGCCCAGCTGAAGGACGCGCTGGGCACCGCGCAGACGCACGGCACCGCTGGGCGGCTCACCAACGAGCTGTTCCAGCAGGGGCTGCGGGTCGGCAAGCGGGCCCACACCGAGACCGGCATCGACCGGGCCGGGCAGTCGCTGGTGACGGTGGGCCTCGCCGAGGTCGAGCGGGAGGCCGGCCCGGTGGCCGGCAAGCGGGCACTGGTGATCGGCGCCGGCTCGATGAGCTCGCTGGCGGCGGCGACGCTGCGGCGCGCGGGCGTCGCCGAGCTGGTGGTCGCCAACCGCACGGCGGAGAAGGCGGAGCGGCTCGCCGCGTCGCTGGACGGCCGGGCGATCCCGTTCGCCGACGCGGCGGCGGCGATGGGCGCGGCCGACCTGGTGGTCTCCTGCACGGGCGCGATCGGTGTGATGATCGGCGCGGACGCGGTGCGCGAGGCGGTCGCCGAGCGGGGCGCGGCGGCGGAGCCGCTGGCGCTGCTGGACCTGGCGCTGCCCCGGGACGTGGACGCGGCCGCCCACGAGGTGGACGGCGCGGCCGTCGTCGACCTGGAGCGGCTGGCCGGCACCGACGGGGCGGCGCTCGCCGACGACGTCGAGCAGGTGCGGCAGCTGATCGCGGACGAGGTCGAGGCGTTCGGGACGGCCCAGCGGGTGGCGCGGATCACCCCGACGGTGGTGGCGCTGCGCGCGATGGCGGCGGACGTGATGGCGACGGAACTGGACCGGCTGGACGGGCGGTTGCCCGACCTGGGGCCGCGCGAGCGGGCCGAGGTCAAGCAGGCCGTGCACCGCGTCGTCGACAAGCTGCTGCACGCGCCGACGGTGCGGGTGAAGGAGCTCGCGGGCGAGCCGGGCGGCGCGGCCTACGCGGAGGCGCTGCGCGAGCTGTTCTGCCTGGAGCCGGGCGCGACGTCCCCCGCCGACCCCCCCGC
>NZ_MLCF01000165.1 GCF_001879105.1 Mangrovactinospora gilvigrisea | reverse complement strand
GTGTCAACGGCCATCTTGATGCCCAGATAGGTGGCCGTGAGGTGTCCAGGCTGGTGGCCATCAGAAACCCAGGCATGCGGCCAGCGGTGTTCCCGGGGCGGGGTCAGTTCAAGGGGACCACTCCCTTCCCGGCAAGTGCCTCGGCAAGGCGGTGCGAGTCCCCGGTGGTGGTCACGAGGTGAGCGTGGTGCATGAGGCGATCGGTGGATGCTCCTGCGAGGGTCTTCGGCATGATCGTGTCGAAGCCCGAGGGATGAATGTTGCTGGTCACCGCGATGGAACGACGCTCGTAGGCAGCATCGATGATCCGGTAGAACGCCTCGGCGGCGTCCTCACCGACCGGCAATAGGCCAATATCATCAATCACGATGAGATCGGCCCGGCAGATGCGGGCGACGGTGCGCGCGGTGGACCCGTCGACCTTCGACTTCCCGATCGCGGCACTCAGCGTTTCCAAGGTGAACCACGACACCCGCAGGTCCTTCTCGATCGCGGCCTGGGCCAGTCCCTCGGTGAAGTGGCTTTTCCCGGTTCCGCTCGGGCCGGCGATCACCAAGTTCTCCGCGCGGCCGATCCATTCCAGGGTGATCAGAGAGTTCTGGGTGGGCTCGGGGATGGTGGAGTCCTCGGCTCGCCAGGATCCCAGCGTCTTGCCGGTCGGGAAGTTCGCCGAGGACCGCCGAAGCCGCCTCGTTGCCGCGTCACGACCGGTGACCTCCTCGGATATCAGCAACCGCAGGACCTCGGCAGGGTCCCAGCGTTGCGCGCGGGCGGTGGCCAGGACGTCGGGGGCCGCCTTGCGCATATAGGGCAGCCGCATGCGACGCATGAGCTTGTCGAGTTCCTCAGGGATGGCGGGCGGGTTGGGAAAACTCATGGGGGTGCCGTTCTCTTGCGTGGCGTGAGTTCAAAAGGCAGTGCTGGGGAAGGAGTTGGTCAGCGACCCAGGGCCTGCCAGCCGATGGTTCCGTTCTGAACGGAGTGGGCCTCGTCCGCGCGGACGACCTCGCCGGCGGGCTTGCTGTCCGCGAGGTGCCCCAGGATCGAGAGCAGGTCGCCGTCGGCGAAACGCCCGGCCGTGGCCGCGAGGCCGAGGGCCTGGTCGACTTTGTCGTGGCCCAAAACGGTGGCCAACTCGACCGCGCGGGCCATCTTGGCGCGGATGCGAACCGCTCCGGCGGGACCGGCTTCCTTGAGCCACCGGCCCGCGCCGGGGCCGATGCCCACGAACGCGATCTCTGCCTCCGAGCGCGGCTGCAACCGCGGCTGGTGGACGGATCGGCCGTTGGGGTGGTCGGGATAGTGCTCGTCGATGATCTGCGGAACCCCGGGAGTGGAGAGTTGATGGCGCCAAATCTCCGACAGATCACCCGAGTTGGTCCGGGCGGTGATGGACAGTTCCTCGCCGACGACCCGGCACCACACCTTCGCGCCGGTATATCCCGGCGGAGTCGAATAGCGCACCGCGTTGAAGCTAATAGTGCGGTCCGAGCCGACCAGCCTCTCCTCGCCCAGCGCAAGCGCGAGCGGCTCGATGGGCAGAACATGCAACGTGGCGCGTTCGACATCCAGGCGGCTCGCAGGTATCTGCCCGGTCGCCCGATGACGACGCGAGTTCACCCCATCGCACCAGGTCCGGCAGGCATCCGCGAGCTCGGCGAACGAGTCGTAGGCGGGCAGCAGGTTCGCGCTCGTGGGCACCAGGTCGGCCTTCGCGATCCTGACCGTGGCCTCCGCTCCGCCCTTCGATTCTGGATCGTAAGGGACACAACTGACCACCTGGCAGCCGTAGTGCCGGCCCGCGGCGACCATCTGCGGGTGGCGCACCGGGATGCCGGCGATGTGCTCGACGGTCACCGTCTTCGCGTTGTCGGTCAGCACATAGGTGGGTGCCCCGCCGATCCGTCGCAGCGTGGTGTCCAGGCAGGCGATCAGCGTGCCCAACGTGCAGTCCCAGACCGGGAGGACGACCCGGTAACGCGACCAGGACAGCCATGCGCAGAACAGCCAGGTCCGCCGCCCTGCGATGCGCGGGCCCTCGCCCCAGTCGAACTGCAGCCACCGGCCCGGCTCGGGAATCCACGGCCGGTAGGTGCGGCGCTTGCCCGCCTTCCAGGCCGTCTTCGCCGCGGTCACCGCCCGCCGCGTGGAACGGGCGCTGCCGCGGTAGCCCATTATCACCAGCTTCTCGTGGACCACGTCGGCGCGGATCGTCGCCCTCGACTGCTCGACCCACTCCTCGACCTTCTCCAGGAATGCGTCGATCATCTTCGGCCGCGGCTCTCGCTCATAGGGATTGCGCCCGCTGGCGCGGGCCTCGACATAGCGCTTGACCGTCTTCGGATCGTGTCCTGCCAAGGCCGCCGCCGACCAGACCGTCCCGGTCAGGTCGTATGCCTCAAGGATTTCCATGATCTCTCTGTCAGACTTCGTCACAGGACCTCTCCGGCCGGTTCGCTGTTGCTCGCAAACACCAGCAAACCGGACGGAGGGGTCTCCTCGATATAAGGAAGCGATCAGGAACACCACAGGTCAGACGGCCATCCACCGGGAATTCTGGTGGCCATCAGCCTGGACTCAACTGGCCGCACACCTGGACTTTGCCACGGCCGCCGACA
>NZ_MLCF01000164.1 GCF_001879105.1 Mangrovactinospora gilvigrisea | reverse complement strand
CGCCGCCCCGCCGCCTCGCCGTCCGCGCCCCGCCGCCCGCGCTCGGCCCCTACCGCGCCGCGGACCGCAGGTACTGACCCGGCGTCACCCCGAGCACCCGCCGGAACCACCGCGTCATGTGCGCCTGGTCCGCGAACCCGACCGCCACCGCCGCCTCCGCCGCGCCGGTCCCCGCGTCCAGCAGGCCCCGGGCCGCCGCCACCCGGTGCTGCGCCAGCCACGCGTACGGCGGGATCCCCGTCGCCGCCCGGAACGCCCGGACCACCTGGTAGCGGGAGAGCCCCAGCCCCTCGGCGAGCTCCGCGAGCGCCGGCGGCGCGGCCATCCCGTCCGCGAGCCGCTCCCGCACCGCGTCGGCGACCAGCCGCGCACCGCGCAGCACCGGCGCGTCCGCCGCCGCGCCCGCGCCGGAGGACGGCCCGGCATGACGGTCCGCCAGCCCCCGCAGCCCCTCGACCAGCAGCACCTCCGCCGCCAGCGGATCGCAGCCGGAGCGCATCTCGGCGTAGGCGGTGCGCAGCAGTCGGTGCAGGCCCGGGTCGGCGAGCACCGGCTCGGGGAAGTGCGGGCGGTCGCCGCCCGGGGCGAGGCCGGCCGCCTCGGCGAAGAGCGCGGGCGGCACATAGAGGTTGAGGTAGCAGTATCCGGTCTCGCCGCCCGGCCCGCCGGTGTGCATCTCGCCGGGCTCCAGGACGACCACCGAGCCGGGCCCGGCGAGCAGCGCGCCGCGCCGGTAGTCGATGCGGTCCAGGCCGCCCAGCGTCACCCCGACCGTGTACTCCTCGTGGGAGTGCGGGGCGAAGCGGTGGCGCCGGAAGTCCGCGTCCAGCAGCGACAGCGGGGTGCGGTACACGCCCCGCACCCGCGTCCACGCCGCACACTCCTCGCTCCGCGCCATGCCGCGACGATGCACCGGCCCGCGCGCCCGGTCAACGCCTTCTCGGGGAGCGGACGGCGCGCCGCGTCAGCGCGCGTCCTCGCCGCCCAGCGCCAGGACCGGCGCGTCGGCGCGGAAGCTGCCGGTGTTGGCGCGGATCCAGGTGCGCAGCGCGGCCAGCGGCTCCAGCGCGCCCTCCCCCAGCGGCGTCAGCGCGTACTCGACGCGCGGCGGCACCTCGGCGAAGACCTCGCGCCGCACCAGGCCGTTCTCCTCCAGCCGGCGCAGCGTCTGGGTGAGCACCTTGGGGCTGATCCCTTCCAGCCTGCGGCGCAGATCGCCGAAGCGGGCGGGGCCGTCGGCGAGGGCGTTGATCGCCAGGCCGGTCCACTTGTTGGCGAGGAGGGTGAAGACCGCGCGCCCCGGGCACATCAGCCCGAAGACGTCGTGCCGCCACTCGCGCTCGCGCTCCCGCTGAGCCTCCGTCATCCGTCCCATGGTTACCAGAGGATACCAATAGCCCTTGCGGGTAACCACGGGGCCGTTCCTAGCGTCGCCGCCATGACCACGACGACAGATCAGGAGCGTCCCGCCCGCGCGGGAACCACGACCGGCGCACCGCCGCGCAGCGGGCCCGTACTCACCGCGCTGGCCGCCGGGTTCGTGATGGCCGCGCTCGACTCCACCGTCATCACCGCCGTCGGCGCCACCATCCAGCGCGGGCTGCGCGCCTCCCTCTCCCAGCTCACCTGGATCGTCGACGGCTACGTGCTGGCCTTCGCCGCGCTGCTGCTGCTCGCCGGCGGGCTCGCCAACCGGTTCGGGCCGCGGCCGGTCTACCTCGCCGGGCTGGTGCTCTTCTGGCTCGCCTCGGCGGGCGCCGCCGCCGCGCCGGACGGCACCGCCCTGGTCGCGGCGCGGCTGGCGCAGGGCGCCGGGGCGGCGCTCTTCATGCCGGCGTCGCTCTCCCTGCTGGTGCACGCCTTCCCCGAACCGGCCCGGCGGGCGCGGATGCTGGCGCTCTGGTCGGCGATCGTCTCCACCGCGGCCGGCATCGGGCCGACGGTCGGCGGGCTGCTGGCGGGGGCCTTCGGCTGGCGGGCGGTCTTCCTGATCAACCTGCCGGTGGGCCTCGCCGGGCTGCTGCTGACGCGGCGTTGCGTCCCCGCCCCGGCGGGCGGCGGCTCGCGGCCGCCGGTGGCCGGGCACGGGCTGCTGGTGGCGGCCCTCGCGGGGCTCGCCTACACGCTCATCGAGGGGCCGCGGCTGGGCTGGGGGGCGGCGCCGGTGCTCGCCGCGTACGCGGTCGTCGTGCTGGGGGCCGGCGGTCTGGCGGTGCGGGAGCGCCGCGGGCGGGGCGCGGCGGTGCTGCCCTGGACGCTGTTCCGGCGGCGGGCCTTCACAGCGGCGAACGTCATCGGCTTCCTCTTCAACTTCGCGCTCTACGGGACGCTGTTCGTGCTGGGGCTCTACCTCCAGCAGGAGCGCGGGGCGAGTCCGCTGGCCGCGGGCCTGGAGATGCTGCCGGCGAGCGGGCTGTGGGTGGTGGGCAACCTGGTCTACGGCCGGGCGGCGGGCCGGGTCCCGGCGCGGGTGCTGCTGGCGGCGAGCCTGGCGGGCGCGGCGCTGGGGGCCGCGGCCCTGGCCGCCGTCCGACCGGGGACGCCGTACCTGCTGGTGCTCCCCGCGATCGTGCTGGCCAACGCCGGCGCGGGGATCGTCTCCCCGGCGATGACGGCGGTGCTGGTGGACGCGGCGGGCCGCGAGCACGCCAACACCTCCGGCGCGGTGCTCAACGCCAACCGGCAGGTGGGGCAGTTGGTCGGGATCGCGGTGGCGGGCGCGGTGCTGGGGGCCTCCGGCCTTCCGCCGGCGTTCCTGCTGATCGCGGGGGCGTACGCGGTGGCCGCGGCGGCGGCGTGGACGCTCCTGGGGAAGCGTTAGGCCCGGGTCCGGTAGAAGTGATCCACCGGCCCTGCCCCGCGTCCCACCTCCAGACCGGCCGCGGCCCGCAGCGCGCCGGTCAGGTAGGACTTCGCCGCCCGCACCGCGTCCGCCCACCCGGCGCCCGCCGCGACCCGCGCGGCGACCGCCGAACTGAGCGTGCAGCCGGTGCCGTGGGTGTTCGCCGTCGCCACCCGCGGAGCGGTCAGCTCGACCGTCCGCGTCCCCTCCGCGAGCACGTCCACCGCCCGGCCCGCGTCGTCGAGATGGCCGCCTTTGAGCAGCACCCGACGCGAGCCGCACACCGCCGACAGGGCCTCCGCCTGCTCCCGCATCTCCGCCACCGTGCGCGCCGTCGGCGAGCCCAGCAGCACCGCCGCCTCCGCCAGGTTCGGCGTCACCAGATCGGCCAGCGGCAGCAGCCGCTCGCGGACCGCGTCCACCGCGTCGGCGTCCAGCAGGCGGCTGCCGGACGTCGAGACCATCACCGGGTCGACGACCACCGCCGGCAGGCGGTACCGACGCAGCGCCTCCGCCACGGCGTCCACCACCGCCGCGGAACCCAGCATGCCGGTCTTCACCGCGTCCACCCGGACGTCCGCGAAGAGCGCGTCGAGCTGCTCGGCGACGAACCCCGCCGGCACCGGGTGAACGGCCGCGACGCCCACCGTCGACTGCGCGGTGAGCGCCGTGAGCACGGCCATCCCGTAGGCGCCGAGCGCGCCGAACGTCTTCAGGTCGGCCTGGACGCCGGCTCCGCCACTGGGGTCGGAGCCGGCGATCGACAGGACGTTCGGGATCATGCGTCAGAGCCTACGGCCCCTCCGCTCAGCCGTCGTTCTCCGAGGAGGGGATGTACGCGCCGGGGACGGCGTTCGGCGCGTAGATCTTGGTCTCGCCCGGGTACGGCTTGGTCCAGTTGTAGCGCTCGTACCAGGTGAGGTGGTTCATCTGCTGCGGGTTGGCGTAGTCCGGCACCGCGTTCGGGCCGGTCAGCCGCTGGTGCGACTTCCAGGTGGCCCACTGCGCGGCGACGGTCTTCTCGGCGGTCGGCACCGCGGTCGTCGCCGGCACCTTCTCCGCGCTCGCGACCTGCGCGGCCGGGGTGTCCACGCCGCAGCTCGGCGGCGTCTTCAGACCGTCCGTCAGGGACGTCTTGTTGGGCACCGCGGTGAACGGCGTGTAGTCCGGCTTGTTGGTGAACGCCGTGGTCATCGGGGTGGCCGCGGTGTCCTTCTGGTTCATCGGGTGGATCCCGAGGATCTGCTCGATGGTGCGGATCATGGTGATCTGCGTGTAGTACCGGTTGTCGACCGTGTTGTGCTGCGCCCAGGGGCTGATGATCTGGACCGGGGCGCGGTGGCCGTCGACGTGGTCGAGGCCGGCCTGGGAGTCGTCCTCGACCACGAAGATCGCGGAGTCCTTCCAGTACTTGCTGTGCGAGATCTGGTCGACAATCTTGCCGGTGGCGAGGTCGTTGTCCGCGACCTGCGCGGCCGGGCTCGCCGGGCCGCCGGTGTGGTCGCTGGAGAGCCAGAACATGTTGAGGTTGGCCGGGCCGTTCTTCTCGAAGTCGTTCTTCCAGATCTGGTACCGGTACTGGTCCGGGACGCTGGTGTCGAACTTCGGGAAGCCGGGCACCGAGACGCTGTTGAGCGACGGGATCGGCGACGAGGAGTTGAGCGGGTAGGCGGTCGGGTCGCCGGTCGCCGCCATGTTCTTGGCGTCGCAGTAGAGGTTCTGCCAGCTGGCGGCGGCCGGCTTGGTGAGGAACTGCTGGAACTCGCCGAAGTCGCGGACGCTCTTGCCGGCCGCCTGCGCGCCGGACCAGAGGAAGCCGCTCTTCTGGTGGCCGAGGGCGTCGTCCTCGGTGTCGTAGCTGCGCGCGTACTCGCCGGCCGACGACTCGGTGTACTCCGGGTTGTCCGCCTGCATCAGCCAGTTGTGGCCCTCGGCGGAGTTGGTGCCGATGTCGTAGAGGTTGTCGTAGAGGCCGAACTGGTTGGCCAGCGCGTGCTGGTTGGGCGTCACGTTCTCGCCGAACATGGCGAGCGACGGGTCGCCGTTGCCCTTGGCGATGTCGCCGTAGAGCTGGTCGTAGGTGCGGTTCTCCTTGACGATCAGGAAGACGTGCTTGATCGTCGACGGGTCCCCGAGGCGGGAGGGCACCGCGACCGGGCGGACGTGGCTGCCGGTGGACGTCTTCAGCGCGCCGTTCGTCCAGCCGTTCTGGCGGAAGACCTTGATCGTCTGGGCGCGGATCACCCTGTCGCTGGGCAGCGTGAACTGCGTGATGCTGGAGGTGGTGTCGTGGGTGCCGTGGCCGGCCGCGGTGGTGGGCCGGCGGGAGTCGATGCCGCGGGTGTTGGAGACGACGACCTGCGAGCCCACGGTGGTGATCTGCGAGGGGAAGTAGTCGGTCGGCAGCAGCCCGACGTAGCTGACCGGCTGCTGCGCGCCGCCGTACTTGTAGACGGCGACCGCGTTGGCCCGGCCGAGCGTCACCAGCAGGTGGTTGTCGGAGGTGAGCGTCACCGCGTTGGGCTCGTAGCCCACCGAGGCCTCGGGCCACGGCTTGGTGGAGATGGTCTGCACGACCTTGTCGCGCTTGGTGTCGATCACCGACACGTTGTTGTCGGCGGTGTTGGTGACGAACACCGTGCCCTTGGCCGCGTAGACGGCCGTCGGGTGGAGGCCCACGTCGATGCTGGCCGGCTTGGCCGACGGGTCGGCGGTGTCGATGACGCTGACCGTGCCGGTGGTGGTGGCGCCGGTCTTGGGGTTCGCCGGCACCTGGGTGCCGTAGGAGTTCATGGTGGTGTCGCCGGCCTTGGCCGGGCGGCCGCCCTCGTTGCTGACGTAGAGCTTGTCGCCGACCAGGGCCATGCCGCGGGGCGCGGTGCCGACCGCCCAGGTCTGCTTGACGGCGCCGGTGGCGGCGTCCAGGGCGACGACGGTGTTCTGGCCGTTGACGGCGGCGTAGACGGTGGAGCCGTCGGCCGAGAAGACCGCGGCGGCGACGAGCGCGTGCTGGCTGCCGATCGCCGGGATCTTGATGGTGACCGGGTTGGCGAGCGTCCCGTCGGCCTGCACGTCGAACTTGGTGTAGCCGTCGGTCTGGCCGAGCCACAGCGTCTTGCCGTCGGGCGAGTAGGTCGGGCCCTCCTGGCCGACGGAGCTGCTGCTGATCTTCAGGTCGTCGACGGCGGCGCTGCCGACCTTCTGCTTCACCTGACCGGTCTTCAGGTCGACGATGATGAGGGCCGCGTCGCCGTCGGTGACGGCGGCGGCGAGGTGGGCGCCGTCCGGGCTGACCGTCGACGACATGATCTTGCCGTCGTTGAAGACCTGCCGGGCGCCGTACGGGGCGAGGTACTGGTCGCTGGAGATGACCTGGCCGTTGGAGGTCGTCTGACCGACCTGCTGGGTGCCGAACTGGCTGGTGGAGGCGAGCGCGGTGCCGGTGACGGCGAGGACGACGGCGGTGCTGCCCACGGTGAGCAGTGCCGCGCGCCGGCCGACCCGTCGGCCGAGTATGTCGAAGGACTGCTTGCGTTTCTCGACTACTCGACGACGTCGCGTTACCTGCATGGGGTCATCCCTTCGGGGAAGAGGTGAGCAGCTCGACGTTGCCGTCGAACTGCCAGAGGGGGTTGGGTGCGTCCCCGTTCCGGGTGTGCACCAGGAAGTAGCCGTTCACTTCCTTCGGGCCGTCACCGTCGGCCTCGATCCGGCCGTCCGAGGTGACATTCATCTGGTAGATCGCGGTGCCGGGTGCGGTGGTGCCGGGAAGGTGCCAGGTGATGACGCAGCGCCAGTCGTTGCCGGGCCCCGTCGGGTCGACCTGGCCGCCGCTGCGGTCGCAGGCGGCGGTGGTGCGCAGCCCGGCCTCCGTCACCGCGGGCCGGTGCAGTTGGGCGGTCTGCAGCCGGTAGAGGTGGGCGAAGGCGGTGGCGGTGGCCCGCTGGACCTTCGCCTGGGTGATGCCGGAGCCGGCCGAGGGGGCGGCCAGCGCGACGATCCCGCAGGTGACGGCGAGCAGCGCGACGAGCGGCGCCAGGCCGAGGCCGAGCGCGCGCCGGCCGAGGCCGTCGTCGTGGGCGTTGGTGAAGTCCCGCCGCACGAAGAGCAGATAGGCGAGGAAGGTGGCGGCGGCCGTCCAGATCAGCGCCACGGCGAGGGCGATGAACAGCTCGTTGAGCTGGCCCGGCGCGGTGAAGAGCCCGTTCCAGGAGGTGAAGGCGTAGCCGGGCAGCGCGAGGCGGACGGCGACGGGCAGCGGCAGCGCCTGGGCGAGCTGCATGGCGACCGCCACCACGGCGGGCAGCAGCAGCCCCATCGGTGAGCGGCCGAGCACCACCGAGCCGAGCAGGCCGATGGCCGCCAGCGCCAGGGTGGGCAGCAGCGCGCAGGCCCAGGCGAGCAGCACTTTGCCGGCCGCGTCGCCGGACGAAAGCTGGTGGCCGTCGAGGCCGACCAGCGGGTGGTCGCCCACCGCGAGCAGGCCGCCGACGCAGCTGGACGCGGTGAGCCCGGCGACCAGCGCGACGATGACGGTGAGCGCGGCGAGCGCCTTGGCGGCGAAGATCCGCCGCGGCGAGCGGACGGCGACCAGCAGGTGCCGCCAGGTGCCCAGGCGGTCCTCGGCCGCGAAGACGTCGCCGGCGACGACCGACACCAGCAGCGGCAGCGCCCAGGAGCCGGCGAAGCCGAGCACGACGAGCGGGCCGGCCCAGGCGGTGGCGTGCATCCAGCGGCCGAAGAGGGTGTCGGTGGGCAGCGTGCTCTGCTGGGCGACCGCGGCGACGAAGAGGCCGGGGGCGAGCCAGCAGACCGCGACGAGCAGCCGGATCCGCCACTGGGAGAGCAGTTTCACCAGCTCGAAGCGGTAGCCGCGGGTGATCGGGACGCGCAGCGCGGCGGCCTCGGCGGCGGCCTCCGCGCCCTCCGCGACGGCAACGTTGTCCCGGTCGTCGCCGGTGACAGCGGTCGTCATCGGTCGTCCTCCTCGTATCCGGAGTCCTCGGACTCCTCGGGGCCCTCGGACTCCTCCGGCTCCTCGGTGAGCGCGAGGAACGCGGCCTCCAGCGGCGAGACCACCGGGGCCAGTTCGCGGAGCGCGACGTCCTCCCGGGCCAGGGCGGCCGTCAGCCCGTCGAGGGCGGGCACCAGGGCGCGCACCACCAGGGCCTCGGCGCCGCGCCAGGGGGCGGCCTCCTCCAGCACCCGGACGCCCTCGGCCGCGGCCGCGATGCGGCGGGCGGCGGCCGGGTCGGAGGCGAGCAGCCGGTACTCCAGCTCGCGGTTCTCGGCGGCGAGCTTGCCGAGCGGGCCGGAGAACCGGACCCGTCCGGTGGCCAGAATGGTCACCTCGGAGCAGAGCGCCTCCAGGTCGTCCATCCGGTGGCTGGAGAGCACCACGGTGGTGCCCTCCTCGGCGAGGCGGGCCAGGACGCGGTGCACATGCTGCTTGCCGGCCGGGTCGAGGCCGTTGGCGGGCTCGTCCAGCACCAGCAGCCGCGGCCCGGTGAGCAGCGCGGCGGCGAGGCCGAGGCGCTGGCGCATGCCGAGCGAGAAGCCGCGCGCCTTGTCGTCGGCGACCTCGGTGAGGCCGACCTCGGCGAGCGCCTCGTCGATCCGCGGGTCGCGCCGGTCCCGGCCGCGCAGCGCGGCGAGGGCGGCGAGGTTCTGGCGTGCGGTCAGGGACGGGTAGAGGCCGGGGCCGTCGACGAAGCCGGCGACGCCGGCGGGCGCGGCCAGCACCCGCCCGGCCGGCCTGCCGAGCACCTCGAGCCGGCCGCCGTCGGGGACGGCGAGGCCGAGGAGCAGCCCCAGCAGCGTCGTCTTCCCGGCGCCGTTCGGTCCGACGAGCCCGTGGACCTGCCCCTGCGCCAGGTCGAGGTCCACGCCGTCGAGCGCGACCACGTCCCCGAAGCACTTGGTGATCTCCCGGGCTCGCACCGCGAGTTGTGTGTCCATAGCCCCTTCCCATCGAACCCTCAGGGAACTTAGGGCCGGGACGGCACGCCGGTCAGGGGACTGCAATTGAACGTATGAGAAACACAGGGCGACCGTTGTGCTCCGTGCCGTCACTCCCCTCGCCAGATGATGCGGTGTCACACGGAAGGCCCACAAGGGTCGTGACAAGCCATCGGCGACGGCAGCCCCGGTGGCCTCGGCAGTCGTGCCGAAACCCGCCTCCAGGCGGACGGCCGCCGTCCGGAACACCCACGGTGACCTGCGGTGACCCTGGTGCTGCGGAGGCGGATGTTCCTGCGGGTTGATGGCAGGACACGCCGGGATGCCGGTCTTGCTCCGCCCTGTCCTGGGCACTCGCGGACGGGCGGCGAAAGTGCTTGGAGGGGCGGCGGGGGCGGCATAGTCTGCTGAGCAACCCCACCCGTCGAACTCGTTGCCCACCTGCTGGCCAAGGAGGCTGCTGCGCCGTGCCCGATTCCTTTGTCCACCTGCACAACCACACCGAGTACTCGCTTCTGGACGGCGCGCAGAAGCTCAAGCCCATGTTCGAGGAGGTGGCCCGGCAGCAGATGCCCGCGGTGGCCATGTCCGACCACGGCAACATGTTCGGGGCCTACGAGTTCTACCAGGTCTCCAAGGGGTTCGAGGGCGTCAAGCCGATCATCGGGATCGAGGCGTACGTCGCCCCCTCCTCCCGCCACCACCGCAAGCGGGAGTTCTGGGGCCCCGGCGGGCAGCGCGCCGTCTCCGACGACGGCGAGGGCTCCAAGGACGTCTCCGGCGGTGGCCGGTTCACCCATATGACGATGTGGGCGACCGGCACCACCGGCCTCAAGAACCTCTTCCACCTCTCCACCGAGGCCTCCTACACCGGCCAGTACCCGGCCGGGAAGCCGCGCATGGACATGGAGCTGATCTCCGGCCATGCCGAGGGGATCATCGCCACCACCGGCTGCCCCTCCGGCGCGATCCAGACCCGGCTGCGGCTGGGCCAGTACGACCAGGCCCGCGAGACGGCCGCCGCGTACCGGGACATCTTCGGGAAGGAGAACTACTTCCTGGAGCTGATGAACCACGACCTCTCCATCGAGCTGGAGGTCCGCGACGGGCTGCTGAAGCTGGCCAAGGACCTGGACCTGCCGCTGCTGGCCACCAACGACGCGCACTACACCCACGCCTCGGACGCGGACGCCCACGACAACCTGCTCTGCATCGGCGTCGGCAAGAACAAGGACGACCCCAACCGCTTCAAGCTGGCCGGCACCGACTACTACCTGAAGACGGCCGACGAGATGCGCGCGCTCTTCCGCGAGATGCCGGAGGCCTGCGCCAACACCCTGCTGATCGCCGAGCGGGTGGAGCCCTACGACGAGGTCTTCGAGTACTCGGACGAGATGCCGCAGTTCCCGGACGTCCCCGAGGGCGAGACCCAGGAGTCGTGGCTGCGCAAGGAGGCCCTGGAGGGGCTGGCCCGCCGCTACGGCAGCCCGCTGCCCGACGCGGTGCAGGAGCGGTTCGAGACCGAGATGTCGGTGATCGGGCCGATGGGCTTCTCCTCCTACTTCCTGGTCGTCGCCGACATCTGCAAGCACGCCCGCGACAACGGCGTCCCGGTCGGCCCCGGCCGAGGCTCGGCGACCGGCTCGATCGTCGCCTACGCGGTGCGCATCACCGAGCTGGACCCGCTGGAGCACGGCCTGCTCTTCGAGCGGTTCCTCAACCCGGAGCGGATCAACCCGCCGGACGTCGACCTCGACTTCGACGACCGCCAGCGCGATGTGATGGTGCGCTACGTCACCGACAAGTACGGCGACGAGTACACCGCGATGGTCAACACCTTCGGCAAGATCAAGGCCAAGAACGCCATCAAGGACGCCTCCCGGATCCTGGGCTACCCCTTCTCGCACGGCGAGCGGATCACCAAGGCGCTGCCGCCGGACCAGAACGGCAAGTCCATCCCGCTGGCCGGCATCACCGACCCGAACCACCCGCGCTACGGCGAGGGCACCGAGCTGCGGGCGATGCTCGAGAACGAGGCCGACGTCAAGCGGGTCTTCGACACCGCGACCGGGGTGGAGGGCCTCACCCGCGGCACCGGCGTGCACGCGGCCGCCGTCATCCTCTCCAAGACCCGGCTGACGGAGCGCATCCCGCTGCACATGCGGGCCGCCGACGGGGCGAAGATCACCGGGTTCGACTACCCGTCCTGCGAGTCCATGGGCCTGATCAAGATGGACTTCCTGGGCCTGCGCAACCTGGGCGTCATCGACCACGCCCTCGCCAACGTCCGGGAGAACCGCGGCCTGAAACTGGCCACCGTCGACCCCGGCGACAACGACCCGGACGTCCACGTCATCCCGCTCGACGACGCGAAGACGTACCAGCTGCTGGCCACCGGCGAGACGTTCGGCATCTTCCAGCTGGACGGCGGCGGCATGCGCGCCCTGCTGAAGCTGATGGCCCCCACCCGCTTCGACGACATCGCGGCGGCCATCGCGCTCTACCGGCCGGGCCCGATGGCCGCCAACGCGCACACCAACTACGCGCTGCGGCAGAACGGCAAGCAGGACCCGGACCCGATCCACCCGGAGCTCAAGGACGCCCTGGAGCCGATCCTGGGCTCAACCCACCATCTGCTCATCTTCCAGGAGCAGATCATGGCGATCGCCCGGGAGCTGGCCGGCTACACCCTGGGCGGCGCCGACATGCTGCGCCGGGCGATGGGCAAGAAGAAGCCCGAGGTGCTCGCCGCGGAGTGGGAGAAGTTCTCCGGCGGCATGCAGGGCAACGGCTACTCGGACGCGGCGATCAAGGCGCTGTGGGACGTCATGCTCCCCTTCTCCGGCTACGCCTTCAACAAGTCGCACACCGCCGGCTACGGCCTCGTCTCCTACTGGACGGCCTACCTCAAGGCCAACTACCCGGCCGAGTTCATGGCCGCGCTGCTGACGTCGGTGGGGGACGACAAGGACCGGGCGGCGATCTACCTCTCCGACGCCCGCAAGCTCGGGGTGCCGGTGCTGCCGCCGGACGTCAACGAGTCGATCGCCGAGTTCGCGGCCGTCGGTGACAACGTCCGCTTCGGGCTGCGCGCGGTGCGCAATGTGGGCGACAACGTCATCCGGGAGATCGTGGAGGCCCGCCGCTCCAAGGGGAAGTTCACCTCCTTCACCGACTTCCTCGACAAGGCGGAACTGCCGGCGCTCAACAAGCGCGCGGTGGACTCGCTGATCCGCGCCGGGGCGTTCGACTCCCTCGGCCACACCCGCAAGGCGCTCTCCGACGTCCACGAGACCGCGATCGACGCGGTCGTCCCGGTGAAGAAGGCCTCCGCGATCGGCCAGGACGACCTCTTCGGCGACCTGGGCGGCGAGCAGCTGGACGGCACCGGGCTGGGCCTGGACGTGCCGATCGGGGACGGCGAGTGGCCGCGCAAGCAGAAGCTCGCCTTCGAGCGGGAGATGCTGGGGCTCTACGTCTCGGCGCATCCGCTGGACGGCACCGACCACATCCTCGCCGGCAACCGCGACACCACCATCCCCGAGCTGCTCGCCTCCGGCCGCACCGGCGGGGACGTCCGGCTCGCCGGGCTGATCTCCACGGTCACCCGGAAGATGACCAAGCAGGGCAACGCCTGGGCGATCGCCAACCTCGAGGACCACGACGGCGGCAGCATCGAGGTGCTCTTCTTCCCGGCCTCCTACCAGCTGGTGGCGCACGCCCTGCTGGAGGACTCGGTGGTGTGCGTGCGCGGCCGGGTCAACGAGCGCGACGAGTCGATCAGCGTCTTCGGGCAGGAGCTGCAGGTGCTGGACGTCTCCTCGGCGGAGGCCGGCACCCGGCCGGTGATCCATCTGGCGGTGCCGGCGCACCGGCTGAGCCCGGTGCTGGTCGGCGAGCTGAAGCGGATCCTCGCGGCGCACCCGGGGCACAACCCCGTGCAACTGGACGTCCGGGGGCCGACGCTGACGACCCGCTACCAGCTCGGCCCGATGGTGGACGCGGGCACCGTCGCCTCCGACATCAAGCCCCTGCTCGGGCAGGACGCCTGGCAGGGGGTCGCCTGAGGCCGGCCTCCGGGAGGGGCGAGGCGGATCGGGGCGCCGGCCGTGGATGACCGCGGCCGCGTCCGGGGTTGCAACCGGGTACTCCGCCATGCCGGCCGGCGGCGGCAATGCCGACCGGCAGCGGTGGCTCCGCAAATCGGGTGGAGGAATGTCCGACCCCGATGCGAAGCTCGTACGCGTTCGACCCGAATACCCGTGAGGAGATCCACCACCATGACCCATCCCGACCGAACCGCCGGGGAGACGGCGGCCGGGAGCGAGTCCCCCGGCGGCACCGCCGCGCGCGCCCCCGTCCTGATCGGCGTTCTCGTCGTCTCGGCCTTCGTGATGATCCTCAACGAGACGATCCTGAGCGTCGCGCTGCGCGAACTCACGGTCGACCTCGGCGTCGCCACCACCACGATCCAGTGGCTCAGCAGCGGATTCCTGCTGACCATGGCCGTCGTCATCCCGATCACCGGGTTCCTGCTGGAACGCCTCAGCGCCCGGGTGGTCTTCCTCGCGTCGATGACGCTGTTCTCCATCGGCACCCTGATCAGCGCGCTGGCGCCCGGCTTCGGAGTGCTGCTCGTCGGCCGGGTGGTGCAGGCGTGCGGCACCGCCATCATGATCCCGCTGCTGATGACGACCGTGATGCGGCTCGTCCCGCCGGCGAAGCGCGGCGCCACGATGGGCACCATCAGCATCGTCATCGCGGTCGCCCCGGCGATCGGCCCGACAGTGGGCGGCGCGGTGCTCTCCTCGCTGGGCTGGCGCTGGATGTTCTGGATCGTGCTGCCGCTCGCCGCCGCCGCGCTGGTGGTCGGCGCGGTGTGGATGCGGGTGGACGGGGAGACCCGGGCGGTCCCGCTCGACGTCCTGTCCGTGGTGCTCTCGGCGCTCGGCTTCGGCGGGGTGCTCTACGGGCTCGCCTCGGTGGGCGAGTCCGGCGGCGGGGGGCACCGCCTCTCGCCGTGGATCCCGATCGCGGTCGGCGTCGTCTCGCTGGTCGTCTTCACGCTCCGTCAGCTGCGGCTGCAGCGCGCCGACCGCGCCCTGCTCGACCTGCGGCCGTTCTCCAACCGGGCGTTCACGGTCTCGCTGGTGCTCTCCGCGCTGCTCTTCATGTGCCTGCTGGGCGCCGGCGCCATCATGCTGCCGCTCTACCTGCAGTCCGTCCTGAAGACCGGCACCTTCGTCAGCGGCCTGGCGGTGCTCCCCGGCGGCCTGCTGCTGGGCCTGATGGGGCGTCCGGTCGGGCGGCTCTTCGACCGCTTCGGGGCGCGGCCGCTGGTGATCCCGGGGGCGGCGGCGATGGCCGTGGCGCTGTGGCTCTTCAGCCTGCTGGGGGCGCACTCGCCGCTCGGCGTGGTGATCGCCATCCACCTGGTGCTGATGGCCGGCCTCGGCCTGATGATGACGCCGCTGATGACGGAGGCGCTGGGCGCGCTGCCGCACCACCTGTACTCGCACGGCAGCGCGATCCTCTCGACGCTCCAGCAGGTCGCCGGCGCGTTCGGCACGGCGATGTTCGTCACCGTCGCGTCCGTCGGCTCCAAGGCCGACACGGGTACGCCGGACGCCTCCGGCCTGCACACCGCCTTCGTCCTCGCCGGGGTGATCGGCACCGCGGCCTTCGCCGCCTCGCTCTTCCTGGGCAGGCGCCCGGCCCCGGCCGAGACGGTCGTCAAGGGCGAGGACGCCGCCGACCCCGAGGACGCCTCCGGCCCCGCCGTCCCCGAGGCCGACCCGGTCGGCTGACGGGGCGGGCGGCGGACGCTCGCCCTACGAACCGGCGTTGCGCAGCTTCGACTTGCGGTGGCCGTAGGCGAAGTAGAGGGCGACGCCGAGGACGAGGTAGACGCCGAACTGGATCCAGGTGGAGGCGCCGAGGCCCCACATCAGGTAGAGGACGAAGGCGATGCCGAGGATCGGGGTCACCGGGTAGAGCGGGACGCGGAAGAAGCGCGGCAGGTCGGGACGGCGCCGGCGCAGCACGATCACGGAGATGTTGACGACCACCAGGATCGCCAGGGTGCCGATGGTGGTGAGGTTGACCACCACGTCCAGCGGCACCACCGCGGCCAGCAGGCCGAAGACGCCGCCGACGATCCAGGTGTTGGCGACCGGCGTCGCCGTCCGCGGGGAGACCCGCTCGAAGACCTTGGGGACGAGCCCGTCCCGGGACATCGCCATCAGGATGCGGGTCTGCCCGTAGAGGACGGTGAGCACCACGCTGGCGATGGCCACCACCGCGCCGACGGCCACGATGATCCCGCCCGCGCTGGAGCCCGTCACCTGGTCGACGATGACCGCGAGCACCGCGCGGTGCTTCCCGATCTCGGACGCCGGCATCGCGCCCACCGCGGCCCAGGCGACCACGCAGTAGATCAGCGTCACCGCCGCCATGCACAGCACGATGGCCAGCGGCAGGTTGCGGCGCGGGTTCTTCACCTCCTCGCCGGTGGTGGAGATGGCGTCGAAGCCGATGAAGGAGAAGAACGCGAGGGAGGCGCCCGCGCCGATCCCGGCCATGCCGTGCGGGGCGAAGTCCGCGAAGTGGTCGGCGTGGTACGCCGTCAGCGCGATGGCCACGAAGAGCGCCAGCACGCCGAGCTTGACGACCATCATCACCACGGCCGCCCGCGCGCTCTCCCGCACGCCGCGGATCAGCAGCAGGGCGGCCAGCAGGACGACGACCAGCGCGGGGAGGTCGACGACGCCGCCGCTCCCGGGCGGGTTGGAGAGCGCGGCCGGCAGCTGCCATCCGAAGACGCTGTGCAGCAGCTCGTTGAGGTACTGCCCCCAGCCGACGGCGACCGCCGAGACCGACACCCCGTACTCCAGCAGCAGGCACCAGCCCACCAGCCAGGCGACGCCCTCGCCGAGCGAGGCGTAGGCGTAGGAGTAGGAGCTGCCGGAGACCGGGATGGCGGCGGCCAGCTCGGCGAAGGCCAGCGCGGAGAAGACGCAGGTGAGCCCGGCGAGGGCGAAGGAGACGACGGCGGCGGGCCCGGCCTTGGGCACCACGTCGCCGAGGACGACGAAGATGCCGGTGCCGACGACGGCACCGATGCCGAAGGCGACGGTCTGCCAGAGGCCCATCGTCCGCTTCAGGCCGTGGCCCTCGTCGTCGTGGCCCGCCTCGGTGAGCAGCGCCTGGGGCGACTTGACGCGCAGCACGGTGCGGGGCGCGGCGGTGCGGCGGCCGGTTCCGGTCGCGGGCATGGTGCGTTCAACTCCGGTGGATCGTTGGCCGGCGGGGGTGGGCCGGTCGGAGGCGCCGCCACCCGCGAAGGGTGGTGCGGGGGCGGCGGCCGATGGAACAGGTTCGGGAACAGGAGGTGACGGGCCCTCAGGCCAGTGTGGCGACCATGATGGCCTTGATGGTGTGCAGGCGGTTCTCCGCCTCGTCGAAGACCACCGAATGGCGGGACTCGAAGACCTCGTCGGTGACCTCCAGCTCGGTGAGGCCGTACCGCTCGTGCACCTCGCGGCCGACCTGCGTGCCGAGGTCGTGGAAGGCGGGGAGGCAGTGCAGAAACCTTACGCCGGGCACGCCGGTCGCCCGCAGCACGTCCATCGTGACGGTGTAGGGCCGCAGCAGCGCGATGCGCTCCTCCCAGACCTCCTTGGGCTCGCCCATGGAGACCCAGACGTCGGTGGCGACGAAGTCCGCGCCGCGCACGCCCTCCTCGACGTGCTCGGTGAGGGTGACGGTGGCGCCCGTCCCGGCGGCCACCCGGCGCGCCTCGGCGACGACCGCCTCGTCGGGCCACAGCTGGCGGGGCGCCACGATCCGCACGTCCATGCCCAGCAGCGCGCCCGTCACCAGGTAGGAGTTGCCCATGTTGAAGCGGGCGTCGCCCAGGTAGGCCAGCGTCACCTCGTGCAGCGGCTTGTCGGTGTGCTCGGTGATGGTGAGCACGTCGGCGAGCATCTGGGTGGGGTGCCACTCGTCGGTGAGCCCGTTGTAGACGGGGACGCCGGAGTGCGCGGCGAGCGCCTCGACGGTCGACTGCGCGTCGCCGCGGAACTCGATCGCGTCGAACATCCGCCCGAGGACCCGGGCGCTGTCCTTCGGCGACTCCTTGTAGCCGATGTGCGAGCCGCTGGGGTCGAGGTAGGTGGTGTGCGCGCCCTGGTCGGCGGCGGCCACCTCGAAGGCGCAGCGCGTCCGGGTGGAGGCCTTCTCGAAGATCAGCGCGATGCTGCGGCCGGTGAGCCGGGGCACCTCGGTGCCCGCGTACTTGGCGGCCTTCAGCTTGGCGCTGAGCTCGATGAGGAAGCGCAGCTCGTCCGGGGTGAAGTCGAGCTCCTTCAGGAAGCTGCGGTGCCGCAGGTTGAAGGCCATCCGGGGCTCCTCCGATCTGGTGACGAGCATTGACCCCGAGAGTCTATACGATGCTCCGTATAAGTATTAGTCCCCACCCTCGGACGGCGCCGCACGGTGCGGGGCCGTCGCGCCGACCGGCTCGCGCTGCACCGGGCAGCTCATGCACCGCGGACCGCCGCGGCCGCGCCCCAGCTCGCTGCCGGTGATGGTGATCACCTCGATGCCCTGCTTGCGCAGATGCGTGTTGGTGGTGACGTTGCGCTCGTAGGCGACGACCACGCCCGGCTCGACCGCGAGGACGTTGCAGCCGTCGTCCCACTGCTCGCGCTCGGCGGCGTGCACGTCCTGGTGCGGCGTCAGCACCCGGATGTCGTCGAGGCCGAGGGCGTGCGCCATCGCCTTGTGCATGTGCTCCGGCGGATGGTCGGTGACCTTGAGATCGGTCGGGCAGTCGCCCGGCTCGATGGTGTAGGACGGCAGCATCCCGAGGCCCGCGTACTTGGTGAAGGTGTCGCCGTCCACCATGGTCATCACGGTGTCCAGGTGCATGAAGGCACGCTTCTTCGGCATGTCGAGCGCGACGATGCGGCGCGCCGAGCCGGCCTCGAAGAGCTTGGCGGCGAGCACCTCGACGGCCTGCGGGGTGGTGCGCTCGCTCATCCCCACCAGCACCGCGCCGTTGCCGATCACCAGGACGTCGCCGCCCTCGATGGTCGCCGGGTACTCCTGCTGCCCCTCCGACCAGAAGCGGAAGCCGTCGGCCTCGCCGTCCACGAAGAGCGGGTGGTGCCGGTAGATCGCCTCGAAGTGGACGGACTCGCGGCGCCGCGCCGGCTTGCTCATCGCGTTGACGCTCACCCCGTCGTAGACCCAGGCGGAGGTGTCGCGGGTGAAGAGGTGGTTGGGCAGCGGGGCGAGCAGGAAGTCGTCGGGGGCGAGGGCGTGGAAGCGGATCCCGGTGGGCTCGGCGGCCAGCTCCAGGTACTCGCGCTTGGTGATGCCGCCGATCAGACGGGTGGTCAGATCGGCGTCGTCCATCCGCTCGAAGACCTCGCGTATCCGGTCGGTGGCGAGGCCGTACTCCTTGGGGTCGAAGACCCGGTCGAGGACGAGCTTGCGGGCGGCCGGCTCGGCGAGCGTCTCGCGCAGCAGATCGGCGAAGTAGTGGACGACGATGCCGCGCTCGGCGAGGACGTCCGCGAAGCCGGCGTGCTCCTCGCGGGCCCTCCGCACCCACAGGACGTCGTCGAAGAGCAGATCGTCCTTGTTGGTGGGGGTGAGGCGCTTCAGCTCAAGATCGGGACGGTGCAGGATGACGCGGCGCAGGCGGCCCGCCTCCGAGTCGACGCGAAAGACCATGGGCCGAGGGTATCCGCGGGGCCGGAATTACGGGTGACCGCCGTCGGTGAGGCGGGCCAGCAGGCGGACCAGCTCGGCGCGCTGGGGCTCCGTCAGCGGCGCGAGCAGCGCGTCCTGGGCCTCGGCCACCAGCGCGTCCAGCCGCTCCAGATGGCGGCGGCCGGCGGCGGTGAGGGTGATGACGTTGCGCCGGCGGTCCCCGGGGTCGGGGGCGCGCTCCACGTTCCGCTGCGCGGACAGCTCGTTGAGGACGGCCACCATGTCGCTGCGGTAGATCCCGGTGCGCCGGCTCAACTCGGCCTGGCTGGCGGGGCCGTGCTCGTCGAGGGCGGCGAGCACGCCGTAGTGCCAGCGGCGGGCGCCGGCGGCGGCGAGCCGCTCGTCGACGATCCGGCCGGCGCGCATCGCGGCCTGCCCGAGTAGGCGGCTGGGCAACACCGCGAGGCGGGCGGGGGTGGCGGCGGGGGAGCCGTGCAGCGGGCGGCCGGGGTGCAGGCGGCGGGGGTCTGCGGACATGAGCG
>NZ_MLCF01000163.1 GCF_001879105.1 Mangrovactinospora gilvigrisea | reverse complement strand
GCGCACACCCCGCCTGAGCTGCGCTTTCCTCACTCTCACGAGTGACATCGGGGCACGGCGCCCGGACGACACACCGACGCAGGGCCCCGTCTGCCCATCGGTTTGCCCATGAGGACCCTCGTCCGCATGACAGCAGGCAACATCCGCAAGCGCGGAAGCGGCGACGAAGTCCGGGTCAGCGCGGGGCGGGATCCGATCACCAAGAAGCCGAAATACCTCACGGCCACGTGCCGCACGGTCGAGGCCGCGGAGTTTCCTGTCGCGAGCCTGATGGTGTGTCAGTCGGCTCGGCGGTACTCATTGATCACTCCGGTGAGTACCTTGCGGTGTTGATTGCGCGCTGCGGGGAACAGGGTGACGACGGGGTTGTCATCGGGCGCGTGCAGGTGGAGGGCTTGGTGGGGCCGCGTGCGAGCTGGGTGGCCCAGGCGGCGATGGGGTGGCGGGTGACGCCGAAGATGTGGACGGCATGGAGGGGATTTCGCGCTTCTGCGCGGACGCGTTGTCCGGCGGTATGGACGAGGCGATCGCCGATCGGGCCGGCGCGTACGTCAGCAAGGAGCTGTGGCCGCAGCTCGTTGATGAGCAGAAGCGCGCAGGCGGGTGCGAGGATCTCGCCCGCGCGGCGCGGGAACTTCTGAGGCTGCGCCAAGGTGGTTTCTGCGCTGGCGGCGGCCGGCCATGGGGCCGTGGTTCCGCCGGCTTCGGTGCGTGCCCAGGTGGATTACGGTAGCGCTGAATCAGCGCTACTCTCTAGGTATGGCCACCATCCAGATCAGGAACCTGTCGGAGTCCAGCTACGAGACCATGAAGCGCCGTGCCGAACGAGCAGGCCAGTCCCTGCAGGAGTACATGCGCGCGCTGGTCGAGGGCGAGGCCGCAGCTCTCACCATGGACGAGGCCCTGGAGCGTACTCGCGAGCTCGCCAAGGGCAGTGCCATAACGCGCGACGAGATCGTGGAAGCCGTCCGCGCCGACCGGGAGGCCCGCGCCTGATGTACGTCATCGACGCCAGCGCGCTCGGCGAGGTCTTCGTCGGATCCGACGATCGCGCCGAGCGTCTCCGCTGGCGCGTCGCCCGAACCCGACTTGCCGCACCGCATCTGATCGATATCGAGATGCTCTCCCTCCTGCGCGGCCAGGCGAAGGGGAAGAAGATCACGGCAGAGGCGGCGGAAGGGGCCGTCGCCCTGCTGCCGCAGTTCCCGCTGACCCGGTACGACCATGTCGGCCTCGCTTCGAGGATCTGGGAACTGCGGCACAACGCAGGCTCCTATGACGCCACTTACCTAGCACTGGCCGAGCATCTCTCCGTCCCGCTGCTGACCGCCGACAAGAAGATGACCGGGGTCTCCGGGGCGACGTGCCGGATCGAACTCGTCACCTGACCGGCCCGGCGTCGGGGCGGTGTGAGCCCGGTGTGGGTCGTTTCCCCAAACTCCCCACTCTGACGCTCCGCCAGGAGCGTCGCGCACACCCCGCCTGAGCTGCGCTTTCCTCACCCGATCGAGCGAAACGACGGACGCGAGGCGCTCAGGCCCGGTCTCGCCGCAGGGCTTCGGCGTCGAGGGTGGCGAGCCAGTCGGTCAGCAGGCGGTTGACCTCGTCGGGGCGTTCCTGCTGGATCCAGTGGCCGCAGCCGTCCAGCAGGTGCGAGGCGGTCAGGGCGGGGAGGGTGGTCGAGTAGGCGTCGATGGCGTCGGCCATCCATGTGGTGGAGGCGTCCACGGCGCCGCCGATGAACAGGGCGGGCTGCTTGATCGGAGCTCCACGGTGCGGGGCGAGGTCTTCCCAGTCCCGGTCCATATTGCGGTAGCGGTTGAGTGCGCCGATGATCCCGGTGCGCTCGAACTCCCCGGCATAGAAGTCGAGGTCGTCCCTGCTCAGCCAGGCCGGGAGGACTCCCGTGGGGAAGCGGTCGCGCAGTCGGCCGCCGGCACGGGAAACGAAGTGCGGGTCGGGCTCGCCCGAGGCGGGCATGGTGTCGGCGGACAGGGCCGCGTAGAAGCCGGCGAGCCAACCTCGGACGTCGGGCTCGATCTCCGCTTCGGCGCGCCCGGCCTGCTGGAAGTAGGAGACGTAGAACTCCTGCTCAGGGCCGCCGATCTGACTGAAGACGCCGGTGGGTCGGGGCCCGCCGGGCGGGGCGTAGGGGACACTCAGCAGGCCGACGGCGCGAAAGACCTCGGGATGGAGCAGGGCGGAGGCGGAGGCGATGTTGGAGCCCCAGTCGTGGCCGACGACCACTGCGCTCTCCTCGCCGAGGGCGCGCACGACGGCCACGTTGTCCTCCACCAGGTCGAGCATCCGATAGGCCTCGGGGGCCTCCGGCTTGGAGGAGCGACCGTAGCCCCGCACGTCGATCGCCACCGCCCGATAACCGGCCGCGGCGAGGACGGGGATCTGCCGGCGCCAGGAGTACCAGGACTCGGGGAAGCCGTGCACGAGCAGGACCAGCGGGCCGTCGCCCTGCTCGACGAGATGCAGGCGCCCGGCCGGAGCTTCAACGGTGCGGTGGCGGAGTTCGGTGGACGCGTCGGAGTTCATGCGGTGCTTCTCCTGGTCTCGCGGATGGACGTAGGTGTGCATCGATCATCCGTCGCGGCCGCCGCCTGGACGGCATGGCATGCTCCCGGAGGGGATCGAATTGACCGTCGTCGGCTTGGGCGGCGACGAGCACTCCGAGGTGCTCCGCGTATTCCCGGTCCTTTGGGGCAGGGAGGACGTCAGAGTGACCGCCCCGGGGAGAGGATGCTCGACATGGCGCGTGAGGCCCGACGGCCCAATGCGGTCGTGGTGCTGACGGACCAGCAGCGGTGGGACACCTGCGGGGTGCACGGCAATCCGCTGGGCGTCACGCCGGTCTTCGACCGGATGGCGCGGGCGGGGACGCTCGCCGAGTGCGCGATCACCCCGAACCCGGTGTGCGCCCCCGCGCGGGCCGCGCTGCAGACCGGGCGCTGGCCGACCGCGGTCGGCGTGCACCGCAACGACCGGGTGCCGCGGGCGGACGTCCCCACCCTGGCCGGGCTCTTCGACGCGGCCGGGTACGCCACCGGCTACCTGGGCAAGTGGCATCTGGCCGACCGCGATCCGGTGCCGCCCGGGCAGCGCGGCGGCTACCGGCACTGGCTGGCGTCCAACACGCTGGAGTTCACCTCCGACGCCTACCGCACGGTGCTGCACGACTCCGACGGCAGGCCCGTCTTCCTGCCCGGCTACCGCTCGGACGCGGTCTTCGACGCGGCGATCCGGTTCGCGGCCGAGCACCGCGGCGAGCCGTTCCTGCTCTTCGTCTCGCTGATCGAGCCGCACCACCAGAACGAGGTGGACGCCTACCCCGCGCCTGACGGCGCGGCCGAGCGGTTCGCCGGCGGCGGCTGGCTGCCGCCGGACCTGGCCGCGCTGGAGTCCGCGGGCGGGTCGGCGCACCGCCATCTGCCCGGCTACCTGGGCCAGATCGAGCGGGTCGACCAGGGCCTGGGCCGGCTGCTGGACGCGCTGCGGTCGCTGGAGATCCTGGACGACACCGTGCTCGCCTACACTGCCGACCACGGCAGCCACTTCAAGACCCGCAACGCCGAGTACAAGCGGTCCTGCCACGACTCCTCGGTACGCGTCCCGCTGGCGCTGCGCGGCCCCGGCTTCGACGGCGGCCGGGTGCTGCGCGGCCCGGTGAGCACGCTGGACCTGCCGCCGACGCTGCTGCAGGCGGCGGGCATCCCGGTGCCGGACGGGATGCACGGCCGCTCCCTGCTGGAGCCGCGGGACGCGGCCGCCGCGGAGGCGTACGTCCAGATCAGCGAGGCGGAGTGCGGCCGGGCGCTGCGCACCGACCGCTGGAAGTACCACGTCGCGGCCCCGGAGGCGCGGCACGCGGGCGAGCCGTGGGCGCCGCGCTACGTCGAGGCCTCGCTCTACGATCTGGCCCACGATCCCTACGAGTTGGACAACCTGATCGGCCTGTCCTCGCACCGCGAGGTCGCCGACGGGTTGCGCGGGCGGCTGCTGGCGCGGATCGCCGCGGCCGGCGAGCCGCCCGCCGAGATCGTCCCCGCCCCGCCGCGGGCCCCCGGCCAGCGCCGCGTCGACCCCCAGGCCTGGGACGCCCCCCTGGACGGCCTCGGCCTCGGACATCGCGCGGCGTTCTGAGCGCGCGGTCAGCCGGCGTAGCGGGAGACGCCCCAGAGGAGGGCGCCGGTGCCGGTCGGGCCCTGGGTGAGGAGGGTGCGGCTGTTGGGGGAGAAGGCGGCGAGGCCGGCGCCGGAGAGGGAGGCGCGGTGGCGCAGGCGGGCCGCGCTGCCGGTGCCCTGGATGCCGAAGAGCTCGACGGTGGTGTCGCAGACGATCGCGAGGAGGCGGCCGTCCGGGGAGAAGGCCAAGTACCGGTTTTTGGCGTGTATTTCGCTCGCGGGCAGGTCCTGGAGGTGGCTGAGGCGGTAGCCGCGCTGCGGGTCGAGCGCCCAGCGCCACAGCTTGAGGTACGGCGCATGGCCGTTCCATGCCGTTGCGGCGATCAGGCCGCTGCCGATGTGGTGGGCGAAGCCGCCGAGCGAGTCGACGCACGGCACCCCGTCGATCAGGATGCCGGGGTTGATCGGGTCGGTGGTGTACAGCATCCACCAGTCGCCCAGCTCCGAGCCGAAGTCCATCGCCAGGCAGCTCCGGGCGCCGTCCGGGCTCACCACGAAGGTCATGCAGCGGACCTTGCCGTTGGGGTCGGAGAAGTTCCAGGCGGAGCCGTAGTCCGTGGGACGGGCGGGATCGCTGGTGTCCACGAGCGTGATGTGCTGGCTGCCGGCCATGCCGGAGAGCCGGACGAGGGCGAACCGCTTGCCGTCGGGCGAGAACTCCAGGCCCCAGCGTTCCGGCAGGCGCGGCAGGCCGTAGGCCGACAGCTTGACCGGACGGGCCGGGTCGACGAGGTTCCAGAAGAGCAGGTCCAAGCCGGACGGGGCGGTGGAGGCCGCCACGGGCCGATCGGGCAGCGTCTGCTGCAGGCTGCCGAAGCCGGCCGGCATCTCCCCGGCCTTGACCGGGTGCGACGGCCGGCTGACGTCCCAGTACCAGGCGCCGGCGGAGGTCTGCGCCAGCAGATGCCGCCCGTCGGAGTGGAAGCCGGCGCTGCTGATCGACTTGTTGCCCGGCAGCCCGTCCAGCCGGCCGATCGGTGTCGGCCGCGCGGCTGAGGCTTGGCGGGCGAGCGCGGGCGGCGCCGCCGCCCCCAGCGCCACGCCGGCCCCGGCGCCGGCCCCCATCCCCAGAACGGCACGTCGAGATGATGCCCCCACGATGATCCCCCCGGATCTCCGGGGCCCGTCCGATGCGGGCCCGCCAAAGGTGCCGCTCCACGTTGCCCCGGAACCATCGGCCCCGGCAAGCCCCGATCCGGCGAGTACCCTCGCGGGTGGTCGCGCTGGGGAGGTGGCCCATGGCCGAGGCGGACGGCGAACCGGTTCCGGGTGAACTCCGGTACGAGCGGCGGGTGGCGCGCCCGGCACGGATGATCGCGGCGTCGGCGGTGCTGTTCGCGGTGGGCGGGGTCCTGGTGCTGGTGTGCTCGGGCCAGGGGTTCGCGGTCTCCGTCGGATGCGAGCTGGCGTTCGGCGCGGTGCTGAACCTGGTCGGCTACTACGGCTGGCAGAACGGCTCGCGCAGCGAGTTCGACGCGGTCGGCATCCGGTCGCGGCGCGGGGTGTTCCGGCGGGAGGCGCGGTGGGAGGAGATCCGGGGGGTGGAGCTGAACGCGGGGCTGCTGCTGAAGGCGTATCTGACGTCGGGTCGCTCGTTCCGGATCGGCGCCCCCGTCATCGGCGGCTACCACGCCGAACCGGCGCAGCGCGCCGAGGCGGCGCGGATCCTCGCGCTGTGCGCGTCCTACCTCGACCGCCGACGGGCCGTCAGCCCCCGTTGGTGAGGACGGCCTTGCCGGCAAGGGTGCGGTGGGCGAGGGCCTCGTGGACGGACGGTGCCTCGGCGAGCGGCGCGGCGGTGATGCGCGGGGCGGTGCCGCCGGCGTGGGCGCCGGCGAGGAGGCCGGCGAGCGCGCTGCGGTAGCGGTCGTGGTCGGCGCGGATCTCGCGGGGGACCATGGCCAGCGCGGTGCGGCGGCCGGGGCGCAGCCGCAGCAGCGTCAACCGGGCGGCCGCGCGCAGCGTGTCGCCGACCATGTGCCCGGGCCGCCCGCTCGCCGCGTAGCTCACCAGCACCCCGCCCGGCGCCAGCACCCGGTACCCCTTGCGCAGCGCGTCGCCGCCGAGGTGGTCGAAGACGGCCTGCACGCCGCCCGGTTCGCGCTCGCCGAGGACGGCCTCGAAGTCCTCGCGGCGGTAGTCGATGAGCTCCACGCCGTTGCGGGCCAGCGCCTCGCGCGCGTCCGGCGCGGACGCCGTGCCGTACATCCGCAGGCCGCGCGCGGCGCCCAGCGCGCCGACCGCCCGGCCGACGCCGCCGTTGGCGCCCTGGATCAGGACGGTGTCGCCGCGGCGGAGCCGGCCGTGGGTGTCGAGCAGGCTGACCGCCGTCAGCTGGTCCAGGGGGACGGCGGCGGCGACGTGCGGGTCCATGCCGTCCGGCAGCGGGACCAGCTGCCACAGCGGCAGGACGACGTACTCGGCGTAGCCGCCCATCCGGGTCATCGCGGCGGCGACGCGGGCGCCGGGGCGGACCCCGGCGGGTGCGGGCGCCGCGGGGTCGGGGGTGACGTCGACGATCTCGCCGGCGAGCTCGTAGCCGGGGGTGAAGGGGGTGCGGCGCTGCAGCAGGTAGTCGCCCGAGCGGGCCATCAGGTCGGTCATGCCGACGCCCGCGGCGAGCACCTTGACGCGGGCGTGGCCGGGCGGGGGCGCCGGCAGCGTCGCCCGGACGGTGCGCAGCACCTCGGGCCCGCCGAACCGCTCGACGACGGTCTTGCGGAAGGAGATGTCGGTCATGGTCGCGCACCCCATCGCTGGATTAAATGTCGTGTCATTAAGTTACACGACATCTGTGCCGTGTCAATCGATGCCGTGTAACCTGTTGCGCATGGATCCGGTGGAAGAGGTGCGTTATCTGGTGCTCGCGGCCCAGCGGGAGGGGAACCGGGCGCTGGCGGCGGCGCTGCGGCCGCTGGGGGTGACGCCCGCGCAGGGCGAGGTGCTGCGGCTGCTGGCGGAGCGTCAGCCGCTGAGCCTGTCGGGGCTCGGCGCGCTGCTGGTCTGCGAGAGCGGCGCGAACCCGAGCCGGCTGGTGGACCGGCTGGTGGCGGCGGGCCTGGTCCGGCGCGAGGGCGGCGTCGCGGACCGGCGCCATGTGCAGTTGACGCTCACCCCGGACGGGCGGCGCGCGGCGCGCGGCGCCGCCGAGGCGGAGGCGGCACTCCACGCGCACATCGCCGAGGCGGCGACGGGCCGCGACCTCGACGCGGTCCGCGACTTCCTCCGTGCGCTCGTCGGCGACCGGGGTGCCGGCCTCGCCGTCGCCCGCCGCGCCGGCCGGGCGGAGTGAGGCGCGGTCGGCCGGTCATCCCCCGGCGCGCCGCGGCGGTGCCCCCCCGGGCCAGCCCGGCCTGGGCCCGGGCGTGAAGGCGTGCGAAGGCGCGCTAAGGGGCGCGAAGGGGGGCGTGCGGGGGTCTTGCAGGGGGCGGTGGGGCGTCTACTGTGG
>NZ_MLCF01000162.1 GCF_001879105.1 Mangrovactinospora gilvigrisea | reverse complement strand
CGTTCGTCGTCGCCGGCCGCGGCGGGTGCTGCGCGGGGTGGCGCGGGTGCTCGTCGGAGGGCTTGCCGTGCTGGTGCCGCTCGACGTGGGCGGGTGGGCCGTGGGCGCCTCGCTCCCCGAGCGGTGGCGCCCCGTGGTGCACGCCCTGCACGACGCGCCGCGGCCCGCGCTGCTCGCCGTCCCCGCCGCCGCCGCGCTCGTCTCGCTCGCCCTCGCGCTCGGCACCGTCCGGCGCCGCCGTACCCAAGTTCCGTCCCAGGAGGCACCGTTGGCCACGCCGCACCACGAGCCGGAGCACGACATCACCCTCGGCACCGGCCCCGCCCCCGACCCCGGACGCGACCCCCTGCCGCGCCGGCCCTCGCGGCTGGGGCGGCCGCGCGGCGCCTGGCCCACCGTCCACGACCCGGACCGCGCCGTCCGCGGGATCGTCGCGGAGCCGGACGGGCGGCCCCTCGCGCACGCCGTCCTCACCCTCGTCGGCGCCGGCGGGCGCCAGGCGGGCCGCACCGCGACCCGTGCGGACGGCCACTACGAGCTGCCCGTCGACGCGCTCGGCAGCTACGTCCTGATCGCCTCCGCGCCCGGCCACCGGCCGCAGGCGCTCGCGCTCACCGTCGGCACCGCCTCCGTCGAGCTGGACGTCCGCCTCGGCGGGACCGTCGGCCTCACCGGGACCGTCCGCCGGGCCGGCAGCGCCGGGACCGCCGTGCCGAACGCCACCGCCCTGCTCACCGACGCCCGCGGCGAGGTGGTCGCGACCGCGACCACCGACGAGGACGGCGTCTACCGCTTCGGACGCCTCCTGCCGGGGGCGTACACGCTCGCGGTGAGCGCCGAGGGGATGCGCCCCGCCGCGCTCGCCGTCCAGCTGGACGGCGGCGCCGAACCCACCGAGCTGGACGTGGAGCTGCCGGCCGGCGCCGTGCTGCGCGGCATCGTCCGCACCCGAAGCGGGCGGCCGGTGGAGGACGCCCGGGTGACGCTGATGAACGCGGGCGGCGACGTCCTGGCGTCGATGATCACCGGCGCGGACGGCCTCTACCGCTTCGAGGACCTGCCGCCCGGCGACTACACCCTGGTCGCCGCCGGCTACCCCCCGGTGGCCACCGCCCTCGACCTCGCCGCCGACGAGCTGGAGCACGACCTGACGCTCGGTCACGGCGCGCTCTGACGCCCGAGTGGCTCGGGGCCGCCTTTCGCCGGCGCGTGCCGATCCCTTACCGTGGGGGCGATCGCAAGCGCGGGAGCTGGGAGCACCTGGCTGAGAGGGCGTTGACGCTGCGCCGACCGCATGAACCTGACCGGGTAATGCCGGCGTAGGGAGTGGGTCCTTCCATGGCCACACAGTCATCGCACTCGTCGTACCCGTCCGCCGCCTGGCGGAAGGCGTACCGCACCGGCTCGCGCCCCGATCTGCGCGTGCCCTACCGGGAGGTGCGGCTCAGCAACGGCGGCACCGTCCCGCTGTACGACACCTCGGGGCCGTACACCGACCCCGAGCACACCGTCGACACCCGCCGCGGCCTGCCCTGGCTGCGGGAGAACTGGATCGTCCAGCGCGGCGACACCGAGGAGTACACGGGCCGCGAACTGCGGCCCGAGGACGACGGGTTGAAGATCCGGCACACGGTCCCGCGCGGCGCCGTCGCGACGGACGACCTGCGCAATCTGGACGCCGTCTTCCCGGGGCGGGCCCGCCGGCCGCGCCGCGGGCACGGCGGCGCGGCCGTCACGCAGCTCGCGTACGCGCGGCGCGGCGAGACCACCGCGGAGATGGAGTACGCGGCGCTGCGGGAGGGCCTCGACCCGGCCGTGGTGCGCGAGGAGATCGCCGCCGGGCGGGCGGTGCTGCCGGTGAACGTCAACCACCCGGAGGCCGAGCCGATGGTCATCGGCAAGCGCTTCCTGGTGAAGGTGAACGCCAACATCGGCAACTCCGCGGTCACCTCGTCGATCGAGGAGGAGGTGGAGAAGATGACGTGGGCGACCCGCTGGGGCGCCGACACCGTCATGGACCTGTCCACCGGCCGCAACATCCACACCACCCGCGAGTGGATCCTGCGCAACTCGCCGGTGCCGATCGGCACCGTGCCGATCTACCAGGCGCTGGAGAAGGTGGACGGCCGCGCTGAGGAGCTGAGCTGGGACGTCTACCGCGACACCGTGATCGAGCAGTGCGAGCAGGGCGTCGACTACATGACCGTGCACGCCGGGGTGCTGCTGCGGTACGTGCCGCTGACGGCGCGGCGCAAGACGGGGATCGTCTCCCGGGGCGGCTCGATCATGGCGGCCTGGTGCCTCGCGCACCACCAGGAGAGCTTCCTGTACACGCACTTCGCGGAGCTCTGCGAGATCCTGCGGGCCTACGACGTGACGTTCTCGCTGGGGGACGGGCTGCGGCCGGGCTCCATCGCGGACGCCAACGACGAGGCGCAGTTCGCGGAGCTGCGGACGCTGGGCGAGCTGGGGCGGATCGCGCGGGAGCACGACGTCCAGACGATGATCGAGGGGCCGGGGCACGTCCCCATGCACAAGATCAAGGAGAACGTCGACCTCCAGCAGGAGATCTGCGACGAGGCGCCGTTCTACACCCTCGGCCCGCTGACCACGGACGTGGCGCCGGGGTACGACCACATCACCTCGGGCATCGGCGCGGCGATGATCGGCTGGTTCGGGACGGCGATGCTCTGCTACGTCACCCCCAAGGAGCACCTGGGGCTGCCGAACCGCGACGATGTGCGGACGGGCGTGATCACCTACAAGATCGCCGCCCATGCGGCGGACCTCGCCAAGGGCCACGAGGGCGCCCAGGCCTGGGACGACGCGCTCTCCGACGCGCGCTTCGAGTTCCGCTGGGAGGACCAGTTCGACCTGGCCCTCGACCCCGAGACGGCCCGCGAGTTCCACGACGAGACGCTCCCGGCCGAGCCGGCGAAGACCGCGCACTTCTGCTCGATGTGCGGCCCGCGCTTCTGTTCGATGAAGATCTCCCAGGATATCCGCCGCGACTACGGCCTCTCCGAGGCCGAGATCGACGCCGCCATGGAGGAGAAGTCCAAGGAGTTCGCGGAGCACGGCAACCGCGTCTATCTTCCCTTGGCGGACTGATCTGGCGGACCGAGCGGAGCACCGGGGCGGGCGGCCCTGCTCGCCCCCTCCCTCGGCCGGGGAGGGGGACGTGGTGGCGGAGATGGGGTTCGTCCCGGTGCCGGGCGGGGTGCGGTCGCTGGTGTGGCGGGGGGAGGAGCCGATGGCGATCGCGTGCGGCGACCCGTTCGACCGGGCGATCGTCTCCCCGTCCGGCCGGTTCACGGTCGTCTACGAGGAGCGCGGCACCACGGCGCTGCTGAGGGACGGGCGGCGGGCGGTGCGCGAGCTGGCGCGCAGCGACTACCACGCCGGGCACTTCGACTTCCCGGTGGCGCTCGGCCGGCTGCCGGACGGCCGGGAGGTGCTGGTGCACTGCCCGGAGGAGTACAACGTGCTGCAGGTCGAGGAGTTGGCGACCGAGCGGCGGCTCACCGCGGCCGCCGCCGAGCGCGCGCCGGTGGACGTCTTCCACTCCCGGCTCGCCGTCGGCCCCGACGGGCGGCACCTGCTGTCGGCGGGCTGGATCTGGCACCCCTACGGCATCGCCCGGGTCTACGACCTGGCGCGGGCGCTGGACGACGCCGCGGCGCTGGACGGCGGCGGTGTGCTGCCGATGGAGTCCTGGTACAGCGCCGAAGTCGCCGCCGCGTGCTGGCTCGACGCCGACCGGGTGGTTGTGGGCACCAACGACGAGGTGATGGACGACGAGGAGACGGAGATCCCGGAGCTGGGGCCGAGGCGGGTGGGCGTCTGGTCGCTCGCGGCGCGCCGCTGGCTGCATCGCAGCCCGGTGGAGGCGCCGGTCGGCCATCTGCTGGCGGCCGGTGGGCGGGTGGTGTCGCTGTACGGGTGGCCTCGGTTGATCGATCCGGTGACGGGGCGGGTGCTCGGGGAGTGGCCGGACGTGGGGGTGGCGCGGAAGGACGGGAGCTTCGGTGTCGTCGACCCGACGCTGGTCGCGGCCGTCAGCCCGGACGGGGCCCGTCTGGCGGTGGGTCAGGAGGACGGCATCGCGGTGCTGGAGCTGGGGTGACGCGGACCCCCCGGGTCCGGGCGTGCGTGGCGGCCGGGCGCCGGGGGGAGTGCGGGGTGCGTCAGTCGTCGTTGTCGACGGACAGGGAGTAGTCCGCCTGGTTGTGGTCGGCCTCGTGGAAGGTGATGCCGTAGGGGCCGCCCAGGTTCATGGAGGCGTGGTGCCTGTGGTGGAGGGAGGCGCTGCCGGAGACGTCCGCGGAGGCGGCGGAGGCGCCGGCGAGGGTGAGCGCTCCGGCGGCGGCGAGGACGATGGCGATGCGTCGCATCTGATGTTCCCTTTCGGGTCGATGATCTGACGATGCATCGGTTGCCCGATTCCCCGCCCGGTCCGACATCCCTTCATTCGTTCGGATGGGGTTGCTGGGCCGGGTGGGGGAGGCGCTCGGCCTTATGGCGTCCTATGGCGTCGTGCGCAGGCCCGCCGTCCACTTCTCCTCGATGCGGCCGAACCGCCAGACGGCGACGGCGACGAGCCACACCGCGACGAAGAGGCCGACGATGACGAAGCCGAGGGTGTTGAGGTCGAGCCCGGAGACCCAGTCCCAGAACCCGCCGTGCAGGCCCAGCTTCTCGGAGAGCAGGCCGAGCAGCTCGGCGGTGCCGATCAGCAGCGCGACCGCGACCGACAGCCCGGTGATGGTGATGTTGTAGTAGACCTTGCGCACCGGCCGGGAGAACGCCCAGTCGTAGGCGACGTTCATGAAGGCGCCGTCGATGGTGTCCAGCAGCGACATCCCCGCGGCGAAGAGCACCGGCATGCACAGGATCGCGTACCAGGGCAGCCCGGACGCGGCGCCGGAGCCGGCGAGCACCATCAGCGCGATCTCGGTCGCGGTGTCGAAGCCGAGGCCGAAGAGCAGCCCCACCGGGTACATCTGCCACGGCTTGCGGATCGACTTCATCATCCGGCCCAGCACCCGGTTGACCAGCCCGCGGTTGTTCAGCTGCTCCTCCAGCGCGGCCTCGTCGTACTCGCCGGAGCGCATCTTGCGGAACACCTTGAGGATCCCGAAGAGCAGCACCAGGTTGAGGATCGCGATGAGGTAGAGGAACGCGCCGGAGACGGAGGTGCCGATCAGGCCGGTGACGTTGTGCAGGGAGGAGTCGTCGTTCTCCACGGGCGAGGCGAGCGCCTTGACGCCGAGGGAGAGCAGGAAGGCGAGGCCGAAGACGATGCTGGAGTGGCCGAGGGAGAACCAGAACCCGACGGAGAGCGGGCGCCGGCTGCGGTCCTCGGTGAGCAGCTTGCGGGTGGTGTTGTCGATGGCGGCGATGTGGTCCGCGTCGAAGGCGTGCCGCATGCCGAGGGTGTAGGCGGTGACGCCCATGCCGATGCCGAAGGCCTGGGCGCCGGCCCCGCTGCCGGTGGTCAGATGCTGCGGTGAGACGATCGCCACCAGCACGAACCAGCCGGCGACGTGCAGGAAGAGGATGAAGGCGAACATGCCGGCGAGCCGCCGCCAGTCGGCGCGGTCGAAGGTGCGCAGGGCGTTCCTCATCGGTGGTGCGGGCTCCCGTCCCAGTAGGCGCGTGTGCGCGCGCCGCAGCGGCTGCGGTGCACTGCTTATTGCAACATATTCGCAGTAACCGGCGGGAGGGGGCCTCGGGGACCGACTCGGGGAACGCCTCAGGGAACGGGCAGGCCGGGCGCCGCGTCGGAGGCGGCGAGCCGGTCCGCGGCGCACTCCGCGGCGTACGCGGTGGGGGTGACGCCGACCGCCCGGGCGAAGTCGCGGACGAAGTGCGACTGGTCGGCGTAGCCCATCTCGTCCGCCAGCGCCGCCCAGTCGCGGACCGGCCCGGCGGCGATCCGGTCCGCCGCCTCGTGCAGCCGGTAGCGCAGCAGCACCTGCTTGGGCGGGACGCCCACGTACCGGGCGAAGAGCCGCTGCAGCCCGCGCATCGACAGGCCCGCCTCGCGCGCCGCGTCCTGCACCCGCAAGGTGCGGCGGTCGCCGAAGAGCAGCCGGTGGACGAGGCCGTTGACCAGCTCGGCGTTGGGGTCGGCGGCGAGCGCGGCGATCCGCGGGCGCAGGAACGCCTCGGCGATCGCGAGCTGCGCGGCGTCCGAGGCGGGGCCCGGCGGGACGGCGAGGATCCGGGCGGTGACGTCCTCGGTGCCGGCGTCCGGGCCGAGCACGGCGGCGAGCGGAAGGGTGGCGTCGGCGAGCCGGTGCAGCGGGATCCGCCCCAGCGGGAATCCCGCGCCGGGGCGCAGCTTCACCCCGAATACCCGCCCGCGGCCCTCCAGCGGGTAGGCGAACCGCTCGATGCCGGGTCCGGCGAAGCCGGCTTCGCCGGCCGTGAAGAAGATGTTGACCACCGGGTGCGGCAGCACCTCCACGGTGTGCACGGGGTCGGGGAGCGCGGTGAGGTCCCACTCGGTGACCCAGAACCGCTCGACGGCGTGCGCCAGATCGGCGGAGGGGGGCATGCGGCGCAGCGCGTAGCGGCCGTGCGCGCCCCCGCGCCATGCGGGCCGCAGCGGCCCGCCCGCGCCGACGGTGGCGTCGCCGCCGGCCGGCTGTCGCGTTCCTTCAAGACCGCCGGCGGCGGAGGACGGCAGGGTGGATCCCATGAACAGCGAGTCTATTGCGGCAGGCACGGGCGCAGGCGACGGCGATGGCGATGGCGATGGCGGTTCGGGAGGTCGCTCCCGGCAGGACCGCGGCATTCCGAAGGGTTCGACGGGGCTGGTGCCGTTCCTGGTGGCGGACGGGGCGGCGAAGGCCATCGACTGGTACGGGGAGGTGTTCGGCGCGGAGACCGCGTCCCGCTTCGACGGGCCGGACGGGATCGTCTACCACGCGCAGCTGCGGCTGCCCAACGGCTGCGTGATGGAACTGGGCGACCCCTCCGAGGCGTTGGGCCTCGCCGCGGGCGGCGCGGGCCACGGGGTGGTGCTGACCGTCTGGTGCCCGGACATGGACGCCGTCCACGGCCGCGCGGTGGCCGCGGGCGCTCGCGAGCTGTCCGCCCCGGAGGACGGCTTCACCGGCGACCGGATGTCCCGCATCGTCGACCCCTACGGCCACCGCTGGGTCGTCGCCACCCACGTCGAGGACGTCTCCGACGAGGAGATCGCCCGCCGCATCGCCGCCATGGGCGCCGGCGGCGACGTGGCGTGAGAGCCCGCGCCCCCTGCGGGGCTACGGCTTGCCGAAGCCGTGGGCCTGGAGGACCTGCTGGCCGGTGGGGCCGGCGACGAAGGCGGCGAACTTCTTCGCCGAGGCCTGGTTCTTGCCGGCGTCGATCGTGGCGATGGGGTAGGTGGCGAGGACGTTGTCCTTGGCGGGGATCTGGACCGCCTGGACGCCCGACTTCACCGCCTCCACGTCGGTCGCGTAGACGATCGAGGCGTCCGCCTCGCCGAGGGAGACCTTGGAGAGCGCGGCGCGCACGTCCGTCTCCTCCGACTTGGGCTTCACCGTCACCCCGGCCTTCTTCAGCGCCTCCAGCGCGTAGTGGCCCGCCGGGACGGTGGGGCCGGCCAGCACCACCGTCACGTTCGACTTCGCCAGGTCGGCGAGCGTCGCGATGTGCTTGGGGTTGCCCGAACGCACCGCGATGACCAGCTTGTTGGACGCGAAGTCGGTGGACGTGCCCACCTTGCCGGCAAGCTTCTTCATGGTGAGGGTGTCGGCGGTGGCGATGACGTCCGCCGGGGAGCCCTGGTTGACCTGGACGGCCAGCTGCTGCGAGCCGCCGAAGGACGGCCGCACGGTGGTGCCGGTCTGCTTCTTGAAGTCGGCCGCCAGCTCGGTGAACGACTCCTTGAGCGACGCCGCCGCCAGCACGGTCAGCGTTCCGCCCGCCTTCGCGCCGCCCTTGGCGGACGAGGAGGAGGACGGCGACGACGCGCCGGACGACGAGCCGCAGCCGGCGATCAGGACGGCCGCGGCGGAGGCCGCGGCGAGGGCGAGGATCGGCTTGGTTCTCGGCGTGGTCCTCATGGTGGGGACACTCCTCAGGGTGTGCGGTGGCGCGTGCCGGACAGCGGAGCCGCCGTCCGGCGGGGGCGTGCCAAGACCCCTAGCGCGGCAGATCGATCATGACGTTGGTGGCCTTCACGGATCCGACGGCCTCCATCCCGACCTGGAGGCCCAGCTCCTCGACGGCCTCACGGGTCGTCAGGGCGACCACCCGGTGCGGCCCGGCCTGCACCTCGACCTGGGCGGCGACGTCCCCCACGGTGATCCGCGTGATGATCCCCGGGAAGCTGTTCCGCGCCGAGGTGCGCCGGGTGTCGGGCTCGGGATGCCCGCCGCGGCTGCCCAGTTCGACGGCGAACGCGGCGAGGTCCTCGGCCGCGATCGTCCGCTGACCACCGGTTCCGCGCCGGCACGGCAGCTCGCCGCCGTCGGCCCAGCGCCGCACGGTGTCGGCGCTCACTCCGAGAAGCCCGGCCGCCTGACCGACGGAATACTCGCGCATGCGGTAGTTCTATCGCACATCCCCTCGCGGATGCCAGGTGGCCGCCGCGCTGGGCATCGCTGCTGCGAGATCGTCCGAACGGTCATGGGTAGGCCAATTTTCCGCGCGGACGGCTGCCTTGGGGACGCGTGACGGCATAGGTTCGGGTCATGAAGATCTTGATCTCGGCGGACATGGAGGGGGCGACCGGCGTCACCTGGCCCGCGGACTGCGAGCCGGGCACCGAGCAGTGGCAGCGGTGCCGCCGGATGTTCACCTCCGACGTCAATGCGGCCGTGCTCGGGTTCCTGGCCGGCGGTGCCGACGAGGTACTGATCAACGAGGCGCACTCCACCATGCGCAACCTGCTGCTGGAGGAGCTGGACGACCGGGCGGTGATGCTGACCGGCCGTCACAAGGAGCTCACCATGGTGGAGGGCGTGCAGCGCGGCGACGTCGACGGCGTCGCCTTCGTCGGGTACCACACCGCCGCCGGGACGGAGGGGGTGCTCGCGCACACCTATCTGGCCAACTCCATCACCGGCGTGCGGGTGGACGGCGAGGTCGGCAGCGAGGGGCGGCTCAACGCCCTGGTGGTCGCCGAGTACGGGGTGCCCGTGGTGCTGGTCACCGGCGACGACCGGACGTGCGAGGACGCCGCCGGCTACGCCCCCGCCGCGCGCTCCGTCGCCGTCAAGGACTGCGTCGACCGCTACGCCGCCGTCTGCCGCACCCCCGCCCGCACCGCCGCCGACATCCGCGGGGCCGCCGAGGCGGCCGCCAAGCTCGCCGGGCGCAGCGAGCCGCTGCCGCCCGCCCCGCACGAGATCGAGGTCGAGTTCGACGCCGCCCACCTCACCGGCGCCGCCACCATGGTGCCCGGGGTGGCCAGGACCGGGCCGCGCTCCGTCCGCTGGACCTCGCCCTCGATGTACGAGGGGATCCGGGCGTTCAAGGCGGTCTGCACGATGGTGTCCAACGCGGTGGAGGAGAACTATGGCTGAGCCGGCCGGCCACGACGATCCGCAGCGCGACGCGGAGGTCGTCCGGTTCACCTCCGAGCTGATCCGCATCGACACCAGCAACCGGGGCGGCGGCGACTGCAGGGAGCGGCCGGCCGCCGAGTACGTCGCCGAGCGGCTGGAGGAGGCCGGCATCCCGGCCCGGGTGCTGGAGTCCGAGCCGGGGCGCGCCAACACCGTGGCCCGCATCGAGGGTTCCGACCCGGGCCTGCCGGCGCTGCTGCTCCACGGCCACCTGGACGTCGTCCCCGCCGACGCCTCCGAGTGGTCCGTCGACCCGTTCGCCGGCGAGGTGCGGGACGGTGTCGTCTGGGGCCGCGGCGCCATCGACATGAAGAACATGGACGCGATGATGCTGGCCGTGGTCCGCGCCTGGGCGCGCACCGGCCGGCGCCCGCGCCGCGACATCGTCCTGGCCTTCACCGCCGACGAGGAGGACAGCGCCGCCGCCGGCTCCGACTGGCTGGTCGCCCGCCATCCGGAGCTCTTCGAGGGCTGCACCGAGGGCGTCAGCGAGTCCGGCGGCTACACCTTCCACGCCGACGGCCGCCGCATCTACCCGGTGGCCGCCGGCGAGCGCGGCACCGCCTGGCTGGAGCTGACCGCCCGCGGCCGGGCCGGCCACGGCTCCAAGGTCAACGCCGACAACGCGGTGACCAGGCTGGCCGCCGCGATCACCCGGATCGGCGAGCACCGCTGGCCGGTGCGGCTGACGCCGGTGGTCCGCGAGGCGCTGCGCGAACTCGGCAAGGCGGTCGGGGTCGCGATCGACCCGGACGCCGACGGCTTCGACGTGGACGCCGCGGTGGCGAGCCTCGGCGAGGCCGGCAAGCTGGTCGGCTCCACCGTCCGCAACAGCGCCAACCCGACGATGCTCAACGCCGGGTACAAGGTCAACGTCATCCCGGGCAGCGCGACGGCCCGGGTCGACGGGCGGGTGGTGCCCGGCGGGCGCGAGGAGTTCGAGGCCACCCTCGACCGGCTCACCGGCCCGGACGTCGACTGGAGCTATGTGCACAGCGAGGTCCCGCTGATGGCCGACGCGGACTCGGCGGTCTTCCGCGGCATGCGGGCCGCGCTGGAGGAGGCCGACCCCGGCGGGCACGTGGTGCCCTACTGCATGTCCGGGGGCACGGACGCCAAGCAGTTCTCCCGACTCGGCATCGCCGGCTACGGGTTCACCCCGCTGCGGCTGCCCGCCGAGTACGACTACAACGCGATGTTCCACGGCGTCGACGAGCGGGTCCCGGTGGCGGCCCTGGAGTTCGGCGCACGGGTGCTCGATCGGTTCCTGTCCCAAGTCGAGGCGTGAGGTGAGTGGGGTGGCGGAGGCGGGCCACGAGGGCCGCAAGGCCGTGACGGCGGGCTACGGGGCCTGGGCGTCGCCGGTCTCGGCCGCCGGTGCGGCGGCCCACGACGGGCGGCCCACCTGGGTGCGGCACGTCGGCGACGAGGTGTGGTGGACGGAGCCGCGCCCGTCAGAGGCGGGCCGGGTGGCGCTGGTGCGGCGCCGCGCGGACGGACGCGTCCAGCAGCTGCTGGAGGCGCCCTGGAACGTCCGCAGCCGGGTGCACGAGTACGGCGGGCGGTCCTGGACGGCCGCCGCCGACCGCGGGGGGAAGGCCCACGCGGTCTTCGCGAACTTCGCCGACCAGCGGCTCTACCGCATCGACCCGGACGGTGAACCCCGGCAGGAGCCCCGGCCGCTGACACCCGAGCCGGCGATCCCGTCCGGGCTGCGCTATCTGGAGCCGCAGCTGGTTCCGGAGCGCGGCGAGGTGTGGTGCATCCGCGAGGAGTTCCACGGCGAGGGCCCCTCCGAGCTGCGCCGGGCGCTGGTCGCGGTGCCGCTGGACGGCTCCGCCGCCGACGACCCGTCGCGGGTGCGGGTGGTGCTGAGCGACCGCCACTTCCTCGCCTGCCCGCGGCTGTCGCCGGACGGCCGGCGGCTGACCTGGATCGGCTGGGAGCATCCGGCGATGCCGTGGGACGGCACCGAGCTGCGCGTCGCCCTGATCGGCGCGGACGGCACCGCCGGCGAGCCGCGCACCGTCGCCGGCGGCCCCGAGGTGTCGGTGGTCCAGGTGGAGTGGGACGGCCCGGACCGGCTGCTGTTCGTCGCCGACCCGGACGGCTGGTGGAACCTGCACCGGGTGGAGCTGACCGCCGGCGGCGCGGCCGACGGCGACCCCGTCAACCTGCTGCCCCGGCCCGAGGAGTTCGGCGGGCCGCTGTGGCAGCTGGGCGCGCGCTGGTTCGCCCCGCTGCCCTCCGGGCTGATCGCCGTGGTGCACGGCCGCGGCCCGCAGCGCCTCGCGGTCTTCGACCCGGTCAGCGGCGATCTGCGGCCGTGCCCCGGCTCCTACACCGAGTGGGCCGCCGACCTGGACGTCCGCGGCACCGCGGTGATCGGGGTGGCCGGCAGCGCCGAGCGCGGCATGGAGGTGGTCGAGCTGGACACCTCCACCGGCTATCTGCGGGTGCTGGTGCCGGCAGGCCTGCGCGGAGCCGCCGACGTGCCCGCGGCGTACCTGCCGCACGGCGAGTCCCGCGCCTTCCAGGGGCCGGACGGGCGCGAGGTGTACGCCAACGTCTATCTGCCGCGCAACCCCGACTTCACCGCGCCCGAGGGCGAGCGCCCGCCGTTCGCGGTGTGGGTGCACGGCGGGCCGACGTCCCGCTCGCCGCTCGTCCACGACCTCGAGGTGGCCTACTTCACCAGCCGGGGCATCGGCGTCGCCGAGGTCAACTACGGCGGCTCGACGGGCTTCGGCCGCGAGTACCGCAACCGGCTGCGCGGCCAGTGGGGCGTCGTCGACGTCGCGGACGCGGCGCTGGTCGCCGAGGCGCTCGCCGCGGAGGGCACCGCCGACGGCGAGCGGCTGGCGATCCGCGGCGGCAGCGCCGGCGGCTTCACCGCGGCGGCGGCGCTCACCACCGATCTGCCCGAGGCGGCCGGGGTGTTCCGCTGCGCGGCCATCTCCTTCCCGGTCCTGGACCTGGTCGGCTTCGGCAGCGGCGAGACCCACGACTTCGAGTCCCGCTACATGGACTCGCTGGTCGGACGGCTCCCGCAGGACCAGCAGCGCTACGAGGAGCGCTCCCCCTCCCGGCACGCGGACCGGATGTCGGCGCCGTTCGTGCTGCTGCAGGGGCTGGAGGACCGGGTCTGCCCGCCCAGCCAGGCCGAGAAGCTGCTCAAGGCGGTGGAGGGGCGCGGCATCCCGCACCGGTACCTCGCCTTCGAGGGCGAGCAGCACGGCTTCCGCCGCAAGGAGACGATGATCACCGCTTTCGAGGCCGAACTCTCGCTGTACGGGCAGGTCTTCGGGTTCACGCCGGTCGGCGTCGAGCTGCTGGAGCTGCGCAAGTGAGGGCGCTGGAGCGGCCCGCGCCGCTGCGCGAGGGCGACCTGGTCGCGCTGGTCGCCCCCAGCAGCGGCGCCGACGCCGACGAGGTGGCGGCGGGCGTCGCCGCGCTGGAGGCGTGGGGCCTGCGGGTCGCGCCGGCCGAGAACCTGACGTCCCGCCAGCCGGGCGTGCTCTCCTTCCTCGCCGGGGACGACGCGGCCCGCGCCCGCTCCTTCGAGAAGGCGTGGACCGACCCGGAGGTGCGTGCGGTGGTCTGCTCGCGCGGCGGGGACGGCGCCAACCGCATGGTGGAGCTGGTCGACTGGGCCGCGGTGCGGGCCGCCGGCCCCAAGGCGCTGGTCGGCTTCAGCGATGTGACGACGCTGCACGCCGCGCTCGCGGTGCGCTGCGGCTTCGTCTCGCTGCACGGCCCGATGCCGGTCACCCGGGCGTTCGGTGCGTCGGCGGAGGGGCTGCGGCGGATGCTGTTCGCCCCGGAGGAGGTGCGCGAGCTGCGCGGCGCGCCGGGCGTCGACACCCTGGTCGGCGGGCGGGCGCGCGGCGTGCTGCTGGGCGGCTGCCTCAGCGTCTTCTGCGCCGAGTTCGGCACCGCCGCCGGCCCGCCCGATCCGCGGGGTGCGCTGCTGTGCCTGGAGGACGTCGGCGAGAACGCCACCCATCTCGACCGCTATCTGGGCCAGTTGGCCCGCTCCGGTTATCTGGACGCGCTGGCCGGAGTGCTGCTCGGCTCCTGGAAGGACTGCGGTCCCTGGCAGGGCGAGCTGCGCGAGCTGTTCCTGGACCGGCTCGGCGGCCTCGGCGTCCCGGTGGTCGGCGAGTTCGGCTTCGGGCACGGCGAGGTCAACCAGACGATCCCGTTCGGCGTCGAGGCCGAGCTCGACGCCGACGCGGGCACCCTCGCCCTTCAAGACTTCTAGGGCGCCGCGGTCACCCGCCGGTCCGCGCGGATCGCCGCGAAGAGCCGGCGGGCCTTCGCCCGGTTCCAGATCACCGCGTCGCCCTTGGCGGTGTGCAGGCCGTGGCCGGCGATCGGGACGTTGAGGTGGACGGCGTCCGCGCCGCCGCCCTTCATGGTCCGAAAGAGGGTGAGCAGGTCGGCCGGGTGGGTGGCGTCGTCCACCGTCAGGCTCGCCAGCCCGGCCTCGGCGGTCGCCCACACCTTCTCCGGGTCCTTCAGCACCCCCGGGCTCGCCGCCTTCTTGACCAGCGCGGCGAGGAACTTCTGCTGGTTCTGGGTGCGCCCCAGGTCGCCGTTGGCCTCCTGGTGGCGCTGCCGGACGAAGGCCAGCGCCTGCTTGCCCGTCAGGGTGTGGCAGCCCTTGGCCAGGTTCTCGCCGGACTTGGGGTCGTGCACCGCCTTGCCGAGGCAGACGGGCACCCCGCCGACGCCGTCCACGATGCCGACGAACCCGCCGAAGCCGATCTCGGTGTAGTGGTCGATGCGCACCCCCGTCTCGGCCTCGATGGTGCGCACCAGCAGCCCCGGGCCGCCGAGCGCGAAGGCCGCGTTGAGCTTGTTCTTCGCCGGCGGGTGGTGGATGCCGTCGGTGGGCAGTGTGTAGCCGGGGATGGTCACCCAGGAGTCGCGGGGCAGGCTGACCATGCTGGTGCCGTGCGCGCCGGTGTGCAGCAGGATCATCGAGTCGGTGCGCCGGCCCGCGTCCGCGGAGCCGCCGGTGTGCAGGTCGTGCCGCTGGGCGGCGGTCATCCCCACCCGGCTGTCGGAGCCGACGATCAGATAGGTGGTGCCGGGGCCCTGCGCGGGGCGGTCCGGGAGCGCGGAGAGGTCGACGGCGTGCCCCAGGCGGCCGTCCGCCCAGGCGTAGCCGCCGAGCGGGATGCCGACGGCCGCCAGCAGCACGGCGAGCAGCACCAGCAGCCGGCGGCGGCGCCTGCGGCGGCGGTGCGTCCGGGGGGTGCGGGCGCTGGTGCGGAAGCCGCCGGAGCTGCCGTCGCCCACCGCGTCGCCGACGCTGCCGGTGCCGAACACCCCGGTCGGGACGGGGTCGCGCGGGCCGGGGCCGTATCCGACGATCCGTCCGGTCAGCGGCTCCGGGGGAGCCTGCTCGTTCTCGCTCATCGCACCGTTCCCCTCGCCTCGACCCGTGCCCGGCCCTGCCGGCGCCCGCGGGCCAGCTGCTGCGCCGCCGTCCCGGCGCGCCGGGCGCGGTGCCAGCGCAGCCGGGTGCCGGAGAGCGCGGAGACCACCGACTGGATCACCACCAGGTACATCAACTGGCGGTAGACCAGGGCCTGGAACGGCAGCGCCCACAGGGTGCGCAGCCGCTCGCCGTCCAGCCGCAGGGCGTAGCCGGCGCACAGCAGCTGGGAGAGGAGGAAGCCGCACCACAGCAGGGCGGCCTTGCTGGGGTCCTGGAAGAGCGCCGAGTAGAGCGTGAAGACGTCGATCACCGGGGCGAACAGCGGCAGGGCTATCTGGAAGAGCAGCAGATAGCCCAGGCCGCGCCGGCCGAACCGCCCGGCCGGGCCGAACTCCCGGACGCATGCCCGGTGCTTCCAGGCCGCCCGCAGCGTGCCGTAGCACCAGCGGTAGCGCTGCCGCCACAGCTGGCGGAGGCCGGTGGGCACCTCCGTCCAGGCCACCGCGGTCTCCTCGTAGACGACCCGCCAGCCGGCCCGCCACAGGCCCATGGTCAGATCGGTGTCCTCGGCGAGGGTGTCGTCGCTGACCCCGCCGATGCCGAGGACGGCGTCGCGGCGGAACGCGCCGATCGCCCCGGGCACGGTGAGCATGCACTCCAGCACCTCGAACATCCGGCGGTCGAGGTTGAAGCCGAAGCAGTACTCCAGGTGCTGCCAGCGGCCCAGCAGCCGGCGGCGGTTGCCGACCTTGGTGTTGCCGCTGACCGCGCCGACCGCCGGATGGGAGAGCGGCTGGATGAGGCGCCGGATCGCGTCCGCGTCCAGGACGGTGTCGGCGTCCACCATCACCACCACCGCGCAGCGGGCGTGCGCCAGGCCGGTGTTGAGGGCGGCGGCCTTGCCGGCGTTGAACTGGCGGACGACCTGCACGCGCCCGTCGAGTGCGGCGATCTTTGCGGCGCGCGCCGCGGTGCGGTCGGTGGAGCCGTCGTCGACGACGAGGATCTGCAGGTCGGCATGCGTGGAGGCGAGCAGCGAGCGCAGCGTGGCGCGGATGCCCTCCTCCTCGTTGTACGCCGGGACGATCACCGTCACCGGGTCGTCGACCTGGCGCAGCCAGGGCGAGCCGGGCCGGTACCGCTCCAGGCGCCGCACATGGACGCGGGCGAAGAGGGCGAGCAGCGCCAGCCGAGCCATGCCCAGCACCCCGGCCGCGCCGACGGTCCAGGTGAGGACGGTGACCAGCAGGTGCCCCAGCCGGGAGGCGGCGATCAGGGCGAGGCCCTCGGCCTTCTTCGCGGTGGGCACCGGGTGTTCGGCTCGGGGCAGCCCGACGGCGTCGGTGACGGTCGGGAAGCGGTGGATGCGGGGGTTGGCCAGCAGGCCGGCGATGCGGGCGTAGCCGGTGGCGTCCTGGGTGTACTGGCGGACGACGCCGGCCGAGTCGCGCTTGTTCCACATGTCGGTGGCGACGACGGCCGATCCCGCGTCCAGGGCGCGGCGGGTGGCCGTCCACTGCCGGCCGCAGAGCGTGTCGGGGGAGCCGGTGAGCGGCATCCGCAGCAGGGTGGTGCGCAGTCCGCCGCTGCCGGCGAGGGCCGCGGCGCCGAGGGAGAGCTCCAGCCGGGAGCGGAGCGGGGAGGCGCGGTCCATGGCGGCGCCGCTGTAGGTGTAGCTGCCGATCTCGTTGCCTCCGGCGCGGATGCGGCGCACCAGGCCGGGGTGGCGGGCGGCCTCCGAGCCGAGCAGGAAGAAGGTCGCGCGGGCGTGGTGGCGGGGCAGCAGGTCGAGGATGCGCGGCGTCCACACCGGGTCGGGCCCGCCGTTGACGGTGATGGCCGCGGTGCCGGCGGGCACCGACCGGGAGCCGTGCCCGACGAGCACCGGCCCGCCGGCCCGCACCGCGGCGGGGGCGGGCGAGGCGCACGGCAGCCGGGAGGTGGCGCCGTCCACCTCGTTGGCGGTGAAGCCCTGCAGGAGCAGGGCGGCGGCGGTGACGGCGAGGACGGCCGCGAGGAGCAGCCAGTGGCCGCGGGGGACGCGGGTGTGCTTGTGGCGCGCCGCCATCAGGCGGCGGCGGGGGTGGGACGAGGGCGGGTGATGGGCATGCCGATGGGGCTGGCGTCGCACATGGCAGGCGAGTCTAGTGATCGACAGCCAATCGAACGCAGATTTGAGACTGCGTTAAGGAACGTCTTCCGCACGCCCCTTGGGAGCGCGCGCGAGAGGGGCGCACCGGCGGCCGAAAACCGGCGGTGCGCCCCTCGGGGACCTCAGAACCCGGCCCGCTCCAGCATCCGGGACGCCGCCCCCACCGAGTCCACCAGCGGATGCAGCGCGAGCGCCCGGAGCGCGGCGGCCCGCGACCCGGTCGCCGCCGCCTCGATCGCGGCCCGCTCCACCGCCTTCAGCGATGCCATCATCCCCAGCTGATGGTCGCTCAGCGGGCCCGTCGCCAGCGGCCGCGCGCCCGACGCGTCCACCGTGCAGGGCACCTCGACCACCGCGTCCGCGTCCAGCCCCGGCACCGCGCTGCGGTTCGGGACGTTGAGGATCAGCTGCGTCCGCTCGTTGCGGGCGATCGCCCGCATCAGCGCCAGCGCCACCCGGTCGTAGCCGCCGCCGTCCAGGTCGCAGGTGTCGCGCTGCCAGCCGCCGGTGGCCTCGCGGCTCTCGGCCATGTAGGTCTCCTCCCGCTCCAGGCGGGTCCGCTCCCAGGCGGCGAAGGCGTGCGCCGGATCGGCGGCCGCCTCGCGGTAGAAGGAGGCCTGCTGGTCGCGGAGGAACTCGCCGCGGGTGGCGTCCGCGCCGCTGATCGCGGCGACCGCCTCGCGGTTGAAGTAGTAGTAGTGCAGGTACTCGTTGGGGATCGCGCCCAGCGCCTGCAGCCACTGTGCGCCGAAGAGCCGGCCCTCCTCGAAGGACTCCAGCCGCTCGGCGTCGGCGAGCAGCTCGGGGAGCCGGTCGCGGCCGTCGACGGTCAGCCGGCGCAGCCAGCCGAGGTGGTTGAGGCCGACGTAGTCGTAGCCGGTGCGGTCCGGGTCGGCGCCGACCGCGCGGGCGGCGCGGCGGCAGAGGCCGACGGGGGAGTCGCAGATGCCGATGACGCGGTTGCCGAGCACCCGGTTCATCGCCTCGGTGACCATGCCGGCCGGGTTGGTGAAGTTGATGGTCCAGGCGTCCGGGGCGGCCGCGCGGATCCGCTCGGCGAGCTCCAGCGCGACCGGGATGGTGCGCAGCCCGTAGAGGACGCCGCCGGCGCCGACGGTCTCCTGGCCGAGCAGGCCCTCGTCGAGGGCGGCGCGCTCGTCGCCGACCCGGCCGGGCAGGCCGCCGACGCGGATCGCGGAGAAGACGAAGTCGGTGCCGTCCAGCGCCTCGTCGAGGTCGGTGGTGGCGAGCACCTTCGGGGCCGGCCCGCCGGACTCCTCGGCCTGGTCGGCGAGGACGGCGCGGACGGCGGTGAGCCGCTCGGCATCGGTGTCGTAGAGGCGGAGTTCGGTGACGCGACCCGCCTCGTCGCCGTCGTCGGCGAGCAGGGCGCGATGCACCAGCGGCACCCGGAATCCCCCACCGCCCAGCACGGTCAGCCTCATGATGCTCCTGCCTCCATGTTCCTTGCCTCCGCGCCCGGGACTTCCCGTACGTCCACTCCGGCCTCGCGGAAGACGCCGAGCGTGACCGGGTCGGTGCCCCGGTTCGTGATCATCATGTCGAGGTCGCCGGCGTCGCAGACGCGGGCCGTGCCGTCGGTGCCGGGGAACTTCCCCGGCGTGGCCAGCAGCACGCGCTGCCGGGCGGCGCGCAGCATCGCGCGCTTGACGGGCACCTCGACGTCGGTGCTGTCCATCACCCGCCCGTCCGGCAGCACCCCGGCGGCGCCGAGGAAGAGCCGGTCGGCGTGCACCTGGCGGAGGTTCTCCTCCGTCAGGTAGCCCACCAGGGAGCGGTAGTTGCGGCGCACCCGGCCGCCGAGCAGGATCAGGTCGACCTCCTCGTCGTCCTTCAGCTCCTCGTAGGCCGCCAGGCTGCTGGTGACCACCGTGACGGGGCGGCCGCGCAGCCGGCGGGCCATCCGGCGGGTGGTGGTGCCGATGTCGAGCAGGACGGTCTCGCCGTCCTGCACGAGAGCGGCGGCGGCGGCCGCGACCGCGTCCTTCTGGTCCGGTTCGTCCACCTCCACCTCGCCGAAGGGGCGTTCGGTGCGGCGGGCGACGGCGCCCCCGTAGACGCGGGTCAGCAGGCCCGCGGTCTGCAGGCCGTCGAGATCGCGTCGTACCGTTGCCTCGCTCACGTCGAGGCGGGCGGCCAGCTCGCGGACGGGCAGCACGCCCTGCTCGCGCAGCAGCCGCAGCAGTCGTTCGTGCCGGGTCTCCCGCAACATGCTCCGCAACATACAACTTGTGAGCGACTTTGCGCGAGTGTGCTCAACCTCTTGCAATCGGACCCATGATCAGTGCAAGGTGTCGCTCACGTGAGGGCGCATTCCGGCCAGTTGGCGCGCGCCGGTGCACCGCAGCGACATCTCACAGCATGGGAATGCCCAACGCCGAAGGAGTCATCGGGTGAGTACTGCCACGCCCGCACCCCGCAACGCCGCGGACGCCGCCGCCGACCCCCTGGCGAAAGTGCGCAACCCCGGCGACCCCTCGCAACCCGAGCACGACGTCTTCCTCACCGGGACCGTCTTCCTCGACATCGTCATGACGGGCATGGACCACGCCCCCGTCCGCGGCACCGAGTCGTGGGCCCGCGGCATGGGCTCCAGCCCGGGCGGCATCGCCAACATGGCCGCCGCCACCGCCCGCCTGGGCCTGCGCACCACGCTCGCCGCCGCCTTCGGGGAGGACGTCTACGGCGACTACTGCTGGGACGCCCTCTCCCGCGACGAGGGCGTCGACCTCGGCCCCTCCCGCCGCTGGCCCGGCTGGCACTCGCCGGTCACCGTCTCCATGGCGTACGAGGGCGAGCGCACCATGGTCACCCACGAGCACCCGCCGCCCGCGTCCCCGGTGCCCGCCGAGATCCCCGCCACCCGCGCCGTCGTCACCTCCTTCGAGCCGGGCCGGCCCGTGGAGTGGGTGTCCCGCGCCGCCGGCGCCGGGGCCAAGGTCTTCGGCGACGTCGGCTGGGACGAGACCGACCGCTGGGAGCTCGCCGCCCTGCCCGACCTCGGGCACAGCCACGCCTTCCTGCCCAACGCGGAGGAGGCGCAGCGCTACACCCGCACCGACAGCCCGGACGCCGCCGCCCGCCGGCTCGCCCGGATCGTCCCCATCGTCGCCGTCACCCGCGGCGCCGAGGGCGCGCTCGCCATCGACAACCTCACCGGCGAGACCGCCGAGGTCCCCGGCCTGCCGGTGGACGCCCTCGACCCGACCGGCGCCGGGGACGTCTTCGTCGCCGGCTTCATGACCGGCACCCTCGCCGGCTGGCCGCTCGACCAGCGCCTCGCCCTCGCCAACCTGTGCGCCGCGCTGTCGGTGCAGCACTTCGGCGGCTCGCTCGCCGCCCCCGGCTGGATCGAGATCGCCGCCTGGTGGCAGCACCTGGCCACCTGCACCCGCGCCGCCTGCGGCGGCGACCCCGAACTGCGCCGCCGCTACGGATTCCTCGACGAGCTGCTGCCCGTGCTGCTCCCCGACGGCATCCCCGCGTGCGCCGCCGGAGGCAGCCCGCACGGCCGCCGCCGCGCCGTCCCCACCGTCGGCTTCCGCGCCGCCTGACAGGAGCACTGGTGATGAGCAGCAACCGAACCCTGCGCACCCGGCGGGCCGTCCTCGGCACCGCCCTCACCGGCGCCGTCGCCCTCGGCGCCAGCGCCTGCATCCCCGGCACCGGGGGTACCTCCACCGCGGCCGGCACCACCGGCGTCGCCGGGGTGCCCGACCCCAAGAAGGCCGGCAAGGTCACCCTCACCGTCTGGGACGGGCAGACCGACGGCGGCGGCAACACCCAGCTCGCCGAGCTCAACAAGCAGTTCCAGGCGAAGTACCCGAACGTCGCCATCAAGCGGGTGGCCCGCTCCTTCGCCGACCTGAAGACCACCCTCAAGCTGGCCATCTCCGCCAACAACCCGCCCGACGTCGTCCAGGTCAACCAGGGCTACTCGGACATGGTGGCGTTCGTGAAGGCCGGCCTGCTGCGCCCCGTCGACGACTACGCCGGCATCTACGGCTGGAACTCCCGCTATCCGCAGGTCCTGATGGACCCCAACCGGGTCTCGGTGGACGCCAAGCACTTCGGCACCGGCCGCCTCTACGGCATCTCGCAGTCCTCGGAGTACGTCGGCGTCTACTACAACAAGCGGATCCTCAAGCGCCTCGGCATCGATGTCCCGCGCACCTGGGACGAGTTCACCGCGGCGCTGGCGAAGACCAAGGCCGCCGGGACGCTGCCGATCGAGTTCGGCAACCTCAACAAGACGATGGCCATCCACGTCTACGGCGTCATCCTGGACCACCTCGCCGCCGCGCAGTCCCGCGACACCGTCTACAACAAGGCCGGCGGCAGCTACGACACCCCGGAGACGGTCGAGGCCGCCCGCGTCCTCCAGGACTGGGTGAAGAAGGGCTGGCTGTCGAAGGACGGCAACGGCCAGGACCAGGACGCCGCCTACGCCGGCTTCGCCAAGGGCAAGAGCGCCTTCCTGGTCAGCGGCACCTGGGCGATGGAGTCGCTCGGCTCGATGGGGAGCAACGTCGGGATCGTCCCCCCGCCGCCCGTCAAGGCCGGCGGCGCCTCCTACTCCACCGGCGGGCCCAGCACCGCGATGTCCATCACCTCGCGTGCCCGCCACCCCGAGGTGGCCGCCGCGTACCTGGACTTCATCACCAACGCCAACGCGTCCAACGTGATGACCAAGAACAACGTGCTGCCCGCCATCCCCGGCACCGCCGCCGACGCGATGCCCGCCGACAGCCCCAACGGGCAGCTGGTGGCCGGCTGGAAGAAGCTCGCGGCCGACGAGGGCATCGTTCCCTACCTCGACTACTCCACCCCGACCTTCTACGACACCATCACCGCCCAGCTGCAGAACCTGGTCGCCGTCAAGACCACCCCGCAGGCGTTCGTCGACGCGCTGCAGAAGGACTACGCGTCCTTCCTCAAGCAGCAGCAGGGGAGCGGGTCATGAGCGCCGGGACGACGACCGGCGGCGACCGGAGCCGCCGCGGGCGCCTGGCGGAGCGCTACCGCAGGCGCGCCCCCGGCGAGCCGCGCGCCGTCGGCTACCTCTACATCCTGCCCGCGCTGATCGTCTACGCGGTGGTGCTGCTCTTCCCGTTCGGCCAGTCGGTGTGGCTGTCGTTCCTGCACTGGGACGGCCTCACCCGGGCCTCCTACGCCGGGTTCTCCAACTACACCCAGCTGTTCACCGACCCGGACCTGCGCGGCGCCTTCTGGCACGCCATCGTGCTGCTGATCTTCTACTCGGTGATCCCGGTCTGCATCGGCCTGCTGCTCGCCGCCGCGATGAGCCGCATCCGGGTCCGCGGCATGACGTTCTTCCGCGCCGTGCTCTTCCTGCCGCAGGTGGTCGCCATGGTGGTGAGCGGCGTCGCCTGGCGCGCCATCCTCGCCCCCGACGGGCTGCTCAACTCCGTGCTGCGGGGGATCGGCCTGGGCTCGCTGGCCCGCACCTGGCTCGGCTCCTACACCTTCGCGCTGCCCTCGGTGGGCACCATCGGCGCCTGGGTCGGGATGGGCCTGTGCATGGTGCTCTTCCTGGCCGGCGCCCAGCGCATCCCCAAGGAGCTGTACGAGGCAGCCCGCATCGACGGCGCCGGCGCGATCCGCGAGTTCTTCGCCGTCACCCTCCCCGGGCTGCGCCTGGAGATCTCCGTCGCCCTCACCCTGACGATGATCAGCGGCCTGAAGAACTTCGACGTGGTGTACGTGACCACCTCCGGCGGCCCCGGCACCGCCACCACCGTGCCGGCCTACGAGCTCTACCAGCGGGCCTTCCAGACCAACCAGGTCGGCTCCGCCGGCGCGATCGGCGTGGCCCTCACGGTGCTCATCTTCCTGGTGACGCTGCTGATCGGGCGACTTGTTGAAGGCAAGGGCGAAGGAAAGCGCGCATGACCACCTCCCGCACCGACCGCACCATGACGTACTTCGTCCTCGCGGTCTTCTCCGTCTTCTCGCTCGTGCCGCTCCTCGGCGTGCTCTCCTCCGCGTTCGGCAAGAGCGGGCAGGGCGCCGGCGGCGGGGTGGCGTGGCCGTCCGACGGTCTGCACTGGTCGAACTTCGCCAAGGCCTGGACGCAGGGCCACTTCTCCACCTACCTGGGCAACTCCGCGGTCGTCGCGGTGACCGTGGTGGTGGTCGCCGCGGTGCTCGCCACCATGGCCGCCTACGCGTTCGGCGTGATGCGCTTCCCCGGCTCGACGGCGCTCTTCTACCTGTTCGTGCTCGGGCTGACGCTGCCCGCCGAGTCGTTCGTCATCCCGCTCTACTTCGACCTGCGGGCGCTGAACCTCACCGACTCGCTGTGGGGCATGATCCTGCCGCAGACCGCGCAGTCGCTGGCCTTCGGCGTCTTCTGGATGCGCACCTACTTCCGCAACTCGGTGGGCAGCGTCATCGAGGCCGCCCGGATCGACGGGGTGCGCAGCTGGGGCATCCTGTGGCGGGTGCTGGTCCCGATGGGGCGGCCGGCGATCACCACCATGCTCGTCGTCACCTTCATGTGGACCTGGAACGAGTTCCTGCTCGCCCTGGTGATGATCAGCGACGACGCGCACCGCACGGTCCCGCTGGGGCTCGCCTTCTTCCAGGGCGCGCACTCCAGCGACAACGCGCTGCTCTCCGCGGCGTGCGTGCTGATCGCCCTGCCGGTCGTGATCGTCTACGTCATCCTGCAGCGCAGCTTCATCGCGGGCATGCTGTCGGGGGCGGTCAAGGAGTAGCCGGGCCCCCGCCGCCCAACTCGTCGAGCGTCCCCAGGCGTTCCGCGGCCCCCGGCAGGCCGCGGACCGCCGCCACCAGCATCAGCTCGGTGACCGCCACCTCGTGGGTCAGCGGGGCGATCGGCCCCGCCGACTCCCGGGGCAGGCGCAGCAGCAGATCCGCGTCCGGCGCCAGCGGGGACCGCCAGGCGTCGGTGACCAGCACCAGCCGGGCGCCGCGCGCCCGCGCCTCGCGGGCGAACGCCTCGGTGCGCGCCGAGTAGCGGCGGAAGTCGTAGGCCACCACCGCCGTCCGCGGCGCCAGGTCGAGCAGCAGGCGGGCCCGCTCCCCGGCGCCGTCCGGGACGCGGGCCACACCCGGTCGCAGGCTGCCCAGCTGGCGCACCAGGTACTCCGCCGCCAGCCCGCCGATCGGCCCGCCCAGCGCCCGCACCGCCGGGGCCGTCGCCAGCAGGTCGCCGACGCGCGCCAGTTGGGGCCCGACGGTGGCCCGCAGCGCCGCCGCCAGGCCGTCCCGCAGTTCCCGCGCCGCGTCCCGGATCGGGACGGACGCCCCGCCGTCCGCGTCCACCGCGTCGACATAGCCGCGCAGCCGGGACCGCCCCGCCGCGCCCCCGCCCCGCACCTCCGCCCGCACCGCCTCCCGGAACGCGCCGAACCCGCCGTCCCCGCCCAGCTCGGGACGGGCGAACAGGCGGGTCGCCGTCGGCGGGCTCACCCCGGCCCGCCCGGCGAGCGCGCGCAGCGAGCCCAGCGCGGCCATCGGGTGGTCGTCCAGCAGGATCCGGGCCACCGCCTGCTCGCCGCGCGGCAGGTCGGGGTAGAGCGCGGCGAGGCGCTCGCGCACCGGCGGGAGGTTCGGCATGGCCCCACGCTACGGCGTAACACCTGTTTCATCGAGCAGGCCGGGGCTGCGTACCGTAACAACCGTGACCGCTACCGTTACCGCTCCGTGGCGCGGGCTGATCGACGCCTACCGCGCCTGGCTCCCCGTCGCCGAGACCGCGACGCCCGTCACCCTCCACGAGGGCAACACCCCGCTGCTGCCCGCCCCGCACCTGTCCGAGCTGACGGGGTGCGACATCTGGCTGAAGGTCGAGGGCGCCAACCCCACCGGCTCCTTCAAGGACCGCGGCATGACGGTGGCCGTCACCAACGCCGCCGCCGCCGGGGCGAAGACCGTGGTCTGCGCCTCCACCGGCAACACCAGCGCCTCGGCCGCCGCCTACGCCGCCCGCGCCGGGCTGGGCTGCGCCGTGCTGGTGCCGCGCGGCGCGGTCGCCGCCGGCAAGCTGGCCCAGACCGCCCGCTACGGCGCCACCCTGGTGGAGGTCGACGGCCTCTTCGACGACTGCCTGCGGGTCGCCCGGGAGCTCGCCGCGCACCACCCGGTGACGCTGGTCAACTCGGTGCGCAACGAGGACCGGCTCTCCGGCCAGCGCACCGCCGCCTTCGAGGTCGTCGACGCGCTCGGCGAGGCACCGGACATCCACGCCCTCCCGGTCGGCAACGCCGGCAACATCACCGCGATCTGGCAGGGCTACGAGCGCTACGCCGAGGCCGGGCTCGCAGCGCGCCGGCCGCGGATGTGGGGCTTCCAGGCCGCCGGGGCCGCGCCGCTCGTGCACGGCACGGTGATCGCCGAGCCGCGCACCATCGCCTCCGCGATCCGGGTCGGCGACCCGGCCACCCGGGAGGGCGCCGTCGACGCCCGGGACCGCTCCGGCGGGCTGATCGACGCGGTGACGGACGAGCAGATCCTCGCCGCCTGGCGGCTGCTGGGGGAGCGGGAGGGCGTCTTCGTCGAGCCCGCCTCGGCGTCCGGCGTCGCCGGGCTGCTCGCCGCGGCCGCAGACGGGCGCCTCGACCCGGGGCAGCGCGTCGTCGCCACCGTCACCGGCAACGGCCTGAAGGACCCCGAGACGGCGGCGTCCGCCGGCCTCGACCCGGTGCCGTCCGAGGCGAGCACCGCCCAGGTGGCGCGGCTCCTGGGGGTGTGACGCCGGCCCGGCGCGGGCTCAGGCGCCGGCGTCCTTCACGGCGCCCGGTACCGCGCAGCCGTCCGGCCCGCAGACCGCCTCCGACTCGGCCGCGTCCGGGTCGCCCAGCGCGGTCAGCGGCGCCGGACGGTCGCCCCAGGCCTGCGTCAGCGCCTGGGTGAAGGCCTCCGGCGGCTGGGCGCCGGAGACCCCGTACTTCCGGTCCAGCACGAAGAACGGCACGCCCGTCGCGCCCAGCTCGGCGGCCTCCCGCTCCTCGGCGCGCACCGCGTCGCCGAACCGCTCGGGGTCGGCGAGCACCGCGCGGGCGTCGGAGGCGTCCAGGCCGGCCTCCACGGCCAGCGCCACCACCCGCTCGGTGTCGCCGAAGAGCGGCGCCTCCTCGCCGAAGTTGGCCCGGTACAGGAGGTCCAGCAGCTGCTCCTCGCGGCCCTTGCCGCGGGCGAAGTGCAGCAGCCGGTGCATGCCGAAGGACGAGCCGTAGTCGCGCCCCTCCGTCACGTAGGGCAGCCCCATCTCGGCCGCCTGCGCCCCGATGCCGCGCTCGTTCGCCGCGGCCTGGGCCTCGCTGATGCCGTACTTGCGGGCGATGATCGGCACCACCTGGCCGTGGTCGTCCTCGCCGAGCGAGGGGTCGAGCTCGAACGAGCGGTGCACCACCTCCACCGCGTCCCGATGGGGGAAGCGGGCCAGCGCCGCCTCGAAGCGGGCCTTGCCCAGGTAGCAGAAGGGGCAGTTGATGTCCGACCAGATCTCCACGCGCATGGCCCCATCCTCGGACACCCGCTCGGTTCCGGCCACCTCGGGGTGGCCGCCGCGTCAAGGCCCCCGGACCGGGAAGGACCACCCCCGGTGCAACCCCGATAGAGTCCCCTCACCCGAACCCCAAGCGGAGCACCTCGTTCGGCTGAAACACTGATGGCGCATCAGGTCCGCGCGCGCACCCGGACGCGCGCGCCGCTCGTGGAGGAGCCCAACACGTGACCGGTACCGAGCCCGAAACCGCTGCCGACAGCAGTCCCGACCGCACCGCGCAACCCGTCACCGTCGCGGTCGTCGGCGCCCACGGCTTCGGCCGCCACCACCTCGACGCGCTCCGGCCGCTCGCCGCCCGCGGCCGCGCCCGGCTGGTCGGCGTCTGCGACGTCCGGCCGGTGCCCGACGACGCCCTCGACGGCCTCGCCGACGGCGGCGAGGTGGTGGTCTCCGCCGACCTCGGGGAGGTGCTGGACCGCACCGAGCCCGACATCACCGTCGTCGCCACGCCCATCCAGACCCACGCCCCGCTGGCGGTGGCGGCGCTGCGGCACGGCAGCAACGTCCTGCTGGAGAAGCCGCCGGCGGCCACCTGGGAGGCCTACCAGCAGATCGCCGCGGCCGCGGAGGAGGCCGGCCTGGCCGTCCAGGTCGGCTTCCAGAACACCGCGTCGCCCTCGATGCGGGCCGTCCGCCGGATGGTCGAGGAGGGCGCCATCGGCACCCTGCGCGGCATCGGCGGCGCCGCCAACTGGCACCGCGAGGCCGCCTACTACGCCCGCGCCGGCTGGGCGGGGCGGCGCCGGCTGGACGACGGCACGCCGGTCGTCGACGGGGTGCTCACCAACCCGCTGGCGCACTCCGTCTCCGGCGCGCTGTGGCTCGCCGGGGCGACGGGGCCGGACGACATCGAGGAGCTGGAGCTGGAGCTGTTCCGCGCCAACCCCATCGAGGCCGACGACACCTCGGTGATGCGCGCCCGCACCCGCGGCGGCATCACCGCCACGGTGGCGGCCACCGTCTGCGCGCCCGTCCAGGAGAAGCCGTTCCTGCTGGTCCAGGGCGACGAGGGCACCCTGACGCTCTGGTACACCGACCACCGGGTGCGGCTCGCCCGGCCGGGCCGCACGCCCATCGAGAGCGAGTACGCCCCGGCGGGGCCGCTGGAGAACCTCGTCGACCACCTCGCCCACGGGGCGGCGCTGCGCACCCCGCTCGCCGAGTCCGCCGCGTTCATGCGCGTCCTCGACGCCATCCGCACCGCCCCCGAGCCCACCGTCATCGACGCCCCGCACGCCCGCCGCCTGGGCGAGGGCGACTCCGCCTGGACGGAGGTGCTCGGCATCTCCGACCTGGTCACCTCCTCGGCGGAGAAGCTGGCGCTCTTCAGCGAGCTGGGCGTCGCCTGGGCGCACTGACCCCGGCTCAGCCGGGCGTCATCCGGCCCGCCGCGCGGTCGTTGAAGGTGGCGTTGATGTGGGCGCCGTGGGTGACGGTGCGCAGGATGCGGAGGAAGAGGGCGCGGTCGGGCGGGGCGCCGGGGGAGTCGAGGCCGGCGAGGACGGCCCCGGAGAGGGCGGCGGCGTCCGCGGTGAGGCGGGGGGTGCCGCGGCCCGCGCGGACGGCGGCGGCGACCGGGCCGCCGTCCGGGATGCCGCCGCGGGCGAGGAAGGCCTCGCGCATCGCCGGCGGGCCGAGCAGGACGTTGGGGGCGTCGGTGCGGCGGTCGTCGTCGAGGTCGCCGATGTCGTCCCAGAGGGAGACCACCGCGGCGAGGGTGCGCAGCGCCGGCGCCAGGTCCGGCTCGTCGGCGAGGAGCGCGCGGGGGCCGCGGTGGTCCGGGCCGCGCAGCCGCAGGTACTGGCTGACCGTCACCATGACCAGCCCCGGCGACTCCACGCGGGCGCAGCCGGCCGCGGCGGCGCCGTCCGCCGCCGGGAGGCGGTGGACGCCGAGCGCCAGGTCGACGAGGTCCGGGTGGCGGGCGACGGACGCGTCCGGGCGGGCGTGCGCCAGGGCGCCGAGGTGCTCGCGGGCCAGCACGTCGGCGCAGCTGTGCAGCAGGTCGGCGAGGTCGGCGCGGGGCACGCCGGCGGCGAGGCGCTGCCGCAGGCCGGCGGCGAGCAGCAGATAGGGCGCCAGGTGCGCCGGGGTGCGGCCCGGCGCGTGGTCGAGGAGCTCGGCGAGCCGCCCGTGGTACCAGTCGGGCCGGACGCGGGGGAGGACGGCGGCCGCGCGGGCGGTCTCGCGGTGGACCGCGCTGCCGCAGTCGGCGTCCGGGTGCCCGGCGTTGTAGTCGTCGATGGTCTGGTCGAAGAGGAACGCGGTGAACTCGGGGGCGAGCGCGGCGAGTCCGGTGGGCGCCCGCCGCCCCGGGTGCAGCCGGGTGGAGACCAGCGCGGAGTACAGCACGGGCTTGGGCGCGATCTGCCGGGCGGTCAGGGCCGCGTACCCGGGCGGGTAGCCGAGGGCGGAGGTGAGGACGCGGGCCAGCGCGCGGGCGGCGGAGCCGATGTCAGCGGCGACGCGAGCGGCTTCGGCGGCGGCCCGCGGGCCGTCGCCGAGCAGGGCCGCGACGGCGGCGGCGAGCGTGGGGTCCGATGCGGCGGGTTCGGCGGATTCGGCCATGGGGCGGCGTTCCTGACGGTCCGTGGCGGGCGGATTGCGGGTCAGCCTGATGCACGGAACCGAACGGCGGTAGAGGCGAAATCGGACTGTTTCTCGATCGGAACGAAAGCTCTTGGACAGTGATCCGAAGCGGGGTGCGTCGGGGGCGGTCGAAAACCGGTGCAGGCGCGCGTAAGGTGTCCGTTTGTTGTGATTTCCGGCCCAAGACCTCCTCAGCGGACGGGGTTTCCGGAATGATCCGGGATGTTCCTGCGCCGAACGAGCCGTGTGTGACGAGGAGAGCCATGACCGCATTCCGAGCCGCGGCGGCGGCCGTTGGCGCCGTGGCGGCGGTCGCCGTGCTGGCCGGCTGCGGCGGCTCCTCGGGGGCGGGGACGCACGGCTCGTCCGCGGCGGCACCGTCCGCGTCGGCCTCGCACGCCGTGACGCGCGCCGAGGCGCGGACGCGCGGCGGGGGCCGCGACTGCATCGACCTCACGGTCTCGAGCGCGGTGAAGAAGCAGGTCACGGTCGCGTACGGGAAGTCGCAGAGGCCGCGGCTGACGGACATCGCGCCGGTGGCCGACACCTTCTACTACGGGCGCTGCGGGGACGTCGACTACGCCTCGGCGCGGTTCCGGCTCGCACCGGGGGCGACGGAGACCGAGGAGGTGGCGATGCAGGACGAGGGCTCCGTGCGGAAGTACCTGCGGTACACGCCCGGGAGCGGGTGGGCCTACCTCGGGTCGGACGGGTTCCCGTCCCGCGGCGGCTGCGCGGCGGTGGTGCCCGCGGGTCTCGCGACCGCGTGGATGGGGTGCCGCTAGGTCCGGTCCGGACCTGGGTCCTGTCCGGGGTCCGGGTCAGTCGCGGCGGGCGGGGCCGGAGGCGAGGCGGCGGGCGGTGCGCAGCTCCCGGGCGACCGGCTCCAGCGGGTCCTCGCGGGGGTCCGGGCCGGGCGGCACCGCGCGGCCGATGATCCGCAGCTGGCCGGTGTCCGCCGGCAGCATGCTCGCCCGCGGCGGACGGTGCTCGTGCAGCGCCTCCGCCAGGTCGTCCGCCGCGTCCGCCAGCCGCCGCACCTCGCCCGGGTCCGGCACCTCCTTCAGCCCGCGCACCTGCGAGACCGTGTACGCGATCGCGTCCGTCAACCGCTCCAGCTGGGACAGCAGCGGCCACCACGCCGTCGTCGCCCGCGCCAGCGCCGGCGGCTCGGCCACCGTCCGCTGCAGCGCCGTCCGGACGTCCGACAGCCGCCGGTACGCCCGGCGCCGCGCCTGGCCGATCCGCTGCCGCGGCGCCTCGGGATCCAGCGCCACCCGCAGATACGCCGCCACCGAGTCCATCGCCTGCGCCAGCTGACGCCCCACCAGCGGGCGCCACGTCTCCGGCCAGGCCAGATACCCCAGGATCAGGCAGATGCCGCAGCCCAGCAGGGTGTCCAGCAGCCGCGCCTCGACGATGTCCGCGCCGGCCGGCGCCGCCGAGTCCACCAGCAGCAGCGCGAACGGCGTCAGCAGCGTGGTGAACATCCCGTAGTTGCGCACCTGCGCCGCCGGGAAGAGCGCCGCGAAGAGCGCCATCAGCCCCACGATCGCGCCCTCCGGCGGATGCGCCGCCAGGATCCCGCCGCCGATCAGCACCCCGACCACGGTGCCCAGCCCGCGCTGCACCGCCCTGACGAAGACCGAGCCGAAGTCCGGCTTCATCACGATCGCCACGGTCAGCAGCATCCAGTACGAGCGCTCCAGGTGGGTGACGGTGCGCAGCGTCTCCGCCACCGTGATGCACAGCGTCAGCCGCAGCACGTACAGCCAGGTCTGCGGGCCCGTCAGCACCTGGTCGACGGTGGAGGTGACCCGGTCGCGCAGGCTGAACGGGGCCCGCGCCGGCGAGCCCGCCCGGGTCTCCGGGTCGTCCGAGCCCAGCTGGTCCAGCACCGCGCCGAGCGCCGAGCGCAGCTGCCGCACCGTCAGCCGGTCCTCCTGCGGCCACTCCTCGTCCGACCCGGACGCCTCCTTCTCCGGCAGCCGCGGCGCGCGGCCGTCCGCCCGGATCGCCTCCGCGATCAGCCGGGTGCACTGCTGGTAGCCCTCCGGGGCGGGGCGCTCGGTGTGCACCACGGCCACCACCGCGTCCAGCAGCGGGCCCGTCGCGTTCAGCAGGCCCACCAGCTGATGGCCCTCGCGGCTGCGGCCGGCGGTGCGCTGCCGCGCCCCGATCAGGGTGTCGTAGGCCGTGTTGAGGGTGTCGGTGAGCCGCTGCCGCTCCTCCACCAGTATCGACCGGTCGCCCGAGCCGACCGAGCCCAGCAGGTCCGCGACCTGCTCGTAGACGTTCGCGACGGCCTCCCGCTGCGGGGTGCGCACCCCCTGCAGCACGATCGTCACCAGCCCGAGGACGATCGCCCAGGCCGCGCCCGCCGCCGCCCAGGCCGGCACCTCCCAGGTGGGCAGCGGCAGCGGCCGGCCCGAGGCGATCGCCGTCTGGACGATCAGCTGCAGGCCGAAGAGCGAGCCCAGCGCGTTCACCGAGCTGGCCAGCGCGCCGACCACCGCCAGCACGCCGAAGACGACGATCGACCACGGCGTGACCGGGCCCATCGCGTGGCCCACCGTCATGCCGATCGCCCCGCCCAGGAACCCGAAGAGCATCCGGGCCAGCCGGGTGCGCAGCGGCCCCGTCCGGTCGGCCATGGTGGCGGCCATCGCGCCCAGCGTCGCCGCCGAGCCCTGCGCCGGGTGGCCGGTCAGGATCCCCACCGCCAGCCCGGCGGGCAGCGCCAGCGCCGCGCGGGCCATCAGCAGCCACGGGATGCCCGCGTCCTTGGAGCGGACCAGCTCCATCAGCCATGCGGGCGGAGCGAGGTCGGCGAGGCGGCGGGGCGTCGCGGTGGCCCCGGCGTCGTCCGGGCTGGGGCGGGGGTCCTGACTACCGCTCACATCGATTCAAGGGTCTTCCCCTTGGTCTCCTTCAGGAACTTGGCGCCGAAGATAAGCGAGAGGACGGCCATGCACGCGTAGATCACGTAGGTCGCGGACAGGTTCCAGTCACGCATCGTGGGAAAGGTTACCGTGACGATCCAGTTGGCGATCCACTGCGCGGCCGTGGCGATCGCCATGGCGCCGGTGCGGATCCGGACCGGGAACATCTCGCCCAGCAGCACCCAGACCACGACACCCCACGAGAACGCGAAGCACAGCGTGTAGACGTGGGCGAAGACCAGCGCCATGGTGCCCTGCAGATCCGGGATGTGGACGTTGGTGCCGGTGCCGGTGGAGTACGAGAACGACCAGGCGATGATCCCCAGCGAGATCGCCATGCCGATGGAGCCCGCGATCGCCAGCGGCTTCCGTCCCACCCTGTCCACCAGCAGCATCGCGATGACCGTACCGATGATGTTGACGAACGAGGTGGAGAGGGAGATCAGCAGCGAGTCCGACTGGTTGATGCCCACCGACTGCCACAGCAGCGACGAGTAGTAGAAGATCACGTTGATGCCGACGAACTGCTGGAGCATCGACAGCGCGATACCGATCCAGACGATCGGCAGGAACCCGAACCGGCCCATCAGGTCCTTCGCCCGCACCTTGGTGCTGGTCGACAGCGCGTGCTCGATCTCCCGCAGATGCGCGTCCGCGCCCGGCCCCTCCAGCTGCTCCAGGATGTGCCGGGCCTGCTCGTCCCGCCCGTGCTTGACCAGCCAGCGCGGCGACTCCGGGATGCCCACCGCCAGGACGAAGTAGACGACGGCCGGCAGCACCATCACGCCCAGCATCCACTGCCAGGCCTGCAGCGGGCCGAGGTCGCCCTCCGACTTCCCGCCCGCGCCCTGCGCGATGAAGTAGTTGACCAGCTGGGAGACGAAGATGCCCAGCACGATCGCGGCCTGCTGGAAGGAGGCCAGCCGCCCTCGGTAGGCGGCCGGCGCCACCTCGGCGATGTACGCCGGGCTGATCATCGAGGCGATGCCGATCGCGATGCCGCCGACGACGCGCCAGATCGCCAGGTCCCAGATCGCGAAGGGCAGCGCCGAGCCGACCGCGCTGATCGCGAAGAGCACCGCGGCGATGTACATGACCTTCTTGCGGCCGATCCGGTCGGCGAGCGCGCCGGCGATCGCCGCGCCGACGGCCGAGCCGAGCAGCGCGGCGGAGACGGTGAGGCTGGTCGCGGCCGTCCCCACGGCGAAGTGCTTCTGGATGCCGGTGACCGCGCCGTTGATGACCGAGCTGTCGTAGCCGAACAGGAACCCGCCCATCGCCGCCGACGCGGCGATGAAGGTGATTCTGCCGATGTTCTCGTGGCCGGTCGGTTCGGCGAATGCGTCCTCGGTGGTGGACAACAGGACTCCTCGAGTCGGGGATGCGCGGGCGGCATAAAACAGGACCTAAGCCACCTATTGGCTCATTCTTCGTCAGAAACCGCGGAGAATGCGGCCGCTGGTCGTTCAATCGGGGTACGCGGCGGCCCCGGCGTGGGCCGTACGGAGCAGCGTCCGTGCCGGCGCCGGCCCGTCCGGGAACAATTGCGTCAGGCCGACCGTCATCGCTGGTAACAGGCCGTGATTCGACGGCGGGCTCGTAGCGAAAGGCAGTCAGGCATGAGCAGCTTCATGGACAGGGCCAAGGCGAAGGCGCAGCAGGGCGTCGCGGCCGGCCGCGAGAAGGTCGAGGAGATCCAGACCCAGCGCGCCGGCCAGGAGCTGCTGCGCCGCCTCGGCGCGGCGTACTTCGCCGAGCAGCGGGCCGGCGGGGCGCCGGAGAAGACGGAGGCGGCGCTGGCGGCGCTGGACGACTTCGTCCGCGAGAACGGGGACGCGGCGCTGAAGTAGCGGTGACGCGGCGGAGCCGCACCTTGGCAGAGCCCCGCGCCCCTGTCCGGGCGTAATGATCCACAACCGGAGCACCAGCTGTGACAGAGACCGTTCTCGGCCTCTTGGCGATGTTCGTCCTCACCGCGTTGACCGGCTATTTCGTCGCGCAGGAGTTCTCCTTCGTCGCCGTCGACCGCGGCGAGCTGCGGCGGCAGGCGAGGGCCGGCGACCGCCGCGCCGCCCGCGCGCTCGCCGTCACCGGCCGGGTCTCCTTCATGCTCTCCGGCGCCCAGCTCGGCATCACCGTCACCGGCCTGATCGTCGGCTTCCTCGCCGAGCCGGCCGTCGCCGCGCTGGTCCGGCCGGTGCTGCCCGCGCTCGGCATCCCCGACTCGGCGTCCACCGGCGTCTCGGTGACGGTCGGTCTGGTGCTGGCCACCGTCGTCCAGATGGTCCTCGGCGAGCTGCTGCCGAAGAACTACGGCATCGCCCGCCCCGAGCCGGTCGCCAAGGCGCTGGCCGGGTCGACGCTGCTGTATCTGCGCATCGCCGGTCCCGTCATCCGCCTCTTCGACCGGTCGGCGAGCCGGCTGCTGCGGCTGGTCGGCGTCGAGCCCGTCGAGGAGCTCCACGAGGGCGCCGGGCCGGAGGAGCTGGAGCGGATCATCGACGAGTCCGAGGAGTCCGGCGACCTGCCGCCCCGGCTCGCCGGCCTGCTGGAGCGGGCGATGGACTTCGACGAGCGGATCGCCGACGACGTGATGGTGCCGCGCGCCCGGGTCACCGCCGTGCGCGCCGACGCGACGGCCCGTCAGGCGCTGCGCACCCTCCAGGAGGCGGGCGTCACCCGCTGCCCGGTCTTCGCGGTCGGCGGTGTGGACGACGTCGTCGGCCTGCTCTCGGTCCGTGAACTGATCGCCGACCCCGACCTGGACTTCGACACCGCCACCGCCGGCGCCCTGGCCCGCCCCGCCCTGCTGGTGCCCGACACGCTCCCCGTCCCGGTGCTGCTGGGCCGGATGCGCGCCGAGGACGCCGAGATGGCCTGCGTCATCGACGAGTTCGGCGGGCTGGACGGCGTCGTCACCGTCGAGGACATCGCCGAGGAGCTGGTCGGCGAGATCGAGGACGAGTCGGACGAGCCGGAGGAGCAGTCCGTCCGGGCCGCCGACGGCTCCTGGCTGCTGGACGGCGCGCTGCGCCTGGACGAGGTGGAGCGCATCTGCGGCCTTGAGCTGCCCGAGGGCGAGTACGAGACGCTCGGCGGCCTGGTGATGACCCGCCTGGGCCGGCTGCCGCAGATCGGCGACGCGGTCGAGCTGGTGCTGGTGCCGCCCGCGCCGCTGGAGGGCGAGCCGCCGCCCCCGCTGCACGTCCGCCTCGCGGTGGAGGGGATCGAGCGGCGGGTGCCGGCCGAGGTGCGGCTGACGGTCCGGCAGCAGGACGGCGGCGCGGTCGGCGGGGAGGCGTCGTGAACGACATCGCCGCGCTGCTGATCGGCATCGCCCTGCTGCTGGTCAACGGCTTCTTCGTGGCCGCCGAGTTCGCCGTCCTGTCCGCTCGCCGCTACCGGCTGGAGGAGGACGCGGAGGACGCCGGCCCGATGGTGCGCTGGGCGGCGCGGCTCGCGGTGCGCAACTCGCGGCAGCTGTCGCTGATGCTGGCGGGCGCGCAGCTCGGCATCACCATCTGCACGCTGGGCCTGCTGCAGGTGGTCGAGCCGGCCCTCGCCCATCTGGTGAAGCCGGTGCTGGGGGCGGTCGGGCTGCCGGGCTGGGCGCAGTACGGGGTGTCCTTCGTGGTCGCCCTGGCCGTGGTGACCTTCCTGCACATGGTGGTGGGGGAGATGGCTCCGAAGTCGTGGGCGCTCACCCACCCGGAGCGGGCGGCGCTGTCCATCGCGGCGCCGTTCCGGGTCTTCACCCTGGTGACGCGGCCGGTGCTGGCGGCGCTCAACGGGTTCACCGTCTGGGTTCTGCACCGGCTGGGGATCAACGCCCGCGACGAGTTGAGCACGACCCGGACGCCGGGTCAGCTGGCGATGCTGGTCGGCGAGTCCGGCCGGATGGGGATGCTGGACCCGGGCGAGCACCAGCTGCTGACCCGGGCGCTGCGGGTGCAGGAGATGCCGGTCCGCGGGGTGATGGTCGATCTGGACCGGGCCGCGAGCGTGCCGGCGCACGCCGGCCCCGAGCGGATCGTCGCGGCGGCGCGCACCACGGGGTTCCTGCGGCTGCCGGTGCGGGGGGAGGACGGGGAGGTGCTCGGGGTTCTGCACGTCCGGGATGTGCTGGGGGCGGCCGACGAGGTGACCGCCGCGGAGGTGGCTCGTGAGGTGCCGCGGATGCCGGGGTCGGTTCTCGTGCCGGACGCGGTGGAGCGGTTGCAGAAGGCCCGCAGCCACATCGGGCTGGTGACGGACGACGGGGGTGCGGTCGTCGGCATGGTGAGCCAGACGGACCTGGTCGGCCAGCTCCTCGGTTGACCCGCCGCCGGCGCGGTGTCGCCGCCCCAGGGCCCCGGCACCCCACCCGGGGTGGCGGGGTGACAGCGCCGCGGGCGGCCGGCGCGCACTCAGCGGTGGGCCAGGATCCGGTCGAGGGTCCACACCGCGACCAGCGCCGCGGACATCGCCCCGCCCAGCGCGCAGACGCCCGTCCATCCGGCGAGCCCCCACAGCGCGGAGGCGCCCGCCGAGCCCGCCGCGCCGCCGATGAAGTAGAGCGTCATGTAGACCGAGTTGAGCCGGTTGCGGATCTCCGGCCGCAGCGCGTAGACGATGTTCTGGTTGGAGATGTGCACGCCCTGCGACGCCGCGTCCAGCACCAGCATCCCGGCGAGCAGCGCCACCAGCCCCCATGCCCCGCCGCTGCCGCCGGCCGCCAGCACCGCCCAGGAGACCAGCAGCAGCGCCGCCGAGATCCCGCTCACCCGGTGCACCAGCCCGCGGTCGCCGAGCCGCCCGGTCACCGACGCCGACAGCGAGCCCGCCGCGCCGACCAGCCCCAGCAGGCCGATCGCCGACGTCGACCAGTGGTAGGGCGGCCCCGACATCAGGAAGGCCAGCGCCGTCCACAGCACGCTGAACACCCCGAAGGCGAGCGCCCCCATCGCCCCGCGCCAGCGCAGCGCCGGCTCGCGGGCCAGCAGCGCCAGCGAGGACCCCAGCAGCCGCGGGTAGCCCGGACGTTCGCCGCCCGCCGTCTCCGGCGGCGCGGACGGCAGCCGGCGGTGCAGCGCCACCGCCATCACCGCCATCAGCCCCGCGTTGACGAAGAAGACCGTCCGCCAGCCGCCCGCCCCGGCGAGCAGCCCGGACGCGGTGCGCGCGAGCAGGATGCCGAGCAGCAGGCCGGTCATCACCGTGCCCACCGCCCGGCCGCGCCGCTCCGGCTCCGCCAGCGATGCCGCGAAGGGCACGATCACCTGGGCCGCCACCGACGTCAGCCCGGTGAGCGCGGTGCCGGCCAGCAGCACGGCCGCGTTCGTCGCGGTCGCCGTCACCAGCAGGAACGCCGCGGTGAGCGCGGTGAGCAGCACCGCCAGCCGGCGCCGGTCGAGCAGGTCGCCGAGCGGGACGAGGAGCAGCAGCCCGGCGCCGTAGCCGACCTGGGCCACCGTCACCACCAGCCCGCCCAGCGAGGGCGCCAGATGCACCTGGCGGGCGATGACGTCGAGCAGCGGCTGGGCGAAGTAGTTGCCGGCCACGGAGAGGCCGGCCGCCACCGCCATCAGCGGCAGCAGGCCCCGTCCGGGGGAGCGGGACCCGGGGTCCGCGGCCCGGCCGCGGGTCCGGCGGGTCGACGCGACGTCTGACATGAATACCTCCAGCGGCCCACTCTCCCCGCCCGGCCGCCGATCGGTCCAACCCGTTGATCGGGTTCGCGTCAGGGTTCGCGTCAACCCGCCTGCGGGGGCTGCCACTTGAGGACCGCGTCCATCTGCCGGTAGGCGGCGGACGGGGCGAGGCGCGCGCCCGCCGCGGCCAGCAGCCCGCCCAACGGGTGCGCGGAGAGGGCCGCGGCGCGGCGCGAGGAGCGGACGACCCGGGTGGTGCGGGGCAGCCGCGCGGCGGTGTAGCCGGCGAGCGCGGCGGGGACGGCCTCGGGATCGGCGGCCGTGTCGCCCCCGACCTCGTGCGCCAGCACCAGCGCGTCCTCGATGGCCATGCAGCCGCCCTGGCCCATGTTGGGGCGCATGGCGTGGGCGGCGTCGCCGAGGACGGCGGTCCGTCCGCGGTGCAGGGCGGGCAGCGGGGTGCCGGCCTCCAGGATCTCGTTCCGGAGGGTGCGTCCGCTGCTCTCGTCGAGCCCGGTCTCCAGCGCCTCGGCCAGCTCGGGGACGGGAGCGTGCCAGCCGGCGAAGAGCTTCGCCGGGCCGAGGTGCTCCTCGGCGGCGTCGGCGGTGGCGTAGACGTAGACCCGCCCGTCGGCGAGCGGCACGATCCCGAAGAGCCGGCGCGGGCCCCAGGTCTCGCCGTAGGAGGTCCCGGCGGCGGGCGCGGGCAGCAGGGCGCGCCAGGCGACGGTGCCGACCGGGGCCGGTCCGGGGTGGTCGGGCCAGAGCGCGGCGCGCAGCCGGGAGTGCACGCCGTCGGCGGCGACCAGCAGTTCGGCGTCGAGCCGCGCGCCGTCCTCGGTGGTGACGGCGGCGGGGGCGTCCGGCCCGCCGGGATCGGCGAGCGCGGTGACGGCGGTGCCAGTGCGGACGGTGACCCCGGCGGCGTCCAGGGCGTCGGTGAGGATCCGCACCAGGTCGGCGCGGGGCAGCACGGCGACGGGGTCGCCGAACCGCTTGAGCATGGCGGCGCCGTCGGTGCGGGCCAGCCAGGCGCCGTCGGGGCGGCGCATGCCGGCCTCCGGGACGTCGCGCAGCGCGGCGAGGTCGCGGACGGCGTCGCCGAGGCCGAGCACGTCGAGGGCGCGCAGGGCGTTGGGGGCGATGCCGATGGCGGCGCCGACGGGCTCCAGGGAGGGGGCGCGTTCCGCGACGGCGACGCGCCAGCCGGACTGGGCCAGGGCGGCGGCGGCGGTGAGGCCGCCTATGCCTCCGCCGACGATCAGTGCATTGCGCATGGCGTCCTCCTCGCGGTTGATCTCCGGTCGCTCGCGCCCACGCGGCGGAGCCGCACATCAGCCGGAGGCCCGCACCCCTGATGGACTACAGGTGTAGTTTCGGCTGCCCGGCCCACACTACACCCGTAGTCGGGTCGGTTAGAATCCCCCGTGTGACCTCCCCTTCCTCGCGGCGCGAGTCCGTCGCCGACGGTGCGCTCGCGCTGCTCGCGCGGGAGGGCCTGCGCGGGCTCACCCACCGGGCCGTCGACGCCGAGGCCGGGCTGCCCGCGGGCGCCACCTCCAACGTCGCCCGCACCCGCGCCGCGCTCCTCGACCTCGCGCTGCACCGCGTCGTGGAGCTGGAGTCCGCCGAGTTCGGCGCCCCGGGTGCTCCGGGCGCGCCGGGCGGCGCCGACCCCGCGGACATCCCGCTGCCCGGCACGCCCGAGGGCCTCGCCGCCGCCCTCGCGGCGATCGGCCACCACCTCGTCACCCGGCGGGCCGCGCGCACCCGGGCCCGGATGGAGCTCGCCCTGGAGGCCGCCCGCCGCCCCGAACTGCGCGCCGCCTACGACCGGCTGGGCCACTCGCTGCGCGACCCGCTGCGCGCGGTCCTCGCCGACCTCGGCTCCGCCGCCCCCGAGCGGCACGCCCGATCCCTCGTCATGTGGCTGGAGGGGCTGCAGTTCTACTGCTCGGCCGGCACCGGGGCCGCCGAGCCGCCCGCCCGGGCGGAGATCGAGGCCGATCTGCGGGAGCTGATCGGACCGATGCTCGAAACGCCCAGCGCAGGCGTATGATCGACCGTCCCCCTGCTCCCCCCGGGAGGTCGGACACATGATCGCGAATCTGGGACGGAACGGCAGCCACCGCGACCCCGTATGGGGCGTGACGACCCGTCTGACGCCCGTCGAGGAAGAACTGCTGACCGCTCGGCCCGTCCGCCGGCTCCGCTTCGTCGCGCACGCCGGCGCCGCCGTGCTCACCACCCATCAGGGCTATTCGCGGCTGGAGCACAGCCTCGGCGTGCTCGCCCTCGCCGCGCACTTCGCCCCCGAGGACCGCACCGCCCGCGTCGCCGCCCTGCTGCACGACGTCGGCCACCTGCCCTTCAGCCACACCCTGGAGGGCCTCAACGGCCTCGACCACCACCGCCTGGGCACGGACCGGATCCGCGCCCTCGCCCCGCTGCTCGCCGCGCACGGCATCGACGCCGAGGAGGTGATCGCCACCGAGGCCGGTGAGCGCCCCTCGGTGATCAGCGCCCCGCCCGGCGCCCTGAAGCTGGACCATCTGGAGTCGCTGGTGCGCAGCGGGCTGGTGCACGGCCGCCTCGACGAGCTGCCGGCCCGGCTGCTGGCCCGCGTCCGCGTCGTCGACGGGGCCGTGGAGACCGACCGTGCCACCGCGGAGGTCCTCGTCGGCCTCGTCGAGCAGGAGGCCGAGTACCACTGCTCCTGGGAGAACGCCGCGCCCAACGCGATGCTCCGCGGCCTGGTCGAGGCGCTCCTGGCCGACCGGCCCGAACTCGCCTCCGAGATCCCCGGGCTGACGGACGACCAGCTGATGCAGCTGCTCGCCGAGCACCCGTCCACCGCGGACGGCGCCGCGCTGCTGCGCTGGGAGCCGCAGCGGCTGGTGCTCAGCCCCGACACCGGCATCGAGGGTGCGGCCGGCTACCCCTACGGCGTCGACCGGCTCTACCTCAACACCCCGCGCGTCGACGGCCGCCCGGTGCCGCTGGACCCGGCCCGGGTGCCGCACGTGCCCGCGCGGTTCCGCGTCACCGCAGCTGCGTGACGAGGCCCCACTGGGTCGGGTTGCGGGGCGAGCCGGCGGCGCGGGAGAGCGGGGCCTCGACGGGCTCGCCGCGCACCGGCATCCCGGCGCCGCGGTAGACGGCGTCCACCACCCGCATGGTGCGGATCGCGTCCTCGGCCGGCGTCGGGTTCGGGCCGCCGTCCCGCACCGCGGCGAGGAACGCCCGCAGCTGCAGGGTGTAGGTGCCCTCGCCGGGCAGGTGCTCCGTCCAGGAGCGGTCCTCGGCGCGCACCCGGATGCGGTGCCCGGCCTGCGGCGCCAGGTAGTTGAAGACCGACACCTCGCCGCGCTCGCCGATCACCCGCAGCCCGATGTCGAGCGCCCGGCCCGACCAGAGGGAGGCCACCACCCGGGCCCGCACCCCCGAGGGGAAGCGCAGCTCGGCGTCCATCGCCCGGTCCACCCGGGGGTCGCGGCGCAGCCGCTTGGCGCGGGCCCGCACCACCTCCGGCTCAGCGGCCGGATCGCCCAGCTCCGGGCCCAGGCCCAGGGCGCGGGCCGCGTGCACGGCGTAGCAGCCGGCGTCCATCAGCGCGCCGCCGCCCAGCTCGTAGTCGTAGCGGATGTCGCCGCGGGCGAGCATCGGGAAGCACATCCGCGCCTCGATCCGCTGGATCGCGCCGATCGCGCCCCGCGCCCCCGGGAACGGCAGCCGCTCGCCCTCGCCGGGCAGCCCGTGCACCAGCCGCACCAGGCGCTTCATCACCGGGTGGTGCCGGTAGTGGAACGCCTCCATCAGCACCAGCCCGCGCTCCCGCGCCGCGGCGGACGCCGTCCGGGCCTCCGCCTCGTTGTTCGTCAGCGGCTTCTCGCACAGGACGTGCTTGCCGGCCGCCAGCGCGGCCAGCGTCCACGGCAGGTGCAGCGCGTTCGGCAGCGGGTTGTAGACCGCGTCGATCTCCGGGTCCTCCACCAGCTCCCGGTAGGAGCCGTGCACCCGGGGGACCCCCTGGCGGGCGGCGAACTCCTCCGCCCTGCCGCGGTCGCGCGCCGCGACGGCGACCACCTCGACGCCGTCGACCTCGCGGGCCGGGCGGACGAGGGCCTTGGGGGCGATGCGGGCTGCGCCCAGGGTGCCGATGCGCAGAACGTCCATCGGGTGCGAGCCTCCCGGTGGGATGGGTCGAGGGGACGAATATCCCGGCGCACGCTACAGTGCGCCGGGATAAAGAGGTAGTCAGCGGCACACGCCGCCGCGGCTGTCAACCGGTTTTGACCGATCGCGCCGCTTTCACACCGTCTTCGGGTCCCAGTCCACCGGGAGCGGCTCCGGAACCCCGCCGGCCTGCTCCAGCAGATCCGCGTCCACCTGCACGAACTCACCGGTGTCGGCGGACTCGGCGATCGCCTCCATCAGGTCGACCACATGCAGGGCCAGCTCGGCGGAGGCCCGGTGCGGCCGGCCGCCGCGGATGGCCTGGGCCATCTCCACCACGCCGGTGCCGCGGCCGTCCGAGGCGCCCTCGGAGGGGCGGAACGCCCACTCCTTGTCGCCCGCGCTGCGCAGCCCGACCTCGCCGTCGAAGCCGTTCGGGTCCGGCACCTTCAGCGCCGCGCCGGTGCCGTTGATCTCGACGAAGCCGTGCCGGTTGACCTGGGAGTCGAAGGAGAGGATGACGGACGCCACCTGGCCGGACGCGAACTCCACGTTCGCCGCCACATGGGTGGGCACCTCCACCTCGAACTCGGTGCCGGCCAGCGGGCCGGAGCCGACGGTGCGGGTCTCCTTCGACTTGCGGCCCACCGCGGAGACGCGGGTCGCCGGGCCGAGGAGCGCCACCAGCAGCGTCAGGTAGTAGGGGCCGATGTCCCAGAGCGGGCCGGCGCCCTTCTGGAAGAGGAACGCCGGGTTGGGGTGCCAGCTCTCCGGGCCGGGCGACTGCATCGCCGTCATGGCGAAGAGCGGGCGGCCGATCTCGCCGGCCTGCAGCGCGCGCAGCGAGGTCTGCACCCCGGCGCCCAGGAAGGTGTCCGGCGCGCTGCCCAGCCGCAGGCCCTTGGCGCGGGCCTCCTCCAGCAGCTTGCGGCCCTCCTCGCGGCTGAGCGCGAACGGCTTCTCGCCGTAGACGTGCTTGCCGGCGGCGAGCGCGGCGCGGGCCACCTCCACATGGGCGGCGGGGATCGTCAGGTTGACGACGATCTCCGCCTCGGGGTGGGCGATCGCCTCGGCGGCCGTCCCGGAGTGGCCGACGCCGTAGTTGGCGGCCACCTCGGCGGCCCGCTCGGTGTCGATGTCGCCGATGGAGACGACCTTGACGGAGGGGAACTTCGTCAGGTTGTCGAGGTACTGCTTGCTGATGGTGCCGGCGCCGATCAGGGCGATCCCGGTGGGACTCATTTCGCTGCTCCGGTGAGGTAGTGGAAGCTGTCGCGGACGGCTTCGGTCATGTCGGTGGCGCATTCGTCCAGTTCGACGACGCGCCATTCGACGGCGGTGCCGGCGGCGAGGATCTCGGCGACCGGCATCACCCCGCCGCCGACCGCGGTCATCGGGGAGGCGGGCTCGACGGGCCCGTCCTTGACGTGCAGATAGCGGACGCGGTCGCCGAGCCGGCCGAGCAGCGCGGGCACGTCCGCGCCGCCGACCTGCGCCCAGTAGGTGTCGACCTCCAGCAGCACGCCGGGGTCGAGGAGTTCGGCGAGCACCTCCAGGGAGTGCCGGCCGTCGACGGTGTTCTCCAGCTCGAACCCGTGGTTGTGGTAGCCGATCCGCATCCCGCGGACGGCGGCCTCGGCGGCCGCCGCGTTGAGGTCGGCGGCGAGGCCCTCCAGCCCTTCGCGGGAGGCGAAGCGCTCGGCGGGGACGCCGGGCACGATCACGGTGTCGCAGCCGAGCACCCCGGCCGCGTCGAGGAGTTCCTTGCGCTTGTCGCCGAGCGCGGGCGCGTGGGCGCTGCACACCGTGATGCCGAGGGAGTCGGCGGTGGCGCGGAACCCGGCCGGGTCGGCGAGGACGTCGTAGGGCTCGACGGCGCGGTAGCCGATCGCGGCCAGGTCGGCGAGGACGGCGTCGCGGTCGGCCATCCGCTCGCGCAGCGAGTACAGCTGCACGGCGACGGTCGAGGGGTCGAGCAGGCGGTCGGGGGGCAGCGGCGTGGGAGGCATGGCGGACCAGCTCTCTCGGGATCGCGGGATCGCTCGGGGAATGTTCTGCTCTGTGCGGCTCTGATGCGTTAACCGGTTCAGGGCAACGTTTTCCCGAGCTACCCAACTCGTGTGCCGCAGCCCCGTCAAGGGTCCCCGGAAGACCCGGGGACCCGTCTCGCTCCGTGGTCGGGCTGAGCGGCCTCAGCGGACCGCCGGGCGCAGCGTCTGCCGCTGCGTGCCGAGCAGGTCGATGGAGAGCTCCATCGTGTCGCCGGCCTTCAGGTACGGGAACCGGCCGCTGAGCGCGACGCCCTGCGGGGTGCCGGTGTTCACCACGTCACCGGGCTCCAGCACCATGTACTGGGAGAGCTGGTGCACCAGCTCGTAGACGCCGAAGATCATGTCGGCGGTGCCGGAGTCCTGCCGGGCCTCGCCGTTGACGGACGAGCGCAGCCCCAGCTTCTGCGGGCCGCCGGCCGCCTCGACCTCCTCCTGCGGCACCAGCCACGGGCCCAGCGGGTTGAACGTCTCGCAGCACTTGCCCTTCGACCACTGCCCCCCGGACTCCTCGATCTGGAACGCCCGCTCGGAGACGTCGTTGGAGACCGCGTAGCCGGCGATGTGCGCGGCGGCCTCCTCCGGGCCGGAGAGGTAGCGGGCCCGCTTGCCGATGACGACGGCGAGCTCGACCTCCCAGTCGGTCTTCTCCGAGCCGGGCGGGATCAGCACGTCGTCGTCGGGGCCGACGACGGTGCCCGGGTGCTTGAAGAAGACGATCGGCACCGACGGCGGCTCCGACCCCGACTCGGCGGCGTGCGCGGCGTAGTTCTGCCCGATGCAGACCACCGCCTGGGGACGCGCCACGGGCGCGCCGACGCGCAGCCCGTCCGCGCCCTCCAGCGGGGCGAGCGAGCCGTCGGCGAGCGCCGCGCGGACCCGGTCGATGCCGCCGCCGGCCAGGAAGGCGCCGTCGATGTCGGCGGTGAGCGGGGACAGGTCGCGGACCACGCCGGACTCGTCGCGGACCGCGGGCTTCTCGCGGCCGGGGTCGCCGAGGCGCATCAGCTGCATGGGAACTCTTCCTCCGAGGGCTTGGCCGTGCTGGGTGTGCTGCCGCCTAGGTTTGTATTCATCCGAGCTTTCCGCAAGGGGGGTCTCGCTCAGTGGGCCGCGAGCCGCTCCAGCAGCGGGACGGCCCGTACCAGCAACGCCCGCTCCTCGGCGCTGAGTTCCGCCTCGATGGCCTCGGTGAGCCAGCCGGCCCGCCGGCCGCGCTCCTGCTCCAGGGCGGCCCGGCCGTCGGGTGTGAGGTCGACGAGCGTCTTGCGGCGGTCGGTGGGGTGCGCGCGGCGGGCGACCAGGCCCTGGTCGAGCAGCAGGCCGACGGAGCGCGCCATGGACTGCTGGCGCACCCGCTGGTCGGCGGCGAGGTCGCTGGTGGTCATCGCCCCGTCGCGGTCGAGCGCGCCGAGCACCGCGACCTGCCCCAGCGGGATGCGGTCCTCGTGCTTGACGCGGCGCATGAGCCGTCCCGCGGCGGCGCGGAGCGCGGCGGCCGTGGTGGCGGTGTCGTTCGAGGTCATGGGGCGACATTACGCGTTCGGCCGCCCGGCCCGCGGTGGTCGCCCGCGCAGTCCCCCGCGCTTTCCGGGCGCATGATCCACAGCGCAGCTGTGCAGCAATGCTGTACAGTTTAGGTGTGCAGCAATGCTGTGCATACTCGGCAACGGGAGGAACATCCATGACCGCCATCACCCGCATCACGGCCCGTCAGGTTCTGGACAGCCGCGGCAATCCCACCGTCGAGGCCGATGTGGAGCTCGCGGACGGCTCGTTCGGCAGCGCCGCCGTCCCGTCCGGCGCCTCCACCGGGGCCCGCGAGGCCGTCGAGCTGCGCGACGGCGACCCGGAGCGCTACCTGGGGCGCGGCGTGCTGCGCGCCGTCGGCTACATCCGCGGCGAGATCGCCGACGCCGTCGTCGGCCGCGATGCCGAGGACCAGCCCGGCCTGGACGCCGCCCTCGTCGAGCTGGACGGCACCGCCGACCGCTCCCGCCTCGGCGCCAACGCCCTGCTCGGCGTCTCCCTCGCGGCCGCCAAGGCCGCGGCCGCCGCCCACCGGCTGCCGCTCTACGCCTACCTCGGCGGGCCCGGCGCGCGGCTGCTGCCGATGCCGATGATGAACATCGTCAACGGCGGCCGGCACGCCGACAACCCGCTGGACTTCCAGGAGTTCATGATCGCGCCGATCGGCGCGTCGACCTTCGGGGACGCCGTGCGGATGGGCGCCGAGGTCTTCCACACCCTGCGCGGCCGGCTGCTGGACGCCGGGCACGGAACCGGCGTCGGCGACGAGGGCGGGTTCGCGCCGGAGCTGCGCACCGCCGAGGAGGCGCTGGACTTCGTCGTCGACGCGATCGGGCGGGCCGGCTACCGTCCGGGCACCGACCTCGGCATCATCATCGACCCCGCGGCCTCGGAGTTCTTCCGGGACGGCGCCTACCGCTACGACGGCGAGGGTGTGGTCCGGACCGTCGAGGAGCACGTCGAGCACCTGGCGAAGCTGGTCGACGCCTACCCGATCGTCTCGCTGGAGGACCCGGTCGCCGAGGACGACCGGGCCGGCTGGCGGCTCGTCACCGACCGCCTGGGCGGCCGGATCCAGCTCACCGGCGACGATGTGTACTGCTCGCGCGAGCCGCTGGTGCGGGAGGGCATCCGGGAGCGCTGGGGCAACTCGGTGCTGGTGAAGGTGAACCAGGTCGGCACGCTCACCGAGGCGCTGGACACCATCGAGGCGGCCCACCGCGCCGGGTGGACCGCCGTCGTCTCGCACCGCTCCGGCGAGACCGAGGACACCACCATCGCCGATCTGGCGGTGGCCACCGGCTGCGGCCAGATCAAGACCGGCTCGCTCTCCCGCTCGGACCGCACCGCCAAGTACAACCGCCTGCTGCGCATCGAGGAGCAGCTGGGCTCGCGGGCGCGCTACTCCGCGGGCCCGCGGCCGGACCAGGTCCAGGCGTAGCGCGGGTCCTCCGAGGCGCGGCCGCCCTCGCCCAGCTCAAGGGGCTTGAACGTGTCGACCATGACGGCCAGTTCGTCGAAGAAGTGCACCCCGATGCTCCGCTCGTAGGCGCCCGGCTGCGGCCCGTGGGCGTGCCCGCCCGGGTGCAGCGAGATGGAGCCCTGGCCGATGCCGGAGCCCTTGCGGGCCTCGTAGTCGCCGCCGCAGTAGAACATCACCTCGTCGCTGTCCACATTGGAGTGGTAGTAGGGGACGGGGATGGAGAGCGGGTGGTAGTCGACCTTCCGCGGCACGAAGTTGCAGATGACGAACCCGTTGCCCTCGAAGACCTGGTGGACGGGCGGCGGCTGGTGCACCCGCCCGGTGATCGGCTCGAAGTCCGAGACGTTGAAGGTGTACGGGTAGAGGCAGCCGTCCCAGCCCACCAGGTCGAACGGGTGCGCCGGGTAGACGTAGCGGGTGCCCGTCACCCCGCCGGGGCCGGAGTCGCGGTGCTTGACGAAGACCTCCACGTCGGTCTCGTCCACCCGCTCCGGCAGCGCGGCGGGGCCGTGCAGGTCGCGCTCGCAGAACGGGGCGTTCTCCAGCAGCTGCCCGTAGCGGGAGAGGTACCTGCGGGGCGGGGCGATGTGGCTGTTGCCCTCGATGCAGTACAGGCGCAGCGGCTCGCCGTCGTCGGACGGCACCCAGCGGTGCGTGGTGGCCCGCGGCAGGATCGCGTAGTCGCCCTGGCGCACCGGCAGCGGCCCGAAGACCGTCTCCACCGTGCCCGAGCCGGACTCCACGTAGACGCACTCGTCGCCCAGCGCGTTGCGGTACAGCGGGGAGGTGCGGCCGGCGGCGACGTACGAGATCCGCACATCGCCGTTGCCGAGCACCAGGCGGCGGCCGGTGACGGCGTCCTGGGCCTTCCACTCCTCGCCGGCGAAGAGCTCGTGGAGCTTCAGGTGGCGCGGCTTCAGCGGGCGGTTGGAGGTGGTGGCGGGGTCGGGCACCTCCCAGGGGGTGGCGTCGACGATCGCCGAGGGCACCTCGCGGTGGTAGAGGAGGGAGGAGTCGGAGGAGAAGCCCTCCTCGCCCATCAACTCCTCGTAGTACAGGCCCCCGTCGGGGCTGCGGTGCTGGGTGTGGCGCTTGGGCGGGATCTCGCCCAGCTGCCGGTAGTACGCCATGGTCGACGATCCTCCCGGATCTCCCGTGCGGCGCCCGCGGGGGCGGTCGGCGGTGGCCCCGCGCCCCCCGGCTGACGCCGGCACTCTGCGGCTCTGCGCGACCGAGTCTGCCGGATCTTGCCGCCCCCGGCCAGGGGGTCGCCGCCCGCGTCGCGCGGCGGCCCCGGCCGCCCGGGGCGGGATGCCGGCACCCGGCGGGTCGCCCGCGGGGGCCGGTGGCCTGTGCCCGTGTCACGGCGGGGGGGCTGCGGGTTGCGTTGCCGCATCGCGCGAGGACGCCCGGCACCGCGTCGCGGGCCGGAGTCGGCGCCGGCCGGGGCGGGATGCCGGCACCCGGCGGGTCGCCCGCGGGGGCCGGTGGCCTGTGCCTGCGTCACGGCGGGGGGGCTGCGGGTTGCGTTGCCGCATCGCGCGAGGACGCCCGGCACCGCGCCGCGGGCCGGAGTCGGCGCCGCCCGGGGCGGGATGCCGGCACCCGGCGGGTCGCCCGCGGGGGTCGGCGGCCTGTGCCTGCGTCACGGCGGGGGGGGGCTGCCGGCTGCGTTGCCGCATCGCGCGAGTACGCCCGGTACGGGGGCGTCCCCTTCCGCGCGGGTCAGGGGGCGGTCGGCGTCAGCGTCAGCAGGGGGGTGCAGCGGTCGTCGCCGGCGGTGGGGCCGAGGACGGCGGTGAAGGCCGAGGTGCGGACGACCGGGGCGTCGGCCGTGCCGGAGACCGTGAGCGACGGGTCCGCCGGAGCGGGCCCCAGCACCGCGGCCAGCGCCAGCAGCCCCTCCGGGACGGCGTCCCGGGGCAGCGGCGCCGCCTCCAGGACCGACGTCGCGGCGATGTGCGACCAGCCCTCGTCCGGGTCTCCGTAGCCGCGGGGGTCGGCCGCCAGCGCGAAGCCGGCCTCCTCGCGGGTGCGCGGGTCGTCCATCCGGAACGCCGTGCCGCCCGGCTCCGGATGGTGCACCGCGAGCCCGGCGCCCAGCTCGCCGGGGGCGTCCAGCCGCACCGGCGCGCCGCCGCCCCGCGGCACCGCCGCATAGGGGAAGCCCAGCGCCAGCCGGGCCTCCGCCCGCCCGACGCCGTCCGCGGGCAGCAGCGCCACCACCCACAGCCGGACGCCGTCCGTGGCGTACAGCGTCCGGACGGTGACGAGGTCCTGATCGCGCGTCACCACCGGTGCCACCACCAGCTTGGCGTCGACCGCCCCGGCCGGGTCGGCGGCGTCCGCGCAGCGCACCGTCCCGAACGGGCGCACCGCCAGCAGCGGACGGTGCCCCGGGGCGCGCAGCAGCACCCCGATGCCGTGCTGCCGGTCCACCGCGGCCGGCAGCAGCACCGTCCCGCCCACCTCGGCGTGCGCGGGCGCCAGCACGTCGTCGAAGGAGACCGAGACGGCCCCGCGCCGCAGCGCGTGCCGGACGCGGGACGGTGCCGCGTGCCGGTGCCAGGGCGTGCCGTCCAGCAGCTGCCAGACCGTCATGAACGCGAAGTGCCCGTCCAGTTCCCCGCCCGACCCGGCCGAGGAGTGCCGCAGCAGCCGGCCGTCGCCGCGGTAGCGGCCCAGGTCGGCGCCGATCCGGGCGCCGAAGTAGCGCAGCCCCAGCGCCCCCTCGAACCCGCAGTGCTTCTCGCTGTAGCGGGCGCCGCCGACGTCGTAGCCGGAGACCGAGAGGCGGGCGTCGAGGTAGCGGGCCGCCTCCTCGCCGTCCTCGGCGAACTCCGGCTCGCCGCTGACCCGGTGGGCCTGGGCGAGGAAGGAGAGGGTGATCGGGCCGTAGTTGTTGTCCCACGGCCCGCCGTGCTCGGGGATGAGCAGGCAGCCGCGGTCGGCGATCCGCCCGGTGCGGATCCGCCCCCGGTACAGCCGCATCGCGGTGCGCCGCACCGCCGCGCCCTCGCCGGCCCCCTCCCCGTCGGCCGCAGTCAGGTGGCGGGCGAGCATCAGCCCGCCGACCACCGCGCCCAGCGCCTGGTTGCCGGCGTGCTGCGGGTCGAAGACGGTGATCCTGGTCAGCCACCGCCAGTACCCCCGGCACACCTCCAGCAGCTCGGCGGCCTGCGCCTCCTCCAGCAGCCCGCCGCCGTTGAGGTCCAGCACGTCGACGGCCTGCAGCAGCGCCCACACGGTGCTCGGCCAGTCGCCGACCGGGTGCGCGCCGGGACGCAGGGTGTAGCGGGCGTGCGCCACCCCGAAGCCGCGCACCAGCAGGTTGGGGTAGCCGGGATTGTCCTCGGTGAAGACCCGCTCCCGCAGATGGAAGGCGACGGCGCGCCGCACCGCGTCGCGCACCGGCCCGGCGGGGCCGATCCGGCGGCGGTGGGCGAGGGCCAGCAGCGAGGCGACGCCGAGGTTGGTGTCGCCCATGTCGCCGCTGAGGTCGTCGGCGTCCGGGCGCTCCAGCGAGCCCTCGGGGTGCGCGTTCGCCCTCTTCAGGGCCACGGCAACGATGTCGGCGAGCAGGGCGTCCCGGTCGGCCTCGCTGTCCGGGACGTCGTGCAGCGGCAGCTCCTGCGTGGCGACTCCGGCGGCCATCAGCAGGTGTCGGCGACGCTGGGGATGAGCGCGCCCACCGGCACACCCGCCACCAGGGCGCCGTCCTTGACGAAGCCCTCCGGCCGCCCGTCCAGCGCCTCGGCCGTCCGGCCGCGCCAGAGCGCCACCCGCTCCTGGTTCGCGGGCGTCGCTGCCCGCGCCAGGTCGTGCAGCTCGGTCGGGTCCGCGGCGAGGTCGAAGAGCTGCTCGGCGCCGTCGCCGCTGCGCCAGACGTACTTCTCCCGGCCGTCCGTCAGATAGTGCACGTCGCCGCCGATGTGGGTGTGCTCGCCGTGCAGCCACGGCCGCCACCCGTCGGGCACCGGCTCGCCGCGGTGCAGCGGCAGCACGCTGCGGCCGTCCACGCTGTCGGGGACGGGCAGGCCGGCGCACTCCAGCAGCGTCGGCATGACGTCCCGCAGCTCCACCACCGCGTCGCCGCGCACCTGGCCGCGGCGCCCACCCAGCTGCTCCGGGGTGGAGAGCAGGAACGGGATGCGCGCCGAGCCCTCGTACGGCAGCGACTTGCGGAACAGGTGGTGGTCGCCCATCAGCTCGCCGTGGTCGGCGACCAGGCAGACCACGGTGTCCTCGCGCAGGCCCAGCGAGGTCAGCTCCTCCAGCAGCCGGTTGATCTGCTGGTCGATGTGGGACATGTGGCCGTAGTAGCCGGCCCGGGCGCGCTGCAGGGTGCGGGCGTCGTAGCGGGCCACCGGGGCGTCGGCGGCGGTGGAGGCGTGCGCGCCCCACATCTCCTCGGCCCAGTCGCCGACCGGCGGCTCGGGCATCGGCTGGTGGACGTACTGCTCGAACGCCCAGGCCGGCGGGTCGTAGGGGGGATGCGGGCGGTGGAAGGAGGCCATCAGGAAGAACGGCTGCTCCTCGGCGCCCTCCCCGCCCTCGCCACCGCCCCCGTCGCCGCCGCCCTCGCCGCGGCCCGCGGTGTGCTCGCGCAGGAACTCGATCGAGCGGCTCACCACCCAGTTGGTGGGGTGCAGCCGCTCCTCGCGCGGCCAGGGCCGGGCCACCACCGAGTTGCAGTCGATGCCGTGGTCGGCGTAGTCGGCGGTGGGGTCGCCGGTCTCCTCGCGCAGCCAGGCCAGGTAGTCGTCCACCTCGGTGAGGTCGCGGTGGTTGCGGCGGGCGAAGTGCAGGAAGCCGTCGTGCAGGGCGACGTCCTGAAAGCCCATCGGGTTGCGCTCGGGGTAGACGTGCATCTTGCCGACCGCCTGGGTGCGGTAGCCGCCCGCGGTCAGCTCCCCGGCGAGCGTCGTCGGGTAGTCCCACGGCACGCCGTCCCGGTAGCCGACCCGTCCGTGCCGCTCCTGGCTCTGGCCGAGCAGCAGCGCGGCGCGGGCCGGGATGCAGGTCGGGGTGGCGCTGTAGGCGCGGGAGAAGCGGGTGCCGGTGGCCGCCCACTGATCCAGGTAGGGCGTCATCACCACCGGGTGGCCGGCGCCGGAGAAGGCGTCGCCGCGCCACTGGTCGACGGATATCAGCAGGATGTTGGGGCGGGGCACGGGAGGTCCTCCGGGCGGGGGAGAGGCGGGGGAGGGGGATGCGGGGCGACGGGGGATCAGCGGGCGACGCGGAAGCCGATGTTGCCGGCCGAGCTGTCGGGGGTGTTCTTGGTGCGGGCGGAGAGACGGTAGCGCGTGCAGTACGACTCGTGGCAGAGGTAGGAGCCGCCGCGCATGATCCGCTCGGTGCCGCCGGACCCGGGATCGCCGGGCAGCCGCCACGGGTCGGCGTTCCACTCCCAGACGTTGCCGCAGACGTTGAAGAGGCCGAAGTCGTTGGGGTCGTAGGCGTCCACGGGCGCGGTGCCGCGGCGCTCGCGGGGCTCCTCGTGGCTGGTGGGGAAGCGGCCGCGCCAGATCTTGCAGCGCTGCTCGCCGCCCGGGTCGCGCTCGTCGCCCCACGGGTAGACGGTCTGCTCGCGGCCGCCGCGGGCCGCGTACTCGAACTCGGCCTCGGTGGGCAGCCGGGTGCCGCTCCAGGCGCAGTAGGCGAGCGCGTCGTTGTGGCTGAGGTGGACGACGGGGTGGTCCCAGCGCGGGTGCTCGCCGTCGAGCGTGGAGCCGGGGCCCTCGGGGGCGCGCCAGTACGCCCCCTCCACCGAGGCCCACCAGGGGGTGGAGGCCACCCGCGGGGCGACCTTGCGCAGCGCGCCGGGCAGGAACGACGCGAAGACGAACGAGGTGCCGAACCGCTCGGCCTCGGTGCGGTAGCCGGTGGCGTCGGCGAAGGCGGCGAACTGCCGGTTGCTGACGGTGGTGGCGGCGACGGCGAACGGTCCGACGGACACCTCGCGGACGGGGCCCTCCCCGTCGCCGGCCATGGTGAGGGACGTGTCGTCGCAGCCCATCAGGAAGGTGCCGCCGGGCAGCTCGATCAGCGGCGGGTCCTCGGTGGCCGCGGCGCCGCGGGTGACGGGCATCCCGAGGTCGGCGGGGCCGGTGCCGGCGGTGGCGCCGCGGTCGGCGGCGGGGGCGCAGCACGAGGGGGCGG
>NZ_MLCF01000161.1 GCF_001879105.1 Mangrovactinospora gilvigrisea | reverse complement strand
AGGTCGAGCCGTCCCAGCCCGCCCTCCCCGAGCAGGAAGACCCCCGCCAGCGCCGAACCCGCCCACACCAGGCTCAGCCACCGCCGCGAGGCGGCGATCGACATCACCAGCGGCCCCAGCACCTCCAGCGTCACCGCCGTCCCCATCGGGATCCGGTCGATGGCCTGGTAGAAGAGGATGTTCATGCCGCCCAGCGCCACCCCGAACGCGGCGGCCACCGCCCAGTCCGCCCGGGTCAGCCCGCGCATCCGCGGCCGGCAGACCACCAGCAGCAGCACCGCGGCGATCGCCACCCGCAGCGTCACCACCCCGAGAGCCCCGGCGACCGGGAAGAGCAGCGCCGCGACCGCCGATCCGAACTGCACGCTCAGCGCGCCCGCCAGCACCAGCCCGATCCCGCCGGCGCTCCCGGCGGCCCTGTCCCTCACCATGCCCCTCACGCTACGGACCCGCGGGCGGCGCGTGAAATGCCGTCCGGTCGGCGGTTATGCTCGGCAGGCATGACCATCGAGCTGCGGCATCTGCGCGCCTTCCTCGCCATCGCCGAGGAGAGCACGGTCACGCGCGCAGCGGCCCGGCTGCGCATCGGCCAGCCCGCGCTCTCCCGGACGCTCGGCCGGCTGGAGGAGCACCTCGGCGTCCGCCTGGTGGACCGCTCCACCCACCATCTGGAACTCACCCCCGCCGGGCGGGCGTTCCGCGACCGGGCGGCCACCGCGCTCGCCGCCGTCGACGCGGCCCTCGACCCCGGCGCGCTCACCGCGCTGCCGCTGCGCCTCGGCCACCCCTGGGCGGCGCTCGGCGCCCTCACCGTCCCGCTGCTCCGCCGCTGGGACGCCGCCCACCCGGACATCCCGCTCGAACTGCGCCGCATCGACGACCGGCTCGCCGGCCTCACCCGCGGCCAGGTCGACGTCGCCCTGCTGCGCGGCCGGGTGGCGGACCCGCGGCTGGTGACCGAACTGCTCACCGAGGAGCCGCGGATGGCCGCCGTCCCCGCCGACAGCGACCTGGCGCGCCGCGACGCCCTCACCCTCGCCGACCTGGCGGACCGCCCCATCGCCCTCAACACGGTGGGCGGCACCACCTCGTTGGACCTCTGGCCGGCCGAGGCGCGCCCGACCGCGACCATCGAGGTCGCCAACACGGACGAGTGGCTCACCGCGATCGCCGTCGGCCGCGCGGTCGGCGTCACCACCGAGGCGACCCCCCGCCTCCACACCCACCCCGCGCTCGCCTACCGCCCGCTCACCGACGCGCCCCCCGTCCCCCTCCACCTGGCCCGGCGCCGCGGCCCGCTCTCGCACCCCGCGATCCCGTCGCTGATCGCCCTCGTCCACGAGATGTACGCGCAGCGCTGACCCGGCGCCCCGCGGAGCCCCGGCTCAGCGCTTGACGCAGCCGAGCACCGGATCCCCCCACGACACCACATCGGCGCCGATGCCCGAACCCGCCTTCTTCACCACCAGCCGCACGTTCGTGTGCCCCGACAGATCCGCGTGCACCCGCACCGCCGGATCGCCCGCCTGCACCGCCGGCGACGCGTACAGCAGCGCACCGTCGCCGTAGACGAAGAACCGCACCGCATCCCGCCCCGCCCCGGGGATCCGGATACGCGGCCCCGACAGGTCGTCGAAACCCGCCCAGGCGTCGAAGGAGCGGCACGGCTCGTTGAGCGCGACGTCCACCGTCGACGGCGGCCGCACGGTGGTGCCGTGCGCGTAGTGCGTCCCGTCGATGTCGACCCCGTCCGGACGCTGCCACAGCGGCGTGCTGGACCCCAGCCGCACCGCCGGCCCGTTCCCGCTGCCGGGGATGAGATCGAGCGGCAGCAGATCCAGCTTCACCGGGCTCGGCGGAGCCGGAGGCGGCGGAGGCGTCGGCTTCGGCCTGGGCTTCGGCGGCGCCGGTCTGGGCGCCGGCCGCGGCGGGGGCTTCGGCTTCGCCTTGGGGGGCGCGGGCTTCGGCGTCGGCCTGATCGGCGCCGCGACCGGGGCCACCGGCGCCGGCGGAGGCGGCTTCGGCTTGGGCTTGGGAGGCGCCGGCACCACCGGCGCCGCGGCCGGCGGCCGGTGCTTCGGCTCGGCCTCGGGCTTCTTGTGGTCGCCCCCGGAGAGCGCCCACGCCGCCACCGCCCCGGCGGCGATCACCCCGGCCACCACGACGCCGACCTTGACGGGCGTCGACGCCCCCTCGGCCGCCGCACCTCCCGCCGCCGCGCCGCCGCCGCCCGAGCCGGACCCGCCGGCCGCCGCGGCCCCCGCACCGGCGCCCGCGCCCGCCGCGGCCGCGCCGCCGGCGATGGCCACGCCCGCCTTGGTGAGGCCCGCGGCCGCGGCCGCGTACGTCGCCGCGCCCCAGCCGATGAAGGCCACCGGGATCTCCGCGGGCACCCGCTCGTTGATGAACGCCACGTCGGCGAGCGCGGCCGTGCACCGGTCGCACTCCTCCAGGTGGCGCTTGAGGGAGCGGTCGGCCCGCATCCGCAGGCCGCCGCGGGCGTAGGCGCCCAGCCGGTCGGCGAACTGCCCGCACTCGGCGTCCCGTTGCAGGGTGGTCGAGACGTGCGCCTGCAGATACGCCTGCTTGAGCCCCTCCCGCGCGCGGTGCGCCAGCACCGCCACCGCGTTGGGCGTCAGCCCCAGCAGCGGCGCCACCTGGGCCGGCGGCTCCTGCTCGACGGCGGTGTGCCAGAGCACCGTCTGCCAGCGCTCCGGCAGGCTGCGGAAGGCGCGCACCGCCAGCGAGCGGTCGGCCGCGTCCATCGCCTCGGCGTCGGCCCCCGCGCCGCCCTCCGCGAACAGCGCGAAATCCTCGACCAGTTGCTCGCGCCGCACCGACGTCGTCCACTGCGCGGCCACCCGCCGCACCGTGGTGAGCAGATAGGCGCGGACGGCGACGTCCGGGCCGCGGCCGTGCCGCAGCGCCTGCAGCACCCGGGCGAACACCTCGCCCGTCAGGTCCTCGGCGGTGTGCGCGTCGCGGCAGCAACTGCGGCAGTAGCGGCGCACCGCGGTGGCGTGGCGGCGGTACAGCTCCTCGTACGCCTCGTCGTCGCCGGCCCGGACCTGCTCCACCAGCTCCTGGTCCGTCGGCGCGTCGGGACCGGGCGGGGCCAGCGCCTCCGGCGCGGGGGAGCCGCCCTGCACCGGGATCTGCCCCGGCTGCTCCACCGACAGCCGCGAGGGGCGCCCGCCCTGCGCGGGCACCGCGCCCTCGCCCGGCGCATACCTCGGCTTCAGGCGCTCCTCCGGGGCCGAGCCCTGCCCCGGGACCCGCTCCTCGCCGGGGGGCACCCCCTTCTCCGTCCCGTCCGACTCACCGGATCCGCCACCCGACCGTTGCACGCCCACCAGCGTGACACACCGTCATACTCGTGCGACACGCCGTAGGAGAACAACCACTCGTACGGGTACACCCGGCGTCAACACCCTTGCGCTGCGCGGCGGAACGGTTCAGCAGACTCTTCCGAACCCCTTCCGAGCCCTTTCCGGCACGGCCCCCGCCTGCCCCGGAACCCGTCAGCGCTGGTCCTCCGGGCGGGCCCGCAGGCCGTCCAGCATGATCTGCAGTATCCGGTCGGACGTGCGGTTGCGCTCCGACTCGTCGCCCACCCGCGGCGCCGCCACCGAGAGCACCAGCAGCAGATCCGGCACGGTGGCGTCGACCCGCAGCGCACCCGCCGACCGGGCCCGGCGCACCAGCCGGTCCAGCGCGGTCAGCAGCTCGTCGATCTCGCCGCTGCCGTTCGCCGCGAGCGCCGGCCCCGAATCGGCGGGCTCGGACTCGCTCCCGGCCGCCTCCGCCAACTCGCCGGCGCGCTCCACCAGTTCGGGCGGCAGCAGGCACCCCGCGCCCGAACTCATCGCCCGCTCCAGGAAGCCCCGCAGCGCCAGCCACGGGTCCGCGCTGTCGCGCAGCGCGCTCGCCGCGCTCTCCGCGAGCCGGGCCGTCTCCTCCGAGGCTATGCGCCGGACGAGCACGTCCTTGCTCGGGAACCTGCGGTACACCGTCCCCACCCCGACACCCGCCCGCTTGGCGACCTCCTCCATGGGGGCGCCGTAGCCGAGCGTGCCGAACACCTCCCGTGCCGCCCTGAGCACCAGTTCCAGGTTTCGCTGGGCGTCCACCCGCAGGCTCCCCGGCCCGCGCTGCCCCGGCAGGCCACCGGCCCCCGGCGCCCCTCCGACCCGGCTTTCGGACTGCTGAAGTCGATCCGTCTGCTCCGCGCGCATGCTCTCCCCCGGACATCCGGCTGCGGGACCCGTGGCCGCCGACGGCCACTGCATAGGTCCTTGATCACTCGACGTTCTCTGCGCTCTCTGATCTCTCCGGCACATTCCCACCCCCGTACCGGCGACCTGACGATAGTTGAGGAGACCCCCGGATAGAAGGCGTTCGACAAACCCGCCTGGAACACGCCCCTCGAACGCGTCCCTCCCCCCGCTCCTCCCGCCGTCCCGGCGACCGTTGCCGCCCCACCGGCCCCAACACCCGTACGATGCATTGGGTTTGCAACAGGTAGACAAACCCCGCCCCAAAGATGCGTCATGGAGGGCGTGACTGAGCAACGGCGCTCGCAGCGCATCCTCATCCTCGGCGGCGGCCATGTCGGCATGTACACCGCAATCCAGCTGCTCCGCCGCCGGCGCTCCGGTCACGGACGACCACACCGCGAGGTGTGCCTCGTCGAACCCCGCTCCTACATGACCTACCAGCCCTTCCTCCCCGAGGCCGCGGCCGGCTCCATCTCCCCCCGGCACGTCGTCGTCCCGCTGCGCCGCATCGTCCCCGACGCCCGCATCGTCGCCGGCCGCGTCGTCGCCGCCGACCCCGAGCGCCGCACCGCCACCGTCGCCACCCTCGCCACCAGCGAGGACGGCGCCGAACCCGTCGAACTCGACTACGACGCCTTAGTGGTCGCCCCCGGGTCCGTCTCCCGCACGCTGCCCGTCCCCGGCCTCGCCCGGCACGGCATCGGCTTCAAGAACATCGAGGAGGCCATCGGCCTCCGCAACCACATCCTCGAACAGCTCGACGCGGCCGCCTCCACCCGCGACCCCGCCGTCCGCGAGGCCGCCCTCACCTTCGTCTTCGTCGGCGGCGGCTACGCCGGCGTCGAGGCGCTCGCCGAGCTCGAGGACATGACCCGGCACGCCGCCAAATACCACAACACCCTCACCCTCGACGACCTGCACTGGGTCCTCGTCGACTCCGGAGACCGCATCCTCCCCGAGGCCCCCGCCCCGCTCGCCGCCCACGCGATGGAGCAACTGCGCCGCCGCAACGTCGACATCCGCCTCGCCACCCGCCTCGCCTCCGCCCAGGCCGACCGCGTCACCCTCTCCGACGGCGCCGTCCTGCCCACCCGCACCCTGGTCTGGACGGCCGGCGTCCGCCCGCACCCCGTCCTCGCCGACCTCGGCCTCAAGCTCGACGAGCACGGCCGCCTGCCCGTCGCCCCCACCCTCCAGGTCGACGGCCACGACGAGGTCTTCGCCGCCGGCGACTGCGCCGCCGTCCCCGACCTCACCGGCACCGACGGCCGGCTCTGCGCGCCCAACGCGCAGCACGCGCTCCGCCAGGCGCGCACCCTCGCCGACAACATCACCGCCCTGCTCGACGGCCGCCCCGGCGACCTCGCCCCCTACGCGCACCGCAACCACGGCTCCGTCACCTCGCTCGGCCTCCACAAAGGCGTCGCCCAGATTCGGGGCGTACGCATCAAGGGCTACCCCGCGTGGCTGGCGCACCGAGCCAACCACCTGGCCCACATGCCCACCGCCAACCGCAAGACCCGCATCCTCACCGAGTGGATCCTCTCCGGACTCTTCAAGCGCGAGACGGTCTCCCTCGGCACCCTCACCTCCGTCCGGGCGCAGCCCGTCGACCCGCCGACCCGAAGCGCCGGGTGACCAGCAGCGACATCACATACCCCGGCACCTTGGCTACGGTGTCCCGCGTGCCGACGCCGCCCACCCGCCCCCGACCCCTGTGCCCACCCGGCCGGACCGCCCCTCCCCGACCCGTGCGTCCACCCAGCCAGCCCACCCATTCGTAG
>NZ_MLCF01000160.1 GCF_001879105.1 Mangrovactinospora gilvigrisea | reverse complement strand
CTCAAACAACGACCCGTCGAGAACGGGATCAGCTCTCGCTGCCCATTCCCTCAGGACCCAACAACGTGCCCGGCACCCGACTCGCCTCATCCGGTCGTTCCACGCTTCCGAGGAAGCAGTACTGGACGGGACAGACTCACCGAGTGCCGAATAGTTAACGTTCCACCCTTGAGCAACCCTCACGGCACGTTCGGCCGTGATAGGGCATGTGCT
>NZ_MLCF01000016.1 GCF_001879105.1 Mangrovactinospora gilvigrisea | reverse complement strand
CCTTCGCCCCGGCACCCCACCCGGACTGCTTCGCGGGCCGCGGGAACCCCGGCATCCCGCTCGGACTGCTTCGCGGGCCGCGGGAACCCCGGCATCCCGCTCGGACTGCTTCGCGTTCCGCAGGAACCCCGGCATCCCGCTCGGACTGCTTCGCGTTCCGCAGGAACCCCGGCATCCCGCTCGGACCGCTTCGTGGACCGCAGCAACTCCGGCACCCCACCCGGACTGCTTCGCGGGCCGCGGGCGGTGGGCCGCAGGCCGCGGGCGGTGAGGGGGAAGGGGCGCGGGCGGGGCCGGTACCCTCGGGCGGGTGAACGTTCTCGTCATCGGCGGCGGTGCCCGCGAACATGCCCTGTGCCGGGCCCTGCGACTCGACCCCGGCGTCACCTCCCTGACGTGCGCCCCCGGCAACGCCGGCATCGCCGACGACGCCGAGCTGCGCGCCGTCGACCCGATGGACGGCGCCGCCGTCGCCGCCCTGGCGACCGAACTGGGCGCCGACCTGGTGATCGTCGGCCCGGAGGCCCCGCTCGTGGCGGGCGTCGCCGACGCCGTCCGCGCCGTCGGCATCGACTGCTTCGGCCCCTCCGAGGAGGCCGCCCGGCTGGAGGGCTCCAAGGCGTTCGCCAAGGACGTGATGGCCGCCGCCAACGTCCCCACCGCCCGCTCCTACGTCTGCACCACCCGCGAGCAGGTCGACGAGGCGCTCGCCGCCTTCGGCGCGCCCTACGTCGTCAAGGACGACGGCCTCGCCGCCGGCAAGGGCGTCGTCGTCACCGACGACATCGACGCGGCCCGCGCCCACGCCGCCGCCTGCGAGCAGGTCGTCATCGAGGAGTTCCTGGACGGCCCCGAGGTCTCGCTCTTCGCCGTCACCGACGGCACCACCGTCGTCCCGCTGCAGCCCGCGCAGGACTTCAAGCGCGTCGGCGACGGCGACGCCGGCCCCAACACCGGCGGCATGGGCGCCTACTCGCCGCTGCCGTGGGCCGACCCCAAGCTGGTGGACGAGGTCATGGAGACGGTGCTGCAGCCCACCGTCGACGAGCTGCGCCGCCGCGGCACCCCGTTCGCGGGCCTGCTCTACGCCGGCCTGGCGATCACCTCCCGCGGGGTGCGGGTCATCGAGTTCAACGCCCGCTTCGGCGACCCCGAGACCCAGGTGGTGCTGGCCCGGCTGAAGTCCCCGCTCGCCGGGCTGCTGCACGCCGCCGCCACCGGCCGCCTCGCCGAGGTGGAGCCGCTGCGCTGGCGGGACGGAGCCGCCGTCACCGTGGTCGTCGCCGCCGAGGGCTACCCGGCGTCGCCGCGCAAGGGCGACGTCATCGAGGGGCTGGACGAGGTGCCGGCCGCCGACGAGCACGCCTATGTGCTGCACGCGGGCACCGCCCGGGACGGCGAGGGACGGGTCGTCAGCGCCGGCGGCCGGGTGCTGTCGGTGACGGCCACCGGCAGGAGCGTCGCCGCGGCGCGCGAGCGGGCGTACGCGGCGGTCGCGCACGTCCGGATGGCCGGTTCGCACCACCGCACGGACATCGCGGCCGGAGTCTGAGCCCCGGCCCCGTCCGAGGTACCCGTCCGGTTCCCTCCGAGGGCCACAACACCCCGGACGGGTGGAAGCGGCCACTCCCACGGGTGATGCGGCGGGCAAGCGGCTGACGCGTCCCGGCGTCAGAACTATCGTGCCCATGGAAGCACCGAGCGGGACGGTCCCGGCCAAATGCGCACGTTGCGCGCATGTCGAGCCCCCGGGTGTGCTTCGACGTACCGACTGTTCCGCCGGAAGTCGTCGCCGCGACGGGGGGTGAGCCGAGCACATGGCCGGGATCGAACAAGCGCGCGCCCAGGCGCTCGCCGTGCTGCGGGTGCGCGGCCTCGCCCTCGGCGTCGCCTGCCTGCCCGCCGCGGCCGCCGTCGTGGTGCTCGTCGGCCTGCTCACCGACCGCCTCGGCGGCTGGGTGGGCTGGGCGGTGGCCGCCTGGGCGGTGAGCGCCGTCGGCGTGCTGGCGCTGCTGGTGGCGGGCGCGGTGGGCCTGGTGCTGTGGCGGGCGCGCCCGGCGAGCAGCCCCGTCGTCCCGCTGGACGCCGCCGCGGCGCCGGATCTGTACCGGTTGATCGGCGAGCTCGCCGAGCGGCTGGAGGTGCCGGCCCCGACGGCGATCGCCCTCACCCCCGACTGCGACAGCTGGCTGGAGGAGCGGCAGCCCGCGCCCGGCGCGCGGCGGGCGGCGCGGCCCGGGCGGCGCGGCGGCGGGCCGGGCCAACTGCTCGTCATCGGCTCGCCGTTCCTGTGGTGGATGCGGGTCGCCGAGCTGCGCGCGCTGCTGGCGCCGGTGGTCTCCGGCACCGCCGCCGCCGCGGATCCCGACATCGCCGCCGCCCGCCGCTTCGTCCGCGGGCTGGACGCCGCGGTGGCGGTGGCCGCCGAGGCGCCCGGCCCGGTGCGCAGTGTGCTGGGGCGGATCGCCCGGCTGCTGCTGCGGGCCTGCCGCGGCCGGGCCGCGGAGATGGAGCGGGCGGTTGCCGCCTGGGCGTCCGAGCACGCCCAGTCCGTCGACTTCGGGCTGCGGGTCGCCGCCCAGCAGCAGGTCGGCCTCGCCTACGCCGGCTGGGACCGGCTGCTCACCCGGGTCGCGCTGCCGGCCTGGCGGATGGGCCGCTGGCCCTCCCGGCTGGACGCGGGCGTGGTCTCCGCGCTCACCGAGCTCTCCCGGCGCGATCGGCTCGCCGAGGGGTTCGAGACGCGGCTGGGCGAGCGGCCCGCCTGCGACCTGCTGGAGCGGCCCGGCGACGTCGACCGCGCGGCCTCGCTGCTGGCCGCCCGGCTCTTCCACGGCGGGCCGGAGCAGGAGGAGGTCGGCTGGTCGCCGGTCGAGTGGTCGGCCTACCCCGAGGAGATCGTCGACCGCATCTGGCGCACCGAGGCCGCCGAGCTGGTCATCGCGCTGGGCCCGGGGGCGCCCCCCGGCCGGGAGGCCACCCTGGACACCGTCCTCGGCCGGCTGGTCGACGATCCGGGCCTCGCCGAACGGGTCGCCGACGCCCTGACGGCCGCCGACACCCGCGCCCGGGCGCACCGCGCCGCGCGCTGGCCCGGCCCGGTGGTGGAGCTGCAGCCGGCCCGCACCGGGCGGGAGTTGCTCGCCGAGCATGTCGCCGCGCTGGTCTGCGGCGCCGTGGTGGACACCGCCGGCGGCCGCCCCGGCCTCGACTGGCTGGACGGCCCGGCGCTCTTCGTGCACGGCACCCGCTGCAAGGACCTCGGCGGCCCGGTGCAGCAGCTGCTGGAGGGCGACGAGGCGCCGCTGCGCGGCTGGCTCGGGGCGCACGGCGTCCGCACCGACAAGCCGGTCCGGCTGGGCTGAGCCCCGCCGGGGCCGGGCCGAGCGCGCGCCGGGGCGCACCGGGCGGCGCGTGCGCCGCAGGGGGGCGCGGACGACCGCGCGCTCCGTCGTGGACAAACTGTCGGGAGAGCCCCGAAAGCCCGTCAAAACGTCGCGGTGCGCGCGCATTTCAGCCCCGTTTCGCAACGGAATCGGCACCGCGGGTAACGAACCGGGCGCATGATGTGATGTGCTGGGGGGCATTCCAAGGACCGAGTCCGACGCAGAGGTGCAGAAGTGAACAGGCGTCAGAAGAGGGGGGAAGGGGCCCGGGTGGTCGTTCCGAGATGGGAGTCGGGGGCCCGCGCGCACGGCGTCACCGACCCCTTCGGGCAGGGTCCGCTGCCCTGGCTGCGCGGTACCTCCGCCGACGTCGACGACCCGGACGACGGCGCCCCCGCGCTGCCCTGGTACGTCGACCTGGAGCCCACCCTCAGCGAACCGGGCGTCCGGCTGCCCGCCCCGCGCGCCATATCGGGCACCCGCGGCGCGCTCCGCTCCGCCAACGACCTCGGTCTGCAGGTCAAGGGGTTCGCCGCCAACGGCTCGGCGCCGCCCGGCGGTTCGATCGACTTCAAGATCACGGTGAATCCGCCGCAGGAGATCTCCGTCGACATCTACCGGATAGGGCACTACGGCGGGGCCGGCGCCCACAAGATCTCCGGCGGGCCGCCGCTCACCGGCATCTCCCAGCCCGCGCCGCTGGTCGCCGACCGCACCGTCTCCTGCCACCACTGGTGGATGACCTGGCGGCTGCAGATCCCCTCGCACTGGCGGGCCGGCGCGTATGTCGCCGTCCTCACCTCGCAGACCGACCGCTTCCGCAGCCACATCCCCTTCACGGTCCGCGACGAACGCCCCTCCGACCTGCTGGTGGTGCTCCCGGACGTCACCTGGCAGGCGTACAACCTCTTCCCCGAGGACGGGGCGACGGGAGCCAGCCTCTACCATGCCTGGGACGAGCACGGCGGCCTGCTCGGCGAGGACGACGCCGCCCTCACCGTCTCCTTCGACCGCCCCTACGCCGGCGAGGGCCTGCCGCTGCACGTCGGCCACGCCTTCGACTTCGTGCGCTGGGCCGAGCGCTACGGCTACGACCTCGCCTACGCCAACGCCACCGATCTGCACGCCGGCCGGGTCGACCCGTCCGCCCACCTGGGGCTGGTCTTCCCCGGGCACGACGAGTACTGGTCGGCGCCGATGCGGGCCGCGGCCGAGAAGGCCCGGGACGGCGGCACCTCGCTGGTCTTCCTCTCCGCCAACACCATGTACTGGCAAGTGGAGTTGGCCGCCGCGCCCTCCGGCGAGCCCGACCGGCTCGTCAGCTGCCGCAAGTACCGGCGGGAGGACGGCACCGGCCGGGCCTCGGTGCCCGCGCTGTGGCGGCGGATCGGCGAGCCCGAGCAGCTGCTGCTCGGCGTCCAGTACCAGGGCCGGGTCGCCGAGCCGGCGCCGCTGGTGGTGCGCAACACCAGGCACTGGCTCTGGGAGGGCACCGGCCTCGCCGACGAGGATCCGGTGGAGAACCTGGTGGCCGGCGAGGCCGACCGCTACTTCCCGCGGGTCGCGCTGCCCCCGCACAGCGCGCGGATCCTGCTCGCCCACTCGCCCTACAAGGACGGCCGCGGCGCGGTCCGCCACCAGGAGACGTCGCTCTATCAGGCGCCGGGCGGGGCGCTGGTGTTCGCGGCCGGCACCTTCGCCTGGTCGCCGGCGCTCGACCGGCCGGGCCACACCGACGCGCGCATCCAGCGGGCCACCGCCAACCTGCTGGACCGCATCTGCGGGGCCTCCGGCTCCGGGCGCCCGGCGGAGGCCGCCGGATAGCTGACGTGCCGCAGGAACCACTGGGTCAGCGGCCCGATGGCCAGGGCGTAGACGACGGTGCCCGGGCCCGGGCTGCCGCCCAGGAGGAAGCCGACGACCAGCACGGACACCTCGATCGCGGTGCGCACCAGCCGCAGCGAGCCGCCGGTGCGGGCGGCGTACCCGGTCATCAGCCCGTCGCGCGGGCCGGCGCCGAGCCGGGCGCCGATGTACAGGCCGCCGGCCAGCCCGTTGAGGACGACCCCGCCGAGCAGCAGCGGGACGCGGGCGGCGTAGGCGTCGGGCGCGGGCAGCAGGGCCAGGAAGCGGTCCACCGCGAGGCCGATCACGAAGACGTTGCTGACGGTGCCGAGCCCGGGCCGCTGCCGCAGCGGGATCCACAGCAGCATCACCGCGGCGCCGGTGAGGATCGTCACCGTGCCGAAGGAGAGCGGAAGATGGCGGGTGACGCCCTGGTGGAAGACGTCCCAGGGGTCGAGCCCGAGCCGCGCCCGGATCATCATCGCCATGCTGAGCCCGTAGAGGATCAGCCCGACATAGAGCCGTATCAGCCGGCTCACGATCGGCGCGTGCATCGGAGTCCCCTTTTCGTTCGCTGTGATGCATGCCAGTCTTGAGGCCAATCGGGTCGTGCGGAACGGCCAATCCAAGGAAGGTGGACTGATGGCGGTGCCGGCGGTGGACGGGATGCGTGGCTCGCTGGGCCCGGCCGGGCTGGTCCGGCTGCTCGGGGCGTGGCGGAACGCGGACGGCGAGGCTCCCAGGGGCGGCGCGTCCTACCGGGCGCTCGCCGCGGCGCTGCGCGGCCTGGTCCGGGACGGCCGCATCGCCCTGCACGTCCGCCTGCCCGCCGAGCGCTCCCTCGCCGCGGCGCTCGGCGTCAGCCGCACCACCGTCGCCGCCGCCTTCGAACTGCTGCGCGAGGACGGCTATCTGATCAGCCGTCGGGGCAGCGGCAGCTACACCGCCCTCCCGGACGGCCGCAGCGCCCCGCCCTCCACCGGCGTCCATCCCCTCGACCCCGGCGACCCGGGCGCCCCCGGCGGCACCATCGACCTGGCGGTCGTCGCCATGCCCGCGCCCGAGCCCTGGTTCACCCGGGCGGCCGCCGAGGCCGTCGCCGAGCTGCCCGCCTACACCCGGGGGCACGGCAACTTCCCGTACGGCACCCCGGCGCTGCGCGCCGCGATCGCCGAGCGGTACACCGCGCGCGGGGCGCCCACCTCACCCGAGCAGATCATGGTCACCACCGGGGCGGCGTCCGGCTGGGCGCTGCTGCTGCACGAGCTCGCCTCGGCCGGCGACCGGATCGCCGTGGAGTCGCCCTCGTACGCCAACTCGCTCGCCGCGCTGCGCAAGTACGACGCCCGCCCGGTGCCGATCGGCCTCGGCACCGGCCCGCACCCCTGGGACCTGGACGCCTGGGCCGCGGTGCTGCGGCAGGCCGCGCCGCGGATGGCGTATGTGCTGCCCGACTTCCACAACCCGGCCGGGCACCTGATGGCCGAGGAGGACCGGGCCCGCCTGGTGGAGCTGGCCCGCAACGCCGGCACCCTGCTGGTGGTCGACGAGACCAACGCGGAGATGGCGCTGGACGACCCGGCGGCGGTGCCGCGGCCGATGGCCGCCTTCGACCGGGGCGGCGGCACGGTGGTCACCATCGGCTCCGCGAGCAAGTCGTTCTGGACGGGCCTGCGGATCGGCTGGCTGCGGGCCTCCCCCGCGCTGGTGCGGCGGCTGGCGCTCTCCCGCTCCAGCCTCGATGTGTCCTCGCCGGTCCTCGACGAGCTGATCACCCGTCGGCTGCTGGCCGAGGGCACCTTCGAGGAGGTGCTGGGCCACCGCCGGGCGGTAGTGCGGGCCGGGCGGGAGGCGATGGTGCGGGAGCTGCGGGCGCAGCTGCCCGAGTGGTCGTTCACCGTGCCCGGCGGCGGGCTGTCGCTGTGGGTGCGGATCGTCACCGACGGCACCGCCCGCTCGGGCGCCTCGCTGGTCGCGGCGGCGGCGCGGCGCGGGGTGCGGGTGGCGGCCGGGACGCACTTCGGGGTGGACGGGGCGCTGGACGGCTTCGTCCGGGTGCCGTTCATCCTGCCGGACGAAGCCGCGGCGGAGGCCGTGCGGCGCCTCGCGTCGGCGGCGCATGCGGAGGACGGTTCCGCGGGGGCGGAGGTCGCGGTCCTCTGAGCGGGCTTGGCGGGTCCGCCGAATGGCCGGGGTGTGAAGTGGCGCTGCACGCCCCCCTCAGGAATCGTCGATGGACGGAAGGGCCGTGCTCGCCGCAGCATCGTCCCGAAAAGTCCCACCCGTTCTCCGCCACCACCCCGCTAAGGAACCCGACACCCGTGAAGGCCCTCGTCAAGGAGAAGCCCGAGGCCGGGCTCGTCCTCGCCGACGTCCCCATGCCCGAGACCGGGCCGAACGACGTCCTCATCAAGACCCTCCGCACCGGCATCTGCGGCACGGACCTGCACATCCGCGCCTGGGACGGCTGGGCGCAGGAGAACATCGCCGCCCCCCGGATCATCGGCCACGAGTTCGTCGGCGAGGTCGTGGAGGTCGGCGGGTCCGTCAACACCCAGGACGTCGCCGTCGGGAACCTGGTCTCCGGCGAGGGCCACCTGGTCTGCGGCCACTGCCGCAACTGCCAGGCCGGCCGCCGCCACCTGTGCCGCAACACCGTCGGCCTGGGCGTCGGGCGGGACGGCGCCTTCGCCGAGTACCTGGTGCTGCCGGCGTCCAACGTCTGGGTGCACCGCAACCCCTCCGCTCTGGACCTCGACGTCGCCGCGATCTTCGATCCGTTCGGCAACGCCGTGCACACCGCGCTCTCCTTCGACCTGGTCGGCGAGGACGTGCTGATCACCGGTGCCGGTCCGATCGGCGTGATGGCCGCCGCGGTCGCCAAGCACGCCGGCGCCCGCAAGGTGGCGATCACCGACGTCAGCCCCTACCGCCTCGACCTGGCCCGCAGCGTCGGCGTCGACCTGGCGATCAACGTGGCGGAGAGCAGCGTCGCCGAGGCGCAGACGAAGCTCGGGCTGCGCGAGGGCTTCGACGTCGGCCTGGAGATGTCCGGCCGCCCCGAGGCGCTCCGCGAGATGCTCGCCAACATGACCAACGGCGGCCGGATCGCGATGCTCGGACTGCCGTCCGAGGACTTCGCGATCGACTTCGGACGCCTCGTCACGTCGATGATCACCCTCAAGGGCATCTACGGCCGCGAGATGTTCGAGACCTGGTACCAGATGTCCGTCCTGCTGGAGGGCGGCCTCGACCTCAGCCCGGTGATCACCGGCCGCTACGGCTACCGCGAGTTCGACGCGGCGTTCGACGAGGCGGCCGGCGGCCGCTGCGGCAAGATCATCCTTGACTGGTCCACCGAGAAGTAAGAGGAGCCCGGAGACACCATGTTCGACACCGTCCGCGACGAGATCCGGGCCACCCTCGAGGAGATCGACGCCGCCGGGCTGCACAAGCCCGAGCGCGTCATCACCACCCCGCAGAGCGCCGAGATCGGCGTCAGCGGGGGCGCCGAGGTCCTCAACTTCTGTGCGAACAACTACCTGGGCCTCGCCGACAACCCCCAGGTGATCGCCGCCGCCAAGGAGGCCCTGGACCGCTGGGGCTACGGCCTCGCCTCGGTCCGCTTCATCTGCGGCACCCAGGACATCCACAAGCAGCTGGAGGCGAAGCTCTCGGAGTTCCTGGGGCAGGAGGACACCATCCTCTACAGCTCCTGCTTCGACGCCAACGGCGGCGTCTTCGAGACCCTGCTGGGCGCCGAGGACGCGGTGATCTCCGACGCGCTCAACCACGCCAGCATCATCGACGGCATCCGGCTGTCGAAGGCGAAGCGCTTCCGCTACGCCAACCGCGACATGGCCGACCTGGAGCAGCAGCTGAAGGACGCCGAGGCGGCCGGCGCCCGGCGCAAGCTGATCGTCACCGACGGCGTCTTCTCCATGGACGGCTACGTCGCCCCGCTCGGCGAGATCTGCGACCTCGCGGAGCGCCACAACGCGATGGTGATGGTGGACGACTCCCACGCGGTCGGCTTCGTCGGCGCGGGCGGCCGCGGCACGCCGGAGCTGCACGGGGTGATGGACCGGGTGGACATCATCACCGGCACCCTGGGCAAGGCGCTGGGCGGCGCGAGCGGCGGCTATGTCGCGGCGCGGAGCGAGATCGTGGCGCTGCTGCGGCAGCGGTCGCGTCCCTACCTCTTCTCCAACTCGCTGGCCCCGATGATCGCGGCGGCCTCGCTGAAGGTGCTGGAGCTGGTCGAGGGCTCGGGCGAGCTGCGGCAGCGGCTCGCCGACAACACGGCGCTGTTCCGGCGGCGGATGGGCGAGGAGGGCTTCGAGATCCTCCCGGGCGACCACCCGATCGTCCCCGTGATGATCGGCGATGCGGCGGTGGCCGGGCGGATGGCGGAGCTGCTGCTGGAGCGGGGCGTCTACGCGATCGGGTTCTCCTTCCCGGTGGTGCCGAAGGGCGCGGCGCGGATTCGCATCCAGCTCTCCGCCGCGCACTCTGCGGACGATGTGGAGAAGGCCGTCGCCGCGTTCGTCGGTGCGAGGGACGCGCTGGGCTGACCGCCGGGCGCGGTGGGCTGCTCGCCGCCCCTCCGCCCCGGCACCCCACCCGCCCCGGGGGGGGCGTGCGCTACCCGGTGGGGGGTGGGGCGAGGGCGTAGGCGATGCCGGCCTCCGGGCCGGCGTCGCGGCCCGCCGCGAACGCCGTCCGGTAGGCCTCGTCCCCGAGCAGCTCGCGGGTCCGGTCCTCGCAGGCGGTGTGGGAGGCGATGAGCACCGGGACGCCCGACTGGGGGACGCCGATGGTGTGCCAGAGCACCTCGGCCGTGCCGAGCAGCCGGGCGGCGTTCTCGGCCCGCCCGGAGCGGACCGCCGCGGCGGCGAGCAGCTCGATGTTCATGGCGATGCCCGTCCAGTCGTCGAGGTGCCGCTTGCCGTCGACGGCCGCCCGGGCGAGCGCCTCGGCCTCCTCGGTGCGGCCGAGGCCCAGCGCGGCCAGCGCGCGCATGTGCTCGGCCCAGGCCCGCAGCCAGGTCTCGCCCCGTCCGGCGCACGCGGCGCGCATCTCGTCGGCGATCGCGGCGGCCTCGACGGCCTGCCCGAGGAAGACATGGGCGAAGGCCTCTAGGCTCACCGCCATGAACCAGGCCGCGGGATAGCGCCCGTCGTGCGGCGGGGAGGGCGGCGCCGTCTCGAACACCGCCAGGGCCTCCTTCATCTGACCGTTCGCCAGGTGGACCCGGCCGCGCAGCTGGATGTCGCCCACCGCGGCCGTCTCGTCCGGGTCGTGCGCGACGGCGGCGTGGAAGGCGGCGGAGAACCGGCCGAGGGCCTCCGCGTCGCCCTGCACGCTGGCGGTGGAGCACCTGGCCCACAGGGCCTTGGCGCGCACCAGGCCCGGCGAGGGGGCGAGGGCCAGCGCGCGGTCCAGGAAGTGCCGGCCCTCCCGGGCGAAACCGCAGGCCACCCAGAGGAACCACAGCGCGCCGGCGAGGTCCTGCGCGCGGTTCGCGTCCCCCTCGGCGAGGCAGAACTCCAGCGCGGCACGGAGGTTGGCGTGCTCGGCGACCGCGCGCTCGTGCCAGACGAGCTGGTCCGGCCCCATCCAGGCGGCGTCCGCCCGGTGCGCCATCGACCGGTAGTGCTCGGCGTGGCGGTGGCGCAGCGCGTGCTCCTCGCCCACACCGCGCAGCCAGAAGGAGCCGAAGTCGCGGATGGTGTCCAGCATCCGGAAGCGGGGCCCGGAGCGGCCGGCGGTGGCGGGAACCAGGAGCGAGCGGTCCGCCAGCCCCGCCAGCAGGCCGGGGATCGTCTCGTGCGGAAGGTGCTCGTCGGCGCAGACACCGACCGCCGCGACCGCGTCGAAGCCGCCCGCGAAGACCGACAGCCGCGCCCACAGCAGCCGTTCGGCCGGGCTGCACAGCTCGTGGCTCCAGCCGACCGTGGTGCGCAGCGCCTGGTGCCAGGGCGGATCGGCCTCGTCCACCACGGAGTCGGTGGTGCCCAGCACGGCGAACCGGTCGTCCAGCCGGTCGGCCAGCTCCGGCACGGTCATCTCGCCCAGCCGGGCGGCGGCCAGTTCGAGGGCGAGCGGCAGGCCGTCCAGCCGGCGGGAGAGCCGCATCAGCTCGGGGCGGTCGGCGGGGGAGCCGGGCGCCGTCTCGGCGGCTCTGGCGGCCAGCAGGGATGCCGCGTCCTCCACCGGCAGTGGGGCGACCGCCAGCACCCGCTCCTCCTCGATGCCCAGCGGACGGAGGCTGGTCGCCAGGATCCGCAGGCCGGGCGCGGCCTCCAGCAGCGCCTCGGCCACCAGCGCGCAGTCCTCCACCAGGTGCTCGCAGGTGTCGAGCACCAGCAGCAGCTCGCGGTCCGCCAGGTAGTCGGAGAGTATGTCGATCATCGGACGGGTCGTCTGGTCGGTCAGCGGCAGCGCCTCGGCGATGTCCTGCTCCAGCAGCGAGCCCCGGCGCAGCGCGGAGAGCTCCACCCACCAGACCCCGTCCGGGAAGGCCGGCCGGGCGTCGGCCGCCGCCCGCAGCGCCAGCCGGGTCTTGCCCACCCCGCCGACGCCGGTCAGCGTCACCAGCCGGGATGCGCCGAGGAGTTCGCGCAGCCGCGCGAGTTCCGTGCGGCGCCCGATCAGCTCCGTCCCCTCCGGGGGCAGACCGCCGGCCCAGAGCCCGTGCTCGTGCGTGGTCATTCGCATCCCCTTTCGATGGTGCCCCAGACCCGGTCGTCGTACATCGGCGCCGCCATCAGATCCGCGGTGGGCTGGACGAGGATCAGGGTGAGGTCGTCGTGGGTGCGGCCGGAGGCGTGCCCGCGGAGCAGCTCGACCAGGCCGTCGAGGGCCTGCCCGACGCTGGGCGCGGAGAGCGCGGACCGGACCCGGTGGTCGAGCGGGAAGCCGGCGCCCCGGTCGTCGCGGGCCTCGGTGAGGCCGTCGGTGTAGAGCAGCAGCCGCTGCTCCGGGGAGAGCCCCACCCGCTGCAGGGACGGCCGCGGCGACAGTCCGAGCGGCGGGGACGGGTGGGCCGGCTCCAGCAGCTCCAGCCGGCGCCCGACCCGCAGCGGCGGCGGATGGCCGCAGTTGACCAGGCGGACCCCGTCCGCGGTGAAGTCGGCGAGCAGCAGCGTCACGAAGTCCTCCTCGCTCAGGTCGCCGCCGATGCGGTCGTCCAACTCGCGGGCCAGGCCCACCAGGTCGGGCTCGGTGGCCGCCAGCCGGCGGAAGGCGCCCAGCACGGCCGCGCCGAGCAGGGCCGCGTCCACGCCGTGCCCCCGCACGTCGCCGATCAGGAGCCGGGGGCCGGCGGGGGTGAGCACGGCGTCGTACAGATCGCCGCCGATCAGCGCACCCGGGGTGGCGGAGGCGGTGTGCATGGCCGTGGTGAGGCCGCCGAACTCGGTGGGCAGCGGCCGCGCCAGGGCCCGCTGGGTCAGCTCGGCGATGCGGGTCGCCCGGGCCAGCGCGGCCTCGGCCGCCGTCCGCCCGCGGGCCACCAGGACGGCCCACAGGCCGACGGCGGAGACCAGCACCACCCGCACCGCATGGTTGAGGACGGCATGCGGCGAACCGGCGGCGGCCGCCCCGCCCGGGAGGACCGCGGCGAGCAGCGCCGCGGCGAGGGCGAGCAGCGCGGTGACGCGCGCCCGCAGCCGGCAGGCGGCCAGCAGCGGCCCGCACACCAGCAGTTCGGGGAGCGCGGCCGCGGTGCGGAGGGCCGTGCCCAGCGCGACGACCGCCTCGGCCGAAACCGCCGAGAGCAGCCAGCCACGCTCCGAACGCACGCACGCCCCCTGGGTCGTTGTCCCGCGAGAAGCCGGAGGGCCGCAGCATCCCAGGCCCGGAGCCGGTAGTGACCCTGTTGCGCACTTTCGGTCGCCGGTTGTTCCGGATAGCGGCGATCTCCGACCGATAGCGACTGGAAGTGACAGTCTGCGAACGGGGAAGCGCTCGGCGGACCCCCCGGCCGGACGCGCCGCGCACCCCGCGGCGGCCGCACCGATCCGCCGGCGGAGCGGCACAATGGACCGCATGATTGACGCTCGCAGACTCCGAACGCTGCGGGCCGTCGCGGACCACGGGACCGTGACCGCCGCGGCAGCCGTGCTCTACCTCACCCCGTCCGCCGTCTCCCAGCAGCTCAACCAGCTGGAGAACGAGACCGGCGAGCGGCTGCTGGAACGTTCCGGCCGCGGCGTCGCCCTGACGCCCGCCGGGGAGATCCTCCTCAAGCACGCCGACCTGGTGCTGGCCCAGCTGGAGCGCGCCGACGCCGAGCTCGCGGCCTACCGCACCGGCGCCGCCGGCACGGTCACCGTCGCCGCCTTCGCCACCGGCATCACCCGCCTCGTGGCGCCGGCCATAGCCCGCCTCGACCCCGGCGTCCGGGTCCGCGTGCGGGACGCCGAGGGCGACGAGTCGCTGCGGCTGCTGCTCGACGGCGAGCTGGACATCGCCGTCGCCGTCGAATACCGCGGCGCCCCCCGGCAGGGCGACGGCCGGCTGGCCAGCTTCCCGCTCTACGCCGAGCCCTTCGACGCCGTCCTGCCGCGCGACCACCCCGCCGCCGACCAGGACGTCCTCGCCCTCGCCGACCTGGCGAACGACCCGTGGATCGGCCCCTACCCGCGCAACCCGCTCCACGAGGTCACCACCCGCGCCTGCGAGCGCGCCGGGTTCGAGCCCGCGGTGGTGCACTGGTCCGACGACTTCAGCGCCGTCGTCGCGCTCGCCGCGGCCGGCGCCGGGGTGGCGCTCGTCCCGCGCACCGCGCTGCCCGCGCGCCCGCCCGTCTCCCCCCACCACCCTTCCGAGGAAGCGCTGCGCCCCCCTGCCCTCGAGGGCGTCGTCGTCCGCCCCCTGGAGGGCCCCGCGCCCACCCGGCGTGTCTTCGCCGCGACCAGGGCGGGGAGGGAGAACCACCCCCTCGTCAAGGCCGTGCTGACGGCGCTCGGCGAGGTCGCGCCGTAGCGGACCCAGGCGCCCCGCCTCCCTGCGAACGCTTAGACTCGCGGAGTTCGCCGCGCCTGTTAGGGGAGGCTTCCCGACCATGTCCAGCACGTCCAACGAGCCACTGACGATGCAGGAGACCCTGCACGCCCTCACCGAGTACTGGACCGGTCGCGGCTGCATGACCGTCCAGCCGATGAACACCGAGGTCGGCGCCGGCACCCTCAACCCCGCCACCTTCCTGCGGGTGCAGGGGCCCGAGCCGTGGCGCACCGCCTACGTCGAGCCGTCCGTCCGCCCGGACGACTCCCGCTACGGGCAGAACCCCAACCGGCTGCAGACCCACACCCAGTTCCAGGTGATCCTCAAGCCGGACCCGGGCAACCCCCAGGAGCTGTACCTGGAGAGCCTGAAGCGGATCGGCATCGACATCGCCGCCCACGACATCCGCTTCGTCGAGGACAACTGGGCCAACCCCGCCACCGGCTCCTGGGGCCTGGGCTGGGAGGTCTGGCTGGACGGGCTGGAGATCACCCAGTTCACCTACTTCCAGCAGGCCGGCGGCATCACCCTGGACCCGGTCTCCGTCGAGATCACCTACGGCATCGAGCGGATCCTGATGGCGCTTCAGGGCGTCAGCAACTTCAAGGAGATCCGCTACGCGCCGGGCATCACCTACGGCGAGGTCTTCGGCCAGGCCGAGTACGAGATGTCGCGCTACTACCTGGACGAGGCGGACGTCGCCGCCAACCGGGAGCTGTTCGACACCTACGCCGCCGAGGCGCGCCGGCTGCTCGACGCCCGGCTGCCCGTCCCCGCCTACACCTACGTGCTGAAGTGCTCGCACACCTTCAACGTGCTCGACGCGCGCGGCGCCATCTCCACCACCGAGCGGGCCAAGGCCTTCTCCACCATGCGCAACCTCTCCCAGCAGGTCGCCGCCCTGTGGGGCGCGCGCCGCGAGGAGGAGGGCCACCCGCTCGGCCGTGTCCAGCCGCCGGCCTCCCCGGAGCTGCCCGCCGACGCGGTGGCAGCCGTGCCGCACCTCGCCGAGCCGGCCCCGCTCGCCTTCGAGGTCGGCGTCGAGGAGATGCCGCCGCACGAGGTGACGCAGGCCGCCGAGGCCGTCCGCGCCGCGCTCGCCGAGAAGCTGGGCGGCACCCGACTGGCGCACGGCGCGATCCGGGTCGTCGCCTCGCCGCGCCGCATCGTCGCCCTGGTGGACGAGATCGCCCCGCGCGAGGAGGACCACCAGCAGACCACCCGCGGCCCCAAGCTCGCCCAGGCCTTCGACGCCGAGGGGCGGCCCACCAAGGCCGCCGAGGGCTTCGCCCGCGGACAGGGCCTGGAGATCGGCCAGTTGACGCGCATCGCCGTCGGCGACACCGAGCACCTGGCCGCCGTCAAGCACATCGCCGGCCGCTCGGCCGCCGAGGTGCTCGCCGCCGTCCTGCCGGAGATCGTGCGCGAGCTGCGCTCCGACAAGAACATGCGGTGGAACGCGCCCGGCCTCTCCTTCACCCGCCCGATCCGCTGGATCCTGGCGCTGCTCGGCGAGCACGTGGTGCCCTTCACCGTCTCCTCGCTGGCCTCCGGGCGCACCACCCGGGTGCACCGCAACGCCGAGCAGCCCGAGCTGCAGGTCGCGCACGCCGAGGGCTATGTCAAGCTGCTCGCCTCGCACGGCATCCTCGCCGACGCGGACGCCCGGCGCCGCCTCGTCGTCTCCGGCGCGGACGCGCTGGCGGTCTGGGCCGACGGGCACGTCGACACCGCCGCCGAGTCCGCGCTGCTCGACGAGATCACCAACCTGGTGGAGCAGCCCACCCCGATCCTGGGCCGCTTCGAGGAGAAGTACCTCGACCTGCCCTCCCAGATCCTCACCACCGTGATGCGCAAGCACCAGCGCTACCTGCCGGTGCTGGACGCCTCCGACCGGCTGCTGCCCAACTTCGTCGCCGTCGCCAACGGCCGCTGCGACGAGGACCGGGTGCGGGCCGGCAACGAGGCGGTGCTGCGGGCCCGCTACGAGGACGCCGCGTTCTTCTGGAACGCCGACCTGAAGACCCCGCTGCTGGAGATGAAGGCCAAGCTCGGCCTCCTCACCTTCGAGCGGCGGCTCGGCTCGATGGCCGACCGCGCCGGGCGGATCGCCCACCTCGCCGACCGCCTGGCGGCCGCCGCCGGCCTCGGCGAGGCGGACCGGCGCACCGTGCAGCGCGCCGGCGAGCTGGCCAAGTTCGACCTCGGCTCGCAGATGGTCACCGAACTGTCCGGGCTCGCCGGGACGATGGCGCGGGAGTACGCGCTGCGCGCCGGGGAGACGGTGGAGGTCGCCGACGCGCTGATCGAGACCGAGCAGCCGCGCTCGGCCGGCGACGCGCTGCCGGCCTCGGCGGCCGGCGCGGTGCTGGCACTCGCCGACCGGTTCGACCTGCTCGCCGGGCTCTTCGCGATCGGCTCGGCGCCGACCGGCTCGTCCGACCCGTACGGGCTGCGGCGCGCCGCGCTCGGCGTCATCTCGATCCTGCGGGCCCGTCCCGAGCTGGCCCGGATCACCCTGGGCGGCGGGCTGGCCGCGGCGGCCGAGCTGCAGCCGGTGTCGGTGCCGCGCGAAGCGCTGGACGAGGCCCACCAGTTCGCCGTCCGGCGGCTGGAGCAGGCCCTGCTGGAGGACGGCTCGCACGGCGGCAACACGGTGGAAGCGGTGCGGGCGGTGCTGCCGCTGGCCGACGCCCCCGCCCGGGCGGAGGCGACGCTCACCGAGCTGGAGCGGCTCACCGGCGACGCCGAGTTCGCGCAGCTTGCCGCGGCGCTGCAGCGGGTGCGGCGCATCGTGCCGGCCGGGACGGAGCCGCTGTACGACACGGCGCTCTTCGAGGGGCCGGCTGAGCACGCGCTGCACAACGCCTTCGTCGAGCTGCGCTCCCGGCTGGGGGAGGACCGCGGGCTGGCCCGGTTCGCCGCCGAGGGCCGCTACCTGGTGGGGCCGGTGAACACCTTCTTCGACCAGGTGATGGTGATGGCGGAGAACCCCGCGGTGCGCGCCAACCGGCTCGGGCTGCTCGCCGCCATCGACGGCCTGGCCGCGCAGGTGCTGGCCTGGGCGGAGCTCTCCTAGCGGCTCCCGGCCGCCGCGGTGCCCGGCGCGCCGCCCCTCCTCCCGGACCCCGCGCCGCCTCGGGGGGTGCGGGCGGCGGGGCGGCTCCCGCGATAAGGGACAATCGACGGTGTCCGCCCCGGTAACCGCGCCAGCGAAAGGCACCGCAGTGATCGAGCGTTACACCCTTCCCGAGATGGGCCGGGTCTGGAGCGAAGCGAACAAGTACGAGATCTGGTGCCGCGTCGAGACGCTCGTCCTCGAGGCCCACGCCAAGGCCGGCAACGTCCCCGCCGACGCCGTCGAGCCCGTGCGCAACGCCGCCGCTCCCACCCCCGAGGCCGTCAAGAAGATCGAGGACGTCACCCAGCACGACGTCATCGCCTTCCTCAGCGCCTGGGCGGACAACACCACCCCGCGCGAGGCCGCCGCCTACGTGCACTTCGGCATGACCTCCTCGGACCTGCTCGACACCGCGCTCGCCGTGCAGCTCACCGAGGCCACCGACATCCTGCTCGCCAAGGCCGACAAGCTGGTCGCCGTCCTCCGCGACCACGCGCTCGCCCACCGCGGCACGCTGCGCGTCGGCCGCACTCACGGCATCCACGGCGAGCCCGACGTCTGGGGCCACCGCGTCGCCGACTTCGCCTACGGCGTCGCCCGCTCCCGCGACCGGCTGCGCCGCGCCCGCGAGGCCGTCGGCATGGCCGCCATCTCCGGCCCGGTCGGCACCTACTCCAACATCGACCCGGCCATCGAGGAGCACGTCGCCGCCGAGCTGGGCCTGACCGCCGCCCCCGTCTCCACCCAGGTGGTGCTGCGCGACGGCGTCTCCGAGTGGGTCTCGGCGCTCGGCATCATGGCCACCGTGCTGGAGGCCATCGCCCTGGAGGTGCGGCACGGGCAGCGCACCGAGGTGCGCGAGCTGTGGGAGCCGTTCAAGAAGGGCCAGAAGGGCTCCTCGGCGATGCCCCACAAGAAGAACCCGATCATCTCGGAGCGGCTGGCGGGCCTCGCCCGCATCGTGCGCGCCGAGATCGTCCCGGTGATGGAGGGCATCCCGCTCTGGCACGAGCGCGACATCTCGCACTCCTCCACGGAGCGGATCGCGCTGCCGGACGCGTCCATCGCCCTGGACTACATGCTCAACCTGACGATCCGTCTCATGGAGGGCCTGGTCGTCGACGCCGACCGGATGAAGGCCAACCTGGAGTCCACCGGCGGCCTCATCTACACCTCCACGGTGCTCTCCGAGCTGATCGAGTCGGGTGCCCGGACGGGCCTCTCCCGCGAGGACGCCTACGCCCTCGTGCAGCGCGCGGCCATGCGCACCTGGGAAACGGGTACCCCGTTCCGGGAGACGCTCCGGGAGGAGGCCGCGGCCGGCGGGCAGCAGCTCGACGAGCAGCGGCTGGACGAGGTGTGCCGGCCGGAGCGCTTCGTGGAGCGGCTGGACGGCATGTTCACGCGCCTGGGATCGCTTTCCTAGGTGCGGCCGATACTGGTGCTCAGGGCGCAGGACATCCTTCGAGGGGAGACGACAACACCGTGACCGGTTTCACCGTACGGCCGGAACCCGTGCAGGTGCCGGGGCTCGTCCATCTGCACACCGGAAAGGTCCGCGACCTCTACCGGGACAAGGACGGGCAGCTGGTGATGGTCGCCAGCGACCGCATTTCCGTCTACGACTGGGTGCTGCCCACCGGCATCCCGGACAAGGGGCGCATCCTCACCCGGCTTTCGCTGTGGTGGTTCGAGCAACTCGCCGACCTCGCACCCAACCATGTGATCTCGACGGAGGTCCCGGAGGGGGCGCCCGCCGACTGGGAGGGGCGCACGCTGATCTGCCGGCGCCTGGACATGGTGCCGGTGGAGGCGGTGGCCCGCGGCTACCTCACCGGCTCCGGGCTGACGGAGTACCAGGAGTCGCGGACCGTCTGCGGCCTGGCGCTCCCCGAGGGCCTGGAGGACGGCTCCGAGCTGCCGGCGCCGATATTCACCCCGGCGACCAAGGCGGACGTCGGCGACCACGACGAGAACGTCTCCTACGAGCACGTGGCCCGCAAGGTGGGCGCGGACACCGCCGCGGCGCTGCGGCAGTTGACGCTCTCGCTGTACGGGCGGGCGCGGGACATCGCGCGCGACCGGGGCATCATCCTCGCCGACACCAAGTTCGAGTTCGGCTTCGCGGCGGACGCGCCGGAGGAGGAGCTCTCCGCGGAGGGGCCGACGCTGGTCCTGGCGGACGAGGTGCTCACGCCGGACTCCTCGCGGTTCTGGCCGGCGGAGGAGTGGAAGCCGGGGCGGGCGCAGGCGTCCTTCGACAAGCAGTACCTCCGCGACTACCTGCGGTCGCGGTGGGACCCGAACGGCGAGCAGGCCCCGCCGGAGATGCCGGCCGACATCGTCGAGCGGACCCGCGCGAAGTACGTCGAGGCGTACGAGCGGCTCACCGGCAAGGATTTCTGAACGCCGCGGCACCCCGCCCGGACCGCGAGGCGGTCCGGGCGGGGTGCCGGGGCGGAGGGGCGGCAGACCCCGGCACCGCGGCGGCCGGACCTCACACCCAGCCGTGCCGCCGCGCCACCTGCACCGCCTCGTGCCGGTTGCGCGCCCCCAGCTTGCCCGCCGCCGCCGAGAGGTAGTTGCGCACCGTCCCCGGCGACAGCCCGGCCCGGCGGGCGATCTCCTCCGCCGACGCCCCGCCCGCGGCCAGCTCCAGCACATCCGCCTCACGCGGCGTCAGCGGCGAGTCGCCCGCGCTGATCGCCTCCGCCGCCAGCTCCGGGTCGACGTACCGCCCGCCCCCGTGCACCGTCCGCACCACCCGCGCCAGCACCTCCGCCGACACCGTCTTCGGCAGGAACCCCTGCACCCCCGCCGCCAGCGCCCGCTTCAGATACCCGGGGCGGCCGTGGCTGGTGAGGATCAGCGACCGGCACCCCGGCAGCAGCCCGCGCAGCTCCGCCGCCACTGCGATCCCGTCCGGGCCGGGCATCTGCAGGTCCAGCACCGCGACGTCCGGCCGGTGCGCGCGGGCCATCGCCAGCGCCTCGTCGCCGGACGCCGCCTCGGCCACCACCTCGATGCCGTCCTCCAGGGAGAGCAGCGCGGCCAGCGCCGTGCGGATCAGATGCTCGTCGTCGGCGAGCAGCACCCGGATCACGCCCGCACCTCCGCCGCGGCGGCCGTGGAGGCCGCGGCCTGCGCCGAACGCGCCTGCGCCGAAGGCACCTCCGGCGCCGTCGTCGGCACCGTCGCCACCAGCCGGAACAGCCCGCCCGGCGCGGGCCCGCCGTCCACCGTGCCGCCCATCGCCTCCAGCCGGTCGGCGAGCCCGCGCAGGCCCGAGCCGTCGCCGCAGCCGTCCGCGCCGTCCTCCCGGGCGGCGACCCCGTCGTTCTCCAGCTCCAGCCGCACCCGCGCCCCGGCGTGCGCCAGCCGGACCGTGCAGCGGCGGGCGCGGCTGTGCCGGATGACGTTGGTGGTGCCCTCGCGCACCACCCAGGCCAGCGCGTCCTGCACCCCGCGCGGCAGCGAACCGGAGGCGCCCTGCACCCGGCAGTCGACGCCGGCCGCGGTCAGCACCGAGCGCATCCCGGCCAGTTCGGCCTCCAGATCGGGGCGGCGGTAGCCGCGGGCCACCTCGCGGGCCTCGCGCAGCGAGCCGTCCGCCAGCTCCTGCACCTCGCGCATCTGGGCGACGGCCTTGGCGTGCGCCTCGGGGTCGCCCTGCTGCTCGGCGAGGCGGACGGCCAGTTGGGCCTTGAGGGACAGCACCGAGAGGTTGCGGCCCAGCACGTCGTGGAGATCGCGGCCGAAGCGCAGCCGCTCCTCGGCGACGGCCAGCCGCGCCTCGACGTCCCGGGCCCGGTCCAGCCGCCAGACGACGCGCAGCTGCCACATGCCGCAGTGCATCAGCGCGGCCATGAACGCGGAGACCACCACGAAGGCGATCGGCAGCGCCAGCAGCAGCGCCCGGCCGGCGCCCTGGGCGGCCAGCACGCCCATGCCCAGCGCCCCGGGGGCCAGGGACAGCAGCGCCACCCGGCGGGAGCGCCCCAGCATGCCGAGCGAGGCCCAGGCCGAGGCCGGGGTGATGGCCAGCAGGCCGACCGCCGAGCCGAGCGTGGTGCTGTGGTCCGCCGAGGCGGACGGGACGCCGTGCAGCACCAGGCCCTGACCGGCGATCAGCAGCACCGCCGTCGCCCCGGCGAGCAGCCACAGCCCGCGCGCCGCGGGCTGCGGCGCGTCCGTCCGCACCCGGTCCAGCGCCCTGCGGGTGATGAACATCGACGGCACGGCCTGGGCGGCGCCGAGGACCACCAGGAACCACAGCCAGCCGTCCGCGACGCCGAGCCCGTGCAGCGTGCGGACGGCCAGCAGCGGCATCAGCACGCCCATGAACGGGCTGGTGTAGTACATGCTCCAGCGCGTGTAGGCGTGGATCTGCTCGGTGTCGCTGCGCCTGCGCCAACCCCCGGCCATCCGCCGTCCGCGCTCCCTCATCCCCATACCGCCCATCCTGCCCGACCCGGTCGCCGCGCTGCTCAGCGCCGAGGCTCCCAGCGGAACCAGCGGGTCGCCGCGCACCAGCCCAGCACCAGCCAGACGGCCAGCACCAGCAGCGCCTTGGGCATCCCGCCGCCGCCCGTCCAGCCGATCCGCAGCAGCTCCAGCACCGGCGAGAGCGGCAGCAGCGCCGCGATCTCGGCCACCGGGTGCGGGAACTTGTCGAGCGGGACGGCGAGGCCGCCGCCGAGCATGGTCAGCAGGAAGAGCGGCAGCGTCGTCATCGCCGTCGCCTCGTAGGACTTGGAGAGCCCGCTGGTGGATGCCGCCAGCAGCAGGCACAGAGCCGCGCCGCCGACGAGGCCGGCCAGCAGCGCCGCCGGGGCGGGCGGCGCGGCGACCTTCAGCATCGGGATGCCGGCCGCCAGCAGCACCAGCAGCTGGAGCCCGGCGAGCAGGGCGTTGGCGGAGACGGTGCCGGCGAGGACCTCGCGGTCCGTCAGCTCGCCGGTGCGCATCCGCTTCAGGACCAGCTGCTCGCGGCGGGTGGTCAGGGTGCCGACCGGGCCGGTGTAGAGGGAGAAGAGCAGCACCCAGCCCATCCCGGAGACCATCACCAGCCCGCCCGCGCCCTGCGCGGCCTTGTAGAAGGCGAGCACCATCACGCCCGGCATCAGCGCGCCGAGGGCGAGCGCCGAGCGGTTGCGCAGCGTCAGGCGGACCTCGGCGCGCGCCACGGAGGCGATCCGCCGCCACGCGGAGCCGCCCCGGCGCTCGGTGCCGGGGTTCGTGCCGGGGCCGGTGCCGGGGCTCGTGCCGGAGTTCCTGCCCGTCCCGGCCAATGTCCCGCTCATGCCGCCTCCTTGACCGTCTTCGCCTTGACCGTGTTCGCCCCGGACGCCCCGTCGGCCGCCACCGCCAGGAACGCCTCCTCCAGGGAGCCGGACCGCGCGTCCAGCCCGTGCAGCTCCAGCCCGCGCCCGTCGGCCCAGGCCAGCACCTCGCCGAGGGTGGACTGCAGCCGCGGTGTGGTGATCGTCACCCGGCGGCCGTCGGCGCCGGCGACGGCGACCCGGACGTCCTCGCCCGAGGGGCGGGGCGGCTCGACGCCGTCCGGGAGCTCGAAGGAGACCCGGGCCGGCAGCCCGGCCGCCACCTCCGCCGGGGTGCCGGTGGCCACGATCGCGCCGCGGTGCAGGATGGCCAGCCGGTCCGCCAACTCCTCGGCCTCCTCCAGGTAGTGCGTGGTGAGCACCACCGTGGCGCCGCCGGCCAGCAGGCCGCGCACCAGGTCCCAGGCGCCGCGCCGGCTCTCCGGGTCGAGGCCGGTGGTCGGCTCGTCGAGGAAGAGCAGCTCGGGGCGGCCCAGCAGGGCCAGCGCCAGGTCGAGGCGGCGCCGCTCGCCGCCGGAGAGCTGCTGGATCGCCACGTCCCGCCGGTCGGCGAGGCCCACCAGCTCCAGGGCCTCCCAGGCGGGGCGCGGCCTGGAGAGCGTGCCCTGCCACATCTCGGCCGCCTCGCGGGGCGTCAACAGGCCGGGCAGCCCGCCGTCCTGGAGGACGACCCCGGTGCGGGGGCGGACCGCGGCCCGCTCCCGGTACGGGTCGTGCCCGAGGACGCGGACGGAGCCGGAGCTGGGCGCGGCGAGGCCCTCCAGCAGCTCCAGGGCCGAGGTCTTGCCGGCGCCGTTGGTGCCCAGCAGGGCGAAGAGCTCGCCCCGGGCGACCCGGAAGGAGACGCCGCGCAGCGCCTCGAAGGCGGTGGCGCCGCGTCCGTAGCGGCGGGTCAGGCCGAGGGCGGCGACTGCGTCAGTGCTACTCATGGGACCAGCCTCGCGGCGGATCCGGGCCGGCGGCAGTGCGGCCGCTCACCGGGCACCGATGACGTGTGTCATGGGTGCGGCGGCGCGTGGACGTGTGCGGCTCCCGGACCGGCGTGCTCGTGGACCGGCGTGCTCGTGGACCGACCGGTGCGGGGAAGCGTCGAGGGCCCCGATTCCTGGTGGAATCGGGGCCCTCGATGTGGAGCGGACGACGGGACTCGAACCCGCGACCCTCACCTTGGCAAGGTGATGCTCTACCAACTGAGCCACGTCCGCATGGTGTTTAGTTGTTCGCGCTGCTGCCTGCCGGCGGCGGCGACGGGACCTACTCTACCCGATGTTCCGGGCGGTCCGCGCCAGCCCCGCCGCGAGGCCGGGCCGTGCGTCGAGCGGGTGACAGGAATCGCACCATGTGCCTCTGCCTTGGAAAGGCAGTGTTCTGCTACTGAACTACACCCGCATCGTCCGGCCCGTTCGGCGCTTGCGCCCCTCGCGGTCCGGCGTGCGTCATGAACTTTAGCGGAACGACGGCCGCCTCGCGCAACCCGCGGGGGGTAGATGCTGATACGTCCTCAAAGTCCGTTTCCGGTGGGAGGGACCGCTCAGTCGGTGCCGGCGAAGGCGTCGTAGACGCGCTGCGGGATCCGGCCGCGCGGCGGCACCTCGATGCCCTGCGCGCGGGCCCAGGCCCGGAGCGTCCCGGGGTCGGGGCGGACGGCGGTGCGGGTGAAGCTGCGGCCCGAGCGGCTCTGCCGCCGGCCCGCGTTGATGTACGGGGCGAGCGCCGTGCGCAGTTCGTCGGCATGGCCGGAGGAGAGGTCGATCTCGTAGCTCCGGCCGTCGACCGAGAACTGCACCGTCTCGGCCGCCTGGCCGCCGTCGAGATCATCGATCAGGGTGATCGCCACGCGCTGTGCCATGAGTGTCCGTCCCGACGTCAAATTATTGTGTCGCCGCTATTGCTGGTAAGGCTCGATGCATCATCGACGGCGGGGCGGCACCCGGTCAATGGCTTATCCCGCCGCTTACGGTATTTCGAGGAACCCTCCGGCGGGGGGAATTCCGGCATTTCGCCTTGCGGTGTCGCAGGTCGGCGCGGGGCGCCCGGCGGGTCGCCGCGGAGGTGCCCGTCTCAGTCGTCCGTCCGCATGCTGGACGTGCAGTGGACGCACCCCAGGCTGTTCGAATAGGTTCCGCCAGCGGCCCCTACGAACATGGGCTCGCAATCCGCGCGCGAGGAGTGGGGTGGACATGGGGTACGGCGAATGCGGTGTCCGGCTCGTCGCGCGACGACATGTCGACTTCTGTCGGGTCTGCAGCGCCTCGTGTCGGCGCCCGCACGCGGTCCGGCCCCGCGCCGTCCACGCATGAACAACTGACGACCCGTCAGCTTTACGGATTGCGCCGCCATGTCGAAACGACCGCACATTTTTCGTTGTCGTTTCATCTTCTCCACGCCCTCTTCTCGGCCGGGCGCAACCTCGCTACCGTACGGGGCGCGCGCACTGGTCCCCCGCAGAGAATCGGTCCCCTATGCCCGAATCCGCCACCGTGCCTGAACCGGCCAAGGTCCCGCCCGGAGCCGAGGAGGCGCCGGCGCCCCTCTCGCCCTGGCGCCGCGCCCTGCGCCAACTCGTCCACGACCGGGCCGCGTTGGTCTCCACCGCCCTCATCGCCCTGCTGGTGATCATGGCGGTGGCCGCGCCGCTGCTGGTGAAGCTGGAGGGGCAGGACCCGTACACGTACCACATCGGGCTGCTCAACCAGGCCAACGGCTCGGGCCCCAAGGGGATATTGGGCGGCATGAGCGGCGCCCACTGGTTCGGCGTGGAGCCGCTGACGGGCCGAGACATGTTCGCCCTCGTGGTCTACGGCGCCCAGACCTCGCTGCTGGTGGGGCTCGCCTCCACCGCCGTCTCGATCATCATCGGGGCGGTGGTCGGCACCGCGGCGGCCTTCTTCGGCGGCTGGCTGGACGCGGTCATCGGCCGCACCGCCGATGTGTTCCTCGCCTTCCCCGGGATGATCTTCATGATCGCGCTCGGCATCGTTGTCCCCCAGGCGTTCCCCCGATGGCTGCTGCTCGTCATCGTCATCGGGTTCTTCGGCTGGCCGGGCTTCGCCCGGATCATCCGCGGCCAGGCGCTCTCGCTGGTCCGGCGGGAGTTCGTGGACGCCGCCCGCACCCTCGGGGCCGGCCCCGGGCACATCATCTTCCGTGAGCTGATGCCCAACCTGATGGCGCCGATCATCGTCTTCTCGGCGATCTCCATTCCGCAGCGGATCGGCACCGAGGCCGCGCTCTCCTTCCTCGGCGTCGGCGTGCCGGCGCCCACCCCCGACTGGGGGCGCACCATCAGCGACGCCACCGACTGGGTGCAGACCGACCTGATGTACCTGCTCTTCCCCGGCGGCGCCCTGTTCCTCGCGGTGCTGGCGTTCACCGTCCTCGGCGACTCGCTCCGCGACGCCCTCGACCCGCGCACCCGGCGCTGAAAGGCGGACCGCCATGCTCCGCTACATCGCCCGCCGCCTGATCGGGATGGCCGTCGTCCTGCTCATCACCGGCGCCGTCACCTACGTGATCTTCTACTGGATGCCGTCCGACCCGGCCCGGCTCTCCTGCGGCAAGCCCTGCACCCCCGAGACGCTCCACCAGGTCCGCGCCTACATGGGGCTCAACCAGCCCATCTGGGAGCAGTACTGGCACTTCCTGGAGGGCCTCGTCGGCGGCCGCTCCTTCGGCATCGGCCAGGCCGCGGCCCAGTGCCCGGCGCCCTGCCTCGGCTACTCCTTCCACCAGTCGATGCCCGTCCGCACCATGATCGGGACGGCCTTCCCGGTCACCGTCTCCATCACCGTGGGCGCCGCCGCGCTGTGGCTGGTCTTCGGCGTCGCCACCGGCATGATCTCCGCGGTCAAGCGCGGCACCTGGTGGGACCGCGGCGCCACGCTGCTCTCCCTCACCGGCGTGGCCACCCCCACCTACCTGGTCGGGCTGCTCGGCATCCTGCTGCTGGGCTTCCAGTGGCGCCTGGTGCCCGTCAACGGCTACGCCAACTTCACCGACGGGATCGGCCCCTGGGCGAGCCATCTGATCCTGCCCTGGGCCGTGCTGGCCTTCGTCAACGCCGCCGTCTACGCCCGGCTGACGCGCAGCCAGCTGCTGGAGGTCTTCGGCGAGGACTACATCACCACCGCCCGCGCCAAGGGCCTGCCCGAACGCATCGTGATCGGCAAGCACTCGCTCCGCGCCGCGCTCACCCCCATCGCCACCATGTTCGGGATGGACATCGGGCTGCTGCTGGGCGGCGCCATCATCACTGAGAAGGTCTTCTCCATGCAGGGCCTGGGCTATCTGCTGCTGCAGGGCGTCGGCCAGCTCGACCTGCCGGTCGTCGTCGGCGTGACGCTCTTCTCGGCCTTCTTCGTGGTCGCCGCCAACCTCCTGGTCGACATTCTCTACGGATACCTGGACCCCCGTGTCTCTCTCGCCTGAACTCAGCCTCCGCAAGGACGACCCGGAGCCCTTCCTCCAGGTCACCGATCTGGCCGTGGACTTCGCCACCGCCGACGGCAGCGTGCGCGCCGTCGACGGCCTCAACTTCACGCTGGAGCGCGGCCGCACCCTCGGCCTGGTCGGCGAGTCCGGCTCCGGGAAGTCCGTCACCAGCCTCGCCGTGATGGGCCTGCTCCGGCCCGACTCGACGACCGCCGGCAACGCCCGCACCAGCGGCGAGATCCGCCTCAACGGCGAGGAACTGCTCTCCGCCCCGGCCCGCCGGATCCGCGAGCTCCGCGGCCGCACCATGTCGATGATCTTCCAGGACCCGCTGAGCGCCCTGCACCCCTACTACTCGGTGGGCGCGCAGATCGCCGAGGCGTACCGGGTGCACCACAAGGGCTCCCGCAAGGCCGCCAAGGAGCGCGCCGCCGAACTGCTCGGCCGGGTCGGCATCCCCCGGCCGCGGGAGCGCGCCGACGACTTCCCGCACCAGTTCTCCGGCGGCATGCGGCAGCGCGTCATGATCGCGATGGCGCTCGTCAACGACCCCGAGCTGCTCATCGCCGACGAGCCCACCACCGCCCTGGACGTCACCGTCCAGGCGCAGATCCTGGAGCTGATCGCCGATGTCCAGCAGGAGTTCGGCTCCGCCGCCATCCTGATCACCCACGATCTGGGCGTCGTCGCCGGCACCGTCGACGACGTGGTGATCATGTACGCCGGCCGCACCATGGAGACCGCGCCCGTCGACCGGCTCTTCGCCGCGCCCCAGCACCCGTACACCTGGGGCCTGCTGGGCTCCACCCCCCGGCTGGACGGCGACCGCCGCAAGCGGCTCGCGCCCATCCCCGGCAGCCCGCCCAACCTGCTGGAGCCCGCCGCCGGCTGCCCGTTCGCGCCGCGCTGCGTCTTCACCGACCGCGTCGAGGGCGACGCCTGCGCCACCGACCGGCCCGCCGCGCTGCCCGCCTGCCACCTCGCCCCGGACGACCGGGACGCACTCCGACCGTCGAGCCGGAAGGCGGCCTCCTGATGACCGGAATCACCACCGCCGAGGCGAGCGCGGAGGCGACCGCCGCCGAGGGCGAGCCGCTGCTCCGCCTGGAGGGCCTCACCAAGGTCTTCGCCACCCGCGGCGGACTGCTGGCGCCCCGCCGGCCCGCCGTGCACGCCGTCAACGGCGTCGACCTCACCCTGGGCCGCGGCGAGACGCTCGGCCTGGTGGGGGAGTCCGGCTGCGGCAAGTCGACCCTGGGCCGGCTCATCGCCCGCCTGGAGGACCCCACCTCCGGCCGCATCCTCTTCGAGGGCCGCGACCTCGCCTCGCTGCGCGGACGCGAGCTGCGCACGGTCCGCCGCGACATCCAGGTGATCTTCCAGGACCCGTACTCCTCGCTCAACCCCCGCCAGACCGTGGGCCGCATCGTCGGCACCGGGCTGCAGCTCGCCGGGAAGCTGACCGACCGCCAGATCCGCGACGAGGTCATGCACCTGCTGGAGGTCGTCGGCCTCCGCCCCGACCACTACAACCGCTACCCCAGCGAGTTCTCCGGCGGGCAGCGGCAGCGCATCGGCATCGCCCGCGCCCTCGCGCTGCGCCCCAAGCTGATCGTCTGCGACGAGCCGGTCTCCGCCCTGGACGTCTCCATCCAGGCCCAGGTCGTCAACCTGCTGATGGACCTCCAGCAGGAGTTCGGCCTCTCCTACCTGTTCATCGCGCACGACCTGTCCGTCGTCCGGCAGCTGTGCGACCGCGTCGCCGTGATGTACCTCGGCTCCATCGTGGAGACGGGCGCCGGCGACGAGCTCTACACCGCGCCCCGCCACCCCTACACCCGGGCGCTGCTCTCCGCCGTGCCGCTGCCCGACCCGCCGGCCGAGCGGGCCCGCGAGCGCATCACCCTCGTCGGCGACGTCCCCAGCCCGACCGACATCCCGTCCGGCTGCCCCTTCCACACCCGCTGCTGGAAGGCCGACGACCGGTGCCGCACCGAGCGCCCGGTGCTGGAGGGCACCGCCCGCCACCTCGCGGCCTGCCACCACCCCGAATCCCCGGCCGACAGCGCCCCCTCGGTGCCGCGTCAGGCCGACAGCTCCACCGCATCCCCCGCCGAATCCCCCGCCGACACGGAAGGCACGCACTCATGACCAGTGAGCCGATACAGCTCAACCGGAGACGCTTCGTCGCGCTCGGCGCCGCAGCCCTCGCCGCTCCCGCCCTCGCCGCGTGCGGCTCCGGCGGCAGCGGGAGCGCCAAGGCGCAGAAGGGCGGGACGCTCTACATCCTGCTCAACAGCCCCGAGCTGGACGACCCGGCGACCTCCCAGAGCCTGGGCATCAGCATCATCCACCTGCTGCACCGCTCCCTCACCACCTGGGACACCAGCGGCGGCGGCCAGCCCAAGGTCATCCCCGACCTGGCCACCGACACCGGGACGCCCTCCGACGGCGGCAAGACCTGGACCTACAAGCTCAAGCCAGGCCTGAAGTTCTCCAACGGCCAGGTGATCAAGGCCGCGGATGTGAAGTACGCGCTGGAGCGCTCCTTCGACCCCGCGCTCTCCCAGGGCCTCGGCTACCACAAGACCCTGCTGGCGGGCGGCGACAAGTACAAGGGCCCCTACCAGGGCAAGCAGCTGGACTCCATCGAGGTGCAGGGCGACGACACCCTCGTCTTCCACCTCAACCGGCCCTACGGCGACTGGCCCTGGATCGCCTCCATGCCGGCCTTCGCGCCCGTCCCCAAGGCGTCCGACCCCAACCCCCACACCTACGTCAACCACCAGGTCACCTCCGGGCCCTATGTGCTGACGCAGTACCAGAAGAACAAGCAGGGCGTCCTGATCCGGAACAAGCACTGGGACAAGAAGACCGCCGCCCCGGGCACCGGCAAGGCCGACAAGATCGTCATCAGCCTCAACCTCAACCCGGACGTGATCAACCAGCGGCTGATCTCCGACTCCGGCAACGACCAGTACGCCTACACCAACGGCGCCTCGGTCTCCGCGGCCCTGCTGCCCAAGGTGAACGGCAACCCGACCGCGAAGTCGCGGATGGTGGTCTCGCCCAGCGGCGCCCTCGCCTACCTGGTGATGAACAACCGCAAGAAGCCGCTCGACCAGCTCAAGGTCCGCCAGGCGATCAACTACGCCATCGACAAGCAGGCGTACCAGGTGGCCTCCGGCGGCAGCGTCATCGGCGGCAACATCGCCACCACGCTGATCGAGCCCGGCCTCAACGGCTACCAGAAGTACGACCCCTGGAACGCCCCCGTCAACGGCGACGTCGCCAAGGCCAAGGCGCTGCTGAAGTCGGCCGGCGTCAGCGGCCTCAAGCTCACCCTGATCGCCGACAGCTCCGGCAGCGGCGTCGAGGCCAAGACCCAGGCCATCCAGGAGTCGCTGCGCCGGGTCGGCATCACCGTGACGATCAAGATGATGGACGAGAACTCGTACTACGACACCATCACCAACGGCAAGGGCGACTACGACCTGCACATCAGCAGCTGGCTCGCCGACTTCCCGAGCGCCCTCGGCGCCATCCAGCCGCTCTTCGCCAGCGACCAGATCGGCAACGGCAACTTCAACACCGCGCTCTACAGCAACCCCGCGGTGGACAAGCTGATCAACGCCGCGATGGGCGAGACCGACGCCGCCAAGGCCGCCGCCGCCTGGACCGCGATCGACAAGCGCATCCAGCAGGACGCCCCCGTCGTCCCGCTGATCTACTCGAAGAACGCCTACATGCACGGCTCCAAGGTGGCCGGGTTCACCATCGGCCAGTTCCCGCCCTACCCCAACACGCTGACGGTGGGCACCGCCGGATAACGCTCCGGCCACCCGGTGAGGGGCGTGCTCCGGTACGTCCCTCACCGGCCGTTATCCTGGCCTTCCACCCGTTGCACCAATCTCACCGGGAGTGCCAGTGGCACGCGTCGTCGTCGACGTCATGCTCAAGCCGGAGATCCTCGACCCCCAGGGGCAGGCAGTGCAGCGCGCGCTGCCGCGCCTCGGCTTCGAGGGCATCACCGACGTCCGCCAGGGCAAGCGCTTCGAACTCGAACTGGACGGACCCGCCGACGAGGCGGCCCTCGCCCGCATCCGCGAGGCCGCCGAGACCTTCCTCGCCAACACCGTCATCGAGGACTTCACCGTGCGAGTGGAGTCATGACCGCGCGGGTAGGCGTGGTCACCTTCCCCGGATCGCTCGACGACGGCGACGCCCGCCGCGCCGTGCGCCTCGCCGGCGGCGAGCCCGTCGCCCTCTGGCACCGCGACACCGACCTGCACCAGGTCGACGCGGTGGTGCTGCCCGGCGGCTTCTCCTACGGCGACTACCTGCGCTGCGGCGCCATCGCCCGGTTCTCCCCGATCATGGAGAACATCATCGCGGGCGCCCGCGAGGGCATGCCCGTCCTCGGCATCTGCAACGGGTTCCAGATCCTCTGCGAGTCCCATCTGCTGCCCGGCGCGCTGACCCGCAACGACCATCTGCACTTCGTCTGCCGGGACCAGAAGCTCCGCATCGAGAACGCCGGCACCGCCTGGACCTCCGACTACGAGGCCGGCCAGGAGATCACCGTCCCGCTGAAGAACGGCGAGGGCGGCTACGTCGCCGACGAGCGCACCCTGGACGAGCTGGAGGCCGAGGGGCGGGTCGTCGCCCGGTACCTGGAGCTGAACCCCAACGGCTCGCGCCGCGACATCGCCGGCATCAGCAACGCCGCCGGCAACGTCGTCGGCCTGATGCCCCACCCGGAGCACGCCGTCGAGCCGCTCACCGGCCCGACCACCGAAGGCCTCGGCTTCTTCACCTCGATCCTGAAGCGACTGGTGACCGCACGATGAGCACCCCTGCCAAGCCCCCGCTCGACACCGTGGCGCACGCCACCGGCACCCCCGAGCAGCCGCAGCCCTGGGCGGAACTCGGCCTCAAGGAGGACGAGTACACCCGCATCCGCGAGATCCTCGGCCGCCGCCCCACCGGCGCCGAGCTCGCCATGTACTCGGTGATGTGGTCCGAGCACTGCTCCTACAAGAGCAGCAAGGTCCATCTGAAGCAGTTCGGCGAGAAGGCCCCGCACAGCGACGCCATGCTCGTCGGCATCGGCGAGAACGCCGGCGTCGTCGACATCGGCGAGGGCTGGGCCGTCACCTTCAAGGTGGAGTCCCACAACCACCCCTCGTACGTGGAGCCCTACCAGGGCGCCGCCACCGGCGTCGGCGGCATCGTCCGCGACATCCTCGCCATGGGCGCCCGCCCCGTCGCCGTGATGGACTCGCTGCGCTTCGGCGCCGCCGACCACCCCGACACCAAGCGGGTGCTGCCCGGCGTCGTCGCCGGCATCGGCGGCTACGGCAACTGCCTGGGCCTGCCCAACATCGGCGGCGAGACCGTCTTCGACCCCTGCTACCAGGGCAACCCGCTGGTCAACGCCCTCTGCATCGGCGTGATGCGGCACGAGGACATCCACCTCGCCAAGGCGGCCGGCTCCGGCAACAAGGTCATCCTCTACGGCGCCCGCACCGGCGGCGACGGCATCGGCGGCGCCTCCATCCTGGCCTCCGAGACCTTCGACGACGCCAAGCCGTCGAAGCGCCCCTCCGTCCAGGTCGGCGACCCGTTCCAGGAGAAGCTCCTCATCGAGTGCACCCTGGAGATCTTCCGGGAGAACCTCGTCACCGGCATCCAGGACTTCGGCGCCGCCGGACTCTCCTGCGCCACCTCCGAGTTGGCCTCCAACGGCTCCGGCGGCATGCGCGTCGACCTCGACGACGTGCCGCTGCGCGACTCCACGCTCACTCCCGAGGAGATCCTCATGAGCGAGTCGCAGGAGCGGATGTGCGCCGTCGTCGAGCCCGACAAGGTGGACCGCTTCCTCGCCATCTGCGAGAAGTGGGACGTCATCGCCACTGTCATCGGCGAGGTCACCGACGGCGACCGGCTGGAGATCTACTACCACGGCGAGCAGATCGTGGACGTGCCGCCGCGCAGCGTCGCCCACGACGGCCCCACCCTCAACCGGCCGCTGGCCCGGCCCGGTTGGCAGGACGAGCTGCAGGCCGACACCCCGGACCGGCTGGAGCGCCCCGCCTCCGCGGAGCTGACCCGCCTCACCCTGCTCCAGCTCGTCGGCTCGCCGGACCAGGGCGACAAGTCCTGGATCACCGACCAGTACGACCGCTACGTCCTCGGCAATACCGTACTGGCCTCCCCCGAGGACTCCGGCATGATCCGGATCGACGAGGCCAGCGGCCTGGGCGTCGCCCTCTCGCTGGACGGCAACGGCCGCTACGCCAAGCTCGACCCGTATACCGGCGCCCAGTTGGCGCTCGCCGAGTCGTACCGGAACGTCGCCGCCACCGGCGCCAAGCCGCTGGCCGTCACCGACTGCCTCAACTTCGGCTCCCCCGAGGACCCCGCGGTGATGTGGCAGTTCTCCGAGGCCTGCCGCGGCCTCGCCGACGCCTGCCAGGTGCTGGGCACCCCGGTCACCGGCGGCAACGTCTCGCTCTACAACCAGACCGGCGACACCGCGATCAACCCCACCCCGGTGGTGGGCGTCCTCGGCGTCATCGACGACGTGGAGCGGCGCACCCCGGTGGCCTTCCGCACCGAGGGCAGCCTGGTCTACCTGCTCGGCGACACCCGCGACGAGTTCGGCGGCTCGGCCTGGGCGCAGCTCGCCCACGGCCACCTCGGCGGCCTCCCCCCGCAGGTGGACCTGGAGCGGGAGAGGCTCCTCGCCGAGGTGCTGATCGCCGGCTCCCGGGACGGGATGATCGACTCCGCCCACGACCTCTCCGCCGGCGGCCTGGCGCAGGCCCTGGTGGAGAGCTGCCTGGGCGGCGGGATCGGCGCCCGGGTGGTCGTGCCCGACACGATCGCGGCGTTCACCTTCCTGTTCAGCGAGTCGGCGGGACGTGCCATCGTCTCGGTGCCGCGCAGCGAGGAGGTGCGGTTCACCGACATGTGCCGGGCCCGCAGCCTGCCCGCGGCGCGCATCGGCGTGGTGGACGGCGACGCCCTCGACATCCAGGGCCAGTTCGCCGTCTCCCTGGAGGAGCTCCGCGAGGCCTCCGCCTCCGCTGTGAAGTTCTGAAGCAGCAAGACCTGGTGGTCGGAAGGATCGGAAGGGTCGTGAGCCGGGCCCGCGCTCGACGGCGTGGGCCCGGCCTCAACGCCCCAGCGCGTTGAGCCGGTACGGCTCGAACGCGCCGTGGCCCGGGAAGTACGGATAGGGCACCACCCGGTGCTTGGTGCCTCCCGGGCTCTGCTCGTACGCCAGATACGAGGTGTGCGACTCGTCCGTCCACCGCTCGAACAGCACCACATGGCCGTGCCGGCCCGGCGCCTTGTTGAGCAGGACGTCGCCCGGCCGGAGCTGGGCCTTGAGGACGCGGTGCGCCACCTCCGGCAGCGTCACCGTCGTCATCGAGGTGTGCAGCTGCCAGGCCATCGAGACGAAGCCGGAGCAGTCGGCCCGCCAGCCGCCGTGGTAGCCGTACATCGTGTACGGCACCCGCTGCGCCGCCCAGCGGGCCGCCCGCTCCAGGATCGCCGCCCGCCGCCCGCTTGCACCGGCCTCCGGGGCGGAGCCCCCATCGCCGTGCGCCGCCCCGCCATGCACACGACCGGCGTGCGCCAGATGCGCCCGGTGTTGCGCATGGGCCAGATGCGCCGCATGCGCGTCCGCCGGCAGCCAGCCGTGCCCCCACGGCTTGCCGTAGTTGGAGCCGGACGCGGCCGCGCGGGCCGCCTCCGCCGCATGCCGCTCCGCCCTGCGGTACGCCTCCTCCGCCCCGGCCAGCTCCTCCGCGCTGCGCCGCACCCGGCGCGCACAGCTCGGCAGCCCCGCGTCTCCGTCCACAGCCCTGTGGACAAGCCGGCCGACCCGCGCCGCCTCCTCCGGGCACGCGGCGAGCCCGGCCCGGAACGCCGGATGCTCCAGCAGCTCCCGCGCCGCCCGGGCTGCCTCGGCCAGCGCCTCCGCCTCCGAGCTGCACACCCGCCGCAGCCGGCGCAGCTCGCCCGGCGGCAGCCGCAGCTCCCCGCCCGTCACGACGCCGCCACCTTGCGGGCCACCGCCGCCGCGAGGTCGTTCATCGCCGAGGAGGCCCCGCGCAGATGGCGCGCCGCCTCCTCGATCCCGGTGCACTCCACCGTCAGCCGGGTGCGGAAGGACTGCGCCGCGGGCCCCGCCCAGGGTGTCACCCGCACCTCGTGCAGCAGCGTGCCGCCGCGGGCCCCGACGCTGCCGGCCAACTGGCCGAGCCGCCCGGCGAGTTCGCCCAGTGCGGCCGGATCCGAAGTGGTGAACATGAAGAAAGCCCCCTCTGAGGATGTCGACAACGACGCATCACCATCGGGAGCATGGACCGGGCGCTACGGCGCCCGACCGGCAAAAAGTGCAAAGAGCATCACGCACGCATATCTGGAACAGTGGCTCTGCGGCCACACTATGAGCCTTCGTCAGCCGAACACCAGAGCCTCTCGCCGCCATCACCCGAAAGAGTGCCCATGCCGCCCCGCGCCCGGCGCCCCCGCCGCTACGACCCCGCCAAGGTGCACGCCGCCCTCGCCGCCGCCACCGGCCGCGACCCCGGGCTGGAGGCCGCCGAGGAGAACCTCCCCGCCCTCCTGGAGCAGCTCCTCGCCGCCGTCCTCGCCGCCCTGGACGGCCCCGAGCCGGCCAAGCCGCCGCGCGAGGCCCTCGCCACCGCCACCCGGCTGCTCGCCGACGCCCTCGCCGACCGCGCCCCCGGCGGCTCCGTCGAACTGCGCGTCCCGCCGTTCGCCGTCGTCCAGGCCGTCGAGGGGCCCCGGCACACCCGCGGCACCCCGCCCAACGTCGTGGAGACCGATCCGCTCACCTGGCTCCGCCTCGCCAGCGGCCGGCTCTCCTGGCAGCAGGCCCTCGACGAGAGCCTCCTCACCGCCTCCGGAGAGCGCAGCGACCTCTCCGACCTGCTGCCTCTCCGTCCGCCCCCGGCCGGTTGAGCGGCATCTCACTCCGGCCCCGCGCGCCCCCGGGCGCCGCCCCCATGTACTGTTTCTTCTGTGCGTGGTGACGGACGACTCAGCCACGATCTCCTTCCGGGTGAAAAAGGCCCCCAGGACGCCTGCGGTGTCTTCGGCGTCTGGGCCCCCGGCGAAGAGGTCGCCAAACTAACCTATTTCGGGCTCTACGCCCTTCAGCACCGAGGCCAGGAATCCGCGGGAATCGCGGTGAGCAACGGCTCCCAGATCCTCGTCTTCAAGGACATGGGCCTGGTCTCCCAGGTCTTCGACGAGTCCTCCCTGGGCTCGCTCAACGGGCACCTGGCGGTCGGCCACGCCCGGTACTCCACCACCGGCGCCTCGGTGTGGGAGAACGCGCAGCCGACCTTCCGGGCCACGGCCACCGGCTCGCTGGCGCTGGCCCACAACGGCAACCTGGTGAACACCCGGGAGCTGTCCGAGGCCGTCGCCAAGGCGGAGGCCGACCGGCCCAGCTCGCCGCAGCAGTCGGCCCCGGCGCCGGCCACCACCAACGACACCGACCTCGTCACGGCCCTGCTCGCCGCCGACCCGGACCGCACCCTGGAGCAGTCCGCGCTCGCCGTGCTGCCGGGCGTCAAAGGCGCCTTCTGCCTGGTCTTCATGGACGAGGACACCCTCTACGCCGCCCGCGACCCGCAGGGCCTGCACCCGCTGGTGCTGGGCCGCCTCGACCGCGGCTGGGTGGTCGCCTCCGAGACCGCCGCCCTCGACATCGTCGGCGCCTCCTTCGTCCGCGACATCGAGCCCGGCGAGCTCATCGCCATCGACGCGGACGGCCTGCGCAGCAGCCGGTTCGCCGAACCGCGCCGCAAGGGCTGCGCCTTCGAGCACATCTACCTGGCCCGCCCCGACTCCGACATCGACGGCCGCAACGTCTACCTCTCCCGCGTGGAGATGGGCCGCCGCCTCGCCCAGGAGTCGCCCGCCGAGGCCGACCTGGTGATACCGACCCCGGAGTCCGGCACCCCGGCGGCGATCGGCTACGCCGAGGCCAGCGGCATCCCCTACGGCGCCGGCCTGGTGAAGAACGCCTACGTCGGGCGCACCTTCATCCAGCCCAGCCAGACGATCCGGCAGCTCGGCATCCGCCTGAAGCTCAACCCGCTCAAGGAGGTCATCCGCGGCAAGCGGCTGGTGGTGGTGGACGACTCGATCGTCCGCGGCAACACCCAGCGCGCCCTGGTGCGGATGCTCCGCGAGGCCGGCGCGGCCGAGATCCACATCCGGATCTCCAGCCCGCCCATCAAGTGGCCCTGCTTCTTCGGCATCGACTTCGCCAGCCGCGCCGAGCTGATCGCCAACGGCCTCTCGGTCGACGAGATCGGCACCTCGCTGGGCGCCGACTCGCTCGCCTACATCTCCCTCGAAGGGATGACGGAGGCGACCACCGTCCCGGGCGAGAACCTCTGCCGGGCCTGCTTCGACGGCACGTACCCGATGGAGCTCCCCGACCCGGAGCTGCTCGGCAAGCACGTCCTCGAGGACCCGAGCCCCGCCTCGGCACTGTCCCGCCCCTGAGCGTCACCCCAAGGAGCACCCCCGTGACCACCTACGCCGCCGCCGGCGTCGACATCGAGGCCGGCGACCGCGCGGTCGAGCTGATGAAGGCCCATGTGGCCCGCGCCACCCGCCCCGAGGTGCTGGGCGGCCTGGGCGGGTTCGCCGGGCTCTTCGACGCCTCCAAGCTCGCCGGCTACACCCGTCCGCTGCTCGCCGCCTCCACCGACGGCGTCGGCACCAAGGTCGCCCTCGCCCAGGCGATGGACCGGCACGACACCATCGGCCGCGACCTGGTCGGCATGGTCGTCGACGACCTCGCGGTGTGCGGCGCCGAGCCGCTGTTCATGACGGACTACATCTGCGTCGGCAAGACCGTGCCGGAGCGGATCGCCGCGATCGTCAAGGGCATCGCGGACGGCTGCGTGGACGCCGGCTGCGCGCTGGTGGGCGGCGAGACGGCCGAGCACCCGGGCCTGCTGGGCCCGGAGGAGTACGACGTGGCCGGCGCCGCCACCGGCGTCGTCGAGGCCGACCGGCTGCTCGGCCCGGAGCGGGTCGCGGCCGGCGACGCGGTGATCGCGATGGCCTCCTCCGGACTGCACTCCAACGGCTACTCGCTGGTCCGCCACGTCCTGCTGGAGAAGGCCGGCTGGAAGCTGGACCGCGAGGTGCCGGAGTTCGGCCGCACGCTCGGCGAGGAACTGCTGGAGCCGACCCGCATCTACGCGCTGGACTGCCTGGCGCTGGCCCGCACCGCGGAGATCCACACCTTCGCCCATGTCACGGGCGGCGGCCTGGCGGCCAACCTGGCGCGGGTGGTCCCCGATCACCTGACGGCCCGCCTGGACCGCGGCACCTGGACGCCGCACCCGGTCTTCGGCGTCGTCGGGGGCGCGGGGAAGGTCGCCCGCGAGGAGCTGGAGAAGACGCTCAACATGGGTGTCGGCATGGTCGCGGTCGTCCCGCGGGAGTCGGTCGACGTGGTGCTCAGCGCGCTGGACGACCGCGATGTCGAGGCGTGGGTGCTGGGCGACGTGGTCGAGCGGGAGGACGCGCGGACGCCGGGCGCGGTGCTCTCCGGGGATCACCCGGCCGGGTGAGGGGGCGGATCGCGCAGCAGCGGGTGGCGACGGCGCCCGGCCGCCCGGTCGCCGTCGCTCACCCGCGCCCGCGCGGCGGAGCCGCACCGTTGTGCCGGCGCCCCGCGCCCCTGACGGGGCGTGAACCGGAAGCGGGCAGCAGAAGATCCGGGGTCGGCGTGGACCCCGGATCTACCGGACGATCGTGGGTGCGACGGCCCCCGGACCCGACGGCGCCTCAGGCGTCCTCGTCGTCGTCAGGTCCGGTGTTGTATTTCTCGGCGTAATCCGCGTAGGGATCGTCGTCCCGATCGGTATCGGTGTCGTTTACGTCGCCGTGCCCGTTGCCGCTCACCGGCGGCTCGTGGTTCGTCGACGGAACGCCCAGCTCGTCGGCCAGACGTGTCGGGTCGAAACCGCCGCTGTTGTACTTCAGCTGGCGGGCGACCTTCGTCTGCTTGGCCTTGGCCCGGCCGCGCCCCATGGCTCGACCCCCTCAACGACGGGACCTGACGGCCCCGGATCTGTCACGCGATCATGATGGAGAACGGCCCCGCGGATGTGTGGGACCGCTCGTAGGCTCCAACGGTACCTGCTTCGGCGGCCGGACGGTACGTCGCCCGTGCGACGTGCCGCCCCGAACAATCCGTCGAACCCAGGATCACCGCTGGTCAGCAGTCATCTTAGCGTCTTTCTGACGGGATTGGTCCGGAGGAATCCCGCGCGGCGTCCGCGGATGCCGCGCGGGGCGTCCCGCATCGCCTCCGATGACCCCTATATCCGGATCTCAGGGCCGGCTCGCGGACCCGCCGAGGTAGAAGCCGCGCAGGCGGCCGATCTCGGCCATCCGGTGCTCGGCGAGCCGGTCGGCGGCCACCGCCGGGGGGATGCCCTCGGCCTCGGCCGAGCGGAAGATCTGCAGCGAGGTGTCGAAGATCTTGGCGGCCTTGGCGCGGGCCCGCTCGAAGACGAAGCCCTCGATCTCGTCGGCCACCTGGATGACGCCGCCGGCGTTCACCAGGTAGTCGGGGGCGTAGAGGATGCCGCGGTCCGCGAGGTCCTTCTCGACGCCGGGGTGGGCGAGTTGGTTGTTCGCCGCACCGCACACCACGGAGGCGGTCAGCCTCGGCACGGTGGCGTCGTCAAGGGCACCGCCCAGCGCGCAGGGGGCGTAGACGTCGAGGTCCGCGGCGATCAGCGCGTCGGTGTCGGCGACCGCGGAGACGCCCGGGCGGGCGTCCGCGTGGCGGTCCAGGACGACCCGCACGGCGGCGTCCGAGACATCGGTCACGACCACCTCGGCGCCGTCCTCCACCAGATGGGCGACGAGGTGCCGGCCGACCTTGCCGACGCCGGCCACGCCGACCCGGCGGCCGGCGAGGGTGGGCTCGCCCCAGCGGGCCTCGGCGCAGGCGCGCATGCCCTGGAAGACGCCGAAGGCGGTGAGGACGGAGGAGTCGCCGGCGCCGCCGTGCTCGGGGGAGCGGCCGGTGACGAACCGGCACTCGCGGGCGATCACGTCCATGTCGGCGACGTAGGTGCCGACATCGCAGGCGGTGATGTAGCGGCCGCCGAGGGAGGCGACGAAGCGCCCGTAGGAGCGCAGCAGGGCCTCGCCCTTCAGCTCGGCGGGGTCGCCGATGATGACGGCCTTGCCGCCGCCGTGGTCGAGCCCGGCGAGGGCGTTCTTGTACGACATCCCCTTGGAGAGGTTGAGGACGTCGGTGACGGCGTCCTGCTCGTTCGCGTAGGGGTAGAAGCGGGTGCCGCCGAGGGCGGGGCCCAGCGCGGTGGAGTGGACGGCGATGACGGCGCGCAGTCCGCTGGCCGGGTCGTTGCAGAAGACGACCTGTTCGTGGCCGTCGGCGCGGGCGAAGACGGTGTCGTTCTCGGTCACGGTAGTGACTCCTGAAGGGCTCTGCTGGGGCCGCCTGTTGGCGGCGTGTTGGGGCTCACCCTAGTGAGGTCGGGGGCCCTGCGGTGCGAGGTTGGAGCGGCCCCGCCGGGCGGCGCTCCCGGGGCGTCGGCGACATGGAAGCAACTGCCCTTCCCGTGCGAGGATTTCGGGGTGCGCACCAGCCTGCTCGCTCCCTATGCGGCCTACCTACGCGTCTACGAGCCGCTCGCGGCGTTCCCCGAGCCGGAGCGCTCGCACTGGTACGACTACGCGGCCGGCGGCGAGCTGCCGTCCGCGCAGGACGAGGTGCGCTCCAGCCTCGCGGGGCTGACGGCCGTGCCGCCGCGGGTGGTGCCGGAGCGGGAGAGCCGCGAGGCGTTCGTGGCGGTGGCCGACGGTGTGACGCACATCTGCCCGTGGACGACGCAGCTGCGGGTGCGCCTGGCGCTGGAGGAGGCCGTCCGGCTGCTGCCCGACCCGGCGCTGGAGGCGGCGCTGCCGGCGGTGCTGCGCGAGCAGCTGCAGGGCGACTTCGAGCGCTGGCGGGACAAGAACCCGGACGCCCGGCCGTGGATCCAGCAGGCGGCGTGGCACGTCCCGGTGCGCTGGTTCGTGCTCTTCGACGGGTCGGAGCGGTCGTACCAGCCGGGCGGCGGCGGGGTGCCGCCGGCGCTGTCGTACCGGACGTCGATGACGCGGGCGCGGCAGCGGACCGCGCGGGGGCTGCGGGTGCTGCGGGACGCGATGGAGGACGACGGGCTGCTTTCGGCCGGTCTGGAGCAGGTGGGCCGCTGGCTGGAGGAGTTCCATCCGCGCTCGCTGGTGGAGCTGGACTACGGCGGGCTGGTGCATGCGCTGCCGCCGGAGCGGCTGGCGGAGGACGTCTCGGCGGCGGATGTGACGGAGGGCCTGGCGGCGCTGCGCGAGGGGGACGGCGCCGCGGCGGGCGTCGCCTACCGGAGGCTGCACGAGCGCTGGCGCGGGGTGCAGCAGCTGCAGTTCGCCAACTAGCGCCGCGACCGGCGGCGTTACTAGCTCCCGGGACGCGGGGGATCGGCGGGGTCTGCACGGTTCGGGGGGTTGGTGCGCTTCATCACGTTGCGGCCACGAAAGAAGCTTGGCGTGAACTGAGCGTGTACGGTCATCGGAACGTTCAGCTCCGGCGGACCTTGGTCCCCATCCGGACTATTGGGATGAGGATCACGTATCCGGATCCAACGAACCTGTCCGACAAGCAGGTTGGTTGTGGCAAAGTAGGACAAGACGCACCGGAGTCCGAGCCCCAGACCCCTTGTCCGGTTCCATCGGATGAAGTACGGTTCTGCGGGTTTTAGGAAGGACTGCATGGCCTGACCCGACGTGACGGGTTGTCACCGAGATGTGACTGCCCGCTATGGGGGGTTCCGTATCTCTCCGCGGTGTTGCACCCTTGCCGGGGCAATTCTTGCGGTTTGGCTGTCGGCACTGGACGGATGGTGTAGTTGTAGTGCCAAGGACAAGCCGTTCGTCCTATTACCGACCCGGCTCGCGTGCGCCATTTCGGGCATCGCGGGTCAAGGTGCATAATTTGAAGGAAAGAACCGTGTTGGTTCGGTTCTCCGAGGAGGCCGCTCATGACCGCCCGCACCCCTGATGCTGAGCCGCTGCTGACGCCGGCAGAGGTTGCCACGATGTTCCGCGTGGACCCTAAGACGGTCACTCGCTGGGCAAAGGCCGGCAAGCTCACGTCGATCCGCACGCTCGGCGGCCACCGCCGCTACCGCGAGACCGAGGTTCGCGCCCTGCTCGCGGGCATCCCGCAGCAGCGCACCGAGGCCTGAGCCACGCTCCGTCCCGCTCAGACCGGGCCGATGCGTTTCAGCCGTCCCGAAGGGGCCGCACCGGATTCCGCCGGATCCGATGCGGCCCCTTCGGCATGCCCGGAACGATCATTTCCGGCCCTTCGTTGCCAGAGTGAGTGAAGGGTATTCCGGTACTCCTGTGACGGGAGAGGGGTACGGGTAACCGGCAGTAATATTCTACATATTCGATGGAGAGCGATCTGGGCCGGTTCTTCCCGGTCCGCTCCCGGAACGAATTCCGTGACACCTCTCACAGGGCAGATCCTTGCCCGCTCCGTGTCGAACCGGATATATGGCCGCATAGCCCTGCCGGGAGCACGAAGAAGGGCCCGCTCCCCACGGGGAACGGGCCCAACCTCGATGCTGTGCTGCGGTCCTGACGGGATTTGAACCCGCGGCCTCCACCTTGACAGGGTGGCGAGCACTCCTAGCTGCTCCACAGGACCTGGAACTTCGCAGGCGAGAACGTCTGCGACCAGACAGATAGTACGGCACGGGAGGGCCCCGGTCCAACTCGTTGCCGCGGGGCCCCCGCCGGCCGTCACGCCATCGCGCTCACCGCCGCGTCCAGCGCCTTGAGCACGCGCTTCTCGGAGACCGGATGGGCCGTCCCCAGGCTCTGGGCGAAGTAGCTGACCCGCAGCTCCTCGATCATCCAGCGCACCTTGAGCAGCTCCTCCGGCTCGCGGCGGCCGGCCGGCAGCCGCTCCGCCTCCGCCCGGTACTCGTCCCACATCCGGCGGGCCGAGGCCATCCGCTCCGCGTCCCGGCGGGGCGCCTCGGGAAGCGCCTCCAGGCGCCGCTGCACGGCCCGCAGATAGCGCACCAGGTCCGGCAGCCTGCGCACCCCGGTCTCGGTGACGAAGCCCTTGTGGACGAGGCGGTCCAGCTGCTCGCGGACATCGGTGAGGGCGGGCAGCAGGGTGACGCTCTTCACCTGCTTCAGCCGCCGCTCGGCGCCGTTCCACTCCGCCAGCACCCGCGCGGTGCGGCGCACCGTCTCCAGGGTGACGTCGAAGAGTTCGGCGCGGACCTTGTCGCGCAGCGCCGCGAAGGCGGCCTCCTCGCGCACCGGGCCGCCGTTCGCCGCCATCAGGAAGTCCACCGCCGCCGCGACGCAGTCCTCCAGCAGCGCGCCCACCGAGCCGTGCGGGCCTCCGGACAGGGCCAGCTTCTCGGTGTTGGAGAGCTCCTTCTGCACCTGCTTGGCCGGCGAGGGGACGGAGAGCAGCAGCAGCCGGCGGGTGCCCGCCCACATGGCGTCCCGCTGCTCCTCCTCGGTGTCGAACATCCGGACGGCGGCCGTGCCGCCCTCGTCCACCAGCGCCGGGAAGGCGCGCACCGAGTGGCGCCCGCGCTTGCGCTCGAACGTCTCCGGGAGGGCGCCCAGGCCCTCGAAGGAGGTGAGGCCGGCGCGCTCGATGCCGTCCGGGGCGGCCGCCTTGGAGATGGTCTCCCGCATCTTCGGCTTCAACTGCCGCTTCAGCGCCTCCAGGGAGGTGTCCTCGGCGAGCTTCTTCTCCTTCTCGCCGACCACCCGGAAGGTGATCCTCAGATGCTGCGGGATGCGCTCCGCCTCGAAGGCGTCCTCCGGGACCTCCAGGCCGCCGAGGCGGCGCAGCTCCCGGGAGAGGACGGTGAGCAGCGGCTCGGCCGGCGCGGTGTCCGGGGCGGCCGCGGACTGGTAGCGGGCGAGGACCTTCGCCACCGCCTGGGCCGCGTTGGGGGCCGGCACGAAGTGGCGGCGGATCGGCTTGGGCAGCACCCGGATCAGGGCCGTGACGAGCTCCTCGCGCAGCCCCGGCACCTGCCAGTCGAAGCCCTCCTCCTCCACCTGGTTGAGGATGGCCAGCGGGATGTGGACGGTGACGCCGTCCGCCTCGGTGCCGGGCTCGAACTGGTAGGTCAGCTTCAGCCGGAGGTCGCCCTGGCGCCAGATGTCGGGGTAGTCGGCGCGGCTGACGTCCCCGGCGCGCTCGTTGATGAGCATCGACTTCTCGAAGCTGAGCAGGTCGGGCTGCTCCTTCGAGGCCTTCTTCCACCACTGGTCGAAGTGCCGACCGGAGACGACGTCCTCGGGGACGCGCTGGTCGTAGAAGTCGAAGAGGGTGTCGTCGTCGACGAGGATGTCGCGGCGGCGGGCGCGGTGCTCGAGGTCCTCGACCTCCTCCAGCAGCCTGCGGTTCTCGTGGAAGAACCTGTGGTGCGTCTGCCAGTCGCCCTCGACGAGCGCGTGGCGGATGAACAGGTCGCGGGAGAGCTCCGGGTCGATGCGGCCGTAGGCGACCTTGCGGCCGGCCACCAGCGGCACGCCGTAGAGGGTGACCCGCTCCAGGGCGACCACCGCGGCCTGCTTCATCTCCCAATGCGGCTCGCTGTAGGTGCGTTTGACGAGGTGCTGGGCGAGGTCCTCGGCCCACTGCGGCTCGATCCTCGCCGCGGTGCGGGCCCAGAGCCGGGAGGTCTCCACCAGCTCGGCGGCCATCACGAACCGCGGGGACTTCTTGAAGAGGCCGGAGCCGGGGAAGACGGCGAACCGGGCGCCGCGGGCGCCGTCGTACTCGCGCTTGTCGTTGTCGTAGAGGCCCACGTGGGAGAGGAGGCCGGAGAGCAGCGAGCGGTGGATGTTGTCCGGGGTGCCCTCGGTGGTGCCGGGGTGCAGGCCCATCTGCTTGACGGTCTGCCGGAGCTGGCCGTCGATGTCCTGCCACTCGCGTATCCGCAGGTAGTTGATGAACTCGGTGCGGCACAGCTTGCGGAACTGGTTCCCGGAGAGCTCCTTCTGCTTCTCCTTCAGGTAGTTCCACAGGTTGAGGTAGCCGAGGAAGTCGCTGGTCTCGTCCTTGAAGCGGGCGTGCGCCTGGGAGGCCTGGGTCTGCTTGTCGACGGGGCGCTCGCGCGGGTCCTGGATGGAGAGGGCGGCGGCGAGCACCATCACCTCGCGGAGGCAGCCGTTCCTGTCGGCCTCCAGCACCATCCGGCCGAGCCGCGGGTCGACCGGCATCTGGGCGAGCTTGCGGCCCAGCGCGGTGATGTTGCGGTTCTTGTCCTTGACGGTGGGGTCGAGCGCGCCCAGCTCGTGGAGGAGGTTGACGCCGTCGGTGATCTGGCGGCGGTCCGGCGGCTCCAGGAACGGGAAGGCGGCGATGTCGCCGAGCCCGATGGAGGTCATCTGGAGGATGACCGAGGCGAGGTTGGTGCGCAGGATCTCCGGGTCGGTGAACTCCGGGCGGGAGTCGAAGTCGTCCTCGGAGTAGAGGCGGACGCAGATGCCGTCCGAGGTGCGGCCGCAGCGGCCCTTGCGCTGGTTGGCGCTGGCCTGGGAGACCGGCTCGATGGGCAGCCGCTGCACCTTCAGCCGGTGGCTGTAGCGGGAGATGCGGGCGGTGCCGGGGTCGATGACGTACTTGATGCCGGGGACGGTGAGCGAGGTCTCGGCGACGTTGGTGGCCAGCACGATGCGGCGGCCGCGGTGCGTCTGGAAGACGCGGTGCTGCTCGGCGGAGGAGAGGCGGGCGTAGAGGGGGAGGATCTCGGCCTGCTGATCCTGGCGGAGGCGGGCGTTGCGCTTGGCGAGGGCGTCCGCCGCGTCGCGGATCTCCCGCTCGCCGGAGAGGAAGACCAGGATGTCGCCGGGGCCCTCGGCGGTGAGCTCGTCCACCGCGTCGGTGATCGCCTGGACCTGGTCGCGGTCCGGGTCGGCGTTCTCGTCCTCCGGATCGACGACCGGCCGGTAGCGGACCTCGACCGGATAGGTGCGGCCGGAGACCTCGACGATCGGGGCCGGGGTGCCGTCCGGGGCGGCGAAGTGCGCCGCGAACCGCTCGGGGTCGATGGTCGCCGAGGTGATGACGACCTTGAGGTCGGGCCGGCGGGGCAGCAGGCGCTTGAGGTAGCCGAGGATGAAGTCGATGTTGAGGCTGCGCTCGTGGGCCTCGTCGATGATGAGCGTGTCGTACTGGTTGAGGTCGCGGTCGGTCTGCAGCTCCGCGAGGAGGATGCCGTCCGTCATCACCTTGATCGCGGTGCGGTCGGAGACGTCCCCGGTGAAGCGGACCTTGTAGCCGACGGCGCCGCCGAGCTCGACGTCCAGCTCCTCGGCGATGCGCTCGGCGACGGTGCGGGCGGCGATCCGGCGGGGCTGGGTGTGGCCGATCCGGCCGCGCACGCCGAGGCCCAGCTCCAGGCAGATCTTGGGGAGCTGGGTGGTCTTTCCGGAGCCGGTCTCGCCGGCGACGATCACGACCTGGTGGTCGCGGATGGCGGCGGCGATGTCGTCCTTCTTGCCGCTGACCGGGAGGGCCTCGGGGTAGCTGACGGCGGGCAGCGCGGCGCGCCGCGCGGCGAGGCGCTCCTCCGCGGCCTCCACCTCGGCGGTGATCTCGGTGAGGACGGCCTCGCGGGCCTCGGGGCGCCGGATGCGGCGGGCCCCGTCCAGGCGGCGGCGGAGGCGGCGGGAGTCGCGGACGGTGAGGGCGTCGAGGCGCGCGGCGTCGAGGGACGGATGTCGGGTAGCCATGGCACTGGCAAGGATAGTTAGCGGGGGCGGGGGGATGGCGAACCGTTAAACGCGTGCGCGGGTCCGGTCGGGGCCGACCGCGCGAACTGTCGGGGCCGACCGCGCGCGAACCGGGGCCGGGCGGCCGTCGTGGGGAAGGGCGAGGCCGGCTGCCGGGGGCCCTTCGGAGTGCCGCCCAGAGGCCCGCGGCGCCCCCGCGGCGCCCCGAAACCCGTTTGACCGTCGGGGGTCTTGACTGGGTTCATGGGTACGGCACGCGGAACCCCTCCCCCCTACCGGGCGGGCTCGGGGCCTCGCGGCATGCCCGAAATGAACACGCACGGTGATCATTTGACTACGCTGGTGTGCGACATGCGACCGGCGAGAAGGAAGAGGTGCGAAATGGGCGTATCGGTCCAACAGCGACCGAACGACCTGGACACGACGTGGGACCCCGAGGGGGAGTTCGGCGCCGGTTCGGTGACGGGACCGAACCGGGCGGCGCTGGTGAAGCGTCCGAGGTCGGACGTGGAGCGGTTCGGCTGGTTGGCCGCCGCACAGAACCGGTGGAAGCGCTGGAAACACACGCGCTCGGAGCAGCGGCTGAGGGCGGCCGTGCACCGCATCTGCCGCGGTGGCGGGCAGTGCCTGCGCTCGGATGTCGACACCCGGCACGAATGCCCCTGGGCGGATCGGGTGGACATGGCCCTGGCGATGTCGGTGGCGCGGGCCACTGACCGGACCCGGGTGTTCTGAGCAGCACTGATCCGAGCAGAGTTCTGAGTGGAATGCGGTCGGCGCCCCCTGGCGGGGCGCCGGTCCGCCGCATCCGCGATCATGATGAGGGGCCCGGTCCGGACGGCCCGTCGGGGCGTCGAGGAGCGGAGGGCGGGCGGGTGGTGGTGGAGCGGCTCCGGCGCATTCCCGCCGCGGTGTGGGCGTGGTCGGTGTGCGGGGTGCTGCTCGTCGTCGGGGTGCTCGCGGAGTTCGTCCTGCCGGGCCCGATCACCGGGCCGCCGCCGCTGATCGCGGCCTGCTTCGTGGCCGCCGCGCTGCTGTCGCCGGCGGCGACGATGCTGGTGGGCGGGACGGTGCTGCTGATCGAGGCGGTGGTGCTGCTCGTCTTCGGCCTCGACTTTCACGACGCTCAGGACCTGGTCGCGCTGGTGGCGCTGGTCGTCGTCAGCGCGGTCGTCTGCCGGGTGCGGACGCGGCGCCGCGCCGAGCTTGCCACCGTCCGGGAGGTGGCCGAGGCCGCGCAGCGCGCGGTGCTGCCCCCGCCGGACGGGCGCTACGGACGGCTGCTGGTGGCCTCCCGCTACGACGCCGCGGGGAGCGCGGCGCACATCGGCGGCGATCTGCTGGCGGTGGAGTCGACGCAGCACGGGGTGCGGATGCTCATCGCGGACGTGCGCGGCAAGGGGCTCGGCGCGATCTCGGTGGTGGGCGGCGTGGCGGGGGCGTTCGCCGAGTACGCGCACCTGGCGTCGGACCTGCCGACGCTGGTGTCGCTGCTGGAGGCGTCGCTGCGGCGGCGGAAGGCGCGGTCGCGGCCGACGGGCGGGGTGGGCTACGACGTGCCGGACTCGGCCGAGTTGTTCGTCACCGCGCTGGTGGCGGAGGTCGCCCGGGACGGGCGGACGCTGCGCACGGCGTCGTGCGGCCACCCCGCACCGCTGGTCGTCCGCGGGGCGGACGGGGCGGTGGAGGTGCTGGAGCCGGCGGAGGACGGGCTGCCACTGGGGCTGCGCGATCTTGCGCCGGGGCCGGCGGTGGTGCGCAGCGACGAGCTGCGCGAGGGGGATGCGCTGCTGCTCTTCACGGACGGGCTCGCGGAGGCGCGGGACGCGGCGGGGGCGTTCTTCGATCCGGTGGCGTGGGTGGCGGCGCGGGGCGCCGGAGTGTCGGATCCGGGGGCGGTGCTGCGGGAGTTGGGCGATGCGGTGGTGCGGCACACCGGGGGCGTGCTGCAGGACGACACGTCGATGCTGGTGGTGCGGCGGGACGCGTAGGCGCGGTCGCGGGCCCGCCCGCGGTGGATGCGATACCGGGTTCCCCGCGCCTCGGGCCCTCCGCGCTTCCGTCCCGGCCCTCCGTCCCGGCGCCCCTCCGCGCCTCGCCCGGCGCCTCGGCCCTCCGCCCCGGCGCCCCTCCGCGCCTCGCCCCTCCGCCTCTTCGGCCCAGCGCCTCTCCGCGACTCGCCCCGGAGCCTCGCCCCTCCGAGCCTTCGCCCCGGCGTCTCTCCGTCTCTCCGCCCCTCCGAGCCTTCGCCCCGGCGTCTCTCCGTCTCTCCGCCCCTCCGCGACTCGCCCCGGCGCCTCTCCGTCCCCCGGCGCCCCTCCGCGCCTCGCCGCTCCGCCTCTTCGGCCCAGCGCCCCTCCGGCCTTTCGCCACTCCGCTCCGGCGTCTCGGCGTTCCACCGGGACCGCTTCGCGGGCTGCGGGGGTGTGGGGCGGGGGGTGTCAGGTAGGCGTGATGTGGCGGCGGAGCAGGGGGAGGGTGGTGGCGGCGGCGACAGCCGCCAGCGCGGCGGCGGTCAGGGCCGTGATGAGGTTGACGCTGCCGCGGTCGACGCGGGCGGCGGGCACCCCGAGGGTGACGAAGTCCGAGCCGCAGGCGACCGGTTGGCCCGCGGCTGTCTCGCGGACGCAGACGGTGCTGGAGAGCGCGGTGCCGTCCTTCGCCCGCGCCGCCGGCGCGCCCGGCACGCCCGCGAGCGCGCGGACGCCGAGGCGGACGGTGCCGTGCGGGGCGAGCCGGACCGTCCAGCCGAGCGCCGTACCGCCCGCGGGCCGCGCGGCCGGCGTGGAGCCGATGGCGTGCATGCCGTCCGGCAGCAGCTGGGTGACGACCGCGGCCGGGTAGGCGGCGCGGCCGCGGTTGGCGACGGTGATGGCGTAGTCGACGCGTTCGCCCGCTCGGATCGGGCGGTCCGCGGCGGCGCCGGCGACGCGGACCGCCACGGTCAGCGGCGCCAGCGGCGGCGGCTCGGCCGTGGCCCGCGCCGGGGCCGCGGCGAGGCAGGCCGCTGCCGTCGCCGCGGTGAGCAGAAGTGCCCTACGGGCCATGGGCCATGTCCTACCGCGCGCGACGCGTCCCCCGCGGCCCGCCACGCGCGGCGGCCCGCCGGGGCGACCCGTACGGCGGACGGCAGTGCGCCGGGTCGGCGCGTCGACGGGAGGCGTTGTTCACGGAGCGCATCCGCTCGCCTACACTCTGGTCTCGGGTGGGTGCGGCGGGAGCGCCCTCCGCGGGGGTCCGCGGGCCGCGGTCGGGCCGTCAAGAGGGGTGCTCCATGCGCCGGTTGACCCATGCCGTCGCGGCTGCCGCTGCCGCGGTGGCCGTCCTCGCCGGGTGTGCGGGCACACACACGGACCTGCCGACGCGGCCGCTGCCGCCACCGTCGTCCTCGACGTCCGACGGCGGATCGCCGGACCCGTCGCCGTCCGGCTCTCCGTCCGGCTCCCCGTCCGACGGGCTGCCGCCCGCGCGCAACGGCTCGGACCTCTCCGCCTGCTACAACGCCCGGTGCGAGGTGCGGCTCGCTGACGGTGACACGATCGGCTTCGCGCCGCGCTTCGCGGTGGGGACGATGCGGTTCGCGATCGGCGCCGACGGGATGACGGCGACCGCGGGCTACCCGGACGCCGGCGGCGGGATGCAGTCCTCGGTGGGCCGGGGCGGCGAGATGGTGATGAACGGCATCCGCATCCAGGTGGAGGCGATCGCCGGCTCCGCCGCGGTCGTCGAGATCAGCCCGTCCTCGACCTGACGGCCCGCCATGCGGCCCCGCTCCCGATGACGTGCACCCCACCCGCCCCGACGGCGGACACGACCGCCGCGAACAGCACCTTGCGCAGGATCTTCCTCACCGCCCGCGCCCTCGGCGCAGGCCGCCTCCGCGCGGGCGAGGCCTGACCCGATCGGCGGTCGCGGCCACGCCGGCGCATGCCGACACCCGGGAGCGGGCGAGGGAGCGGGCGGGGCGGCCGCGGGGGAGGGGGGTGCTGGCAGCATCTCCCACGACCGCGTCCCGGCTCGTAGCGTGGAGGACATGAGCAACCGCAGTGAGGTGCGAGAGTTCCTGGTCTCGCGCCGTGGCAAGGTCACTCCCGAGCAGGTCGGTCTGGTGCCCCTCGGCGGTGCCCGCCGGGTTCCGGGGCTGCGACGCGGCGAGGTGGCCGAGCTGGCGGGCGTCTCCGTGGAGTACTACACCCAGCTGGAGCGCGGCAGCCTGCGGGGCGCCTCCGAGGGCGTCCTGGACGCCATCGCCCGAGCGCTTCTGCTGGACGAGGCCGAGCGGACCCACCTGTTCGACCTGGCCCGGGCGGCCAACGCCGCAACTGCGGTACGCCGCCGTCCGAGTGCCGCCGCGCAGCGGGTGCGTCCGGCCATCCAGCAGATCCTCGACAGCCAGCTGTCACCCGCGTGGGTGCGCAACGGGCGGGGGGACATCGTGGCGACCAACCGGCTGGGCCGCGCGCTGAACTCGCCGCTGTTCGACGATCCCGCCCGCCCCGTCAACCACGCCCGGTTCCGCTTTTTGAATCCGCGGGCCGCCGAGTACTACCGCGACTGGGACGAGGTGGCCCGCACCGTGGTGTCGGTGCTGCGGGCCGAGGCCGGCCGCAGCCCCTACGACAAGGGGCTGACGGACCTGATCGGGGAGCTGTCGACCCGCAGCGAGGAGTTCCGCACCCGCTGGGCGGCCCACGATGTGCGGCTGCACCGCAACGGGATCAAGCGGCTGCACCATCCGGTGGTCGGCGATCTGGACCTGTCCTACGAAGGGCTGGACCTGCCCTCCGATCCGGGCCTGACCTTGTACATCTACACCGCCGAGCCGGGCTCGCCCTCCCAGCAGGCCCTGGACCTGCTCGCCAGCTGGGCCGTCACGCTGGAGGAGCAGGAGCGGCGCGAGCAGGACGAGCACCGGCAGGAGCAGCCCTAGAGGCCGCTCGTCGTATCAGGACCGACGTCACCTCGAACAACGGCGTGCGGATGCCGATCCATGCCTACTCGGGCGAGCGCCCCCGAGCCCGCTGACCGGCCGGCCCCCGTTTCCACCAGCCCGACCCACCCGAGAAGGACCACCTCCCATGCGCGCAACCCTCCTCCACCAGGCCGGCGACGTCCTCGTCGGGAACGTCGCCGACCCGAAGATCCAGGAGCCCGCCGACGCGGTCGTGCGCATCGTGCTCGGCTGCATCTGCGGCAGCGACCTGTGGCCGTACAAGTCCCAGCCGCTCACCGACACCCCCCGGCAGATGGGCCACGAGTTCCTCGGTGTCGTCGAGGAGACCGGCCCGCAGGTGACGGGCCTGAAGCCGGGCGACGTGGTGGTGGCGCCGTTCACCTACGCGGACGGCACCTGCGAGTACTGCCGGCGCGGCCTGCACACCTCCTGCCCCCACGGCGGCCCGTGGGGCGTGGGCGGCGTCGACGGCGGGCAGGGCCAGGCCACCCGCGTCCCCTATGCCGACGGCACGCTGGTCAAGCTCCCCGTCGGCGAGGACTCCGAGCTGCTGCCCGACCTGCTCACCCTCTCCGACGTGCTGTGCACCGGCTACCACGCCGCCCGCACCGCCGGAGTCACCCGCGGCGAGAGCGTCACCGTGATCGGCGACGGCGCGGTCGGCCTGTCCGGGGTCATCGCCGCCAAGCTCCTGGGCGCCGAGCGCATCATCCTGATGGGCCGCCACACCCCGCGCACCGACCTGGGCGTTGACTTCGGCGCCACCGATGTGGTCTCGGCCCGCGGCGAGGAGGGCGTGGCCGCGGTGCGCGAGCTGACCGGCGGGCACGGCACCGAGCGGGTACTGGAATGCGTGGGCCTCAAGGACGCCCTCGTCCAGGCCGCAGGGGTGGCCCGCGACGGCGGCACCATCAGCCGGGTCGGCGCCCCGCAGTACCCCGAGGTCCCCTTCGGCTTCGGCGAGTTCATGCGCAACCTCACCCTGACGGGCGGTGTCGCACCGGCCCGCGCCTACATCGAGGAGCTCATGCCGCACATCCTGAACGGCGGGATCCACCCCGGCCGGGTCTTCGACCGCACCGTCGCGCTGGACGAGGTCGCCGAGGGCTACCGCCTGATGAACGACCGCGAGGCCCTCAAGGTCATCGTTCGCCCCTGACCGGCGGCATCGCCCACCTTCCCGCACCACCACCACCATGAACGAAGGACAGTGAAGCCTCGTGAAGCACATCCGCCTGCGCGACCTCGACGTCTCCCGCATCGGCCTGGGCGCCATGGGCATGTCCCACGCCTACTCCGGCGCCGGGACCGATGACGACCAGTCCGTGCGCACCATCCACCGCGCCCTGGAGCTGGGCGTCACCCTGATCGACACCGCGGAGGTCTACGGCCCCTACACCAACGAGGAGTTGGTGGGCCGCGCCCTGAAGGGCCGCCGGGACCAGGCGGTGCTGGCCACCAAGTTCGGCCTGATCTCCCACTCCGGCCGAGACAGCGGGCCGGACAGCAGCCCTGCCGGCATCCGCGTCGCCGTCGAGGGCTCGCTCACCCGCCTGGGCACCGACTACATCGACCTGTACTACCAGCACCGCGTCGACCCGGAAACGCCGATCGAGGAGACCGTCGGGACGCTGGCCGAGTTGGTCGCCGAGGGCAAGATCCGGCACATCGGCCTGTCCGAGGCCGGCCCGGACACGATCCGCCGCGCCCATGCCGTGCACCCGGTCACCGCGGTGCAGTCCGAATACTCGCTGTTCACCCGCGACCCCGAAGCCCGGGTCCTGCCGGTGCTGCGCGAGCTGAACATCGGCTTCGTGCCCTTCTCCCCGCTCGGCCGCGGCTTTCTGACCGGCGCCATCCGCTCGCCGGAGCAGTTCGCCGCGGACGACTTCCGCGCCGACAACCCCCGCTTCACCGGCGAGAACTTCACCCACAACCTGCGCCTGGCCGACCAGGTCGCCGCCGTCGCCGCCGAGATCGGCGCCACTCCCGGCCAGGTCGCCCTGGCCTGGCTGCTCGCCCAGGGGGACACCATCGCCCCCATCCCGGGCACCCGCCGCGTCGCCCGCGTCGAGGAGAACACCGCCGCCGACGCCATCGAGCTCACCGACGAGCACCTCGCCCGGCTGAGCGCCCTGCCCCCGGCCGCCGGAGACACCCACAACCCGGCGCAGATGAAGATGATGGAGCGCTGATGACCGGCACCAACCCGCGCATGGCACCCGACCTGGTGCGCCGCCACGCCCCCAAGCTCGCCGACCTCACCGACGACGTGCTGTTCGCCGACGTGTGGCAGCGCCCGGACCTCGCACCCCGCGACCGCAGCCTGATCACCGTCGCCGCCCTGGTCGCGCTGGGCCGCGACGCCCAGCTGACCGGCCACCTGAAACGCGCCCTCGACAACGGCCTGAGCACCGCCGAACTCGCCGAGGCGATCACGCACCTGGCCTTCTACGCCGGTTGGCCGGCCGCCATGAGCGCCATCAACGTCCTGGCCCAGGTCACCGAGCGCCACGCCGGCACACCACCCCCCTCCGACCACCGGCCGAGCTGAGGAGCGTCCCGTGCAGTACCTGACCCTGAACAACGGTGTGACGATGCCCGCCCTGGGCTTCGGCGTCTTCCAGACGCCCCCCGACGTCACCGAGCAGGCCGTGGCCACCGCGCTTCGGACCGGCTACCGGCTGATCGACACCGCCGCGGCCTACGCCAACGAACGCGAGGTCGGCAACGCCATCCGCAACTCCGGGCTGCCGCGCGAGGAGGTGTTCATCGAGACGAAGGTCTGGATCAGCGACTACGGCTACGAACAGACCCTGCACGCCTTCGACAAGAGCGCCGGCAAGCTCGGCGTCGAGCAGATCGACCTGCTCCTCCTGCACCAGGCCCTGCCCGATCGCTTCGACCTCACCCAGGACGCCTACCGGGCGCTGGGGAAGCTGCTCGCCGACGGACGCGTGCGGGCCATCGGCGTCAGCAACTTCATGCCCGAGCACCTCGACCAGCTGCTGAAGCACACGGGCGTGGTGCCGGCCGTCAACCAGATCGAGGTCCACCCCTACTTCACCCAGCCGGCCGTGCAGGCGGCCGATGCCGACCGCGGCATCGTCACCCAGGCGTGGTCGCCGATCGGCGGCATCACCAGCTACCGCGGCACCGGTACCAGCACCTTCGAGGACCCCGCCATCACCGCCATCGCCGCCGACCACGGCAGGACCCCCGCCCAGGTCATGATCCGGTGGCACCTCCAGCAGGGCCGCTCCGCCATCCCCAAGTCCGTCCGCCCCCAGCGCGTCGCCGAGAACTTCGACGTCTTCGACTTCCAGCTCACCCCGGCCGAACTCGAAGTCCTCGACCACCTCGACACCGGCACCCGCCGCGGCCCCGAACCCGCCGACATCACGTTGGAAACCTTCGGCCGGGACATCCCCGAAGCCTAATGGGAGCTATGGAGTCGGGGAATGCTCGGTTCCGTAGCCGCCAGCAGGTGAGCACTGGATCCATTGGGCCGCGTGCCGTGCCTTCCGCAGGCTGCACCGCTGTGCCAAGTACGGGATGGGGAGGGTCTGTTGCTGCTGGTCTGAGGCGCCGCACCCCTTGGTCGCGGTCCCGTCCCGTGAGGGCGCGAGGCGGCGGCGGAAGGGTCAGGGGCGGGAGGTGTCCTCGTGGGCGGCAGGTTTCTGTTCGGTGGCGGCCCAGGAGGCGAGCAGCGACAGCGCATCGTGATCCGGTGTGCCGGGCTCGGCGCTGTAGGCGGTCAGCGTCAGGCCGGGATGGGCGGGGAAGGCCATGGCGTCGAAGTCCAGGCTGAGTTCGCCGACGGCGGGGTGCCGGAAGGGCTTGCGTCCGGTGTGGTGCAGGCGCACGTTGTGCTGGGCCCAGGCGGTGCGGAACTCCTCGCTGCGGGTGACGAGTTCGCCGATCAGCCCGGTCAGGTCGCTGTCGCCGGGGGCGCGGCCTGCCTCGGTGCGCAGCAGGGAGACGGTGGTGTTGACCGAGGCGTCCCAGTCGGGGAAGAAGTCGCGGCCGGCGGGGTCGAGGAACTGGAACCGGGCGATGTTCACCGGCAGGGCCGCAGCACCGGCGAACAACGGTGCGTACAGGGCGCGTCCGAGCGGGTTGACGGCCAGGATGTCCAGGCGGCCGTTGCGGATGAACGCCGGGGAGCCGGTCATGGACTCCAGCACCCGCCTGAGGCTGGCGGGGACGGGTTCCTTGGCCTTGCGGGTGGTGCGGCGCCGGGGGCGCCGGCGCTGGGCGGCGGCCAGGTCGTGCAGATGGGCGCGTTCGGCCTCGTCCAGCTGCAGGGCCTGGCAGACGGCGTCCAGGACCTCCTCGGAGGCGCCGGCGAGCTGGCCGCGCTCCAGGCGGGCGTAGTAGTCGATGCTGACACCGGCCAGCAGCGCGACCTCCTCGCGGCGCAGGCCGGGCACGCGGCGGTGGCCGCCGCCGAAGGCGGGCAGCCCGGCGGCCTGCGGAGTGATCTTGGCGCGGCGGCTGGCGAGGAACTCGCGGATCTCCTTTGCGGTGTCCATCACCCCAGGTTAGGCAGGGTGGAGCAGCCCTGGGGGGTTCTGTCGGTACACGGAACGGCGGTGCCTTCCCCGGCTCCGTGGGCTGCGGTTGTCTCGAAGGTGGCAGCAGATGCGGCCCCGTCTCCGGCCGGCGCCAGAACGCCCGGAGATGCCGCCGGGCCCGCGGTGGCCGACCGTGGATCCCGGACCGCCCCGATGCCCGCCCGACCACACCATCGATTTGTCGCAGGGAGTCGCCTCATGGCCAAGCAGTCCGCCCCCCAGGAGCTGGCCGGCATCGCACCGAAACTGGTCGAGATCACCGACGGGGTGCTGTTCGCGGACGTGTGGGAGCGCCCCGGGCTGTCGCCGCGGGACCGCAGCCTGGTCACGGTCAGCGTGCTGGCCGCCCTGTACCGGACCGAGCAGCTGCCCTATCACCTGGGCAAAGCCCTGGAGAACGGGCTCAGCGTCGAGGAGCTGTCGGAGGCGATCACCCATCTGGCCTTCTACGCCGGCTGGCCCAACGCCATGACCGCGATCAACCAGCTGAAGAGGATCGCCGACGAGCAGGCCTCCGCCTGATCACCGGCGCGACCAGCACAACGACGGAGAGAACGAGATGGCCGGCAACGGATTTGATCAGATCTTCCCCTTGGGGGAGAAGAACGACGCCTACGCGCAGTACTTCATCGGCCAGAGCTACCTGGCCCCGCTCGCCTCGGGGAGCGTCCCCGTCAGCAACGTCTCCTTCGAGCCGGGGTGCCGCAACAACTGGCACATCCACCACGGCACGGGCGGCGGCGGTGACCAGATTCTGCTGTGCACGGCGGGCAGCGGCTGGTTCCAGGCCGAGGGCGAGGACCCCGTCGGCATGGAGCCGGGAACGGTGGTCCGCGTCCCGGCGGGCACCAAGCACTGGCACGGCGCGAAGGCCGACTCCTGGTTCTCCCATCTGGCCTTCATCACACCGGGGGAAGGCGTCGGCAACGAATGGCTGGAGCCCGTCACCGACGAGGTGTACGGCAAGCTGCCGAGGAACGGAGCGCACGCATGACCATCCTGGACGAGACCTACCACCTGTCGAACGGAGTCGAGATCCCCAAGCTGGGGCTCGGCACCTGGTTCATCGACGACGACAAGGCGGCCGAGGCGGTCCGCGCGGCCGTGGAGATCGGCTACCGCAACATCGACACCGCCCAGGCCTACGGCAACGAGCGCGGCGTCGGCGAGGGCGTGCGCACCGCCGCGGTACCCCGCGACGAGCTGTTCGTCTCGACGAAGCTCGCCGCCGAGATCAAGGACTACGACCAGGCGCTTGCCGCGATCGACGGCTCGTTGGAGAAGCTGGGCCTGGACCGCGTCGACCTGATGCTCATCCACAGCCCGCAGCCGTGGAACGACTTCCGCGGCGGCGACTACGCCGAGGGCAACCGCGCCGCCTGGCGCGCCCTCGAAGAGGCGCACCGGGCCGGCCGGATCGGCTCCATCGGGGTGTCCAACTTCCAGCAGCAGGACCTGGAGAACCTGCTCAAGGGCGCGACCGTCGTGCCGCACGTGAACCAGCTGCTCGTGCACGCCGGCAACACGCCCTCCGACCTGTTGGCCTACTGCGAGAGCAGGCAGATCCTCGTCGAGGCGTACTCGCCGATCGCGCACGGCGCGATCCTGAACAACGCCGAGGTCAAGGCGATGGCGCGGAAGTACGGCGTCTCCGTCCCGCAGCTGTGCATCCGCTACACCCTGCAGTTGGACACCGTGTCGCTGCCCAAGACGGCCAACCCCGACCACATGCGGTCCAACGCCGAGGTCGACTTCGAGATCTCCGGCGACGACATGGACGTCCTGCGCGACCTTCGCGACGTGGACTACGGCGAGCACAGCGCCTTCCCCGTCTACAGCGGCAAGTGACGCCGGAAGAGCGGCCGCCGGCCCGGCCGGGGTTCACCCAGAACCCCGGATTCCGCAAACGCCTCTGCCGTGGGGTGGCGGCCGCGCGCCCGGTGGGAGGGCGCCGCACCGCCAACATCATCCTCGGCGAAGACGGCCCGTGCATCATCGACTTCGTTATCGACCGGGTCCACGACGCCTCAATGCTGACCACCACCGGCGTGCACCGGGGGGCGCCCAGGCCGGTCCGGCCGTTAGCCCGCCGTTAGCCACCCGGCAGTTGAGCACCAGGGGACCCGTCCAGAGTGAGGAGCAGAGCAAGGGAGCGCCACGCTCACCAACCACCCAGGGGGACCCGACATGCGCACCACCACCCGCCGCCGCAGCCTCAAGATCGCCGCCGCAACGCTGATCGCCGCCGCCGGACTCTCCCTCACCGCCTGCTCGGGAACCGGCACCGCCGGCGCCCACGCCTCCGGCTCCACCGTCGCCGGCGTGACCACCGCCCAGTCCGGCGACACCGCCACTGCCACCGGCACCCATGACTCCCACGTGCAGGACGCCAAGGCCCAGGCAGCCCCCAGGAGCCAGGCCCGCCCCGCCACCCAGACCGGTACCGCCGGCACCACCACCTCCCGCGCCGGCTCCTCCTACCGCACCCAGCACCTCGCGGACGGCGTCAGCGTCGCCCGGATCTACGACCTGGGCAACCAGCACTACCGCGCCGACATCGTCCACGACGGCGACGTCCTGGCCACGATCGAAACCGGCGAGACCGACGCCGGACTCGACGCCAACGACATGTTCGTCACGCTCACCCTGGACGGGCAGGTCCACTCCTGGATGGGCGGCGGCCAGCAGAGCCCCGGCACCTTCCACCTGGCCGGAGGGTGGACGGCCAAGGTCACCCAGGTCGGTGAACTGCACTACCGCGCCCAGATCATCGGCAACGACGGCGTGGCCGCCACCATCGACGCCGACCAGCACGACACCGGGCTGGACGCCAACGGCATCTACATCGTCCTCAGCGCCGGCGGCATCATCAGCGCCCACGCCTGACGGTCCGACGCCCCGTCAGGCCGCTGGGCCCGCACCAACACCGAACCGACACGCAACCGACAGGACGTGAGACCCGTGGACGCCCACCTTCGAAACGTGACCCAAGCCGCCACCGTCACCGGAGCCGGTCTCCTCGCGGCCGTGGTGGCCGCCACGGGCGCCTCCGCTGTCGGCATCGCCGTGGCTGCCTTCGCGGGAGCCCTGGTCGGCGCCGTCCTCGCCCTGCACCTGACCGACCCCCGCCGACCCCAGCTCCAGGACACCCCCAGCGCGTCGGCTCCCAGCGCGTCGGCCCCCCGCGCACCGATCACGCCGCCGCCGCCCGGCCCCCGAACCCGAGCCCAGCTCGTGACGGTCCGCCAGCTCCTGGACACCGCCGCCTGAGCCTCGTACGGGCTGGCTGGGCGCGTGCCACCCTCCACCAGCCTCTCCGTAAAGGCGGAACAAGGCCACTCGCCAGTCCGGCAGATCGTGCGGGCGCGTGAACGAGTCTCCGCCGATCCGCGAGGCGAGGCGAGCCGCTGATGCGGTGAGGTGTGGTGCGGGACGGTTGCGCAGTAGTCGGCGGTCTGTTTTCCGGCCCCGGCGCGTCAGGTGGCGTCATGAAGCGCCGCCGCCCCGCAGGGGGCCGTCTCCGTAGAGTGCGGCCAGGTCGACCAGGAGGACGTCGGGGCGCTTGGCGGCGTGCTGTTCGAGGTCGGGCCAGAAGCCGGCGAGTGAGTACAGGACGAGGAGTGCGTGTTCGGTGCGGTGGCCCTGCGCGGTGAGCAGGTCGCGGATGCGCGCCAGCCGATCCAGGTCCGCGATGGCCCGGGGAGCGGCGGTCGCCTTGGCCTCGCCGATCACGGTGATGGAGCGGTGGGCCTTGCGGGGGCTCTCGCCGGGGGCGAGAGCCAGCACATCGACCTCGTGCTGGGTGCGCTTGGCGGGGTCGGGGACCTCGGTGCTGCCGGTGTGGCCGATGGGCAGCTCGGGTCGCTCCGTCAGCAGGTGGGTGGCGGCATGGGCCCGGGCCAGCTGTTCGAAGTGGGGGCCGACGACCTTGGAGTGGAAGGCGTGGTTCGCGTTGCTCCAGGCGCGCTCGGGCTGCCCGAGGTCGATCAGTGGTGCCTGGGGGAGGGTGACGACCTGGTTGAAACGGATGACGGGGTCGGGCAGCGTGATGATGGGGTTGCGCTGCTTGAGCACGTCCTGGTCGCGGCGTGCGTAGCCCGCCGTCTCCAGGACCTCCAGAGTATGGGTGAGGGCGGTGCGCTCCCTGCCCGCGGCGGCGCCGATGGCGGTGGGGGTGGTCGCGCCGTCGGCGATGGCGGTCAGCAGCTCGTAATAGGTGGTCCGCTGGCGGATGCGGGGGTCTTCGCGCAGCAGATACCCGGTCTCGGTGCGGGTGTAGGTGGCGCGGTCGGGAGAGAGCAGGACGCGGACGGCCCAGGCGGCGAACTCCTCGGGGCTGTGCGGGGGTTCGGTGTCGGTCAGCCGGGCGTAGCCGGGGGCCCCACCGAGGCAGGCGTCGACCAGGAATGCGGTGTGGGCGTCCGGGATCTGCCAGTAGGCGCGGGCCTGGCGGTAGTCGAAGGGGCCGAGGCGCATGTCGATCAGGGCCCGGCCGCGCAGCGGCTTCTGGCCGGAGAGCAGTTCGTGCATGACCGACAGGGCGGATCCGCACAGGACCAGGGCGCCGCGTGGTGCGTCGGCGGTGCCGAACTGGCCCTCGTCGTAGATGCGCTGGAGCAGCCCGGGGATCTCGGGGGAGTGCTGCAGGAGGTAGGGGAACTCGTCGATGACCACCAGCGGGGCGCCAGGTCCCCGGCCGGCGACCTGGAAGACGGTGCGCAGCAGCTGGTCCCAGTCCTCTATGCGCAGTGCATCGGTGGGCAACCCGCTGTGGGAGGCGAGGGCCTGGGCGATGCGGTCCTTGGCCGCCCGGGCGCCGTCCTCCTGGACGGCCGTGATGTACAGCCCGCCCATGGCCTCGGTGAGGGCCTGCAGCAGGAAGGACTTGCCGTAACGGCGACGCCCGGAGACGACGGCGATGCGCAGGGAGTCCCCGGCGCGCGCGGCGAACTCGGCGAGCATGGCCCACTCGCGGTCCCGGTGCTGCACCCGCGCGGGCTTGACGGGTGTGTCCATCGGGGTCCTTCCTGGCGTGCGATTTTCTCCTAATTAGGTAGTCATGGAGACTACCTAATTAGACAGGATTGTGCATCTTCGAATGGTGCGGCGGCCGAGATCGCAGGGGCGGCGCCGAAGCGCGACGATGCTCCGTCCCTTTTGGAGGTGGACGGCAGCGAACCCGGCGAGGTGGCCTGGCAGCGCCGTCGACGACCACACCGACGCCTACGCCCGCTCCCGCACCTTCCCCCGCACCAATCTGGCCGCGCTGCAGACGACGGGCGGCGATCCCGAGGAGGCGTCGGCGACCGCCGACCGGGCGCTTGACGAGGTCAGCGCGCCGCCCTCGGTCCGCGCCTACGACAACGTGCGGGAGCTTGCCCGGGGCGTCGGCCGACGCGGGGCGTCGCTGTCGTCAAGGACGTATGGGAGCGGATGCGCACCATGGTGGCGCCGGCGTGAGCAACCGGACGCGCATCCTGCTGTCCGAGGTGTGCGCCGTTGCCGAGGTCCGCGCGGACGACGACCAGCCGGCGCCGATCACGGCGTCGATGTCACCACTCCAGCTACCCGGTGCTGCGCGACATCCGCGAGTTGTCCGTCGCCAGCGAGGTGCCGAAAAGCTCCCTACCTTGTTCGTGCGGGGTCGGTC
>NZ_MLCF01000159.1 GCF_001879105.1 Mangrovactinospora gilvigrisea | reverse complement strand
GGGGCGCGCGGTGCGGGGGGCGGTGCGGGGGCGTCCGGTGGAGACGGAGAGCGTGACGGTGCGTCGGGTGGAGCGGGCGCGCTGGAGTGCGGCGGAGCTGGCGCAGGAGGTGGGCGAGGGCCACGCGGTCGTCTCCCTGACGGGAACCGCGGGCGAGACCGTCCCCCCACTCGTCGTCAACCTCCACGGCTGACCGCCCCCCTCCGCCCGCCGCCCCTCCGCCCCGCGGCCCGCGGAGCACCGCGGGGGTGTGCGGTGTGCGGTGCGTGTGCGGCGGGAGTGGGATCCCGGTCTTCGGCTTCGGCACCTCGCCCGGCCGCGTGCGGAGCACCGTGGGGGCGGCGTGCGGTCGGAGTGCGACCGCCCAGGCTGCACCTGCGCGGGCTTTGCCCGGCCGCGCCGCGGCGGCGTGCGGCGCGTGTGCGGCGGGAGTGGGATCCCGGACCTCCGTCTCGGCACCCGCCCGCCCGGGCTTCGCCCGGCCGAGTGCGGAGCACCGCGCCGGCGTGCGGCCGCCTCTCGCGCGTGCGGCCGTCGGAGTGCCGCCGCATGCGGCCTCCATCCCCCGTCTCCCGCCTCCGGCTTCTGGCCACCCGTCTCAGGCTTCCGGCTTTCGGCGCGGGCCCCGGCCTCGCGCCTTCGGCCACCCGCCTGTGCCCTGCGGCTCTGGCCCCGGCTTCCGGCCTGGCCCCCGGCCTCCCGCCTGTGTCCTCCGGCTCCGGCCCCGCCTGTGTCCTCCGGCTCCGGCTCCGGCCCCGCCTTCGGCTCCGGCCACGCCTCTGGCCCCGGCTCCGGCCACGCCTCCGGCTTTCGGCCCGGCCGCCGGCCCCGCGCCTGCCGGCGCATAGCGCCTACTCCATGCCGCCGGCGGTTCGCGCGGGGCGCCGGTGTTCTGCGGGGTGGGTGGGGTGGGTGGGGGAGGGGTGGGGGGAAGGGGGGACGCCGTGCGGTAGGGCAGATACGACCTTGACGTCGGATCCGGCAGAATCGTCCGCATGGACGCACTCGCTGAGCCCCACCTCCGTCCCGCCGCCGCGCCCGGCGGCCGTCCCCGCGAGGTCATCCTCCTGGGGTCGACCGGCTCCATCGGCACCCAGGCGATCGACGTGGTCACGCGGAACGCCGACCGCTTCCGCGTGGTGGGCCTCTCCGCCGGAGGCGGCAACGTCGCGCTCCTCGCCGAGCAGGCCCGCCGGCTCGGCGTCCGCACCGTCGCCGTCGCCGACGCCTCCCGCGCCGCCGAGCTGACGGCCGCGCTGGACGACGCGTCGATCGAGGTGCTCGCCGGCCCGGACGCGTCCACCGAGCTCGCCGCCCGCCCCGCCGACCTCGTCCTCAACGGCATCACCGGCTCGATCGGCCTCGCCCCGACGCTCGCCGCGCTGCGCGCCGGCACGCTCCTCGCCCTCGCCAACAAGGAGTCGCTGATCGTCGGCGGCCCGCTGGTGCGCGCCGCCGCCCGGCCCGGTCAGATCATCCCGGTCGACTCCGAGCACTCCGCGCTCTTCCAGGCGCTGCTCGGCGGAACCCGCGGCGAGATCTCCCGGCTGGTGGTCACCGCGAGCGGCGGCCCGTTCCGCGGCCGCTCCCGGGAATCGCTCACCGAGGTGACGCCCGAACAGGCGCTCGCCCATCCGACCTGGGACATGGGCCCGGTGGTGACCATCAACTCGGCCACCCTGGTCAACAAGGGCCTCGAGGTCATCGAGGCCCATCTGCTCTTCGACATCCCCTTCGACCGCATCGAGGTGACGGTGCATCCGCAGTCCGTCATCCACTCGATGGTCGAGTTCACCGACGGCTCCACCCTCGCCCAGGCGAGTCCGCCGGACATGCGGCTGCCCATCGCGCTCGGCCTCGGCTGGCCCGACCGGGTGCCCGGCGCGGCCGCCGCCTGCGACTGGACGAAGGCCGCCACCTGGGAGTTCCTCCCGCTGGACACCGACGCCTTCCCGTCCGTCGCCCTCGCCCGGCAGGTCGGCGCGACCGGCTCCACGGCCCCCGCGGTCTTCAACGCGGCCAACGAGGAGTGCGTCGCCGCCTTCCTCAAGGGCGAGCTGCCGTTCCTCGGAATCGTCGACACGGTCGCCGAGGTGGTCGCCGAGCACACCCCGGCGGGCGGCGGCGGCCTCACCGTCGAGGACGTCCTCGGCGCCGAGGAGTGGGCGCGCGCCCGGGCCCGCGAACTCGCCGCGAACCTGACACATCGCCAGCCGGCCGGCGCCGTCGCGACTACCGTGGGAGGCGGGACGGGGAACCGTCCACCCGCCGGGGACGTCGGTACACCTGCGGGCCGAGCCGCAGACGGCGGCCGGGAGAGGAGCGGCGCATGACCGCCTTGATGACGGTCCTCGGAATCGTGGTCTTCGTCGTCGGCCTGCTGTTCTCGATCGGCTGGCACGAGCTGGGCCACCTCACCACCGCCAAGATGTTCGGCATCCGGGTGCCGCAGTACATGGTGGGCTTCGGGCCGACGATCTTCTCCCGGAAGAAGGGCGACACCGAGTACGGGATCAAGGCCATCCCGCTCGGCGGCTACATCCGCATGATCGGGATGTTCCCGCCCGGCGCGGACGGCAAGGTCACCTCGCGCTCCACCTCGCCCTGGCGCTCGATGATCGAGGATGCCCGCAGCGCCGCCTTCGAGGAGCTGCAACCCGGCGACGAGACGCGGATGTTCTACACCCGCAAGCCGTGGAAGCGCGTCATCGTGATGTTCGCCGGGCCGTTCATGAACCTGGTGCTCGCGGTGGTGCTGTTCTCGGTGGTGATGATGGGGTTCGGCATCTCGTCGAGCACCACCACCGTCTCCACGGTCTCCAAGTGCGTGGTCTCGGCGAGCGCGTCGACCGACAAGTGCCCCGCCAATGCCCCGGCGACGCCGGCCGAGAAGGCCGGCCTCAAGCCCGGTGACAAGATCGTCTCCTTCCAGGGGCAGGCGATCGACGGCAACTGGGACCGGCTGCAGACCGCGATCCGCAAGACCATCGGCCCCGCCACCATGGTGGTGGAGCGCAACGGAAAGAACGTCACCCTCCACCCCGACCTGGTCGCCAACAAGGTCACCGCGGTGGACGGCAACGGCAACTACATCGACGGCAAGACCGTGCAGGCCGGGTTCCTCGGCTTCGGTCCGGCCACCGGCATCGTCCGGCAGTCCTTCGGCCAGACGATCGACCGGATGGGCTCGATGACGACCACCGCGGTCGGCTCGATCGTCGATCTGCCGAAGAAGATCCCCAACCTCTGGGGTGCCGCCTTCGAGGGCAAGCAGCGCTCCGCCGACTCCCCCATGGGAGTGGTCGGCGCGGCGCGTGTCGGAGGCGAGGTGTTCACCCTCAACATCCCCGACAGCCAGCGGATCGCCACCATGCTGATGCTGGTCGCCGGGTTCAATCTGTCGCTGTTCCTCTTCAACATGCTCCCCCTGCTGCCGCTTGACGGCGGACACATCGCCGGTGCGCTGTGGGAGGGGCTGAAGAGGAACGTTGCGCGCGTGTTCGGGCGCCGCGACCCGGGTCCGTTCGACGTCGCGAAGCTGATGCCCGTGGCGTACGTGGTGGCGGGAATCTTCCTGTGCTTCACGCTGCTCGTACTGATTGCGGACGTCGTCAATCCGGTGAAGATCAGCTGACGGCCCGGCGGACGCCTCGCCGGCCGCACCGGGCCCGTGGCGTACCGTGGACATCGTCGTCAGCAGCCTGAACCAAGAGTGTGGGGATCCAGACAAGTCATGACCGCCATCTCGCTCGGAATGCCGTCCGTGCCGGCCCAGCCGCTGGCCACCCGCCGCAAGTCCCGGCAGATCATGGTCGGAAACGTTCCGGTCGGCGGCGACGCCCCGGTGTCCGTCCAGTCCATGACGACCACCGTCACCGCCGACGTCAACGCGACGCTCCAGCAGATCGCCCAGCTGACGGCCTCGGGCTGCCAGATCGTGCGCGTCGCCTGCCCGTCCCAGGACGACGCGGACGCGCTCGCCGCGATCGCCAAGAAGTCCCAGATCCCGGTGATCGCGGACATCCACTTCCAGCCCAAGTACGTGTTCGCCGCGATCGACGCCGGCTGCGCCGCGGTCCGCGTCAACCCGGGCAACATCCGGCAGTTCGACGACAAGGTCAAGGAGATCGCCAACGCGGCGCAGGCCGCCGGCACCCCGATCCGGATCGGCGTCAACGCCGGCTCCCTCGACAAGCGCCTGCTGGAGAAGTACGGCCGGGCCACCCCCGAGGCGCTGGTCGAGTCGGCCCTGTGGGAGTGCTCGCTCTTCGAGGAGCACGGCTTCCGCGACATCAAGATCTCGGTGAAGCACAACGACCCGGTCGTGATGGTCAACGCCTACCGGCTGCTCGCCGAGAAGTGCGACTACCCGCTGCACCTCGGCGTCACCGAGGCCGGCCCCGCCTTCCAGGGCACCATCAAGTCGGCGGTGGCCTTCGGCGCGCTGCTGAGCGAGGGCATCGGCGACACCATCCGCGTCTCCCTCTCCGCCCCGCCGGTGGAGGAGGTCAAGGTCGGCACCCAGATCCTGGAGTCGCTGGGCCTGCGGCAGCGCGGCCTGGAGATCGTCTCCTGCCCGTCCTGCGGCCGGGCCCAGGTGGACGTCTACAAGCTGGCCGACGAGGTGACGGCCGGCCTGGAGGGCATGGAGGTGCCGCTCCGGGTCGCCGTCATGGGCTGCGTCGTCAACGGCCCCGGCGAGGCCCGCGAGGCGGACCTGGGCGTCGCCTCCGGCAACGGCAAGGGCCAGATCTTCGTCAAGGGCGAGGTCATCAAGACCGTCCCGGAGTCGAAGATCGTCGAGACGCTCATCGAAGAGGCCATGAAGATCGCCGAGCAGATGGCCGACGAGGGCGCCGAGTCCGGCGAGCCCACCGTCTCCGTCGGGGCGTAGCGCCCGTCAGGGGCGCGGGGCTCTGCCGGCATGCGGCTCCGCCGCGAGGCATGCGCGACCCGACCGGTCCGCGACCCGGCAGCACACCGCGCCCCGCAGGACATCGTCCGCACTGCGAAGCACCCCCGCGCGCCGTAAGGTTGGCCCGTCCCGCCCCAGCGCAGCGTAAGGTGCCCGCCCACGATGAGACGTGCCGTCCAGAGCCCGCCCGACGGGCGCCTCGTCGACCTCACCGGAGCCGACGCCACCGCGCTCCGCGAGGTCCTCGCGCTCGTCGACCGCGAGCCGGTCGCCAACACCGTCGTCGCCGCCCGCATCGCCGCCTCCCGGCTGGAGCGCTGGAAGCTCGGCGGCGAGCTCTGGGGCTACGAGCGCGACGGCCGCCTCGAAGGCCTCTGCTACGCCGGCGCCAACCTGGTGCCGATCTGCGCCGGCCCGGATGCCGTGCGGGCCTTCGCCGAGCGGGCCCGCCGCCGCGGCCGCCGCTGCACCTCCATCGTCGGCCCGCACGCCCCCACCGCCGAGCTGTGGAACCGGCTGGAGGACGCCTGGGGCCCGGCCCGCGAGGTCCGCGCCCCGCAGCCGCTGATGGTCGCCGCCGCCTCCGGCCCGCGCCCCGGCATCGCCCCCGACCCCGCCGTCCGCCTGGTCCGCGCGGACGAGTTGGACGCGCTGATGCCCGCCGCCGTCGCGATGTTCACCGAGGAGGTCGGCGTCTCCCCGACGGCCGGCCCCGACGGCGGCCGGCTCTTCCGCTCCCGGGTGGGCGAACTCGTCGCCCTGGGCCGGGCCTTCGCCCGCATCGAGGACGGCCGGGTGGTCTTCAAGGCCGAGGTCAACGCCGTCACCGAGCGGGTCTGCCAGGTGCAGGGCGTCTGGGTGGCGCCCGATCGGCGCGGCCGGGGGATCGCCGCCCCGGCGATGGCCGCCGTCGTCGAGCTGGCCCGCGCCCGCCTCGCCCCGACCGTCAGCCTCTACGTCAACGAGTACAACGCCCCCGCCCGCGCCGCCTACCGCAGCGCCGGGTTCCGCGAGGTCGGCGCCATGATGACCGTGCTGTTCTGACCGTCCGCGGCGCGCCCTTGGGCCGTGCGGAGCAACCGCCTTGGCCCCCGGGCAAATGCGTGATCGGATGGGCCGGACCGCATGACGGGATCCGGACAGGCCGGGTGACGCGGGCGAGTAGCGAGGAGCAAGCGGTGGGGAGCAGCCTGGCCGTGCCGGCGCGGCTGATGCGCGGCGTCGGCGACGAGGGCCGTGGCTGGCTGGAGCGGCTGCCCGCCCTCGTCGAGGAGAGCGCCGCCCGCTGGGATCTGACGGAGCTGGACCCGGTGCGCCCCGGCGGTGTGCGCAGCCTCGTCCTGCTCGGCACGCGCGACGGCGGGCCGGTCGCCCTCAAGCTCGCCGCCCCCGGCGAGCCGACCGCCGCCGAGGCCGCCGCCCTCGGCCGCTGGGACGGGCACGGCGCGGTGCGCCTGCTCGACCGCGCCGAGGACGCGCTGCTGCTGGAGCGGCTCCGTCCCGAGCAGTCGCTGCGCTCGCTGCCGGAGGAGCGGGCCATGCTGGAGGCCGCCGAGGTGCTCCGGCGGCTCTGGATCGACCCGGGGGAGGGCCCCGCCGGATCCGTCCCGGACGCGGCCGCCCTGACGGATCGTTGGACGGAGCCGCTGCGCGCGCTCCCCGCCGGGCTGCCGGACGGCGCCGAGGCGATCGCCGCGGCCGCGCTGGAGGCCCGGGCGGAGCTGCTCGCCGCCCCGCCCGAGACGCATCTGCTGCACGGCGACTTCCACCAGGGCGGGGTGCTCGCCGGCGACCGCCAGCCGTGGACGGCCGTCGGCCCGCGGCCGCTGCGCGGCGAGCGCGCGTTCGACCTGGCGGGGCTGGCGCTCGACCGGCTGGAGACGCTGCTCGCCGAGCCGGGCGCGCAGGCGGCGGTCCGCCGGCGGCTGCACCGGCTGGCGGACGCGCTCGACGTCGACCGCGCGCGGCTGCGCGGCTGGTCGCTCTTCCTCGCGGCGGCGCGGGGCGCCGCCGCATGGCAGGCGGGCCGCACCGAACGCGCCGAGCTGCTGCTGGAGTTCGCGACCCGGCTCGACACCTAGCGTGTTTCGTCACCGCCGGAACCGCGGCGGGACCCTCACATCCAGCCCTCCACCACCGACGGCAGCTCGGCCAGGGAGCGGATCACCGCGTCGGGCGCGGTCTCGCTCACCGGCATCCCGCTGCTGTACGGGACGAAGACCGCCCGCATCCCCGCCGCCTTCGCGCCGTGCACATCCGCGAGCAGCTGGTCGCCGACGAAGACGCACCGCTCCGGCCGCTCCGCGCCCACCGCGGACATCGCCGCGGCGAACGCCTCGGGATGCGGCTTCGTCCAGGCGATCTCGCTGCTGTAGACGTCCCCGTCGATCAGGTCGAGCACGCCGTCCCGCTCGAACCAGGAGCGGTGCCACGACCGCGGCCACACCGTGTTGGAGAGCACCCCCACCTTCAGCCCCCGCCCCCGCAGCGCCGCCAGCATCGCGTGCGCCTCGGGGTCGGTGTAGGTGTGCGGCAGCCACTGGTCGTGGACGGAGTCCAGCGCGGCGCGGTTGAGCGCCACCCCCGCCGACCCGAAGATCTCCTCCAGGTCGGCCGAGGTGCACTCGGTGTAGGCGCGGTTCCATATGGCGCTGTCGGCGCGGTGCAGCGCCAGCGCGGTGTGCTCGACGGCCTCGGCGCCGGCGTCGCCCGGCAGCGCCGCGCGGGCGACGCCCCGCCAGATCTCCAGCAGGTCGACGAGGTGAAAGGGCGTCAGCGTGCCGCCCCAGTCGAAGATCACCGCATCGATCCCGCCGCCCATAGCGCCTCCCGGTGCCCGATCACGATCCCGTTCCAGTTGTGGATCGGAACGTATCACCGGGATCCGTCAACCGACCTCGGATTGCCGGGTGTTGGCGTCCGCGGCGCCGACGAGCCCGGGCAGCGCGTCGAACGCCGCGTCGGCGGAGACGCCCGTCCTGCGGTCGCGCAGCTCGGCGACGCCCTCCGCGGCGCGCCGGCCCACCACCGCGATCCGGGGAACCCCGATCAGCTCGGCGTCGGCGAGCCGGGCGCCCGTCCCGAGGCCGGGGCGGTCGTCGAGCAGCACCCGGACGCCGGCCCGGTCGAGGCGGCCGGCCAGCTCCTCGGCGGCCCGCGCCCGCTCCCCGCCGCCGGCGGCGACGAGGTGCACGGCGGCGGGCGCCACCGCGTCGGGCCAGCAGAGCCCGGCGGAGTCGCAGGTCTGTTCGGCGAGCGCGGCCACCGCCCGGCTGATGCCGATGCCATAGCAGCCCATCTGCACCCGCACGGGACGGCCGTCGGCGCCCGCCACCTCCAGCCCGATGAGGTCGGAGTACTTGGTGCCGAGCCGGAAGATGTGGCCGACCTCGATCGCCCGGCCGATGCGCAGCGCGGCGGCGCCGCAGCGGGGGCAGGGGCGCTCGCCGACGGCCTCCTTCTCGGCGAGGCCGGCGTCCTCGCCGACCACCGTCTCCGTGTTGGCGGCCAGCCCGCAGGAGCCGCACTCGGCGTAGCGGTCCTCGCCGGCGGCCGCGGGGGCGAGGAACTCCTCCGACTCCGAGCCGCCCATCGGCCCGGAGAGGGCCGCGACGGGCCGTGCGGCGAGGCCGAGCCGGGCGAACACCCGGATGTAGGCCTCCCGGTGGGCGGCGTAGGAGGCGCGCAGGCCGGCCTCGTCGGCGTCGAAGGTGTAGGCGTCCTTCATCAGGAACTCGCGGGACCGCAGCACACCGGAGCGGGGGCGCGCCTCGTCCCGGTACTTCGTCTGCACCTGGAAGAGGCCGAGGGGCAGTTGGCGGCCCGACACCAGCTGGTCGCGGGCGAGGTCGGCGAAGAGCTCCTCGTGGGTGGGGCCCAGCACGAACCGGGCGCCGCGGCGGTCCGCGAGGCGGAAGAGCAGGTCGCCGTAGTCGTCGGCGCGCCCGCTCGCCTCGTAGGCGGCGACGGGGGCCAGGGCGGGCAGCAGCACCTCCTGGTCGCCGATTGCGGCCATCTCCTCGCGGACGATGCGGGTGACGTTGTCGAGCACGGACTTGCCGAGGGGCAGCCAGCTCCACACGCCCGAGGCGACGCGGCGGACATGGGCGGCCCGCACCAGCAGCCGGTGACTGTCCGTCACGGCGTCGGCGGGGGCGTCCCGCAGGGTGCGGGCGAGCAGCGTGGACATACGGATGATCATGGTGGTGTGCCTCCGGGGCTCAGGGTGTTCCGGGGGCGCACGGGAGTGCGCGACGGGCCCGTCCGGAGTCGTGCGCCCCCGCGGTGGTCCGCGAGAGGAAGGGGTGGGCTCCGGCCGGGCCGCTACGGTCGCGGTCGCGGGAGGCCGGAGGGGGCGGCGGCGCCGCCGGAGACGCCGGGCAGCGGCAGGGGGGCGCCCATCACCACGTAGGGCTTCTCGGTGCCGGGGAAGCGGACGGGGCCCGCGAGGTCGGTGTAGCCGAGGGAGTGGTACAGGCGGCGCGCGGGCGTCCGGCCCTCGATCGCGGAGAGGATGCTGCGCTTGCAGGGGACGCCGGCGACGAGGGTGGTGAGCAGGGCGCGGCCCAGGCCGCGCTTCTGGAAGGCGGGCAGCACATGGAGCTCGGTGATGGCGAACGAGTCGTCGAGCCATTCGCCGTGGTCGGCGCGCTCCAGGTAGGGCTGGATGACGGTGGACCACCAGTGGGACCGGTTGTTCGGCATGCCGTAGCCGAACCCGACGGCGGCGCCGGCGCGGGGGCCGGTGGCGAGGACCGCTCCGAACGCGCGCACGCCGGGGTAGCCCGCGTGCCGGGCCACGATCTGGCGGCGCACCGCGATGTCGTCGTCGGTGAGGCCGAAGGCGAGAGCCTGGATGTCGAGCAGCTCGCCCGCCCGGGACGCGAGGTCGATCCCACGGATCACCACGTCGTCCATGCGGTGACAGTACCGCACGGGGTCTCGCCGGTACGGCGTTGTCGTCAACGGCGGACGCCCGCCGCGGTGCCGTGTCTGCCGCCCCTCCGCCCCGGCACCCCACCTGTCCCGCGCTGCGGGGGCGCCCCGGGGGGCGCGGGGAACTGCGCGGGTGAGGACAGTGGTCCGGCCAGCCGGAGACGAACCCCGGCCACCCGCCTCCGCCCCGGCGCCCCACCTGTCCCGTGCTGCGGGGGCGCTCCGGAGGGGCGCGGGGAACTGCGCGGGTGAGGACAGCGGTCCCGCCGGCCGGATACGAACCCCGGCCACCCGCTCCCGCCCCGGCACCGCACCCGTCCCGTTCCGCGGGGGCGCCCCGGAGGGGCGCGGGGAACTGCGCGGGTGAGGACGGCGGTCCCGCCGGCCGGAGACGAACCCCGCGCACCCGCTCCCGCCCCGGCACCGCATCCGTCCCGTGCTGCGGGGGCGCTCCGGGGGGCGCGGGGAACTGCGCGGGTGAGGACGGCGGTCCCGCCGGCCGGAGACGAACCCCGCGCACCCGCTCCCGCCCCGTCCCCGGGTTAGAGCGTGATGCCCGGGAACGCCGTGCTGGTGCCGGTCCACTGCACGGCGCGCAGCGCCGCCTCGCGGAGGGCCGCCGCCGCGCTCGCCCGCAGCGCGCCGCCGGAGGCGACGATCAGGTCGCCGTAGACGTCCGCGACGCGCGTCTCCAGGCGGGCCGCCAGCCGCACCGCCGAGGCCTGGTCCGTCACCGCGAACGGCAGCCGGTAGGCGGCCGCCGCCGCGGCCGGCTTCGCCTTCAACCCCTGCACCGTCCGCACCAGTTGGTCCCGCCGCGCCCGGTGCGCGGCCAGCGCCGCGCGCGCCTGGGCCTTCTTCTCGCCCGTCAGCTGCCCGCCGACGACGCCGTACCCGTACACCGCCGCATGCTCCGCGGCCAGCGCCGCCTGCGCCGCCGGCACCACCTGGTCGCTCACTGCGCCGCCTTCCCGAGCAGTTCCGCATGGCCCGCCCAGCTGGCCGCCACCGAGGCGGTGAGCCGGGCCAGTTGGGGGCCGGCCGGGCCCACGTCGGCCAGCCGCGCGTCCGACGCCGACTGCGCCTGGGACGCCAGCGCCCGCAGCGCCGCCTTCGGGTCGGCCGGCACCGCCGGACGCGTCCCGCCACCCGCGGGCGGCGACGCCGAGGCCGACGCCGACGCCGACGCCGAAACAGAAGCAGTAGCCGCCGGCACCCGCCCGCCGAAGGCCTTCGCGTGCCGCGCCGCCTCCGCCCGCAGCGGCGCCACCGCCGCGCGCACCGGCGGATGCGCCCGCAGCGTCGCGTCGTACCGCGCCACCAGCGCCTCCGCCGCGGCCGCGCCGCGCCGCTTCACTCCGGCCTCCGCCGAGGGGCTGACGTCCGCGGCGGCCTGCGGCCGCCGCTTGCGCGGGGCCGACGAGCACCCGGCCGCGGAGACCAGGCCCGCCGCCCCGGCGAGGCCCGCCGCCGCGGACAGCACCGCGCGGCGGTGCACGACGTGATGCATGCGTAACTCTCCGGTCGGGGTAGCAGAGTTGGGGAAGGGCCCGTGCCCACCTGGACGCTATCGTTTCGGCCGCGCTCCGCCCCAATCGGCTCGCACCGGCGTCGCCCTTACGGGCGGCCCCGCCCAGGGAGCGGCAGCACGCCCCGCGACCCGATACCCTGGTTGCCGCACCACAGCGTCCTTCCGACAACAGCACACGCGGCCGAGGAGTCACCCGGATGAGCACCCCCCAGAACGACAGGCTGCGTGAATTGCTGAGCCCGCCCGTCGAAGCGGCGGGCGCGGAGCTGGAGGACGTCACCCTCACCCCCGCCGGCAAGCGCCGCGTGCTGCGCGTGGTCGTCGACGCCGACGGCGGCGTCGACCTCGACCGGGTCGCCGACATCTCGCACGCCGTCTCCGAGCTGCTCGACGGCTCGGACGTGCTGGGGGAGCGGCCCTACACGCTCGAGGTCACCACCCCGGGCACCGACCGCCCGCTCACCGCGCTCCGCCACTGGCAGCGCGCCGAGGGCCGGCTGGTCGACCTCAAGCTCACCGACGGCACCTCCCTCACCGCCCGCGTCGCCTCCTCGGACGAGGAGGGCGCGGACGTCAGCGTGGAGGCCCCCGCCGTCAAGGGACGCCGGCCCCGGCCCGTCCCCCGCCGCATCGCGTTCGCCGAGGTCGCCTCGGCGCGCGTGCAGGTGGAGTTCAGCAAGCCCAAGCCCGCCGAGGGCATGGACACCGACCAGGACCAGGAGGAGGCGTAGCCGTGGACATCGACATGAGCGCCCTGCGCGGGCTCGTGCGCGAGAAGGAGATCTCGTTCGACCTGCTGGTGGAGGCGATCGAGTCGGCACTCCTCATCGCCTACCACCGCACCGAGGGCAGCCGCCCGCACGCCCGGGTGGTCCTCGACCGCGACACCGGGCACGTCACCGTGTGGGCGCGCGAGGAGGAGGGGGAGGACGAGACCGGCGAGGCCGGCACCCCCCGCGAGTTCGACGACACCCCCAACGGCTTCGGCCGGATCGCCGCGACCACCGCCAAGCAGGTCATCCTGCAGCGCCTGCGGGACGCCGAGGAGGAGGTCACCTTCGGCGAGTACGCCGGCCGCGAGGGCGACATCGTCACCGGAGTCGTCCAGCAGGGCCGCGACCCCCGCAACGTGCTGGTGGACATCGGCAAGATCGAGGCCGTGCTGCCCCCGCAGGAGCAGGTGCCCGGAGAGACCTACGGCCACGGCACCCGCCTGCGCTGCTACGTCGTCCAGGTGCGCAAGGGCCTCCGCGGCCCCTCCGTCACCCTCTCGCGGACGCACCCCAACCTGGTCAAGCGCCTCTTCGAGCTCGAGGTCCCGGAGATCGCGGACGGCTCGGTGCGGATCGCCGCCATCGCCCGCGAGGCCGGCCACCGCACCAAGATCGCCGTGCACTCGACCCGCTCCGGCCTCAACGCCAAGGGCGCCTGCATCGGCCCGATGGGCGGCCGGGTGCGCGCGGTGATGGCCGAGCTCCAGGGCGAGAAGATCGACATCGTCGACTGGTCGGAGACCCCCGCGGAGATGGTGGCCAACGCCCTCTCCCCGGCCAAGGTCTCCAAGGTCGAGATCGTCGACCGGGACGCCCGCTCGGCCCGCGTCACCGTCCCCGACTACCAGCTCTCCCTCGCCATCGGCAAGGAGGGGCAGAACGCCCGGCTGGCCGCGAGGCTCACCGGCTGGCGCATCGACATCCGCCCGGACGTCGACCCGTCGGCGGCCGCGGAGGGCTAGTCGGCCCTGCCTGACGGCCCATCAGCAGGGCCGCTAGTAATGACCCCGCGTCGGAGAGGTAGACTGAGAACAGTGTCTGGTCGGACGCGGGGTCCCGCATGCCCGTCTCCAGCGGTTCCGGAGCGAACCTGCGTGGGGTGCCGCAAGCGCTCGGCCAAGACAGATCTGCTGCGTGCGGTGGTGAACGAGGGCGAGTGCGTCCCCGATCCCCGCGGTACGCTGCCCGGTCGTGGTGCGTACCTGCACCAGGACCGGGGTTGCCTCGACCTCGCCGTCCGGCGTCGGGCCTTCCCGCGGGCGTTCCGCCTGCCGGGGCCGCTCGACGTCACCGGTCTGCGCGAGTTCGTCGAGCGGCAGGCCGATCGATGCAATGAAGGAACGAAATGAGCAGCAGTACCTCGCGAGTCGGAAGTAGGTCGAGATTGCGATGAGCACTCGATGAGTACGCGATGAGTACGCCCATGAAGTAGCGACGGTCCGGTAGTGGACGCCACCCCGGACCAGAAGGAGCGACGTGGCAAAGGTCCGGGTCTATGAACTCGCCAAGCAGTACGGGGTAGAGAGCAAGGTCGTCATGGCCAAGCTCCAGGAACTCGGCGAGTTCGTTCGTTCGGCGTCCTCGACCATCGAGGCACCGGTCGTACGCAAACTCACCACCGCCCTCGACAAGGACGGTCTCGGCGGCAAGAAGCCCGCCAACGGCGGCGCCAAGGCGGCGCCCGCCAAGTCTTCCCCGGCGGCCTCCCCGGCTGCCGGTCCCAAGCCCGCTCCGGCGCGCCCCAAGGCGGCGCCGGAGTCTCCCGCGGCATCGGGCCCCAGGCCCGGCCCCGCGGTCAAGCCGGGCCCGCGCCCGGCGCCCAAGCCGGCCCCCGCGGCCCCGGCCGCGCCCGCGGCTCCCGCCGCCGGGTCGCCGACGTTCTCGTCCCCGCAGCCGGAGCAGACCGAGGCGCCCAAGGCGCCGGAGCGCCCGGCCGCGCAGGGCAACCGGCCCACCCCGGGCCCGCGCCCGGCTCCGCGTCCCGCCCAGGGCGGCGCGCAGGGCCGTGACGGCGGACGCCAGGGCGGCCAGGGCCGCGACGGCGGCCGTCCGGGCCAGGGCGGTCCCCGCCCGGGTCCGCGCAGCCAGGGCCCGCGTCCCGGCAACAACCCGTTCATGTCGTCCGGCAGCACCGGGATGCCGCGCCCGCAGGCGCCGCGTCCGGGCGGCGGCCGCGACGGCGGTCGTCCGGGCCCCGGCGGCCCCGGCGGCCCGCGTCCGCAGGGCCCGCGCCAGGGCGCTCCGGGCCAGGGCGGCCCCCGTCCCTCGCCGGGCGGGATGCCCCGTCCGCAGGGCGGCGGCGGTCCCGGTGGCCCGCGCCCGAACCCGGGCATGATGCCGCAGCGTCCCGCTGCGGGCGGTCCCGCGCGTCCCGGCCCCGGCGGCCGCGGTGGCGGCGGCGGTCGTCCCGGTGGCGGCGGCGGTCGCCCGGGTGGCGGCGGCGGTCGTCCCGGCGGCGGTGGCGGCGGCTTCGGCGGTCGTCCCGGCGGCGGTGGCGGTGGCGGCGGCGGCTTCGGCGGTCGTCCCGGCGGCGGCGGTGGCTTCGGTCCCCGTCCCGGCGGCTTCGGCGGTCGTCCCGGCGGCCCCGGCCGCGGTGGCACGCAGGGCGCCTTCGGCCGTCCCGGCGGCCCGGCCCGGCGCGGGCGCAAGTCCAAGCGCCAGCGTCGCCAGGAGTACGAGAACATGCAGGCCCCGGCTGCCGGCGGCGTGCGCGTTCCGCGCGGCAACGGGCAGGTCGTGCGCCTGTCCCGCGGCGCCTCGCTGATGGACTTCGCCGAGAAGATCAACGCCGAGCCGGCATCGCTGGTGCAGGTGATGTTCAACCTGGGCGAGATGGTCACGGCGACGCAGTCGGTCAGCGACGACACCCTGAAGACGCTCGGCACCGAGCTCGACTGGGACGTCCAGATCGTCAGCCCCGAGGAGGAGGACGCCGAGCTGCTCGAGTCCTTCGACATCGAGTTCGGCGAGGACGAGGGCGGTGACGAGGAGCTGGTGGCGCGCCCGCCGGTGGTCACCGTCATGGGTCACGTCGACCACGGCAAGACGCGCCTTCTGGACGCCATCCGGAAGACCAGCGTCGTGGAGGGCGAGGCCGGCGGCATCACCCAGCACATCGGTGCGTACCAGGTGACGGCCGACGTCAACGACGAAGAGCGCAAGATCACCTTCATCGACACCCCGGGTCACGAGGCGTTCACCGCCATGCGTGCCCGCGGCGCCAAGTCGACGGACATCGCGATCCTGGTGGTCGCGGCGAACGACGGCGTGATGCCGCAGACGATCGAGGCGCTGAACCACGCCAAGGCGGCCGACGTGCCGATCGTGGTCGCGGTCAACAAGATCGACGTCCCGGGTGCCGACCCGTCCAAGGTCCGCGGCCAGCTGACCGAGTACGGGCTGGTGGCCGAGGAGTACGGCGGCGACACCATGTTCGTCGACATCTCCGCCAAGCAGGGCACCAACATCGAGGGTCTGCTGGAGGCGGTCGTGCTGACCGCCGACGCCGCCCTCGACCTGCGGGCCAACCCCGACCAGGACGCCCAGGGCATCGCGATCGAGGCCAAGCTGGACAAGGGCCGCGGCGCCGTCGCCACGGTCCTGGTGCAGCGCGGCACGCTGCGGGTCGGCGAGTCGATCGTGGTCGGCGACGCGCACGGTCGCGTCCGGGCCATGCTCGACGAGAACGGCAAGGAGCTGACCGAGGCGGGCCCGTCCCGTCCCGTGCAGGTCCTCGGCCTCTCCTCGGTCCCGGGTGCCGGCGACAACTTCATCGTCGTCGGCGAGGACCGGATCGCCCGGCAGATCGCGGAGAAGCGCGAGGCGCGCGAGCGCAACGCGCTCAACGCCCGCCGCCGTCCGCGCGTCACGATGGAGAACCTGGACGAGGCCCTCAAGGCCGGCGAGATCCAGCGTCTGAACCTGATCATCAAGGGTGATGTCGCCGGTTCCGTCGAGGCCCTGGAGGACGCCCTGTTCAAGCTGGACGTGGGTGTCAACGAGGTCGAGCTGAACGTCATGCACCGCGGCGTCGGCGCGATCACGGAGTCCGACGTCAACCTGGCCATGGGCGGCGACGCGATCATCATCGGCTTCAACGTCCGCCCGCAGCCGCGGGCCGCGACGCTGGCCGGTCGCGAGGGCGTCGACGTCCGGTTCTACTCGGTGATCTACCAGGCCATCGAGGAGATCGAGGCGGCCCTGAAGGGCATGCTGAAGCCGGAGTACGAGGAGGTGCAGCTGGGCACCGCGGAGATCCGCGAGATCTACCGGTCGTCCAAGTTCGGCAACATCGCCGGCTGCATGGTCCGGACGGGTCTGGTCAAGCGCAACGCCAAGGCGCGCCTGGTGCGGGACGGCAACGTCGTTGCCGACAACCTCAGCATCGACACGCTGCGGCGCTTCAAGGACGACGCGACCGAGGTCCGCGAGGGCTTCGAGTGCGGTATCAAGCTCGCGAACTACAACGACATCAAGGTCGACGATGTCATTGAGACGTTCGAGATGCGCGAGAAGCCGCGCGTCTGAGCCTGCCGCCCACGCCCCGGCACCCCGCCCTTGCGGCGGGGTGCCGGGGCGTGGCACCTCCGGGCCTTCGGCGGGGTAATGCGGGCGACACCGCTGCGCCGCGCCGGGTAGCGTCCGGGCATGATTGTGGGAACGCTCGGGTTCGACCTGCTGCTCGGTGACGTCCACTCGCTCAAGGAGAAGCGCTCCGTGGTGCGGCCCATCGTGGCCGAGCTGCGGCGCAAGTTCTCGGTGAGCGCCGCCGAGGTGGGCGACCAGGACCTGCACCGCCGCGCCGAGATCGGCGTGGCCATGGTCTCCGGCGACGCCGGTCACCTGAAGGAAGTACTGGACCGCTGCGAGCGTCTGGTCGCCGCCCGGCCCGAGGTGGAGCTGCTCGCCGTGCGGCGGCGGTTCCACGGAGACGACGATTGACCCGCGTTCGCGCCTGAGGAGCGTGTCGCGGACGGTACGTTGGAGTCCGGCTTCCGGCCGGCTCCGAATCAGGAGGAGAAGTGACCGACACCGCGCGGGCGCGCAAGCTGGCGGACCGCATCAAGGTGGTCGTCGCGGAGACCCTGGAGCGGCGGATCAAGGATCCCCGCCTCGGCTTCGTGACCATCACCGACAGCCGGGTCACCGGCGATCTGCGGGAGGCGACGGTGTTCTACACCGTCTACGGCGACGAGGAGGAGCGGGCGGCCACCGCCCAGGCGCTGGAGTCCGCCAAGGGCATCCTGCGCACCGAGGTGGGCCGCCAGACCGGCGTCCGCTTCACCCCGACGCTGACGTTCGTCGCCGACGCCATCCCGGAGAACGCGCGCCACATCGAGGATCTGCTGGCCAAGGCCCAGGCGCACGACGCCGGGGTGCGCTCGGAGGCGGTCGGCAAGACGCACGCCGGCGGCAGCGACCCCTACCGCAAGCCCGACGAGGACGACGACACCGAGCAGGACGACTGACGGTGGTCCCCGAGGCGGCATGGGCGGAGGCGGTGCGGCTGCTGTCCGCGGCCGAGGAGGTGGACCTGGTCTGCCACGTCGGCCCGGACGGCGACGCGCTGGGCTCGGCCCTCGCCGCCGGCCTCGGCCTCGCCGCGCGCGGCACCCGGGTGCGGGTCTCCTTCGGCGACGACCCGCAGGTCGTCCCCGACTCGCTGGGCCTCCTGCCCGGCCTGGAGCTGCTGGTCCCGGCCGCCGCGGTGCCGGAGCGGCCCGGGGTGATGGCGGTCTTCGACTGCGCCTCGGCGTCCCGGCTGGGGCTGCTGCGCGGCAAGGCCGCCGCCGCCCGCCACCTGGTCGTCCTCGACCACCACGCGTCCAACTCGGCCGACTCCGGCTTCGGCACGGTGCGGCTCGTCGATCCGGCGGCAGCGGCCACCGCGGTGCTGGTCGAGCGGCTGCTGGGGCTGCTCGGCGTCCCGCTGGACGCGTCCATCGCGGCCTGCCTCTACACCGGGGTGGCCAGCGACACCGGATCGTTCAAGTACGCCGGCACCACGCCCGCGGTGCACGAGCTCGCCGGGCGGCTGCTGGCCACCGGCATCCGGCACGACCTGATCGCGCGCCGGCTGTGGGACACCGCGTCCTTCGGCTACCTCAAGGTGCTCGCCGCGGCGCTGGAGCGGGCCCGGCTCGACCAGGCGGCCGCGGGCGGCCTGGGCCTGGTGTGGACGGTGGTGCCGCAGCAGGAGCTGCGTCGGCACGGCGTCGCCTACGAGGAGGTCGAGGGCCTCATCGACCAGGTGCGGAAGGTCGAATCGGCCGAGGTGGCCCTGGTGCTGAAGGAGCGTCCGGACGGCGCCCTGTACGGTTCGGCGCGTGCCAAGGGCGCCGTCGACCTCGGCCCGGTCTGCGCGGCGATGGGCGGCGGCGGGCACGCCTTCGCGGCCGGCTTCACCTCGGTGGAGGGGCCGGAGGCCACGGTGGAGCGCTTCCGCGCCCTGCTGGACGCGGCCGGGCCGCGCGAGGAGCCGCCCGCCCCGGGCGGCGGGGGAGCGGCGGTGCCGCACCCCCGGATCAGCGACGAGAACACGAGCACGAGCGAGCGAGTAGCAACGGAATGAAGCGCAAGGGAACCGGTCCCGACGGTCTGGTCGTCGTCGACAAGCCCGCCGGGGTGACCTCCCATCACGTCGTCTCCCGGATGCGGCGGTTGGCCCGCACCCGCAAGGTCGGCCACGCCGGCACCCTCGACCCGATGGCCACCGGAGTGCTGATCATCGGCGTGGAGAAGGCCACCCGGCTGCTGGGGCATCTGATGCTCACCCGGAAGACCTACGAGGCGACGATCCGGCTGGGCCAGGACACCGTCACCGATGACGCCGAGGGCGAGGTCACCGCCTCCGCGGGCGCCTCCGGGCTGGGCCGGGAGGCCGTCGAGGCGGGCTGCGCCAAGCTCACCGGCGACATCGAGCAGGTGCCGTCCAAGGTGAGCGCCATCAAGATCGACGGCAAGCGCTCCTACGCCCGGGTGCGCTCGGGCGAGGACGTCGAGCTCGCCGCCCGCCCGGTGACGGTCGACTCCTTCGAGGTGCGGGACGTCCGCGAGGCGGTCGCCGAGGACGGCACCGCGGTGGTGGACGTGGACGCGGTGGTGGAGTGCTCGTCCGGCACCTATGTCCGGGCGCTCGCCCGCGACCTCGGCGCCGACCTGGGCACCGGCGGCCATCTGACGGCGCTTCGGCGCACCCGCGTCGGGCCCTACGGCCTGGACCGGGCGCGCACCCTGGAGGAGCTGGAGGAGGAGTTCGCGCCGCTCGGGCTGACGGAGGCCGCGGTGGAGGCGTTCCCGCACTGGGACGTGCCCCGCGACGAGGCCAAGCGGATCGCCAACGGGGTGCGGGTGGAGGCCCCCGGGATGGGCGGGACGGAGAAGGAGCCGGTGGCGGTGGTCTCCGACGGGCAGCTGATCGCGCTGATCGAGGAGCGCAAGGGCAAGGTCAGGACGCTGGCCGTGTTCGTCCACGGCAGCGAGCTTTAGCGCGCACCGACCGGTGCCGCCTTCGCCGCGCGCAGTGCGGCATGGCACTCTGGTGCAGCATTGGTTCGCACGGAATCACGAGGAGCATTCACGGTGCAGCGCTGGCGTGGCTTGGCGGACGTTCCTGAGGACTTCGGGCGCAGCGTCGTCACCATCGGTTCCTTCGACGGGGTGCACCGCGGGCACCAGCTGATCATCGGGCGGGCCGTGGAGCGCGCCCGCGAGCTCGGGATTCCGTCCGTGGTGGTCACCTTCGACCCGCACCCGGCCGAGGTGGTGCGCCCCGGCAGCCACCCGCCGGTGCTCGCCGCCCACCACCGGCGCGCCGAGATCCTCGCCGAGCTGGGCGTGGACGCGGTGCTGATCCTGCCGTTCACCCGGGAGTTCTCCCAGCTGCACGCCTCCGACTTCGTCCGCCAGGTGCTGGTGGACGGCCTCCATGCGCAGGTCGTCGTGGAGGGCCCGAACTTCCGGTACGGCCACAAGGCCGCCGGCGACATGGAGCTGCTGGCCGGCCTGGGCCTGCGCTACGGCTTCGAGGTGGAGTGCGTGGAGCTGTACGCCAGCGGCGCGGCCGGCGGCGGCCGGGCCTTCTCCTCCTCGCTGGCGCGCGAGCTGGTCGCCGAGGGCGACATGCGCGGCGCCGCCGAGGTGCTGGGCCGCCCGCACCGGGTGGAGGGCGTGGTGGTGCACGGCGAGCGGCGCGGCCGCGAGCTGGGCTTCCCGACGGCCAATGTGGACACCCTGCCGCACACCGCGATCCCCGCCGACGGCGTCTACGCCGGCTGGCTGGAGACCGGTGGGGAGCGGATGCCGGCGGCGATCTCGGTGGGCACCAACCCGCACTTCGACGGGGTGCGGCGGACGGTCGAGGCGTATGCCATCGACCGCGTCGACCTCGACCTCTACGGGCTGCACGCGGCGGTGGACTTCCTGGTCCGGCTGCGCGGCCAGGAGAAGTTCGACTCGCTGGAGGCGCTCAAGGAGCGCATGGCCGACGATGTGAAGCGGGCGCGGGTGGCGCTGGACGCCGCCGAGTAGCCCCGGCTACCCCGACGTCGCGCCGGTGGCGACGTCCCAGGCGTGCGCCATCGGGTTGGTGCGCGGCAGCGGCGCGGGGACGGAGAAGTCCTCCGCGACCGCCGCGGCCAGGTCGAGGAACGCGGCCCGGGTGCGGCGGGCCAGCCGCCGCGGGTCGAACTCCCCGCCGGCGGCGAGGTGTTCGTCGTGCGGGACGAGCCGGACGGCGCGGCAGCGCGCCTCGAAGTACGCGATGATCGGGTCGAGCCGCACCGGGCGGGTGGTGCTGCGCACCCCCGTGACCACCGCCACCGACCGCTCGACCAGCGCGGCGTGGCCCCGGGCGGCGACGTGCTCCAGGGTGTCGGCGGCGCTGTCGGCGCCGTCCACGCTGGGGGTGGCCACCACGATCAGCTGGTCGGCGAGGCCGAGGACGCCCTGCATGGCACTGTGCGTCAGACCGGTGCCGGAGTCGGTGAGGACCAGCGGGTACTGGCGGCGCAGCGCCTCCAGCACGCGGCGGTAGCCGGTCTCGTCCAGGGCCGTGGAGACGGCCGGGTTCGGGTCGTTGGCGAGCACCTCCAGGCCGCCCCGGGCGAGCGAGGTGAAGCGGCGCACGTCCATGTAGGAGGAGACCCGCGGCAGTTCGCTGAGCAGGTGCCGGATGGTGGCCGTGTTGTCGCGGCGGACCCGGCGGCCCAGGGTGCCGGCGTCGGGGTTGGCGTCCACGGCGAGGACGCGGTCGCGGCGGACCGAGGCGAGGACGGCGCCGAGCGCCAGGGTGGTGGTGGTCTTGCCGACGCCGCCCTTGAGGCTGATGACGGCGATGCGGCGGCAGTCGCCGAGGTGGGTGCGGATGAGCTCCTTCTTGCGCTCCTCCTCGGCGGGATCGGTGCCGGGGAGCAGGCGGAGGAGGCGCTCTCCGAGGCGGGCGGGGCCGGTGCCGGCGGCGGCGATGCCCGCGACGCCGATGCCTGCGCCGCCGGGGACGCGGGGTTCGGACATGGTCGAGCGCCTCCTTGGCCGGTGCGGTGGATCGGCACGCTAGCGGCAGGGCGCGGGGGCGCGGTAGGCGGAGCGGGGGGTTCCACCCCAACGTGTGGTCGCGGCCGTCCTGGGCTGACCTGCGGGCGGCGGGGAGGCGTGACCGATGGGCCGACGGGGCGTTAGGGATGGGCGTGAGCGCCCCCGTGCATGGAACATCGTCCCCCCGCGAGGCCCTCGCCGGACGGGCGCTCGCGCGCCGCAGGCTGCTCGCCGTCTACCTCGGCCGCCCGGCCGACGACGACCGGTCCGTCCCCCGTCCCGCCCGCGCCCTGCTGCCCGGCCTGCTCGCCGGCGCCGCCGCCCTCGCCGGGTCGGCCGGCTGGGCCCTGGTGCGTCCCGCAGGCGGGCCGCCGGGCTGGTCGGACGGCACCCGCGTCATCGCCGACACCCGCACCGGCGCACGCTTCGTGGTGCTCCGGGACCGGGACGGCGTCCGCCGGCTGCACCCCGTCCCCAACCTCGCCTCCGCGCGCCTGCTGCTGGACCCCGACCGGACGGCGCGCGCCGACGGCTCCGCGCCCCAGTTGGTCCCCGTCCGCCCCGCCGCGCTCGACACGCTGCCGCGCGGCGCGCCGCTCGGCATCCCCTACGCGCCCGACCTGCTGCCCGATCCGGCCGCCGCCGCGCACCCGTCGGCGGTGTGGGCCGCCTGCCGGCGCGCCGACCGGGCCACCGCGCTGCTCCTCCTCGCCCATCGGCACGCCTCCGGCGGAGTGCTCGACGTCCGGGGCCCGGACGGCGCGCGGTGGCTGGTGGACGCCCGCGGCGTGCGCCACCGGATGCCCCGGCCCGCGGTGCGCGCCGCCCTGTTCGGGCCGGGCGCGCGGGCGCTCCCGGTGGACGCCGCGTTCCTGGCGCTGCTCCCCGAGGGAACGCCGATCACCGCGTCCCGGCTGCCGGCCGGCGCCGTGCTCGCCGTCCGCACCCGCGGCGGGACGCGCTACGCGCTCGCGCTCGCCCGCCGCACCGTCCCCGTCACGCCGTTCACCGCCCGGCTGCTGACGGCCCTGCACCCCGGCGCCGGCCACCGGCGGGTCGCCGCCGCCGACCTCGATCTGGACCCGGACGACGGCGGCGCCCCCGGGGTCGGCGCCGCCGACTGGCCGGAGCTGCCGCCACCGGGCGACGGCGCCGTCGCCCCGGTCGGCTGCGTGCTGCGCGCCCCCTCGGGCCGGCTCGCGGTGTGGAGCGGCGCGGACTGGCCCGAGCCGGTGGACCCGGCCACCGGGGTCTCCGTCGCGCCCGGCGCCGGGCTGCTCTACCGGGTCGCGGGCGGCGGCGACCGGGTGTGGCTGCTCGCCGACACCGGCCTCGCCCATCGGCTGCGCGGCGATGCCGCGCGCCGCCTCGGCTACGCCGACGTCACCCCCGTCCGGCTGCCCGAGTCCTGGTCGCGGCTGGTGCCGCAGGGGCCGGTGCTGGACCCGGGGTGCGCCCGGCGATCCGGAATCGGTTGCTCATTGTCATAAATGTGTAACCGAGTGCGTCCGCGGGTTCCGCGGTGTGGCGTGGGTCACTAGCGTCTGCTGTGCCAGCAGAACGGACTCGGGGAGGCAGGGCCGATGACCACCATGGCCGGGAAGTTCCGCACCAACGCGCTCGAGATGCACCGGGTGGCCGAGCGCACCACCGCCGTCAACGCCGAGATCCACGCCGAGCTGCGGCGCCTCCAGTCCGTCGTCGGCACGGTGGCGCACGGCTGGCGGGGCGACGGCGCGACGGCGTACGCGCAGCTGCAGCACCGCTGGAACGAGGACGCCGAGATGCTCGGCCGGGCGCTGGACGCGATCGCGGAGCGGCTGCACGCGGCGGCGCGCAACTACACCGCCGCGGACGAGGAGCAGCGCGTGCGGCTCAGCGGTATCCGCGCGGCGCTGGGTTGAGTCGGGTCGGGTCGGGTTCGGTACAAGTTCGGGTTCGGGGTTCAGGGGAAGGGGTTCGGAGATGAGTGGCACGGACGGGATTCTCGTCAACTTTCACACCGTGAGCGGGGCCGCGGTCGACTGCCGCACCACCGCGATGCGGATCGCGGAGAAGCTGGGCACCCTGCGCGGGGCGGTGGCGCACGCCACCGCGCACTGGGAGGGCGAGGCCGAGCAGGGCTACCACCACCGCCAGGACGAGTGGGACCGGGCGGCGGCCGATCTCAACCAGGTGCTGATGCGGATCGCCGGCGCGCTGGACGCGGCCGGGCAGCAGTACGCCTGCACCGAGTCGCGGAACACCGCCATGTGGATGTGACGGCCGCTCACCGATCGGGATCCGGCCGCTCCAGCCACGCGGTCTGGACGAGACGGGCCGCGGCCGGCCCGCCCCGGGCCGCCGTGAGCCGGCCCCGCCCCGGCGGCAGCGGGGCGGGGCGCACCCCGCCGAGCAGGGCGCCCTCCTCGGGGTCGCCGGAGAGCAGCAGCCCGGCGGCCCCGGCCTCGCGCAGCCGCTGCAGCAGCGGCTCGTAGAGCGCGCGGCCGGCGCCGCCGCAGGAGCGGGCGACGACCAGGCGGAGGCCGATGTCGCGGGCGTGCGGCAGGAGGTCGAGCAGCGGGTCGAGCGGCCCGCCGGCCGGGCCGGACGCCAACTCGTAGTCGTCCACGAGGAGATGGACGGCCGGGCCGGGCGGGCGCCGCGCGCCGAGGCGGGACGCGAGGCAGTCGCGCAGGTCCTCGGCGACGCGGCGCAGCTCGTCGGGGCCGGTGGCGTGCTCGACGGTGTGCGCGGGCGGCAGCGCGCCGAGCAGGGTGCGGCGGAGGTCGCCGACGGCGAGGATCGCCTGGTCGGGCGTGGCGCGGGCGGCGATGCCGCGGGCGAGCAGCCGCAGCACGCCGGTGCGTCCGGAGCCGGGGTCGCCGAGGACGACCAGATGCGGGTCGGCGTCGAAGTCGACGCCGACGGGGGCGAGTTCGTCCTCCTCCAGCCCGAGCGGCACGCCGGGGGCGTGCGCCAGTCGGGGGTCGTCCGCGGGGAGCAGGCGGGGGAGCAGCAGCACGGGCGCCGCGGGGGCGGCGCCGGGGTGGCGGGCGCGGACGGCGGCGTCGAGGGTGCCGCCGGTGGGGTCGGGGATCGCGAGGAGGCAGTGCAGCGGGCCGGGGAGCAGGCCGCGGCCGGGGGTGTTGGCGGGCACGTCGCGGGCGGCGCGGTGGTCGATGTCGGAGTCGAGCGGGTCGCCGAGGCGGAGCTCGATGCGGGTGAGGAGCAGGTCCTTGAGGGAGGGATGGACGTCGGCGGGGCGGGAGGCGGAGAGCAGCACATGGACGCGGTGGGCGAGGCCGTCCGCGGCGAGCGCGGCGACGCGCTCGGCGGCGGCCTCGTCGGCGCGGCGCAGCGCGGTCCAGTCGTCGACGAGGAGGAAGCGGTGCGGGGGGTCGGTGTCGGCGGTGGTGAGGGCGCGCTCCAGCGCGGCGAGGGTGCGGTCGATCCGCTCCCGGTCGCGGTGCGCGGCGGTGACGGCGACGTGCGGCAGGCCGCTCAGTGAGGCGAGCGGGCCGCCGGGCGCGGCGACGAGGTGGAGGACGACGCGGTCGGGGGAGTGCCCCAGCGCGAGCGCGGCGGCGACGGAGGCGAGCGCGGTGGACTTGCCGCTGCGCGGGCCGCCGAGGATCAGGCCGTGGCCGGCGGCGCCGGAGAAGTCGCACACCAGCGGCGTGCGGCGCTGCTCCCGAGGCCGGTCGACGAGCCCCACAGCGACGGCGAGCGGCCCGTCGGCGGCGGGAACCTGATCGAGCGTCACCGGCCCGGCGAGCGGCGCCATCCACACCCGATGCGCCGCCGGCCCCACCCCGACCAGGCGCCCCACCACGGCATCCAGCACACTCCCACTCCGCGCGGCGGCCCACGCGCCCCGCGGGACGGGGACGGGAGCGGCGGCTGCGGCAGTCGGTACGGGACGCGCTCCCGGCTGGACGCCAGCGGCCGGCAGGCCGAACGGAGCGGGTGTGCTGGGCACGCTGCTGCGGGAGCCGTCGTCGGCCGGGGGTGGGCCGAAGA
>NZ_MLCF01000158.1 GCF_001879105.1 Mangrovactinospora gilvigrisea | reverse complement strand
AAAAGTCCGGCGGCGTCCTACTCTCCCACGCGGTCCCCCACGCAGTACCATCGGCGCAACAAGGCTTAGCTTCCGGGTTCGGAATGTAACCGGGCGTTTCCCTCGTGCTATAACCACCGGAACACAACGGGATCGTTGTCCCAGAACCACACAGTGAACGCGAGCAGCAGTGGACAAGCCCTCGGCCTATTAGTACCGGTCAGCTCCACCCCTCACAGGGCTTCCACACCCGGCCTATCAACCCGGTCGTCTACCGGGAGCCTTAACCCCTCAAAGGGGGCGGGAGTCCTCATCTCGAAGCCGGCTTCCCACTTAGATGCTTTCAGCGGTTATCCATTCCGAACGTAGCCAACCAGCCGTGCTCTTGGCAGAACAACTGGCACACCAGAGGTCCGTCCGTCCCGGTCCTCTCGTACTAGGGACAGCCCTTCTCAAGACTCCTACGCGCACAGCGGATAGGGACCGAACTGTCTCACGACGTTCTAAACCCAGCTCGCGTACCGCTTTAATGGGCGAACAGCCCAACCCTTGGGACCAACTCCAGCCCCAGGATGCGACGAGCCGACATCGAGGTGCCAAACCATCCCGTCGATATGGACTCTTGGGGAAGATCAGCCTGTTATCCCCGGGGTACCTTTTATCCGTTGAGCGACGGCGCTTCCACAAGCCACCGCCGGATCACTAGTCCCAGCTTTCGCTCCTGCTCGACCCGTCAGTCTCACAGTCAAGCTCCCTTGTGCACTTACACTCACCACCTGATTGCCAACCAGGCTGAGGGAACCTTTGGGCGCCTCCGTTACTCTTTGGGAGGCAACCGCCCCAGTTAAACTACCCACCAGACACTGTCCCTGATCCGGATCACGGACCCAGGTTAGACATCCAGCACGACCAGAGTGGTATTTCAACAGCGACTCACCGATGGCTGGCGCCACCGTTTCACAGTCTCCCACCTATCCTACACAAGCCGAACCGAACACCAATATCAAGCTATAGTAAAGGTCCCGGGGTCTTTCCGTCCTGCTGCGCGAAACGAGCATCTTTACTCGTAGTGCAATTTCACCGGGCCCGTGGTTGAGACAGTCGAGAAGTCGTTACGCCATTCGTGCAGGTCGGAACTTACCCGACAAGGAATTTCGCTACCTTAGGATGGTTATAGTTACCACCGCCGTTTACTGGCGCTTAAGTTCTCAGCTTCACCGCACCGAAGTACGACTAACCGGTCCCCTTAACGTTCCAGCACCGGGCAGGCGTCAGTCCGTATACATCGCCTTACGGCTTCGCACGGACCTGTGTTTTTAGTAAACAGTCGCTTCTCGCTGGTCTCTGCGGCCACCACCAGCTACCGAGTGCAAGACTCGTCACCAGCAATGGCCCCCCTTCTCCCGAAGTTACGGGGGCATTTTGCCGAGTTCCTTAACCACGGTTCACCCGAACGCCTCGGTATACTCTACCTGACCACCTGAGTCGGTTTAGGGTACGGGCCGCACCAGTCCTCGCTAGAGGCTTTTCTCGACAGCATAGGATCATCCACTTCACCGCAATCGGCTCGGCATCAGGTCTCACCCTCATGGAGGACGGATTTGCCTATCCTCCGGGCTACACCCTTACCCCGGGACAACCACCGCCCGGGCTGGACTACCTTCCTGCGTCACCCCATCGCTCACCTACTACCGAATCGGGCCACCGGCTCCACCCAAACACACCTCCCGAAGGAAGTGAGGGGCTTCACGGGCTTAGCATCCTCGGATTCAATGCTTGTCGGCCTGGCACGGGTACGGGAATATCAACCCGTTGTCCATCGACTACGCCTGTCGGCCTCGCCTTAGGTCCCGACTTACCCTGGGCGGATCAACCTGCCCCAGGAACCCTTGGTCAATCGGCGCCAGAGTTTCTCACTCTGGAATCGCTACTCATGCCTGCATTCTCACTCGCGCACCGTCCACCACACCCTCACAGGGCGGCTTCACCCAGATGCGCGACGCTCCCCTACCCAACCAGCTTGCGCTGGCTGACACGGCTTCGGCGGTGTACTTGAGCCCCGCTACATTATCGGCGCAGAATCACTAGACCAGTGAGCTATTACGCACTCTTTCAAGGGTGGCTGCTTCTAAGCCAACCTCCTGGTTGTCTTCGCGACTCCACATCCTTTCCCACTTAGCACACGCTTAGGGGCCTTAGCCGATGCTCTGGGCTGTTTCCCTCTCGACAACGAATCTTATCACCCGCTGTCTCACTGCCGCGCTTCACTTACCGGCATTCGGAGTTTGGCTAAGGTCAGTAACCCGGTAGGGCCCATCGCCTATCCAGTGCTCTACCTCCGGCAAGAAACACACGACGCTGCACCTAAATGCATTTCGGGGAGAACCAGCTATCACGGAGTTTGATTGGCCTTTCACCCCTACCCACAGGTCATCCCCCAGGTTTTCAACCCTGGTGGGTTCGGTCCTCCACGCGCTCTTACACGCGCTTCAACCTGCCCATGGGTAGATCACTCCGCTTCGGGTCTTGAGCGCGCGACTATGATCGCCCTATTCGGACTCGCTTTCGCTACGGCTTCCCCACACGGGTTAACCTCGCCACGCACCGCAAACTCGCAGGCTCATTCTTCAAAAGGCACGCAGTCACGACCGGTCAGCAAGCTGACCGGCGACGCTCCCACGGCTTGTAGGCACACGGTTTCAGGTACTCTTTCACTCCGCTCCCGCGGTACTTTTCACCATTCCCTCACGGTACTATCCGCTATCGGTCACCAGGGAATATTTAGGCTTAGCGGGTGGTCCCGCCAGATTCACACAGGATTTCTCGGGCCCCGTGCTACTTGGGAACACCACAGAGAGCCAACGCAAATTCGTCTACGGGGGTCTTACCCTCTACGCCGGGCCTTTCGCATGCCCTTCGACTTTCACGCCGGTTGGTAACTCCCTGCCAGGCCGGCAGACCTGACTTGTGGGTCCCACAACCCCGATCACGCAACCCCTGCCGGGTATCACACGCAATCGGTTTGGCCTCATCCGGTTTCGCTCGCCACTACTCCCGGAATCACTGTTGTTTTCTCTTCCTGCGGGTACTGAGATGTTTCACTTCCCCGCGTTCCCTCCACACTGCCTATGCGTTCAGCAGCGGGTGACAGCCCATGACGACTGCCGGGTTTCCCCATTCGGACACCCCCGGATCACAGCTCGGTTGACAGCTCCCCGGGGCCTATCGCGGCCTCCCACGTCCTTCATCGGTTCCTGGTGCCAAGGCATCCACCGTGCGCCCTTAAAAACTTGGCCACAGATGCTCGCGTTCACTGTGTAGTTCTCAAACAACGACCCGTCGAGAACGGGA
>NZ_MLCF01000157.1 GCF_001879105.1 Mangrovactinospora gilvigrisea | reverse complement strand
CGCCGCAGCCCACCGCGCCACCCGCGCCCCGCCGCCGGCCGGCTCGTCGACCGGGGACACCTCGATCTCCCCCACCCGACGCCCCCTCAGCACCCCCGGCACACCGCCGACATGGTCGGCGTGGAAGTGCGTCAGCACCAGCAGCGGGATCCGCCGCACGCCCAGCCGCCGCAGGCAGCGGTCGACCGGGGCAGGATCGGGCCCCGCGTCCACCACCACCGCCGACCCCGGCGTCCCGGTGGCCAGCACGATGGCGTCCCCTTGGCCCACGTCGCAGGCCACCACCCGCCACCCCGGCGGCGGCCAGCCCGTCACGATCCGCACCAGGAACGGCGGACGGATCACCACCACCAGCAGTACCGCGGCCAGCAGCAGCGCCACCGCGATCCGACCGCCACGCGGCATCCGCGGGCCGACCCGCAGCAGCAGCCAGCCGCCCGCCCCCAGCGCGGCCGCCGCCGCAGCCGCACCCGTCCAGCCGCCCGGCCACGGCACCGCCGCGCCCGGCAGCGCGGCGCCGTGCCGGGCCACCGCGGCGATCCAGCGGGTCGGCCAACCCGCCAGCCACGCCAGGCCGGAGGCGCCGGCCGGCGACAGCGGCGCGGCGGCCAGCGCCGCGAACCCCAGCACGGTGGCCGGCGCCACGGCCGGCTCGGCGAGCAGATTGCACGGCACCGCCACCAGGCTGACCTGCGCGGCCAGCATCGCGATCACCGGCATGGTGGCGGCCTGCGCCGCGCCCGCGGCGGCCAGCGCCTCGGCGAGCGGCGCCGGCACGCGCCGCCGCCGCAGCGCCTCGGCCCAGCGCGGGCCGACGGTGAGCAGCGCGGCGGTGGCCAGCACGGAGAGCAGGAACCCGAAGGAGACGGCGAGTCGGGGCGCGAAGAGCAGCAGCAGGAGCGTCGCCCCGCAGAGCAGCGCGGGCCCGGCGCGCCGCCGCCCGGTGGCGAGCGCCAGCAGCGCGAGTGCGCCGAACGCGGCGGCCCGCAGCACGCTCGGGTCCGGCCGGCAGAGCACGGTGAAGCCGAGCACCACCGCCCCGCCGAGGACGGCGGTGAGCCGCAGCGGCAGCCCGCCGCGGGCGGCCGCCCCCAGCAGCACGGCCAGCAGAATCGACAGATTGGCGCCGCTCACCGCCAGCAGATGCGTCAGATCGGTGGCGCGGAAGGCCGCCTCCAGATCGTCCGGGACGCGCGAGGTGTCGCCGATGACCAGCCCGGGAAGCAGCGCCCGGGCGTCGCCGGGCAGCGGATCGGCGGCGCGCCGCAACCCCTCGCGGAGCGCGCCGGCGAGGCGTTGCGCGGCGGGCGGCCCGGCGAGCTGCCGCGGCGGGCCGGCGACCCGGACGACGGCGGCCACCGCCCGCCCGTGGACGGGCCCGTAGGGCGTGGCGGCCCGCCCGGTGACGGTGAGCCGGGTGCCGGGCAGCAGCCGGGCCGCCGCGGGATCGCGGTAGACGAGGCCGACGGAGGTGCTGATCCGCGTTCCGGGGCGGAGCAGTTCGGCCGTCGCCGGAACGAGGACGAAGGCGCGGCCCACGGCCGCCCCGTGCACCCGCGGGCTGCGGCGGACGGGATCCCCGGTGACCGTGGCGTCGAGCCGGACGGTGGCGTGCGCGGCGGCGAGCGCCGGCAGCGGCCCGCGGTGCGGCTGGGCCGCGGCGGCCTGCGCGACGGCCGCGGCGGTCAGCGCGCACAGCAGCGCGGCGGCAGCGGTGGGACGGCGGCGCCACAGGTACAGCAGGACGGCGGCGCCGCCGAGGAGCGCCGGCCAGGCGAGCGGCAGCCGCGGCCCGAGGGCGGCACCGAGCCAGGCCGCCAGCGCGGGCGGCGCGAGCCGCCAGTCCTGCGGCTCCTTGCGCTCGCCGGTCCCCGGCGCGGCCCCGGGCCCTGCCCCGGGCTCGGGCTCGGCCCCGGGCGCGGGCTTGGGCTCGGCCCCGGGCTGCTCACCGCCTGTCACGGTGTGACCAGGGGGGCGATCTGGGTATAGCGGTGCGGGCCGATGCCGGGGACCTGACGGAGGGCCTCGACGGTGGCGAAGCCGCTGTGCGCGGTGCGGTAGCCGATGATGTGCTGGGCGAGCGCCGGCCCCACCCCCGGCAGCTGCTCCAGCTGCTGCTCGGTGGCGTTCGACAGGCTCACCCGGCCTCCTGACGCCCCGTCCGCCGCCCCGTCCGACCCCGCGGGCGACGCCGCCGGCTCCCCCACCCGCAGCTGCTCGCCGTCGACCAGCCGGCGCGCCAGGTTGAGCCCCGCCTCGTGGCGCGCCTCCGTCGCCCCGCCCGCGGCCCGCACCGCGTCCGCCACCCGCGAGCCGGCGGGCAGCTGCACCACGCCGGGGCGCCGCACCTTCCCCACCACATCGACCACCAGCCGGGTGCCCTGGGGCTCCGGCCCGTGCACCGCGGCAGCGGCCGCCGCCACCGGACGCGGCGGCGCGACCGCCTCCGGCCGGCCGTCCCAGTACCTCCACCCCGCCACCGCCAGCGCCGCCGCGCACAGCACCGCCAGCACCACCAGCGGCCCGCGCCCCAGCCGCACCCGCTCCCCGACCGCCAGCCGGGCCCGCTCCCACCACGACAGTTCCTCAGCCATGCAGGAGACGCTAGAAGCGCCGGGAGGCACCTCCGGAAACTCGTCCCGCGGCCTGTGGACAACTCCGCGAGGAGGCCGACCCGCTCAGGCCCGCGCCACCACGACGGCTCAGGCCCGCGCCACCACGACGGCTCAGACCGGTGCCACCACCACGGCCAGCAGACCCGGCCCCACATGGGCGCCGATCACCGCGCCGACCTCGGTGACGAAGAGCCGCCGCAGCCCCGGCAGCCGCTCCCGCAGCCGCTCGGCGAGCGGCTCGGCCCGCTCGACGGCGGCCAGATGATGCACCGTCACATCGACCGGCCCGTCCCCCGCGCGCTCCACCGCCAGCTCCTCCAGCCGGGCCACCGCCTTGGAGGAGGTGCGCACCTTCTCCAGCGGCTGGATGCGGCCGCCCTCCAGGTGCAGCAGCGGCTTCACCGACAGCGCCGAGCCCAGCAGCGCCTGCGCCGCCCCGATCCGCCCGCCGCGCCGCAGGTACTCCAGGGTGTCCACATAGAAGAGGCCGGAGGACCGCTCGGCCCGGCCCAGCGCGGCCGCCACCACCTTCTCGCCGTCCGCGCCGCGCTCGGCGGCCTCCGCCGCCTCCAGCACCGCGAACCCGAGCGCCATGGCGACCATCCGGGTGTCCACCACCCGCACCGGCAGCGGCGCCGACTCCGCGGCCAGCCAGGCCGATTCATGGGTGCTGGACAGCTCCGCGGACAGGTGCAGCGAGACGACCTCGTCCGCACCCTCCTCCGCCGCCGCCCGGTAGGCCGCGGCGAACGCCTCCGGCGCGGGGCGCGAGGTGGTCACCTCGCGCCGGCGCTGCAGCGCGTACGCCACCGCGCGCGGCTCCACCTGAGTGCCCTCGTCGTACGCCTCTCCGGACATCACCACGGAGAGCGGCACCACGCCGATGCGATGCCGCTCGAGGAGCTCCTCCGGCAGGTAGGCCGTCGAGTCGGTGACGATCGCAACGCGGGACATGCCTCGGAGCGTACTCGGGGACCGCCGTTTCCCCGCAGCTCACCCACCGTTAAGTCGGTAAGTCAGATCAACATATGAAGACCTGGGCGATGACTGTGCACGGACTGTGCCGGGCCGTCAGTCCTTCAGCTCGTCGCGCTTCTTCGCCGTCGCCTCGCGGCGCGGCGCGTTCCCCTCCACCGGGGACGGCGCCCAGTGCCGCAGCGCCCCCGCCTCCATCTCCACCTCGCGGGAGAGCTCGGTCAGCTCGTCCTCCGAGGTGTGCCGGGCGCGGTCCTGCGCGGCCCAGCGCAGCGAGTCCGCGGCATGGCCGATCCGCTCGGCGCGGTCGGCGAGCTCCGGCAGCTTGGTCTTCAGCCGCTCGCGGCCGGTGGACGGCTCCTGCTCCAGCATCCGCAGCTCGCCGTCGAGCTCCACGGCCTGCTTCTCCAGCCGCTCGCACAGCTGGAGCGCCTCCGTCAGCTGCGGGTCCGTCGAGGCGCCCGCCTCCAGCACCCGGCGGGTGCTGTCCAGCGAGGTGCGCAGGTCGAGCCGGAGCTGGGCGACCCGGCCCGGGGTGCCCGGACGGGTGAGAGTGCGGGCCCGCAGCGCGAGATCCTCCGCGCGGCGCCGGGCGATCGGGGCCCGCTGGGCGAACCGCTGCTCCAGCGCCCGCTTCGCCTTGACCGCGGCGTACACGCCGACGCCGAAGACCACGGCGACGAACACCAGCAGCGCTATCAGCACCTGTTCCACCGCGCGACCTCCCGATCCACCACTCGACGGATGCCATTGTCGCGCACCGCAACGCCGCGCGGGCTCCCTCCGGAGCAGGAGGGAGCCCGTACTTCTCACCTAGGGGCTGGCGGCCGAACCGCCGGGCGTCAGGCCGGGACGATGTTGACCAGCTTCGGCGCCCGCACGATCACCTTGCGCACCCCGGCGCCGTCCAGCGCCCGCTGCACGCCCTCGGAGGCCAGCGCCAGGTCGCGCAGCTCGTCCTCGGAGATCGACGGGGAGACCTCCAGCCGGTCCCGCACCTTCCCCTTCACCTGCACCACGCAGGTCACCGTCTCGTCGGCGACCAGCGCCGGGTCGGCCACCGGGAAGCCCTCGTAGGCCAGCGAGGTGGTGTGCCCCAGCCGGGTCCACAGCTCCTCGGCGACGTGCGGGGCCAGCGGCGCGACCAGCTGCACCAGTTGCTCGGCCACCTCCCGCGGCACCGGGCGGGCCGCCTTGGTCAGGTGGTTGTTGACCTCGATGGCCTTGGCGACGGCGGTGTTGAAGCGCAGGCCCTCGAAGTCGCGCCGCACCCCGTCGATCGCCTTGTGCAGGACGCGCAGCGTCACCTCGTCGGCCGGCTCGTCGACGACCGTGACGGCGCCGGTCGACTCGTCGACGATGTTGCGCCACAGCCGCTGCAGGAAGCGGAAGGAGCCGACCACCGCCCGGGTGTCCCAGGGGCGGGAGACCTCCAGCGGGCCCATCGCCATCTCGTACAGCCGCAGGGTGTCCGCGCCGTACTCGTCGTAGACCAGCTCCGGGGGCACCACGTTCTTCAGCGACTTGCCGATCTTGCCCAGCTCTCGGGAGACCTTCTCGCCCTGGTAGTAGTACGCGTCGTCGATCTCCTCCACCTCGGCGGCGGGCACCGGGAAGCCCCGCTCGTCGCGGTAGACGAAGCCCTGGATCATGCCCTGGTTGAACAGCTTGCGGAACGGCTCGTCCGAGGAGATGTGGCCCAGGTCGAACAGCACCTTGTGCCAGAAGCGCGCGTACAGCAGGTGCAGCACGGCGTGCTCGGAGCCGCCGACGTACAGGTCGACGCCGCCCGGGTCGCCGGTGCGCGCGTCGGTGCCGTCCGACGGGCCCATCCAGTAGCGCTCGTTCTCCGGGTCGACCAGCGCCTTCTCGTTGTCCGGGTCGACGTAGCGCAGCTCGTACCAGCAGGAGCCGGCCCAGTTGGGCATGGTGTTGGTCTCGCGGCGGTAGCGCTTCGGCCCGTCGCCCAGGTCCAGGGTGACCTCGACCCACTCCTCGTTCCGGGACAGCGGGGTCTCCGGGACGGAGTCGCGGTCGTCCGGGTCGAAGGTGCGCGGCGAGTAGTCGTCGATCTCCGGCAGCTCGACCGGCAGCATCGAGTCGGGCAGCGCGTGCGCCACGCCGTCCTCGTCGTAGACGATCGGGAACGGCTCGCCCCAGTAGCGCTGCCGGGAGAACAGCCAGTCGCGCAGCCGGTAGTTGACGGTGGCCGCGCCGCGGCCGGTGGACTCCAGCCACTCGGCCATCCGGCGCTTGGCCTCGGTGACGGTCAGCCCGTTCAGGCTGACGCCGCCCTCCGAGGAGTCGTCGGAGTTGACGATGGTCGCGTCGTAGGAGTCGAAGGCCTGCTCCCAGTCGGCCGGGTCGGTGCCCAGGCCGGACTCGGCCGGCGGCTCGACGACGACCTGCATCGGCAGCCCGTACTTTCGGGCGAAGGCGAAGTCGCGGGAGTCGTGCGCGGGCACCGCCATGATGGCGCCGGTGCCGTAGCCCATCAGCACGTAGTCGGCGATGAAGACCGGCACGCGCCGGCCGTCGGCCGGGTTGACCGCGTAGGCGCCGGTGAAGACGCCGGTCTTCTCCTTGGCGTCGGCGGCCTGCCGCTCCATGTCGGACTTGGTCTGGGTGGCGCGGCGGTAGGCGTCCACGGCCTCGCGCGGGGTGGCGGCGTCGCCGATCCACGCGGAGGCGGCGTGCTCCGGCCACTGCGCCGGGACGATCGCGTCGACCAGCGGGTGCTCGGGCGCCAGCACCATGTAGGTGGCGCCGAACAGGGTGTCCTGACGGGTCGTGAAGACGGTGACGGTGTGCTCGCCCGCCTCGCCGTCGGGGCCCTCGACGGGGAACTCGACGCGGGCGCCCTCGCTGCGGCCGATCCAGTTGCGCTGCTGGATCTTGATGGCCTCGGGCCAGTCCAGCCGGTCCAGGTCGGACAGCAGGCGCTGGGCGTAGGAGGTGATGCGCATCTTCCACTGCCGCAGGTTGGCGCGGAAGACCGGGAAGTTGCCGCGCTCGGAGCGGCCGTCCGCGGTGACCTCCTCGTTGGACAGCACGGTGCCCAGGCCGGGCGCCCAGTTGACGGGCGCGTCGTCGGCGTAGGCCAGGCGGTACCCGGACAGCACCTCGGCGCGCTCCACCGCGGACAGCTCGGCCCAGGGGCCGACGCCCTCGGGGGTGTCCTTCTCGCCGCGCTCGAACCTGCCGACCAGCTCGTCGATGGGGCGGGCGGCGTCGGCGTCCGGGTCGTACCAGGAGTTGAAGATCTGCAGGAAGATCCACTGCGTCCAGCGGTAGAACGCCGGGTCGATGGTCTCCACGGAACGGCGCGGGTCATGGCTCAGGCCCAGCCGGCCCAGCTGGGTGCGGATGGAGGCGATGTTGGCCTCGGTGGTGATCCGCGGGTGCGTACCGGTCTGCACCGCGTACTGCTCGGCGGGCAGGCCGAAGGCGTCGAAGCCCAGCGTGTACAGCACGTTGTGGCCGGACGCGCGCGAGTAGCGGGCGTAGACGTCGGTGGCGATGTAGCCCAGCGGGTGGCCGACGTGCAGGCCGGTGCCCGAGGGGTACGGGAACATGTCCATGATGAACCGCTTGGGGCGGCCGTCGGCCGGGGTCGAACCGGCCAGCGCGCCCACCGGGTTGGCCGCCTCGAACGTGCCGTCCTCCGCCCAGCGCTGCTGCCAGCGCCGCTCGATGTCGGCGGCCAGCGCCGACGTGTAGCGGTGCGGGGCGTCTACCGCCTCGGCGGTGGCGGTGTCACTCTTCATCACAGTCGACTCCATCGGAACTTCATCCCTCTTCAGCTGCTTCTGCCTTGCCCTGGAAGGCCCGCGGCCAACAAAAAAGCCCCTCGCACAGGAGGGGACGCCGCGCCGACACCGGCCCCGGATCGGACCCGATCACCACGGGGCGGTTCTCGTCAGCGCGGCCGGCTAAGGAGCAGCTGCACGGCACGCATGGCGCCAAGAGTAGCGTGTCGGGCTCCATGATCGCCGGGCACCCGCCGGAGACCGCTCGAACGGGGACGGGGCGCACAGCCGATCCAACCTAGCAGCGTGAGCACGCGATCACCGCGGGTTGTGACAAGTCCGTGACGGGCCCTGGCCGAGGCGGCGAACCTCCTGTCCCGTGGGGAACTCCTATCCGGAGGGGCGTCAACCATGACCACTACTCACGCTCGCACGCGCCGAGGCGGGCGGATACGGCCGACGCGGCGGCTGCCGCGGCTGCCCCGGCTGCGGCGGATGCGCCAGGTGCGGCTCGCCGCGATGGCCGGGGCGCCGGCGCGGGGGCGCCGGATGGCGCTGGCCGCGGGGACACTGGCGGTGCTGCCGGTCACCGTCGGCGGCATCGCGCTCGGGCTGCACGCGCGGGGGATGCTCGACGGGGCCGGCGAGTTCCTCGACTACTGGGCCGGCGTGATCACCCTGCTGTCGCTCACCGCGACGGTGATCTGGGGTCAGATATCCACCGCGGGGCGCTTCCTGGGGCCGCGGCAGCGGCTCTGGTCTCAGGCGGTGCACCGCGGGACGGGCGTGCTGGGGCTGTGCTTCCTGGCGCTGCACGTGACGGTGAAGATCGCGTACGGGGAGGTGGACGCGGGCGGGCTGCTGCCGGGGGCGGCGGACCGCGAGCGGCTCTACATCGGGCTGGGCGCGGTGGCCGCGTACCTGTTCGTCGGCTCGGCGGTGGTCGGGGCGATGCGCAGCGCGTTCGCGCCGGGGCGGCGCTCGACGAAGCGGTGGCGGCTGCTGCACGGGACGGGCTACGTGGCGTGGTGCGCGGCCCTGCTGCACGGGCTGAAGGCGGGCCGCCCGGTCTCCAGCCCCATGGTCACCATCGGCTACGCGGCGTGCCTCGCCGCCGCGGCCCTCGTCCTCCTCCTCCGCGCGGTACGCCCCGGCCGCCTCGCCCCCACGCCGAAGCCTCCGGCGGACGCCGAGGACGGGGCCGGCGGGGCGTCAGCCGGGGCCGCTGCGGGCGGAAGCGCCGGCTGGGCGGTCGGCGGGCCCGCCGCGGACGTGGCGTCGGCCATGAGCACCACCGGCATCCCGGTACTGTCCGCCGACACCGACACCGACACCGGTGCCTTCGCCGTGCCTGGTGCCGCAGGCCGGCACACCCGCGCGGTGAGCGCCGCCACGGCGGCCGGGCCGGACCCCGCCGACACGGGCGGCTTCCCGACGCTCCCGGCCCCCCGGCTCGTCGCCGACGGACGCGCCGACTGGACGGCCCACCCCAGCCCGCCCCCGGACCCGACTGCCGACACCGGCAACTTCGCCGTGCCCGGCGGCCCGGCGCCGCACCCGCCGGCCGGGCACCCCGACCCCGCCGGCAACGGCGGGTTCACGGTGCCTGGCGCTGCCGACTGGCCCGCGCGCAACGCGGGCATGCCTGCGGCGTCGAGGCAGCCGCTCGGCGGCGGCCTGGCCGGGCACCCCGACCCCACCGACACCGGCGGGTTCACCGTGCCTGGCGCCGACACCTGGCACGGACGCGCGGGAGGCGCGCCGGCGGCGGCAGGCCAATCCCAGCCCGCGACGGGGCCGCACCCGCTGGCCGGTCCGTCCGACCCCGCCGACACCGGCGGGTTCGCGCTGCCCGACGGCGCCGGCTGGAGCACCCGCTCCGTCGGCAGGGCCACGTCGACGCCGCTCGGCGGCACGCTGGCCGGTCCGTCCGACCCGGCGGACACCGGCGGCTTTGCCGCGCTCGCCGGCGGGGCGGCGCAGCCGCATGGCGGCGGGGCATGGCATGAACGTGCGGTGGGGGCGCACCCGGTTGACTCCGCGTCGGCCCACGGGCATCCGTCGCCGCAGGTCGGGAACGGGCCCGGCGGGGTGCCTTGGCGGAGCGAGGCCGCGGCGGCGTACGCCGCGCGGTGGGGCGCCGAGGCGGCACAGGCGGGAGTCGGGGGCGCGTTCCCCACCGCTGCCGAGGCGGCACCCGCCGAGGGCCAGGGCGCGTTGCCGTCTGCGGTCGACGCGGCGCCCGCGGGGGGCGGGGGCATGTTCCCGGGCGGGGGCGACGCGGCGCCCGCGGGGGGCCAGGGCCCGTTCCCGTCCCCGGTCCACGCCGCGGCCGCGGAGCAGCGGGGGCAGGGGGCGCGGTACTACCCCGGGGCGGAGGGGTGGTACGGGCCGGTAAGCCAGGACACCGTCGAGCTGCCGCCGATCCCGGGGCGGTGACGCCGGTGCCGCTGCCTGACGTCGCCGCTGTCGGCGTCGCCCGGCTCACCGCCGGCCTCGGCCCCGACGGCCTGCGCCTCGACCGCGCCGCCCACCTCGCCGTCCACGGCGCCGCCCGCGAACCCGACCTCCCCGACCTGCTCGCCCTCGCCGAGGCCATCGACCTGCGCGGCCGCGGCGGCGCCGGCTTC
>NZ_MLCF01000156.1 GCF_001879105.1 Mangrovactinospora gilvigrisea | reverse complement strand
CGCCCCTCCGCCCCGGCACCCCGCCCGCCCGCGGGTGCGCCGGGTCGGTGTGCACCGTGCGGTCGTTTGGGGTGCCGGGGCGGCGGGGAGTGGGAACGCAAGTGCGCGCAGGGGCCTGGCGCATGATCACGCGTAACCGCATACTGCGGTCATGCGCCGCCTCATCTCTCGCGTCTCCGGGCCGTTCGACACCGTGTTCTGCGTCGTGTGGGCCGGCCTGCTGTGGGCGTTCACGTCCATCCCGCTGATCACCGTCTTCGCGTCGACGTCCGCGCTCACCGCCGTCGTCGCCGCCCGCAAGGACCGCAACGAGCAACCGATCTGGCGGCTCTACAAGGACGCCTTCGTCGCCCAGTTCCGCCAGAGCGTCGTCCTCGCCCTGGTCTGGGGCGTCGCCGGCGTCGTGCTGTGGGCGGACTTCTACTTCGGCGTCAACGCCCACGCCGGCATGGCGCTCCGCGTCCCCGCCGCGGCAGCGGCCCTGCTCGGCGGGATCGTCGCCGCCGGCTCCGCCGCGTTCGCCTGCCAGCTGCTGGTCAAGCACCCCGCGCCGGTCCGCGTCCAGATCCGCAACGCCGTGCTGCTCTCGCTCGCCAACATCGGCACCACGCTGCTGTGCGCGCTGCTGCTCGCCGCCGGCGTCGTCGCCTCCTACCTGGTCGCGCCCGCGCTGCCGGTCCTCGGGTACCTGGTCGTCGCGCTGCAGTACCGCCTCACCGCGCGCGCCGTCTCCCGCACCCTGGTGAAGGCCGAACGGCACGGCGTGGACGGCGCCGAGGCGCCCGCCGCCCCGAAATCCGCCGCCGCATCCCGGAGTTAGCCCGACGTTTCCCCAAGATGTCCGGGCGGCGTCAATCGGACATGGGACGACCGACTAGGCTCTTGAGCCATGCGCAGAGCGAAAATCGTGTGTACCCTCGGCCCGGCCACGGACTCGTACGAGCAGATCCGAGCTTTGGCCGAGGCCGGGATGAACGTGGCGCGGTTCAACCTCTCCCACGGCTCGTACGCCGAGCACGAGGAGCGGTTCCACCGCATCCGCAAGGTGGCCGAGGAGACCGGCCGGCAGATCGGGATCCTCGTCGACCTCCAGGGGCCGAAGATCCGCCTCGACACCTTCGCCGAGGGGCCCGTCCTGCTGGAGCGCGGCGACGAGTTCACCATCAGCACCGAGGACGTGGTCGGCGACCGCAGCTGCTGCGGCACCACCTTCAAGGGCCTCGCCGCGGACGTCAGCCGCGGCGAGCGCATCCTCGTCGACGACGGCAAGGTCACCCTCGAGGTCACCGACGTGGAGGGCCCGCGCGTCCACACGATGGTGATAGAAGGCGGCATGGTCTCCGACCACAAGGGGCTCAACCTGCCCGGCGTGGCCGTCTCCGTCCCCGCCCTCTCCGAGAAGGACCGCGAGGACCTGCGGTGGGGCCTGCGGATGAAGGCCGACATGATCGCCCTCTCCTTCGTCCGCTCCGGCGCGGACGTGGTGGACGTGCACAAGATCATGGACGAGGTCGGCCTCCGCCTCCCCGTCATCGCCAAGGTGGAGAAGCCGCAGGCGGTCGAGGCGCTGGAGGAGATCGTCGACGCCTTCGACGGCGTCATGGTGGCCCGCGGCGACCTCGGTGTGGAGATGCCGCTGGAGCAGGTGCCGCTGGTGCAGAAGCGTGCCGTCAAGCTCTGCAAGCGGAACGCCAAGCCGGTCATCGTCGCCACCCAGATGCTCGAATCGATGATCACCAGCTCGCGGCCCACCCGCGCCGAGGCGTCCGACGTCGCCAACGCCGTGCTGGACGGTGCCGACGCGGTGATGCTCTCCGGCGAGACGTCGGTCGGCAAGTACCCCGTCGAGACGGTGAAGACGATGTCCCGCATCGTCGAGGCCGCCGAGGCGGAGGAACTGGCCCACGGCCTGCCCGAGCTGACCAAGGCGCAGAAGCCGCGCACCCAGGGCGGAGCGGTCGCCCGCGCCGCCGCCGACATGGGCGACTTCCTCAACGCCAAGTTCCTGGTGGCCTTCACCCAGTCCGGCGACACCGCGCGCCGGCTGAGCCGCTACCGCTCGCCGATCCCCGTGCTGGCCTTCAGCCCCGACGAGACGGTGCGCAACCAGCTGGCGCTGTCGTGGGGCGTGGAGACCTTCCACAGCCCGCTGGCCAAGCACACCGACGAGATGGTGGAGCAGGTCGACGCCGAGCTGCTGCGGCTGGGCCGCTGCGCCAAGGGCGACCTGGTCGTCATCACCGCGGGGTCGCCCCCCGGCGTTCCCGGTTCGACGAACCTGGTGCGGATCCACCACATCGGCGAGGACGACACCCCGAAGCACTGACGCCTGGCGGCTTTGCGCCCAGGGGTGCGGGGCAGCTCGCCGAGTCACCGTCGGTTCCGGTCACTCGCGCACTTCCCCGCGCCCCTTACGGGGCGTCAAGCGTTGACGTAGTCTGGAGAACGATACCGTTTCGTACACCTCGGGGGACGGGGAAGGGGGTCCAGCGTGGAGCCGCAGTCGACGGCCGGCGCCGCGACCACCGCGAGACGCGGCCGCGCGGACCAGGCGATCTACGAGGCCGTCTGCGAGCTGCTCGCCGAGAGCGGCTACGAGCGCCTGACCATGGACGCCGTCGCCGCCCGCGCCCAGACCAGCAAGGCCACGCTCTACCGCCACTGGACGGGCAAGCCCGACCTCGTCGCGCACGCGGTCAAGTGCCGCTTCAAGGGCGAGGACCCGCGCCCGCCGGACACCGGCAGCCTCCGCGGCGACCTGCTGGCCCTGCTCGACGGCTTCCGCGAGCGCGTCCGCTCCACGGACGGCGACCTCTACCTCGGCATCCTGACCGCCATGCGCCAGGACCCCGAGCTGGCCCGCATCATGCACCGGCGCTCCGCGGACACCCGCGACCACGCCGCCACCTGCATCCTGCAGCGCGCCCGCGACCGCGGGGACGCGCTGCGCGCCGCCGGCGGCGAACTGCCGATCAGCGCCGCCATGTCCGAGCTCGCCACCCGCTGCATGATGCGCGGCGAGCCGGCCGACGACCGGATCCTCGAACGGCTTGTCGACGAGGTCGTCCTCCCCGCCCTCAGCGCCCACGGCAGCTGAGCGCGGGCCCCCTCAAGCCCTCTGCTCCACCTCCTCGTACAGGAGGAAAGCCGCATGACCGCTCCGGCCATGTCCGAACACCGTGCCACACCCGACCCGCGCCGCTGGTGGGCGCTGGCCGTCATCGGCCTCGCCCAGCTGATGGTCGTCCTCGACATGACGATCGTGAACATCGCCCTCCCCAGCGCCCAGCACGCGCTCGGGATGAGCGACGCCAACCGGCAATGGGTGATCACCGCCTACACGCTCGCCTTCGGCGGACTGCTGCTGCTCGGCGGCCGCCTCTCCGACCTCTTCGGCCGCAAGCGCTCCTTCATCACCGGCCTCATCGGCTTCGCCGGCGCCAGCGCCATCGGCGGCGCCGCCACCAGCAGCGGGATGCTCTTCGGCGCCCGCGCGCTGCAGGGCGTCTTCGCCGCACTGCTGGCACCCGCCGCGCTCGCGCTGCTCACCACCACCTTCACCGACCCGCGCGAACGCGGAAAGGCGTTCGGCGTCTTCGGCGCCATCGCGGGCGGCGGCGGGGCCATCGGCATGCTCGCCGGCGGCGCGCTCACCCAGTACCTGAGCTGGCGCTGGTGCCTCTATGTCAACGTGCCCGTCGCGATCGCCGCAGTCATCGGGGCGACCTCCCTGCTGCACGACCGGCCCGGCGACCGGGCCCGCTCCCGCCTCGACATCCCCGGCGTCATCCTGGGCTGCGGCGGGCTGCTCGCCGTCGTCTACGGCTTCAGCGAAGCCGAACCGCGCGGCTGGAGCGACGCGCTGGTGCTCGCCCTGCTGGCCGGCGGCGCCGCCCTGCTCGCCGCCTTCGTGCTCTGGCAGACCCGCACCCGCACCCCGCTGCTGCCGCTGCACATCGTCCGCGACCGGCAGCGGGCCGGCGCGCTGATCAGCATGGCGCTCGTCGCCGTCGGCATGTTCGGCAGCTTCCTGTTCCTCACCTACTACCTCCAGGGCGTGCTGCACTGGTCGCCGCTGAAGACCGGGCTCGCCTACCTGCCGATGACCGGGGCGATCATCATCGGCTCCACCCAGATCTCCGCACGGCTGCTCACCCGCGTCCCGCCGCGCTGGCTCGCCGGGCCCGGGATGACCATGGCGGCGATCGGCCTCGCCCTGCTCACCCGCCTCAACATCCACTCCGGGTACGCCGGCACGGTGCTGCCCGCCATCCTCGTCCTCGGGCTCGGGATGGGCTGCACCTTCATGGCCGTCATCTCCACCGCCACCGGCAGCGTCGCCCCGCAGGACTCCGGCGTGACCTCGGCCGCCCTCAACTCCACCCAGCAGGTCGGCGGTTCGCTGGGCACGGCACTGCTCAACACCATCGCCGCCTCCGCCACCACCAGCTGGATCGCCGCCCGGGCCGCCGGCATCCGCACCCCCGCACAGCGCGGGCTGCTCGCCGCCCGGGGCACCGTGCACGGCTTCCACGTCGCCACCTGGTGGGGCGTCGGGGCCCTGCTGCTCGGCGCGCTGACGGTGATCCTGCTCGTCAACGCCCCCGCGCCGGGCAGGGCCGCACCGGACGGCGCGGCCGACACCGGCCGCGAGCCCGCCCAGGACGAGGCCGTCACGGCCTGAGCGCCGCCACCAGCGCCTGCACGGCCCGGGCCACCGGGACGGGGACGCCGTGCGCGTCCCCGCCCCGCACCACCGGGCCGAGCAGCGCCTCGTGCTCCAACTCCCTCCCGGCGAGGCGGTCCTGGAGCATCGAGGACGGCGCGCCCGGCGGCAGCGCCCGCAGCCACGTCAGCGCCTCCGCCGGCGCGTCCGCGGGCAGCGCCGCGCCCTCGGCGCGGCCCACCGCGGCGGCCTCCTCCAGCAGCGCGAGCAGCAGGTCGCCGACGGCCGGCTCGCGGAAGACCTCCACCCGGCGGCCGGTGAGCGCGGTGATCGGGTTGCCGGCGACATTGGTGAGCAGCTTGCGCCAGGCCGCGGTCCGGAAGTCGGCGGCCGTCTCGGCGTTCAGGAATGACCCGGCGAACAGCGCCGCCACCGCCCGCCCCGCGGCGTCGTCCGGCACCACCAGCCCGCGCCCGCCGGTGCGCCGGGCGGTGGCCCGACCCGGGCCGGTGCGCTCGGCGTTGAGGTACATCAGCGCCGGGACGACCGGCGTGCCCGGCGGGACGAGCGGCGCCAGCCGCTGCCGGTGCTCCACGCCGTTCTGCACCACCAGGACGGGGGCGTCCGGGCCGGCCAGCGCCCGCAGCCAGGGCGCGGCGGCCGCCGTCTGATGCGCCTTGACGGCCAGCACCACCAGCGCGGGGCCGCCCGGCGGCGGCTGCTGCCCGGGGTCCCGCAGCCAGCGGACACGGTGGCGGTGCGGGCCGCCGTCCCCGTCGCCGCCCCGTGTTCCGTCGCCGCCCGCTGTTGCTTCGCCGTCCCCTCTGCCTTCGCCGTCCACCTGCACCGACAGCCCGTCCAGCACGCTGCTGCCCCCGCAGGCGACCACCGTGCGGCCGCCGTCCGCCAGCGCCACCCCGACCGCCGTCCCCACCGCCCCGACACCCACCACCGCGACCCACGCCCGTGCGCCCTGCGCCATCCGGCATCACCTCGGGGGCATCATCCACCCACCGGGTGACGGAGGTGTTTCGCGATCCCCGGACCACCTCAGCGATAGGCCGCCGCCTGCACCCCGTACAGCTCCGCATAGCGGCCGCCCGCCGCCATCAACTCCCGGTGCGAGCCCTGCTCGACCACCTGCGCCCCGTCCAGCACCACGATCAGATCCGCGGCGCGGACGGTGGAGAACCGGTGCGAGACCAGCACGGTGACGCCGCCCGCGGCGCCCTCGCGCCGCGCCTCCGCCGCATACCGGGCGAACAGCACGTGCTCGGTCTCCGCGTCCAGCGCCGACGTCGGCTCGTCCAGGATCCGCAGCAGCGGCGCGCCCCGCATGAACCCCCGGGCCAGCGCGATCCTCTGCCACTGGCCGTGCGACAGCTCCACCCCGCCCTCCCACGCCGTGCCCAGCCGGGTCTCCGGGCCGTCGGGGAGTCCGGCGAGCACCGAGTCCGCCCCGGCCCGGACGACGGCCGCCGCGACCGCGTCCCGGTCGTCGATCCGCGGGAGATCGCCCAGCCCCACCGAGCGGGCCGCGGTGAACTCGAACGGGAAGAAGTCCTGGAACGCCCCGGTGAGACGGGACCGCCAACCGTCCGCCGGCATGCGGTCCAGCGGCACCCCGTCCACCAGGATCCGGCCGCCCGACGGCTCGTACAGCCGGCAGAGCAGCTTCACCAGCGTCGACTTGCCCGCCCCGTTCTCCCCGACCACCGCCACCACCGCCCCGGCCGGCAGCCGCAGCGACACCCCCTCCAGCACCGGGCGGTCGGTGCCCGGGTAGCGGAACGAGACGTCCTCGAAGACGATCCCCGCGGTGAGCGCGTCCGGGACGGGTGCGTCCCAGCGCCGCCGCCCCGCCGCCGCCCACCCCTCCAGCCACACCAACCGCCGCGACTGGTCCACCCAGATGGTGCGGAACCCGTTGAACTGGTCCACCGTGCGGGCCAGATACCCCGACAGCCGTCCGCCCGCCGCCAGCACCAGCAGCACTCCGCCCGCCCGCGCCGGCCCCGAACCCGTCGAACCCGTGGACGCCTCAACCACCAGACACGCCGCGAACGCCGCACCGAAGAGCCCGAACGCGACCAGGCTCCAGCCGATGTTGCACCAACCCACCCGGGCCAGCACCCGGTTGCGCCGGTGCCACGCCTCCGCCCACAACGCCCCCAGCCGCTCCTGGGCACCCGACACCCGTATCTCCTTGCCCGTCCCGGCGTCCGTCCCCAGATCGAACAGCCGGCGGGCGCGGCGCTGCAGATGCTCCACCCGCTCCTCGGCGGCGAAGCCCACCGCGCTGCGCCACAACGGCAGCAGCGCCATCGGCACCGCAAAGAGCCCCAGCAGCCCGAAGACCGGACGCACCGACATCAGCAGCGCCAGCGTCACGCCCAGCCGCAGCAGCCCGCCGCCCAGATCGAACAGCCGGGCCGGCAGCTCGCTCAGCCCGCCCGCCCAGTCCCGCAGCCGCGCCATCCGGGCCAGGATCTCCGGCCGCTCGTGGTGCTCGACCGTCGGAACGGACGCCTCCAACCCGGCCAGATGCGCCTCGATCCGCACCGCCGCGCGCTCCGACAACCGCTCCCCGAGACGCGACGCCACCGTCCCCAGCAGCCAGCCGGCCGCCGCCAGCACCGCCAGCAGGCCCGCCGCGGCGGCCAGTTCGGAACCGCGGTGACCGGCGACGGCCCGGCCCAGCGCGGCGACACCGACCGCGAAGAGCACATCCGGCAGCGCGGCGGCGAGGGTGGTGAGGCCCGCAACCCACATCAGCCGCGGCCCGGCGCGACGGCAGAGGCGGAGAGCCCGGCCCAGGCCGCGCCACCACGGCGGGAGCGCGTCCAGCTCATCGCCCGGCGCCACGGTGCACCTCCTCCTCGTCGGTGCCGTGCCCGTCGCCGTGCTCGTCGTCGCCGTGCCCGTCGTCGAACGCGGACGCCTGAAGCGTGTACAGCGCGCGGTAGCGGCCCCCGGCCGCCATCAGCTCCTCGTGCGAACCGGACTCCACCACCCGGCCGTGCTCCAGCACCACGATCCGATCCGCCTGACGCACCGTGGAGAACCGGTGCGAGACCAGCACCACCGTCCGCCCCCGCGCCGCCGCCAGCACCCGGCGGAACACCTCCGCCTCGCCGCGCACGTCCAACTGGGCCGTCGGCTCGTCCAGCACCAGCACCCCCGCGCCGCCGCGCACCGCGCAGAGCGCCCGGGCGATCGCCACGCGCTGCCACTGCCCGCCGGACAGCTCCGTGCCGCCCGGAAAGCCGCGGGCCAGCACCTGGTCCAACTCGGCGACGCCCGAAGCGCCCGCGTCCGCCAGCGCGGCCCGGACGTCCTCGTCCGGGGCGAGCCCCGGTGGGTCGACGTTGTCGCGCAGCGCGAGCGGATAGCGGGCGAAGTCCTGGAAGACCGCCGCGAGACGGGACCGCCAGCAGGCGGTGCCGAGATCCCGCAGGTCGATGCCGTCGACGGTGATCGCGCCGCCGTCCGGGTCGTACAGCCGGCACAGCAGCTTCACCAGCGTCGTCTTCCCCGCCCCGTTGACGCCGACGATCGCCAGCGACCGGCCCGCCTCGATGCTCAGATCCAACCCGTCGAAGACCGGACGGTCGGCGTGCGGATAGCCGAACCGCACACCGGTGAAGCGCAGCTCGCGCACCGGCAGGCCGTCGGCACGGCCGGACCCGGACGGCAGCGCGCCCCGCCTCGCCGCCTTCGCCGCCAGCGGCAGCACCGCCGCCACCCGCCCCGCGGCGCCGCTCAGCGCCGGGCCCAGCGCCCCGAAGCCGAGCGCCGACGCACCGATCGCCGCCTGGGCGAAGACCACCGCAGCGCCCATCGTCAGGCGTCCCCGCGAGGCGTCCGCGGCGAGCGAGGCGAAGAACGCGGCGTTCGCCGCCACCAGCAGCGCGACGGAGGCCAGCAGCGGACCGCGGCGCAGGCGGGTGGCCCGCTGCCGCAACTCCACGAGGCGGGCGCGGTCGGCGGCGAAGAGTGCCACCGTCCAGTCGGCGAGCCCGAAGAGCCGCACCTCCTTGGCCGCGGGCGGGCGGACGGCGAGGCCGAATGCGTACGCGGCGCGCTGCTGGGCGGCGCGCATCCGAGGATCCGACAGGTCGAAGGCGGAACTGCGGCGTAGCAGCCGCTGGGAGGCGAGCCAGGCCCCGCCCACCAGCAGCGGCGCCCACCAGGCGTACCGCGCCAGGACGGCGGCCTGGGCGGCCCCGGCGAGCGCCTCGGCGAGGCCGCTGCCGAGCCGGGGGACGGCCATCGTCAGGATCAGGCCGCTCATGCCGGTCTCGAAGTCGCGGGCGACGGCGAGGTCTTCGGCGAGATCCGGCGACTCGAGGTGGGCGAGGCCGGGCGGACGTGTCGCGCCGTCCAGCAGGCGCGCGTAGAGCCGCCCGGCGAGCCGCTCGCCGAGATGCGCGCCGGCCTCGGCATGGAGCGGGCCGAGGACTTGCAGGAGGACGAAGACGGCAGCGGTGGCGGCGAGGGCGGCGGTGTCGGGGCGTCCCTCGCGGACGTCCTCCACCAGCGCCCCGACCAGCAGCGTGAAGGAGGCGGGCAGCAGCCCGCGGAGCAGGATCAGCCCCCACCAGCCGGCGGCCAGGCCGGGGTGGGCGCGGGGGAGTTCGGCGAGGAACCGGAGGGTGCGCACGGCGGAGGGGGCTCCAGGATCGGCGAGGGAACCGCCCCGCGAGGCAGCAGCAGCCGCGGCGGCGGATCGGACGTCGTCTGCGGCGCGCGTGGCGGGCGCCGCCCGGAGTTCAGATCACCGCGCGGCACGCTACCGCTCGCGCCGACGGGGCCGCGAGCGATTAACGCGCGCCTAGTACTTGGCCCCGACGTGCGTCTCCATCAGCGCGACGGAGGCCTTGCGGGCGACGCTGATGTCATAGATGCGGCCGCGGTTCTTGGCGGCCATCGTCCACTCGACGCCGACCAGGTCGAGGGCGTCCGTGTAGATGCCGATGATGTCGGCGGAGAGGTTGGTGAAGAAGTAGCGCGGGTACTCGTAGCGCTTGACCCGTCCCTGAACGATCTTGGTCGTCCAGTTGGTAACGCGGCAGCCGTCGGAGTGGATGAGGCCGCGGATCAGCTCCCAGGGGTGCTCGGCGACGATGTCCTGCTGCCACGGTTCGAGCACGATGGGGCGGTTGTGCTTCTTGCCGGGCCCGTGCTGGGGGAAGAGGCACTGCCAGTGGCTGGAGTAGGACTTGACCTCGGTGCAACCCGGGCGCTGGACCCGGCCGGTGCCGCATTCCGGGAGCACGGCGCGCAGGGCAGCCTCTGCCAGATCCTTCAGGGCGGGGTAGTGGTCGTCGCAGTAGATGGCGAGAGTGTGCTGCCGATATTTGGAGACGATGTGGCCGTCGCCAAGGTAGAGCCCCAGGAGGTAGGCGTAGACACGTCGGTCGAGCGGCAGCCCGTCGCATCGGGGGCAGCACTTCGCCGGCGTCCGCCCGGGGCACTCGCCGCGCTTGAACCGATCAACGTGAAGCCAGTAGCCGACGGTGCCGCGGGGGACGTTGAGCTGATCGGCGACGACCTGATAGGGGGCGCCCCCGCGGAGTAGGGACAGGGCCTTCTGACGCACCGCACGTGCGTGGTGTTGTGGCACATGACTGAGCGTCACAGCCGCCACTGACAGTCTGACATTGTGGAAGAAATTGGTGCCGGAAGCGGGACTCGAACCCGCACGCCCTTTCGGACACAACCTTTTGAGGGTCGCGTGTCTACCGATTCCACCATTCCGGCTACTTTAGTGGGACATGTCCGTTTTCTACGGGCCATCCAACTGCGCAGAAGTCTACACAGAGCCGGTAGGCTCGTGCATGCACCTTCACCAGCTCGAACCCCCGGGGAGTCCACCGTGTCAGCCGATGAGTCGACCGACGTGTCCGTCCCCGCCGTGCGGGTTGTCATTGCCGAGGACGAGGCGCTGATCCGCCTGGACATCAAGGAGATGCTCCAGGAGGAGGGGTACGACGTCGTCGGCGAGGCCGGGGACGGGGAGGCGGCCGTCAAGCTCGCCGAGGAGCTGCGGCCCGACGTGGTGCTGATGGACGTGAAGATGCCCGTCCTGGACGGCATCTCCGCCGCGGAGCGGATCATCGGGGCGCGGATTGCGCCCGTCCTCATCCTCACCGCGTTCTCGCAGCGCGAGCTCGTCGAGAAGGCGCGGGACGCCGGCGCGATGAGCTACATCGTCAAGCCGTTCACCAAGACGGACCTGGTGCCGGCGATCGAGATGGCGGTCTCCCGGTACTCGGAGATGGCCGCGCTGGAGCAGGAGGTCGCCGACCTCTCCCTCCGTCTGGAGACGCGCAAGCTGGTGGACCGCGCCAAGAGCGTGCTGCAGTCGCAGTACGGGCTGAGCGAGCCGGCGGCATTCCGGTGGATCCAGAAGACCTCGATGGACCGGCGGCTCACGATGAAGGCCGTCGCCGAGGCGGTCATCGAGGAAGGCACCAAGGCGAAAGCCGACAAGGCGGATTCCGCCGACATGGGCGACAGTGCGGACAAGGATGCCTGATTAACCCTCAAGCATCCTCCTGACCTGCCCAATTGAACTTCCATTTACCTTAATTGACGGGTAAAAACTTCACCCATTCGTGTGGTGGGCATTTAAATCTGCCTACACTGCGGCAGCCTGAGAGGGGAAGTCGCCACCGGCCGGAATCCGGCGCGGGGCGGTCTCGGGCTGCCGTACTTCAATGCCACGAACACGGGGAGTGCCCGTATATGAGTGAGAGCACCACAAGCACCAAGGCGTCCGCTGGGCCGAGATCCGGTCATCTGAAGCGCGATGTCGGCATCGTCAGCCTGCTCTTTGCCGGAGTGGGCTCCATCATCGGATCCGGCTGGCTCTTCGGAGCGATGAACGCCGCCAAGATCGCGGGGCCGTCCTCCGTCCTGTCCTGGGCCATCGGCACCGTGATGATCCTCCTCATCGGCCTGTGCTTCTCGGAGCTCGGCCCGATGATCCCGGTCTCCGGCGGCGTGGTGCGGTTCCCGCACTTCTCCTTCGGCTCGTTCACCAGCTACACCATGGGCTGGATCACCTGGATCGCCGCCGCCACCGTGGCGCCGATCGAGGTGGAGGGCGCGCTGCAGTACGCCACCAAGTGGGCGCCGCTCACCACGGCCCACTCCAACGGCGCGCACACCCTGACCGGTCTCGGCTACCTCATCGCCGTGCTGGCCATGGCGCTGTTCGTCGTCATCAACTACTACGGGGTGCGCTGGTTCGCACGCCTGAACAACATCCTGGTCACCTGGAAGCTGCTCATCATCGTCCTGGTGGTGGTGGCGTTCCTGCTGACGGCGTTCCACGGTCACAACTTCAATGCGACCGAGTACGGCAAGGGCGGCGGATTCATGCCCGGCGGCGCCAAGGGCATCTTCAGCTGCATCGCCACCGCCGGCATCACCTTCTCCTTCCTGGGTTTCCGGCAGGGAATCGAGCTGGCCGGTGAGACCAACAACCCCAAGCGCAACATTCCCATCGCCATCATCGGCTCGGTGCTCATCTGCGGCGTGATCTACGTCCTGCTGGAGGTGGCGTTCATCGGCGCCGTCCCGGGCAAGAACCTCGCCGCCTCGCACGGGTGGCTGGACCTCAACTACGCCAATGACTTCGGTCCGTTGGCGGCGCTCTCCACGATCCTGGGGCTGGGCTGGCTGGCCACGCTGCTCTACGTCGACGCGGTGATCTCGCCCGGCGACACCGGCCTGATCTACACCACGGTGACGGCCCGCGTCTCCTATGCGATGGGGATGAACCGCAACGCGCCGCGGTCGCTGGCGAAGACGACGTCCAAGGGCGCGCCGCTGGTGTCGCTGATCGTCACCTTCGTCATCGGTCTGATCGTGTTCCTGCCGTTCCCCAGCTGGCAGCAGCTGGTCGGCTTCATCACCTCGGCGACGGTGATGTCCTTCGGCGTCGGCCCGATCGTGCTGATGGCGCTGCGCCAGCAGGCGCCGGACGCGCCGCGGCCGTTCCGGCTGCCGGCCGCCCCGGTGATCTCGTTCCTGGCGTTCTACTCCTCCAACCTGATCGTCTTCTGGGCGGGTTGGGACACCGACTGGAAGCTGATGGTCAGCATCCTGCTCGGTCTGGTGGTGCTGGGCATCTACTACGTCACCTCCAAGGAGGAGAAGCCGAAGCTGGACTTCCGGACCGGCGCCTGGGTGCTGGTGTGGCTGCCGCTGGTGACGATCCAGAGCTGGCTGAGCGAGTTCGGCGGCACCGGGAAGATCAGTCTGGGGGTCGGCTTCGTCACCAACCTGGTGATCTCGGGGCTGGTGTTCTGGCTGGCGCTGCGGTTCAAGCTGCCGGCGTCGGAGGCGCTCGCCCACCTGGAGGAGGCCCGCAGGGAGGCGGACCACTCCGACGAGGCGGAGGAGCCGCTTCCGGCCGCGTGAAGGCCGTGTGACGGGCGGGATTCTCAAGATCCCGAAAAACCGGACGGCCGCGTTTCGCGGACGTGACGCATATCACGGCCGGGTCACATCTCCGACCGCCGTCTATCTGGCAACGATCTGCCCCCGCTAGATTCCGACCACCGCCCCGACCTTCGGGGCGGTGGTCGGTGCGTTCTTTCGCGACAGGGGGTCTGCCGTGCTCCATCGAAAGATCGTCAAGTTCGCCGTGCCGCTGGCGGCCGGTGTGCTTGCTCTGAGCGCCTGTTCCAGCAATGGAAAATCGGGCGGCGGGGGCAAATCGGGCGGTTCCGGAGGGGGTAAGACCGTCACCATCGGGTTGCAGGGGCCACTCTCCGGGGCCAATGCGCAGCTCGGTATCAATGTGAAGGACGGGGTGCAGCTGGCGTTCAACCAGTTCAACGCCAAGCCCAACAAGCCGTTCACCGTGAAGCTGGCGACCTCCGACGACGAGGGCGACCCGTCGAAGGCGAACGCCGCCGCCACCCAGCTGATCCAGAACAATTCGATCAAGGCCGTCATCGGGCCGATCTTCTCCGGTCCGACGAAGGCCTCCGAGCCGCTCTACTCCTCGGCCAGCCTGCTGTCGATCACGCCGTCGGCGACCAACCCGCAGCTGACCACGCAGGGTTTCACCTCGTTCCTCCAGGGCATCGCCAATGACAATCTGCAGGGCAAGGCGATGGCCGACTACATCACCAAGAAGCTGACGCCCAAGCCGACGAAGGTCTACGTCATCGACGACAAGTCGGAGTACGGTGTCGGGCTGGCCAACGTGGCCCGCGCGGACCTGAAGGCCGACGGGGTGCAGGTGGTCAGCGACAGCGTCCCGGCCGGGACGCCGGACTACAGCGGTCCGGCCGCCAAGGTGGCCAACTCCAAGGCGACGGCGCTGATCTACGCCGGCTACTACGCGGACGCCGCCCCGCTCGCCAAGAAGCTGCACGACGCCGGGTACACCGGCGCGGTCTTCTCCGACGACGGCGCCAAGGATCCGCAGCTGGTGAAGCTCGCCGGCACCGCGGTCAACAACTGGTACCTCACCTGCCCGTGCACGGACCCGACGGTCCAGGCGTCCACCAAGACCTTTGCGACGCAGTACACCTCGACGTTCAAGACCCCGCCGTCGACGTACTCGGCGGAGGGCTACGACGAGGCGAACATGCTGCTCCAGCAGATCACCAAGCTGGGCGCGGGGGTCTCCCGGCAGGCGCTGCTCGCGGCGATGAAGACGGCCGACTACAAGGGCATCAGCAAGGAGTTCTCGTTCAAGTCGACCGGCCAGTTCAAGGGCACCGACGTCTGGATCTACCAGGTGAAGAGCGGGAAGATCACATTCCTGGGGAATGTGAACCAGCTCGTCGGCTCCGCGGGCTGACGGCGGGCCGATGTCCTCGTTTCTTGATTACCTGACGCTGGGCATCGTGCTCGGGTCGATGTATGCGATCTTCGCTATCGGATACACGCTGGTGTACGGGGTCCTGCAGCTGATCAACTTCGCGCACAGCGAGGTGTTCATGACGGGCGGCTTCGTCGGCATGATCGTGCTGACGGAGTTCGCCCCGTCCCGCCCGCACGGATTTCCGTCCGTGCTGTGGATGGTGATCGGCTGCCTGAGCGGAATGGTGGGCGGCGCGGCGATCGCCTGGTGCCTGGAGCGGGTGGCCTACCGCCCGCTCCGCAAGGCGCACGCCCCGCGGCTGGTGTTCCTGCTGAGCGCCGTGGGGGCATCGTTCTTCCTGTACAACCTGTGCGGGAAGCTGTTCGGGCGGACGCCCATCCAGGTGCCGTCGCTCTACACCAACAGCGTGCTCTTCCACTGGCCGGGCACCTCGGTGGAGGTGCGGGTCAACCAGGTCGTGGTGGTGGGCGCCGCGGTGGTGATGATGATCGCGCTGGACCGGGTGGTGAACCGCACCAAGCTGGGCTCCGGCATCCGCGCGGTGGCCCAGGACGCCGAGACCGCCGGGCTGATGGGCGTCGACATCGACCGGGTGGTCTCGCGCACCTTTGTGATCGGCGGGCTGCTGGGCGGCGCCGCGGGCTTCCTCTACGGCTACGCGGTCTCCGGCCAGGTGGTCTTCACCATGGGCTTCGTCCCGGGCATCAAGGCGTTCGCGGCCGCGGTGCTGGGCGGCATCGGCAATGTCCGCGGGGCGATGCTCGGCGGGCTGCTGCTGGGCGTCATCGAGAGCTTCACCGTTCCCCTGCTGGGCAGCGAGTGGATCGACGTCGCGGCATTCGTCATCCTGGTGCTGGTGCTGATGTTCCGTCCGACGGGCCTGCTGGGCGAGCGGTTGGGGAGGTCGGCATGAGCGGCGGGACGGCGTCCGAGGAAAGCTTTCGGCGTCCCAAGGTGGACGTGGCCAGGCTGCGCCGCGACGCGTGGTACCGGCGGCCGCGCTGGCGGCGGCTGCTCGGCTTCGTGGTGGCCGGCCTGGCGCTGGCGGTGGTGACGGGGCCCCAGGGCGCCGGCTCGACTGCCCTGATGTCCTCGCTGAAGGCGACGTTCACCTCGGTGCCCCGGCTGGGCGTCTGCGTGGGCATCGGGGTGCTGCTGTGGGCGGTGCGGGAGTTCGGCGCGCCGCTGCGCGCCCCGGCGCGCACCGCCCAGGACGGGGTGGCCCGCGGGGTGGCGCCGCTGCGCCGGTTCTACGCCGCCGGGGTGTGGCCGAAGCTGGCGGTCGGGGCGCTGGTGCTGCTGGCCGGCGCGGTGATCCCCAATCTGCTTTCGCCGACCTGGCAGGTGGTCTTCGTCGAGCAGATGGGCGTCTATCTGCTGCTGGCGGTCGGCCTCAATGTGGTGATCGGCTGGGCGGGCCTGCTCGACCTCGGCTTCGTGGCCTTCTACGCGGTGGGCGCCTACAGCGTGGCGTTCTGGACGGGCTCGCTGCCGGTGCAGCCGCCGGTGGTGCTCAACCCGTTCGTGGTGATCCCGATCGCGGTGCTCACCTGCCTGGCGGCGGGGCTGCTGCTGGGGACGCCGACACTGCGGCTGCGCGGCGACTACCTGGCGATCGTCACGCTGGGCTTCCACGAGATCGTCTATCTGGTGGCGAAGAACGCGGACGGCTTCACCGGCGGATCGCGGGGGACGACCAAGATGATCCCGCATCCGTCGATCCACCTCTTCGGGCTCGACTACAACTGGATGTTCGATCCGCTGCCGTACTGGTACCTGATCCTGGCGTTCACCGCGATCCTGGTGGTGCTCTTCTCCCGGCTGGAGAACTCCCGGATCGGGCGGGCCTGGACGGCGGTGCGCGAGGACGAGGTCGCGGCGCAGGCCAGCGGGCTCAACACGGTGCGCTACAAGCTGATGGCGTTCGCCATCGGGGCCTCCACCTCGGGGCTCGCCGGCGTCGTCTACGCGTCCAAGGTGGGCTTCATCAACCCGGACAACTTCCCGCTGCTGGCGTCGATCCTGGTGCTCTCCTATGTGATCTTCGGGGGGATGGGCTCGATCGCCGGGGTGCTGGTGGGCACCGCGCTGCTGACGCTGCTGCCGCAGTGGCTGAAGTCGTACGTCCCGGCGGAGGACCGCTACATGTACCTGGGCGGGCTGCTGGTGGCGATGATGATCTTCCGGCCGCAGGGGGTGATCCCCTCCCGCCGCCGGCAGCGCGAGATCAAGCTCGCGGAGAGCGGCGTCGGCGGGGCGGACGCGACCGGCGCGGCGGGAGGCACCACCTCATGACGGCGACGGCGACGATGGACGCGTCCGGCGGCGGCGAGGTGCTGCGCACCCGCGGGGTAACGCTGCGCTTCGGCGGGCTGGTGAGCCTCCAGGACATCGACCTGACGATGCGCCGGGGCGAGATCCTGGCGGTGATCGGCCCCAACGGGGCCGGCAAGACCTCCCTGTTCAACGTGCTCACCGGGGTCTACACGCCGCAGGAAGGGGAGTTGACGTTCATCCGGGCGGACGGCGCGCCGGTGAGTCTGCTGGGACGCAAGCCGTACCGCGTCAACCGGCTGGGCCTGGCCCGCACCTTCCAGAACATCCGGCTCTTCGCCGCGCTCACCGCCCTGGAGAACGTCCAGATCGCGGCCGAGCGGGCGCAGCGCTCCGGCCCGATCGCCAACATGCTCGGCATGCCGTGGGCGCGCCGCGACCAGAAGGCGTCGGCGGGGCGCGCGGCGGAGCTGCTGGAGTTCGCCGGGCTCGGCGCCCGCGTCAACGAGCTGGCCGGCAACCTCAACTACGGCGACCAGCGGCGGCTGGAGATGGCCCGGGCACTCGCCTCCGACCCGGAGGTGCTGCTGCTGGACGAGCCGGCGGCGGGCACCAACCGCGTGGAGAAGGAGCAGATGGCCGCACTGATCCGGCGGATCAACGAGGAGCTGGCGATCAGCGTGCTGCTGATCGAGCACGACATGCGGCTGGTGATGTCGGTGGCGCACCGGGTGATGGTGCTCAACTTCGGCCGGGTGATCGCCGAGGGCCGCCCGGAGCAGGTGCAGCGCGACCCGGCGGTGGTGGAGGCCTACCTCGGCGCCGCCGAGGAGGACGCCGAGAACACGAGGGAGACCGGTGACGCGGTCGGGCGGGAGGACGCGGATGAGTGAGAGCGAGCCGCCGCTGCTGGAGCTGGACCGGCTGGAGGTCTCCTACGGCGCCATCCGCGCGCTGCGCGGCATCTCGGTGGCCGTCCGCCGCGGCGAGGTGGTGGCCCTGCTGGGCGCCAACGGCGCCGGGAAGACCACCACCCTGCGCACCGTCAGCGGCCTGCTGAAGCCCCGCTCGGGCGGGGTGCTCTTCCGCGGCGAGCGGATCGACGGGGTGCCGGCCCACCATGTGGTGGCGCTGGGCATCGCGCACGCCCCCGAGGGGCGCCGGGTCTTCCCCGTCATGTCGGTGCTGGAGAACCTGCGGATGGGCGCCTACCGGTTCCGCGGCGGCGCCCGCCGCGAGGACCTGGACCGCGTCTTCGGCCTCTTCCCGCGGCTGGCCGAGCGCCGCACCCAGCTGGCCGGCACCCTCTCCGGCGGCGAGCAGCAGATGCTGGCGATCGGCCGGGCCCTGATGGCCCGCCCGGAGCTGCTGCTGCTGGACGAGCCGTCGATGGGGCTGGCGCCGATGGTGGTCCGTCAGATCTTCGAGATCGTCCGGGAGATCAACCAGCAGGGCACCACCGTGCTGCTGGTGGAGCAGAACGCCGCCCAGGCGCTGCGGCTCGCCACCCGCGGGTACGTCCTGGAGACCGGCGCGGTCGTCATGGAGGAGACCGCGGAGGTGCTGCTGCGCGACGACCGGGTGCGTGCCGCCTACCTCGGCGAGGGCGCGGCCTGAGGCGGCGGCGCGGCGTGGGCCGCCGGCCCTACTGGTCGCGCAGGTTGCAGGTGATGCGGGCGGTGCAGACCCGGCGGTCCTTCTCGTCGGTGATGACGATGTCGTAGGTGGCGACGGTGCGCCCCAGGTGCAGCGGGGTGGCGGTGCCGGTGACCAGGCCTTCGGTGGCCGAGCGGTGGTGGGTGGCGTTGAGGTCGACGCCCACCGCGTAGCGGCCGGGGCCGGCGTGCAGCATCGCCCCGATCGAGCCCAGCGTCTCGGCCAGCACCGCCGAGGCGCCGCCGTGCAGCAGGCCGTAGGGCTGGCGGTTGCCGTCCACCGGCATGGTGGCCACGACCTTGTCGGCGGAGGCCTCGACCAGGGTGATGCCCATCCGGGCGCCGAGGTCGCCGCCGGAGAAGAGGGCCGGGTCGATGCCCTCGGCGCGGAACCGCTCCATCAGGTGGTCGGGGAACACCTTGTCGCTGCTCATGCCTGCCTTTGTACCAGGCGCACCACGATCGACTTGGACGTGGGGGTGTTGGACGTCTCGGCCGTGGAGTCGAGCGGGACCAGCACATTGGTCTCCGGGAAGTAGGCGGCGGCGCAGCCGCGCGCCGTCGGGTAGCCGACCACCCTGAAGTTCTCCGCCCGCCGCTCCTGCACCGTGCCGTCGGGCAGCGGCCATTCGGAGACCACATCGACGTGCTCGCCGTCGGCGACGCCCAGCGCGGCCGCGTCCTCGGGGTGCACCAGCACCACCCGGCGGCCCTGCCGGATGCCGCGGTAGCGGTCGTCGAGGCCGTAGATGGTGGTGTTGTACTGGTCGTGGCTGCGCAGCGTCTGCAGCAGCAGCCTGCCCTCCGGGACCCGCTTGACCACCAGTTCGTTGGGGGTGAAGTTGGCCTTGCCGCTGGCCGTGGGGAAGCTTCGGCTGTCGCGCGGGGCGTGCGGCAGGGCGAAGCCGTCCGGGCGCTTGACCCGGGCGTTGAAGTCCTCGAAGCCGGGGACGACGCGGGCGATGCGGTCGCGGATCCGGTCGTAGTCGGCGGCCATCTCGGCCCAGGGCACGGCGTCCTCGGCGCCGAGTGCGGCGACGGCGAGCCGGGCGATGATGGCGATCTCGCTGAGCAGCAGGTCGCCGGCCGGGGGCAGGTTGCCGCGCGAGGAGTGCACCATGCCCATGGAGTCCTCGACGGTGACGAACTGCCGCCCGGAGGCCTGCCGGTCGCGGTCGGTGCGGCCCAGGGTGGGCAGGATCAGGGCGCGCTGCCCGGTCACCACGTGCGAGCGGTTGAGCTTGGTGGAGACGTGCACGGTCAGCCGGCAGCGCCGCATCGCCTCCTCGGTGACGGCGGTGTCGGGGGTCGCGGAGACGAAGTTGCCGCCCATCGCGAAGAAGACCCGCACCCGCCCGTCGCGCATCGCCCGGATGGACTCCACGGTGTCGTGGCCGGGCCGGCGCGGCGGCTCGAAGCCGAACTCGGCGCCCAGCGCGTCCAGGAAGGCGTCCTTGGGCTTCTCGTAGATGCCCATGGTGCGGTCGCCCTGCACATTGCTGTGGCCGCGCACCGGGCACACCCCGGCGCCGGGCCGGCCGATGTTGCCGCGCAGCAGCAGGAAGTTGACGACCTCGCGGATGGTGGGCACCGAGTCGCGGTGCTGGGTCAGGCCCATCGCCCAGCAGACGATGACGTTCTCGGCCCGGACGACCTCCCGGTAGGCGGCGTCCAGCTGCGCCTCGGGCAGGCCGTGGGCGGCGGCCAGCTCCTCGGGGGCGGTCTTGCGGGCGGCGTCCGCGAACTCCTCGAAGCCGTGCGTGTGCTCCTCGATGAAGGCGCGGTCGAGCTGCTGCTCGTCGGCGAGCAGCCGCCGGTTCAGCTCGCGGAAGAGCGCCAGGTCGCCGCCGAGCCGCACCTGGAGGAAGAGGTCGGAGAGCCTGGTGCCGCCGCCGGCCATGCCGTGCACCGTCTGCGGGTTCTTGAACCGCTCCAGCCCGGCCTCGGGCAGCGGGTTGACCGCGATGATCCGGGCGCCGTTCTTCTTGGCGGCCTCCAGGGTGGCGAGCATCCGGGGGTGGTTGGTGCCCGGGTTCTGCCCCGCCACGATGATCAGATCGGCCTTCGGCAGGTCCTCCAGCAGCACGCTGCCCTTGCCGATGCCGATCGTCTCGGTGAGCGCCGAACCGGACGACTCGTGGCACATGTTGGAGCAGTCCGGCAGGTTGTTGGTGCCGAGCCGGCGGGCGAACAGCTGGTAGAGGAAGGCCGCCTCGTTGCTGGTGCGGCCGGAGGTGTAGAAGACCGCCTCGTCGGGTGTGGCGCAGCGCTTCAGCTCCCCGCCGACCAGCGCGAAGGCGTCGTCCCAGGAGACCGGGCGGTAGTGGGTGGCGCCGTCGTCCAGCAGCATGGGGTGGGTGAGCCGGCCCTGCTGGCCCAGCCAGTAGTCGGAGCGCTCGGCGAGCTCGGCGACCGGGTGCGCGGCGAAGAACTCCGGCCCCACCCGGCGCACGGTGGCCTCCTCGGCGACCGCCTTGGCGCCGTTCTCGCAGAACTCGGCGAGGTGCCGGTGGCCGCCGTCGGGCCAGGCGCAGCCCGGGCAGTCGAACCCCTTCTTCTGGTTCACCCTCGCCAGCGCCCGGACCGTGCGGACGGCCCCCATCTGCGCATTGCTGATCTTCAGTGCGTGGTAGACCGCGGGCGCGCCGACGGCCGAACGCTCCGGCTCGCCGATGGTGGGGGCGTCCTGCGCCGGGTCGTCCTGGGGTGCCTTGCTCGCCATGCGGACCACGCTACTCGGGCGGTGCGGCCCGGTCGACGGGGAGTGTCGGTGCGGACCGCTAGGGTTTCGGTGTGGCAGCGAAGGCAGCACCTCGGGACGGGAAGATGGCGGAGAAGAAGGCGGACGCGAAGAAGGCCGGCGGCGGTGGGGCGGGCGGCGATCGCCCCCGCCTGATGCTGCTGGACGGGCACTCCATGGCCTACCGGGCCTTCTACGCCCTCAAGGAGGGCGGGATGACGACCTCGGTGGGGCAGCCGACGTTCGCCGTCTACGGCTTCGCCAGCATGCTGGCGAACACCCTGCGGGACGAGCGGCCCACCCACTTCGCCGTCGCCTTCGACGTCTCCCGGCGCACCTTCCGCACCGAGGAGTTCCCGGAGTACAAGGCCAACCGCGCCGAGACGCCGGACGAGTTCCGCAGCCAGGTCGAGCTGATCAACGAGATGCTCGACGCGATGAACGTCCCGCACCTGGCCCTGGAGGGCTTCGAGGCGGACGACATCATCGCCACGCTGGCCACCGAGGCGGCCGCCGACGGCTACGAGGTCTTCATCGTCACCGGCGACCGCGACGCGCTGCAGCTGGTCACCGACGACGTCACCGTCCTGTACCCGACCCGCGGCGTCTCCGAGCTGACCCGCTTCACCCCGGCCAAGGTCGAGGAGAAGTACGGCCTCACCCCCGCCCAGTACCCGGACTTCGCGGCGCTGCGCGGCGATCCGTCCGACAACCTGCCCGGCATCCCCAAGGTCGGCGAGAAGACGGCCACCAAGTGGATCGTCCAGTACGGTTCGCTGCAGGAGCTCGTCGAGCACGCCGACGAGATCAAGGGCGTGGTCGGCACCAACCTGCGCGACAACCTCGACTCGGTGCTGCGCAACCGCCGCCTCACCGAGCTGGTGCGCGACGTCGAGCTGGAGCTGGGCCCCGGCGAGCTGGCCCGCAAGCCGTTCGACCGGCAGGCGCTGGACGTCCTGATGGACGCGCTGGAGTTCCGCAACGACAACTTCCGCGGCCGGGTGCTGGCCGTCGATCCCGCCGGCCTCGGCGCCGAGGCCGCGGCGGCCGAGACCGCCGAGGCCGGGCCGAGCATCGCGGGCCGGGCGCTGGCCCCCGGCGAGCTGGCCGGCTGGCTCCAGGAGCACGGCGGCGAGCGGGTCGCGGTCGCCGCCGACTACACCTGGGAGCTGGGCGCCGGCGATGTCGCCGAGGTGGCGCTCGCCGTGGGGTCCGGCCCGGCCGCCGCCTTCCGCCCCGAACGGCTGGACGGCGCCGACGAGTCGGCGCTCACCGCCTGGCTCGCCGACGCCGGCCGCAAGAAGGCCGTCCACCTCGGCAAGCACCTGGTGCGGGTCTTCGCCGAGCGCGGCTGGCCGCTGGCCGGCGTCGAGATCGACACCGCGCTCGCCTCCTACCTCGACGAGCCCGGCGCCCGCCCCTTCGAGACCGACCCGCCCGGCCGCCACCGCCGCGACCGCGCCGGCCGGATCCGCTTCGACAAGTCCAAGCGCCAGCTCACCGAGCTGGAGGTGCTGGTCGAGGACGTGCTCCACCGCGAGCTGCCGCGCGCCGCCGCGCTGGGCGCGGCCGGCAACCTCACCGAGGAGGACGGCCAGCAGGCGTTCGACTTCGACGCCGCCGAGCAGGAGGAGGGCGCGAACGACCGCGCCGCCTCCGAGGCGCTGATGCTGGAGGCCCGCGCCGTCTCCGACCTCGCCGACCACTTCGGCGCCAAGCTCGCCGGCAGCAACGCCCTGGAGCTGATGCGCGACCTCGAACTGCCTCTCGGGGACGTGCTGGTGGGCATGGAGCGGGTCGGCATCGCCGCCGACCGCCCGGCCCTGGAGCGGCTCGTCGAGCAGTACCAGGCGGAGGCCGACCAGGCGGTCGCCGAGGCCCACAAGGTCGTCGGCCACCCGCTCAACCTGGGCTCGCCCAAGCAGCTGCAGGAGGTCCTCTTCGAGGAGCTGGGGCTCCCCAAGACCAAGAAGACCAAGACCGGCTACACCACCGACGCCGACGCGCTGGCCTGGCTCGCCGGGCAGACCGACAACGAGCTGCCGGTGATCGTGCTGCGGCACCGCGACCGCAACCGGCTGAAGACCACCGTCGAGGGCCTGATCAAGACGGTGGCGCCGGACGGGCGCATCCACACCACCTTCAACCAGATGGTGGCGGCGACGGGCCGGCTGTCCTCGACCGACCCCAACCTGCAGAACATCCCGGTGCGCACCGAGGACGGCCGGCACATCCGGCGGGCGTTCGTGGTCGGCGAGGGCTACGAGTCGCTGCTGACGGCCGACTACTCGCAGATCGAGCTGCGCGTGATGGCCCATGTCTCGGAGGACGCCGGCCTCCTGGAGGCCTTCCGCTCCGGCGAGGACCTGCACAACGCGGTCGCCTCCCAGGTGTTCGGCGTCCCGCCCGAGAAGGTCGACGCCGAGATGCGCCGCAAGATCAAGGCGATGTCGTACGGACTGGCCTACGGGCTCTCCGCGTTCGGCCTCTCCGGCCAGCTGGGCGTCTCCGCGGAGGAGGCCCGCACGCTGATGGACACCTACTTCGAGCGGTTCGGCGGGGTGCGGGACTACCTGCGCCGGGTCGTCGACGAGGCGCGGGCCACCGGCTTCACCGAGACGCTGCTCGGCCGCCGCCGCTATCTGCCCGACCTCAACAGCGACAACCGGCAGCGCCGCGAGATGGCCGAGCGGATGGCGCTCAACGCGCCGATCCAGGGCTCGGCGGCGGACATCGTCAAGCTGGCGATGCTCAAGGTGGACCGGGCGCTGGCCGGCGAGGGGCTGCGGTCGAGGATGCTGCTCCAGGTGCACGACGAGATCGTGGTCGAGGTGGCGCCGGGCGAGCGCGAGGCGGTGGAGCGCCTGGTCCGCAAGGAGATGTCCGGGGCCTACCCGCTCAAGGCGCCGCTGGATGTCTCGGTGGGCGACGGCGCCAACTGGGAGGACGCCGCCCACTGAGGGCCGCGGTGTCCGGTTCGCCGGTCTTGCGGCCCAGCGCCCCGCCCGGCCCGGGGCGGGGTCGCAGGTGGGATAAAGTGGCTCGGCGCGCTGCGCAGCGAAGCCGGTGACATCCCGGGGGACCGGGACCAGTCCGGCGCTGTCCCGCAACTGTGACGCCCCCTTTCCGAGGGCGGCGAAGCCAGGTCGCCTGCGAGCGCGCCGACGACGTCCCACCTCGTGGCCAGGGTGGGCCCGTCCGCGCCGTCGCGGCGTGTCCGGTCCCCTCCCGCCACCCGTCCATCGGAGCAGTGGCGGATGACCCACCCCCTGAACCGCCGGTTCGCCGGCACCGCCGCCGCGGCGCTCGCGGCCCTGGCCCTGCTGGCCGGCTGCGGAAGCAGCGGATCCGGCGGCACGAGCGCCCCCGCCGCGAGCAGGAGCGCCGCGTCCGGCGCGGCGGCCGGCGCCCCCAAGCGGATCGTCTCGCTGTCGCCCACCGCCACCGAGGACCTCTACGCGGTCGGCGCCGGCCGGCAGGTGGTGGCCGTCGACAGCCTCTCGGACTACCCGAAGCAGGCGCCGAAGACCTCCCTGAGCGCCTACACCCCCAACGTCGAGGCGATCGCCAAGTACCGCCCCGACCTGGTGCTCGCCGCCCAGGACCGCGGCGGCCTGGTCTCCGGGCTGAAGAAGCTCGGCGTGAAGACCGTCGTGCTGCCCGCCGCCGACACCCTCCCCGCGGCCTACGCCCAGGTTGCCCAGGTCGGCAGCCTCACCGGCCACGCCACCCGGGGCCGCTCCGTCGCCGCCGCGATGAAGACCTCCATCGACGGGCAGCTGAAGAAGGCCGGACGCGACCACTCCGACCTCTCCGCCTACTGGGAGACCACCGCCAAGCCGTACTACGCGGCCTCCTCCGACAGCCTGGTGGGCCGCATCGTCGCCATGTTCGGGCTGCGCAACATCGCCGACAAGGCGCCCGGCGCCGCCTCCTCCGGCGGATACCCGCAGCTCAGCGAGGAGTACATCGTCAAGTCCCGCCCGGACGTGGTGCTGCTCGCCGACACCGGCTCCGGCGGCGGCCAGACCGCGGCCACCGTCAAGGCCCGGGCGGGCTGGTCCGTCGTCCCGGCCGTGGCCAAGAACCGCATCTACCCGCTCGACGCCGACATCGCCTCCCGCTGGGGGCCGCGCCTTCCGCTGCTGGTCGGCAGCATCGCCAAGGCCGTCGAGCAGGCCGGTAAGTGACCCACCGTCGGGGCCGGCTGGTCTGGCTGCTGGCCGTCGCCTTCCTGCTGGCCGCGCTGGCCTGCGGAGTGACGGTCGGGGCCTCCGGGCTCGGCCCCGGCGAGGTCTTCCGGGTGCTGGTCGACCAGCTCCCCGGGGTGCACGCCGGCGGCGCCGTCGACCCGGTCGACCGGGCCGTGCTGCTGCAGATCCGGCTGCCGCGGGTGCTGCTCGCCGCGCTGGTCGGGGCGCTGCTCGCGGTAGCCGGCGCCGGCTACCAGGGCGTCTTCCGCAACCCGCTGGTCGACTCCTCGATGCTCGGCTCCTCCGCCGGCGCCGGGCTCGGCGCCACCGTCGCCATCGTCGCCGGGGCGGCCGGACTCGCCGTCCCCGCGGCCGCGTTCGCCGGGGCGCTCGCCGCCGTCGCGCTGGCGCTGGCGGCCGGCTCGGTGGGCCGCACCTCCACCTCGACGCTGCTGCTCGCGGGCGTCGCCGTCGGCCTCTTCTTCTCCGCCGCCCAGACCTTCGTGCTGCAGGGCGCCACCCGCTCCCTCCAGGAGGTCTACGCCTGGCTGCTGGGCTCGCTGGCCGGCGCCGACTGGACGCACCTGGCGCAGCCGCTGCCCTACGCGGTCGTCGGCACGGCCGTGGTGCTGGCGCACGCCCGGCGGCTGGACGTGCTGGCGGTCGGCGAGGAGGAGGCCGCCTCGCTGGGCCTGCACCCGGCCCGCATCCGGCTGCTGGTGGTCTGCGGGGCGACGCTCGCCGCGGCCGCCGCGGTCGCGGTCAGCGGGCTGATCGGCTTCGTCGGGATCGTCGTACCGCACGCGGTGCGGCGCCTCGCCGGCGTCTCGCACGTCCGGGTGCTGCCGCTGTCGATGCTGGTCGGCGCCGGATTCCTGGTGCTCGCCGACACCTTGGCGCGCACCGTGCTGGCCCCCGCCGAGCTGCCCATCGGGGTGGTGACGGCGGCGCTCGGCTCGCCGCTGTTCGTCTGGATCCTGCGCACCACCCGCTCGGGGGGCGCGTCATGACGCTCCGCGCGGAGGGCGTGCGCGCCGCGCTGGACGGCACCGAGGTGCTGCACGGCGTCGACTGCCAGGTCCCCGACGGCGGCTGGCTCGCCGTCATCGGCCCCAACGGGGCGGGCAAGTCGACGCTGCTGCGGGCGCTCGCCGGGCTGCTGCCGCTGGCCGCCGGACGGATCGCCCTGGACGGCGAGGACCCGGCGCGGATGCGCCGCCGCGAGCGGGCCCGCCGGCTCGCCTACGTCCCGCAGGCGCCGGTGATGCCGGCCGAGCTGACCGTCGAGGAGTACGTCCTGCTGGGGCGGACGCCGTACCTGGGCCCGCTCGCCGCGCCCGGCGCGAGCGACCGCGCGGCGGCCGGCGAGGCGATGGAGCGGCTGCGGCTCACCGGGCTGACGCGGCGTCGGCTCACCACGCTCTCCGGCGGCGAGCGGCAGCGCGCGGCGCTGGCGCGGGCACTGGCCCAGCGGCCGCGGCTGCTGCTGCTGGACGAGCCGACCTCGGCGCTGGACGTCGGCCACCAGCAGCAGGTGCTGGGCCTGGTGGACGAACTGCGGGCGGACGGCGGCCCGGCGGTGGTCTCCACCCTCCACGACCTGACGACCGCCGGGCAGTACGCCGACCGCCTGGTGCTGATGGCCGCGGGCGAGGTGGCGGCGGAGGGCCCCGCGGAGAAGGTCCTCACCGAGCAGCTCATCCACCGCGTCTACGGCGCCCGCGTCGAGGTCGCCCGGGACAGCACCGGGCGGCCGGTGGTCATCCCGGTCCGCGCGCCGTAGCGGGAGCCACGAACCGGTAACTCCGCGACGATCGCCGCGTCCCGCGGCGCAACCCGGGCAAACTGACACGGTGACCGCACCCAACGCTCGCCAAGAAGCCGCCAGGCTCACCTCCTTGGGCATCACCGCGGCGATGCTGACCTTCGTGGACGTCGCCGGGATCACCCGCGTCAAGGTCGTCCCCGTCCCCCGCCTCCCCGACGCCGCCGCCCGCGGCGTCGGCATGTCGCCGGTCTTCGACACCTACCAGGTCGACGACTCCGCCACCCCCGGCCGCTTCATCGGCGGCCCCGACGGCGACCTGCGCCTCGTCCCCGACCTGAGCCGGCTGCGCACCGCCGCGCCCGTCGCCGGCTGGGCCTCCGCCCCCGTCGACCGCTTCGCCCAGGACGGCACCCCGCACCCCGCCTGCCAGCGCGCCTTCGCCCGCCGCCAGGCGGCCCGCGCGGCCGACGACCACGGCCTGGAGCTGCGGATGGGCTTCGAGACCGAATGGATCTCCACCCTTCCGGGCGACGACGACGCCGAGCTCGCCTACCCGTGCGAGGGACCCGCCTACGGCGCCGCCCGGATCGCCCAGCTCCCCGGGTACCTCACCGACCTGCTGCGGGCCCTGGACGAGCAGGAGGTGACCGTCCTCCAGCTCCACCCCGAGTACTCGCCCGGCCAGTTCGAGCTCTCCACCGCCCCCGAGGACCCGGTCGGCGCCGCCGACACCGCCGTCCTGGTGCGCGAGGCGATCCGCGCCGTCGGCCTCGCCCACGGCCAGCGCTCCTGCTTCGGCCCCGTCCTCGTCCCCGATGGCGTCGGCAACGGCCGCCACCTGCACCTGAGCCTCTGGCGGGACGGGCGCAACCTGTGCCGCGGCGGCAACGGCCCGTTCGGCATGACCGAGGAGGCCGAGTTCTTCCTCGCCGGGGTGCTGCGCGAGCTGCCCGCGCTGCTGGCGATCGGCGCCCCCAGCCCGGCGAGCTACCTGCGGCTCATCCCGTCCCACTGGGCCGGCGTCTACCAGGTGTGGGGCCACGAGGCGCGGGAGGCCGCGCTGCGGTTCGTGACGGGCGCCCCGGACGACACCGACGCGGCGAACGCCGAGGTCAAGTGCCTGGATCCGGCGGCCAACCCGTACCTCGTGGTCGGCGCGGTGATCGCCGCCGGGCTCGCCGGCATCGACGACCGGCTGAAGCTGCCCGAGCCGATCAGCGGCGACCCCGCCGCGGCGGACGGCACCGCGGGCGGCCCCGTCCGGCTGCCGACCACCCTGCGCGAGGCGACCGACCGCTTCACCGACTCCGAGGTCCTCAAGGCCGCGCTCGGCGAGGTGCTGCACGACGTCATCCGCACCGAACGCCTCGCCGAGGTCGAGCTGTTCGCCGGCCGCGACCCCCAGGAGATCGCCGCGGCCACCCGCTGGAGGTACTGACCGATGACCACCGCCTGGCGCCTCGACCCGGAGGCGCTGCCGCCGCTCGTCGACCACCACTGCCACGGCCTGATCCCCGCCGAGGAGCCGATGACCGAGGAGGCGCTCGCCCGCCGCCTCACCGAGTCCGACACCCCGCCCGCGCCCGGTACCACCCACCTCGACAGCCAGCTGGGGTTCGCGGTGCGGCGCTGGTGCGCGCCGCTGCTGGGGCTGGAGCCGCACGCCGCGATCGGCGACTACCTCGCCCGGCGCACCGAGTTGGGCGGCGCGGAGGCGGAGCGCCGGCTGCTGGGTGCGACCGGGATCGGCGCGTTCCTGGTGGACACCGGGTTCCGCCCGGCGGGCCCGGCGCTCGGCGGGCCGTCGCCGGAGGGGACGGTGCGCCGCGAGGTGGTGCGGCTGGAGACGCTCGCCGAGGAGGTGGTGGCGGCGAGCGGGGCGCACGACTTCGCCGACCGCTTCGAGGCGGCGGTGGAGGCCGCGGTGGAGGGCGGGGCCGTCGCCTTCAAGTCGATCATGGCGTACCGGCACGGCTTCCGGCTGCACCGCACCGGACGGCCCGGCCGGCGCGAGGTGCGGCGCGCGGCCGACCATGCGCTGATGGTGGCGCGGCTGGCGGAGCGTCCGGTGCGGATCAACGACCCGGTGCTGCACCGGTTCCTGCTGTGGACGGCTGCCGACTCGGGGCTGCCGATCCAGATCCACACCGGCTTCGGCGACCCCGATCTGCGGCTCGCCGAGACCGATCCGGCGCTGCTGACGGAGCTGCTGCGGGAGTTGGCGTCCACCGGCTGCGAGGTGGTGCTGCTGCACGGCTACCCGTTCCACCGCTCGGCGGCGTACCTGGCGGCGGTGCTGCCGCACGTCTACGCGGACGTCGGGCTGACGCTGCACCATGTGGGCGCGCGGGCGGCGGCGGTGCTGGCGGAGTACCTGGAGCTGGCGCCGTTCGGGAAGCTGCTGTTCTCCACGGACGCGGCGGGCGTGCCGGAGCTGTACGCGGTGGCGGCGCTGACGTACCGCGAGGCGCTCGCCACGGTCCTCGCCGGCTTCGTCGCGGACGGCGCGTGGGCTCCGCCGGACGCGGAGCGCGTCGCGCGGCTGGTCTCCACGGAGAACGCCTTGCGTGTCTACGGGATGGCGTGACCCGCGCCCCGGCACCTCACGCCCGCAGGCGGGTGGGGTGCCGGGGCGGGAGGTGCGGCGAACAGGGGCCACGGCCTACTGCCGTGCGGCCAACCGCCCCCGCAACCACGAGAACGCCGCCTCCTGCATCGCCACGTCAAAGCGGTGCGGCCCCTCGAACCACTGCCCCTGGTACCCGTCCTCCCCGCACGCCGCCGCCAACGTGGCATCCGCCGCCGCCATCCCCCGCTCCGGAAACAGCGCGTCCCCCCGCGCGTACTGCACCAGCAGCCCCGCCCCCGCCGACACCGCGCAAGCGGTCAGCGCCGGCCACTCCGCGATCGGACTCAGCGCCGCGGGCTGGAACATCCAGGTGTGCTTCACCGCGAACCCGTCCAGCAGCTCGTCGTACGTCGACATCATCGCGGAGATCGCCACCGCCGCCATCCCGCCGTCGAACGCCCCCAGCATCGCCGAGCGGCACCCCCCGCCGGAGAGCCCCGCGCACCCGATCCGCGACCCGTCCACCTCCGGACGCGACCGCAGGTACGCCGCCGCCGCGAGGTCCTCGCCCGCGACCACGCCGGCGACCGAAGTGCCCAGCAGCCCGCACCACTTGGAGACGACGTGCTCGTAGGGGTTGGCGACGGAGTCGTACGCGCGCTCCGCGGCGTGCCCCTCCGCCCCGGGGATCTGGTCCGCCGGGATGCGCCGGCTGCCCCACAGGAAGGTGTCGTGCGCCAGCACCACGTGGCCCCGGCGGGCCAGCTCGTCCGCCCAGGCCCGCCCGCCGTACAGCTCCTCCTGGCACGCGGCGGCGTATCCGTCGGGGCCGTCCGGGCCGTTGGCGATCTTCTCCTTGCCCTGCCACTTGTGGCCGCCGTGGCAGTGCAGCGCGACGACCCCGGGCAGCGGCTCCGCCGGATCGGCGCCGGCGGGACGCAGCAGATAGGCGCGGGTGCGCGGGCCGAACCCGACCGACCAGGAGACCTCCTCGCCGACCAGCTCGCCGTCCGCGCTGGTCCAGCTCCGCTCCACGCGCGCGTCGCCGGGCGCCAGGTCCAGCACGCCGATCGCCTCGCGCGCGGCGGCGACCAGCTCCGGACCGGGCGCCATCCGCCCGGCCCGGCGCGGCGCGGTCAGCTCCACCAGCTCGGAGAAGATCCCCAGATCGCGGTAATCGCGTTTGCCGTTCCCCAGCAGCTCCATGCGCCGCACCCTATCCGGCAGTTCGGCCGCCCGGCCCGGTCGCGAACGGCCGGGTCAGGACACTCCCGATCACGCCGCCGCCCCCTCACGCCGCCGCCGGCTCCTCCGCCGCGACCCCCGCGGTCTCCGGCAGCCGCGCCAGGCACAGCAGCGAGACCACCGCCAGCCCGGCGAGCATCCACCCCACCGAGTCGGCCCCGAACCGCGGTTGCAGCCGGATCGCCAGCAGCGGCGCGGCCCCGCCGCCCACCACCCCGCCGAGGTTGTAGGCGACCGCGGCGCCGCTGTAGCGCACCCGCGCGGCGAACAGCTCCGGCAGGAACGCCCCGATCGGCCCGTGCAGCGCCCCGTTGAGCAGCCCGGCGACCGCGAGCCCCACCCCCGTCAGCGCCACCGAGCCGGAGTCGAGCAGCGGGAAGAGCGCCAGCGACCACAGCCCGGCGGCCGCCGTCGCGGCCCGCACCGGCACCCGGCGTCCCAGCCGGTCCGAGGCCCCGGCCGAGGTCCAGGTGCCGGCGGCCAGGCAGACGATCGCGACGAGGGCCAGCGACAGCGCCGTCCGCCGCGGCATCGCCCGGACGGTGGTGAGGTAGACGAGGCAGTAGGAGGAGGAGATGTAGAAGAGCGCGTAGGAGAACGCCATCACCCCGGCGCCGAGCAGCACCTGCCGCGGGCTGCCGCGCAGCACCTCCAGCAGCGGGCGGCGGCTGGTCTCCCGGCGTTCGGCCAGGCCGGCGAAGACCGGGGTCTCGGCGATCCGCAGCCGGACGACGAGCCCGGTGACCAGCAGCGCGGTGGAGGCGAGGAACGGCAGCCGCCAGCCCCAGGAGTCGAACGCCGCCTTGTCCAGGACCACCGACAGCAGCCAGAACGCCCCGGTGGAGGCGAAGAAGCCCGCGGACGGGCCGAGTTGCGGGAAGCCCCCGGCCCGGCCGCGGCGCTCCGGCGGGGCGGACTCCACGGCCAGCAGCACCGCCCCGCCCCACTCGCCGCCCAGCCCCAGGCCCTGCACCACGCGCAGCGCCACCAGCAGCGCGGGCGCCCAGGCGCCGATGGACCGGTAGCCGGGCAGCACGCCGATCAGCACGGTGGCGCCGCCCATCATCAGCAGCGACAGCACCAGCATCGACTTGCGGCCCAGCCGGTCGCCGAAGTGCCCGAAGAGCGCGGCGCCCAGCGGCCGGGCGAGGAAGGCCACGGCGTAGGTGGAGAAGGCCGCGAGGGTGCCGGCGGCGGGGGAGAGCTGCGGGAAGAAGGCGCGGTTGAGGACGAGGGCGGCGGCGGTGCCGTAGGCGAAGAAGTCGTAGAACTCGATGGCGGTGCCGATGAACGACGCGGCGGCGACACGCCGGAGGCCGGATTGCATGATCGCCAGTCTCGGCGCGGCCCGCGCCGCGGCGGCATCCCCCGAAGGCGTGAGACGCGGGTGCGTCGGGGGCGTGCGCGCCGGGCGCGGGCCGTCGGGATCACCCCGAGGCGCAGGTCAACTTGGCGTCGGCCCAGTCGCCGTGGTCGTGCGCGTTGTTGTCGCCGACCTGGTTGATCATCAGGTCCAGCTTCTGCACCCCGGTGACGTCCACCGAGACGGGCTGGGCGGGGCCGCCGCCGACCAGCTCCGGCGTGGTCACCAGGTCCTTGCCGTCGCCGCGGACCGTGAACGTCACGTCGCCGGCGTTGCCGACCTCGGCGTCGATGCCGGTGACGGCGGTGAAGCGGGTGCAGTTGCCGCCCAGGTAGACGGTGACGTCGCCGATCGCATGGACGCCCAGGCCCTTTTTGTAGACGGTGCCGGCAAGGGTGAGGGGGAGTCCGTCCCCGGCCGCCTGCTCGCCGTTGGAGGTGTCCCGCTCGACCGGTCCCCAGCCGTTGGTGGTCGCCGGGAACGCCAGGTCGCTGACGTAGACGTCCCCGGTGGGCGGCGGGATGGGGACGGTGACCGGGGTGCCGCCCGTGGTCCAGTGCGGCACCGCGTCCCGCCCGTAGGTGGCGACGACGCCCAACCGGTGGTCCAGCGGCGTGTCCAGCGCGGTCGGCGCGGTCACCTGCCAGCTGGCGGTGGCCGTCCCGCCGGGCTTCACCGTGCCGAGCCGCACCGGCCCGGACGCGGCCTTCCACCCGGTGGGCAGGTCGGGGGCGAGCGTCAGCCCGGTCGCCGTCGGGCCGCCTGCCGGCACCGCGAACGTCGCGGTGAGCGTCGTGGACGCGCCCCGCTGCACGGTCGTCGGGTCGGCCTTGACGGCGAGCGTGGCGGGCGCGGGCGCGCCCGAGGCGGGGGTGATCCGCAGGTTGTCGAACTCGTCGGTCTGGTAGCCGACTATGCCGATGCCCACGCTGCCGCTGCGGTAGGCGGAGTCGTCCACGGCGGCGATGCGGCGGCCGTCCACGGAGGCGGTGAGCGTGGTGCCGTCCATGGTCAGCCCGATGCGGTGCCAGGAGTCGAGACCCGGCGCACGGGTGGTGCCGCCGACGATCTTCGTGATCGTCCCGTCGGTGTCCGAGCGGGAGATCGACCAGTTGCCCTTGGCGTCGATCCGGTAGAGGTAGCCGGCCTGGTGGGACTGCGGCCGCTGCTGGTCGCCGGCCCGGCCCCACAGCTCGACGGGGGCGTCGCCGGCCATCCGGACGTCCGTGGAGACCGTGTAGTCCTTCCAGGTGCGGTCGCCGAGCAGGGCGTAGGCGTCGGAGTCGTCGTTCCACTCGATCGGCTTGACGGGCGCCATCTGCCGCAGGCACTGCCCGCCGCGCCCGGTGCACGGCCGCACCTCGAACGCGCCCTGCATGTCGGCGAGGTAGCGGGCCTCGCTGCCGGTCCGGTCCTGGTCGTAGGAGTCGGCGTAGGGCAGCCGCAGGCCGTGCGCGGCCGGGCCGGCGGCGGTTCCCTTGCCGCCGGCGCCGACGGTGGTGAGGGTGTAGACGCGGCCGGGCTTGAGGTCGAGGGAGTAGCGCCCGTCCGAGCCCGGGGTGAGGTCGGGCAGCCGGGTGAAGTTGTCGGGGGCGGCGGCGGAGCTGACGTCCGTCTCCCGGACCTGCAGCGCGGCCGGGTGCGGCAGGCCGCCGGCGGTCGCGAGGCTGAGGTGCTGGTCGGCGGTGGCGGTGGTGGTCTCCACGATGGTGCTGAAGGCGTCGCCGCCGGGGGAGCGCAGCGAGACGTAGGAGCCGTTGGCGCGGTCGCCGCCGAGGTAGCCCGAGGCGCTGTCGAGGAACCGCCAGCCGGGCCGGGTGAACTGGGTGACCTGGGCGGTCGCCCACAGGCTCTTGCCCAGCGAGTAGGCGCCGGACCAGGGGGAGTTGGCGACGGCGAGCCCGGTGGTCTCGTAGGGCATGCCGGGGTAGAGGGCGGCGATCAGCGGCCAGTTGAGGTAGGCCGTCATGTCGGCGTCGAGGTAGCCGCGGGTGATGGAGCGGATCAGCGCGGGGGCGCCGGTGTTGTCGTCCTGGGAGCCGTTCTCGCTGGCCCACAGCGGCTTGCCGGTGGCCTTGGCGTTGGCCGTGGTGGAGCAGGAGAGGGCGGGTCCGCCGTCGCCCTGGCAGGGGTAGTGGGCGCCGACGATGTCGATGGAGTCGGCGAACTTCTTGTCGGCGACCATGTCGTCGGCGACGTCCCAGCCGGAGTCGGCGCCGACCACCTGGGTGGTGGCGTAGCCGTGGCTGCGGAGGGCGGCGTGCAGGTTCTCGTACCACGCCTTGTCCCAGCCGCGCTCGTTCCAGCCGCCGAGGTAGTCGACGCCGATGTGGTGGGTGGCGGCGCAGCCGAGCCAGTCCATCAGGTAGTCGACCATGTCCTGGGACCAGAAGTCGCCGTTGCCGATCCAGCCCGGCGCGCCCCAGGCGAGGCCGTAGATCTTGATGTGCGGGTTGCGGGCCTTGGCCTGCTCCATGATCCACCACTCGTAGCCGCGGTTGCAGTCGAGGTCGCCGCGGGTGTGCTCGTGGCTGGGCTCGGCGCCGTCGGTGGAGTTGGTGTCGCCGCCGATCTCGACCTTGAGGATCTGCAGGTCGGCGCCGTAGCCGGGTTTGAAGAGGTAGTCGAGGATGCGGCTGCGCTCGGGCTCGGGGTAGTCCATCAGCAGGCGGCTGTTGCCGCCCCCGCCGCTCTCGGCGCCGATGCCGTCGAAGGTGAGTCCGGTGGCGTGGCCGTCCACGGTGATGGCGGTGGACGGCGGGTCGGCGGCGGCGGTCGCGGCGGTCGCGGCGCGGGCCGCGGGGCCGGGTGCGAGGAGGACGGAGGCGAGGAGGGCGAATAACGCGAGGAGGCGGCTGACGCCGCTGGTGCGGCTGGTACGGCTCATGCGGGGACCCCCAGGTCATGACTACGTTGTCAAAAGCCGTGTACGCCACAGTGATTGCGGACCTGACAAGCTGTCAAGAACCTGTGCGGAGGTCGGGTGCGCTAGCGGGGCCGCGTCCCCCGGTGCGCCGGGACCGTCCGCGGGTCCTCCGGCCAGGCATGTTTGGGGTAGCGTCCGCGCAGGTCGCGCCGGACGGCCTGGTAGCCGTCGCCCCAGAAGGACCGCAGGTCGCCGGTGACCGCCACCACCCGCCCCGCGGGCGAGAGCAGATGGAGCGTCAGCGGGACGCGGCCGCCGGCGAGCGCCGGCGCCTCCTCCCAGCCGAAGACCTCCTGGAGCTTCACCGCCAGGAACGGCCTGCCGTCCCCGCCGTACTCCACCCGGACGCGCGAGCCGCTCGGCACCGCCACGCGTTCGGGGGCGAGGGCGTCGAAGCGCAGCGCGGCGCCGGACGGGTCGTTCCAGGGCAGCAGGCGCCGCAGCGCGTCCGCGGCGTCGGCGCGGGCCAGGTCGGCGCGGCGGCGGGCGCGGCCCAGCTCGGGGCCGAGCCACTCCTCGGCGCGCGCGGCGAGGGCGCCGTCGTCGACGGCGGGCCAGGGGGCGCCGACCTCCTGGTGCAGGAACGCCATCCGCCGGCGGAGCCGCTCGGCGCCGTCCGTCCAGCGCAGCATCCCGGACGGGCCCAGCTCGCGCAGCCCCTCCAGCAGCGCGGCCCGCACCGCGGCCGGATCCGGCTCCCGCAGCGGCGCCGAGCCGAGCACCACCGCGCCCAGCCGCTCCACCCGGCGCGCCACCACGTCGCCGCCGTCCCACCGCACCTCGTCGGCGACGGCCGCCCCGCCGGCCACCCGCAGCGCCGTCGCGCCGTCCAGCACCGCGGCCAGCCGGACGCGCGCCGAGGCCCGCCCCTCGGGCCGATCCGCGACGGCCACCGCCAGCCACTCCGCCCCGCCCAGCCGCGACCCCGCCCCCACCTCGGCGGCCGTCCCCGACACCATCAGGTAC
>NZ_MLCF01000155.1 GCF_001879105.1 Mangrovactinospora gilvigrisea | reverse complement strand
GGGCGGGGGCGGCGGAGGGTGGACGCGGTGGTGGTGGCGATGGCGGCGGCGGTGAGGGCGAACGTCGCGGGGATGCCGGCGGCGTGCGCCGCGGCGCCCGCGCCGAGGGAGCCGATGCCGGTGCCGCCGTCGTAGGCGACGTTCCAGACGGTGCCCGCATGGCCCGGGTCCGTCCGCTGGAACATCACGCTGAGGGTGTCGTTCTGCAGCACCCCGAAGGCCAGCCCGTACACGGCGGCGCCCGCCAGGACCCCCGCCGGCGCCCCGCCCGCCGCGGCCGCGGCGAGGCCGCCCACGCCGAGCGCCGAGCAGGCCGCCGCGGGGAGTTGGAGGCGTCCGGCGCCGTGCCGGTCCGACCAGTGGCCGGCCGCCCAGCGGCCCAGCACGATCCCCGCGGAGAGCAGCAGCAGCGCCGCGGAGACCGTCCCGCCCGAGATTCCCGGCGTCAGCGGCAGGAACGCGGTGAGGACGCCGATCGCCGCCGCGGCCGCCACCATCAGCGCGGTGGGACGGGAGAGCCCGCGCGCCGGCCGGTGCGCGGGCCGCGCCGCGTCCGGGGCCGAGGCCGTGGCCGGCGACGGCCCTGCCTCGCGGATCAGCGACGCTAGGGGCGCCGACGCCAGGCTGAGCAGCGCCGTCGCGACGAACACCGGCCGGAAGCCGAGGTGTTCGGCCGTCCAGAGCCCCAGCGGCAGCCCGATCAGCTGCGGCACCCCGACGGCCACCCCGTACAGCCCCACCGCCCGTCCGCGCCGCTCCGGCGGCACCAGCACCGCGGTGAGCGCGCTCCCGGACACCGCCACCACCCCGAACCCGGCGCCGCGCAGCGCCGAGAAGAGCAGCACCGGCGGCAGCGCGTCCGAGAGCGCGTACCCGAGGGTGGGCAGGCCGAGCAGCAGCGAGCCCAGCGCGAGCAGTCGGGAGAGCCCGATCCGCCGCATCAGCGGCCGCATCGCGAACTGCGCGGCGACGGTGGCCGCCATCGTCACCCCGGTCGTCGCCCCGACGCCGGCCGCCGGGCTGCCGCCGTGCGCGGCCCATACCGGCACCACCGACAGCAGCGGCGCGTAGTTGGCGAACGATCCGACGGTGGCGAGGAGCAGCAGCGTGAAGGCGGGCACGGGATCCGTTCTAGGTGGAGGGGGCGGCCGCTGTCCATGCCATTGCCGGGCGGGCGTCCGGATTGTCCAACCCTGTGGTTGGAGTTCTCGTATGCTGGGCGCATGGCATGGGACACCGCACGCACCAAGCGCCTGCTCCTCGAGGCGGCCGTCGAGGAGTACGCCGAGCACGGGCCGGACGGCGCGCGGGTCGACCGCGTCGCCGCCCAGGCGGGCGTGAACAAGGAGCGGATCTACCAGTACTTCGGCGGCAAGGAGAAGCTGTTCACCGCCGTGCTGGAGGCCGAGCTGGCGAAGGCGGCGGACGCGGTGCCGCTGCCCGCGCCCGGCGAGGGCGACCTGGGCGATTTCGCCGGCCGGCTCTACGACTACCACCGCGGCCACCCCCACCTGCTGCGTCTGCTGAGCTGGGAGGGGCTGCGGGACGGCCGCGCGCCGGTCGCCGCGGAGGCGGCGCGCGCCGCGCACTACACGGAGAAGGCGGCGGCGGTCGCCGCGCTGCAGGAGGCCGGCGCGGCGGACCCGCAGGTGGCCCCGGGACGGCTCTTCGGGGCGGTCTTCGCGCTCGCCACCTGGTGGCTGACGATGCCCCAGCTGGCCCGGATGTCCCTCGCCGGCGCGGACGGCTCCCCGGCGGCGACGCGCGGCGACCTGGTGGCCCTCGCCCGCCGGATGACGGCGGCCTGAGCGTCTCGGTCGGGAGCGCGGTTCTCTGCCAGGTGGCGGGACGTTCTCCGCGCGCTCGCGCTCGCGCATGCGCGGCGAGGCCGCGTGTCCGGCAGCGCCCGGCGCTCCTGCGGCGGCGCCGATCAGCGGTGGCGCTTGCTTGGCGGCGTGACCGTCGCACGGAACGGTGCTGCCGGGAGTGCGGCTCTCTGCAGGACGGCGGGACGTCGCGCGCGCGGCGGGGCCGCGTGTCCGGCAGCGCCCGGCGCCCCTGCGGCGGGGCTTGTTTGGCGGTGTGGCGGTGGTGCGGGGCGGCGGCGCTGGGAGTGCCGGGTGGCGGGACGTCGTCCGCGCGGCGGGGCCGCGTGTTCGGCAGCGCCCCGCACCCCTGCGGCGGGGCCGCCGCTCAGCCTCGGCGGCGGCGCAGCAGGACGCCTGCGCCCTGGCCGCCGTCGATGGGGATGACGGCGCCGCTGGTGTAGGAGGACGCCGGCGAGCTGAGCCAGAGCACCGTCTCGGCCACCTCCGCCACCGTGCCCACCCGCTGCATCGACACCGCGGCCGCAGCCTGGCGGCGGCCCTCCTCGCCGGCCCGCTCCATCGCATGCGTGTCGATCGGGCCCGGCGCCACCACGTTCACCCGCAGCCCGAGGTGCCCGTAGTCGAGCGCCGCGACCTGCGTCAGGGCGATGATCCCCGCCTTGCCGGCGACGTACGGCGCCAGCCCCGACACCGCCTGGACGCCCGCCAGCGACGCCATGTTGACGATCGTCCCGGCGCCCTCCGCGGTCTCCAGGATCGCCGGGATCTGGTGGCGCATGCCGAGGAAGGTGCCGCGCACGCTGGTGGCCATCGCGCGGTCGAAGTCCTTGGTGTCCAGGTCGGCGAGCGGGGCCGGCATCACCGATCGGTTGGCGTTGTTGAAGGCGGTGTCGAGCCGCCCGAACTCGGCGACCGTCCGCTCGACGAGGGCGCGCACCTGGTCCTCGTCCGTCACATCGGTCGGGACGGCCAGCGCCTTGCCGCCGGCCCGCTCGATGCGGGCCGCCACCGCCGCCAGGTCCTCCGCGTCCCGGGCCGCCACCGCGACGGCCGCGCCGGCCGCGCCGAAGGCCTCCGCCACGCCCGCGCCGATGCCCCGGCTGGCGCCGACGACCAGCGCCACCTTGCCCTCGAAGTCGTTCCGCTGAGTGTTGGTCATGAACCCCACGGTGGTCCGCGGCGCCGCCGCCGTCGTCGTACCGGCGGCGACACCCCGGCTACGCCGAGCGGAGGAGCCCGCGAAGGAGCCCGCGGCGAAGCCTCAGGAGAAGTCGGCCGTGTGGTCGGCCGCCCACTGGGCGAACGTGCGTCCCGGACGGCCCGTCACCCGCTGCACGTCGGGGGAGGGCACCTGCGGATGCTCCACCGCCGCGCCGAACGCGCCGAGCAGCGCGTCCACCGCCGACTCGGGCACCCCGGCCCCGACCATGGCGGCGCGGGCCTGCTCGACCGGGACCTCCTCGTAGCGGATCGGCCGCCCCAGCGCCTCGCCCAGCAGCCGGGCCTTCTCGGTGTTGGTGACCGCGGCCGGGCCGCTGAGCTCGTAGGCGGCGCCGATGTGGTCGTCCGTCAGCAGGGCGCGGGCGGCGACGTCGGCGATGTCCTTCTCGTGGATGGTGGCGATGCCGGCCTCCGCGAACGGGCCGCGGACGACGTCTCCCGCGCGGAGCTGGGGGCCCCACTGGAACACGTAGTTGGTGGCGAACTCGCCCGGCCGCAGCATCGTCCACTCCGGGACGGCGCCCTTCACGGCCGCCTCCCAGGCGCGGTGCACCTCGGCGATCATGCCGTGCGCGGGCTCGTCCTCCGGGAGCACCGACTGCGAGGAGACCAGCACGATGCGCCGGACGCCGCCCTTGGCGAGGACGTCGACCAGCTCGGAGGGATCGCGGCCGAAGAGCACGGCCGGGTTGACGAAGGCGGTGTCGACGCCGTCCAGCGCGCCGGCCAGCGACGCCGGGTCGGCGCCGATGTCGGCGCGGACGACGTCCACGGCGGCGGGCAGGCCCGCCTTCTCGGGGGAGCGGGTGACGGCGCGGACGGCGGCGCCCTCCGCGAGCAGGAGGTCGGTGAGGTTGCGGCCGATGTTCCCGGTGGCACCGGTGAGCAGGTACACGGGCGTGGTCCTTTCGAGTGGAAGCGACCGGCGTGCCCACCCTACGGCCGCAGCAGGCTGTCACCCAAGGTAATGAGTTGGTAACAATCTGGTGGTATCCAAGTAGTGGGTAGCCGACTTCACCGGTTATCCAGGTAAAGCACCGTAAAGCAACGTAAAGAACCGACACGAGGGAGCCCCCCATGCCGGTCATCGAGGACCCTGCTGCGGCAGCGCCCGCCCCCACCGATGCCGAGGTCTTCGCCGCCCATCTCGGCGGCAAGCTCCGTATCCAGCCCCCGACGGCCGTGCTCGACGCGCGCAGCCTGTCGGTCATCTCCACCCCCGGCGTCGCCACCGTCAGCCGCGCCATCGCCGCCGACCCCTCCCTCGCCGCCCGCTACACCTGGGCGCACCGGCTGGTCGCGGTGGTCAGCGACGGCACCGCCGTGCTCGGCCTGGGCGACGTCGGGCCGACCGCCGCGCTGCCGGTCATGGAGGCCAAGTCCGCCATGTTCAAGTCGCTCGGCGGGCTCGACTCCGTCCCGCTGGTGCTGCACGGCGGGCCGGACGTGCCGATCGGCGACGTCGTCGACACCCTCGTCCGGCTGCGTCCCTCCTTCGGCGCGGTGAACCTGGAGGACGTCGCCGCGCCGCGCTGCTTCGAGCTGGAGGCGGCGCTGATCGAGGCGCTGGACTGCCCGGTGATGCACAACGACCAGCACGGCACGGCGATCGCCATCCTCGCCGCGCTGCGCGGCGCCGCCCGGCTGCAGCGGCGCGAGCTCGGCGAGCTGCGGGCCGTGGTGGCCGGCGCGGGCGCGGCCGGCGCGGCGTGCGCGCGGATGCTGGTCGGCGCCGGGGTGGGCGAGGTGGTGGTGCTCGACTCGCGCGGGGTGCTGCATCCGCTCCGCCCCGGGCTCGTCCCGCACAAGCTGGAGCTCGCCGCGCTCACCAACCGCCGCGGCCGCACCGGGGGGTTGGCGGACGTGCTGCCCGGCGCGGACGTCTTCGTGGGGCTGTCGTCCTCGCGGGTGGGGGAGGAGCTGATCGCGTCGATGGCGCCCGGGGCGATCGTCTTCGCGCTCTCCAACCCGGTGCCGGAGGTGGATCCGGCGGTGGCGCGGCGGCACGCCGCGGTGGTGGCGACGGGGCGCAGCTGCTGGCCCAACCAGATCAGCAACCTGCTGGCCTGCCCCGGGGTCTTCCGCGGGGCGCTGGACGCGGGCGCGACGCGGATCACCGACGCGATGAAGTTCGCCGCGGCGGACGCGCTCTTCGAGCTGGCGGCGGAGGATCTGTCGGCCGAGTCGGTGGTGCCGGACGTGCTGGATCCGCGGGTGGCGCCGGAGGTGGCCGCTGCGGTCGCGGCCGCCGCCGCGGCGGCGGGCTGACGGCCCGTCCGCGCCGGGGCCGCCGGCACGGCGATCTTGACGCTCGCTCAGCGGCCGGGTAGGCCTGCATGCCATGAGCGAGCAACCGCGCCGGCGGCCCAACATCCTGTTCCTGATAGCGGACGACCACCGGGGGTTCCACGACCCGCAGGTCGCCACCCCGCACCTCGACGCGCTCGCCGGGCGCGGCACGCGGTTCCTCGGGGCGCGCTGCCAGGGCGGCATGAACGGAGCGATCTGCGCCCCCAGCCGGGCGCAGATCATGACCGGGAACGAGCTCTTCGGCGCCACCCGGAACAACGTTGTCGGCGACTGGCCCGGCACCAGCGAGATCGCCGAGGACGCGCCGATCCTCCCCGAGGCGCTCGCCGCCGCCGGCTACCGCACCCACCTCGTCGGCAAGTGGCACAACGGAGCGGCCTCCGCCGCCCGCGGCTTCGCCACCGGTGAGGCCGTCTTCCTCGGCGGGATGAGCGACCACTGGGCCGTCCCCGCCCGCACCCTGGACGCGGGCCGCGCCGAGCCGTTCTCCGAGCCGGAGATCCGCGAGCAGCACTCCACCGACCTGTTCGCCGAGGCCGGCGAGCGGTTCCTGCGCGGGTACGACGCCGAGGACCCGTTCTTCCTCTACATGGCCTTCACCGCCCCGCACGACCCGCGCACCGCGCCGCCCGAGTGGGCCGCCCGCTACAACCCGGACGACATCGAGCTGCCGCCGTCCTTCATGGCCGAGCACCCCTTCGACAACGGCGGGATGCACGAGCGGGACGAGCACATCACCCCGTTCCCGCACGGCGCCGGCACCGTCCGCCGCCACCTCGCCGACTACTACGCGATGATCGGCCACCTGGACGACGGCATCGGCCGGGTGCTGCGCGCCCTGGAGGAGAGCGGGCACGCCGAGGACACCGTCGTCGTCTACACCGCCGACCACGGGCTGGCGCTCGGCGCCCACGGGCTGCTGGGGAAGCAGAACTCCTACGAGCACAGCCTGCGGGTGCCGCTGGTGATGGCCGGGCCCGGCGTGCCGGCCGGCCGCGAGGTGGACGCGCTCAGCCTGCACGCCGACCTCTTCCCCACCCTCGCCGAGCTGGCCGGCGGGCTGCCCGTGCCGGGGACGGTCACCGGGCGCAGCCTGGCGCCGCTGCTCGACGGCCGGAGCGAGGAGGCCCGCGGCTACGTCCACTCGGCCTACATCGACGTGCAGCGCTCGGTGCGGGACGAGCGCTGGAAGCTGATCCGCTACCGCCGCACCGAGGCGCGCGGCGGCGCCGGCACCGATCTCGTCCAGCTGTTCGACCTCGCCGCCGACCCGTGGGAGACCCGCGACCTTTCCGCCGACCCCGCGCACGCCGCCGAGCGCGACCGGCTCGCCGCCGAGCTGGCCCGCTGGCAGCACGCCATCGGCGACCCGCATGCGGAGGACTTCGCGGAGGCCGCGTTCACCGGGACGGATTGACGGGCCGTCCGCCACCGGGCCGAAAAGCTGACCAACCGTAAGAATGAGGAGCGAACAGCCTGTCCTCGCTCAAATCCCATCGACTCGGAGGGTCGAACGGTGAACATGCGTCAGCACCGGCAGCGGACCGCACGGATTCGGACCGTCCTGGGCGCCGCCTGCGCCACCCTCGCCGCGGCCGCCCTGATCGGCGGCTGCTCGAGCTCGGGCTCGGGCGACTCCAAGGCGTCCCCCACCTCGACGGCCTCCGCGGACAAGCCCACCTCCGGCGGCCTGCCCTCCGACGCCAAGCACAACGGCGCCGCCACCCAGTTGGAGGAGGACTACCAGGCCACCATCAAGGCGGTGCTGCCGTCGGTCGTCCAGATCACGGCCGGCGACAGCCTGGGCTCGGGCATCGTCTACGACGGCAAGGGCCACATCGTCACCAACGCGCACGTCGTCGGCAGCGCCAAGAGCTTCACGGTGACGCTCGCCAACAGCAGCCAGCAGCTGAAGGCGAGCCTCACCGCCAGCTACCCGACGGACGACCTGGCGGTGATCAAGCTCGACAACCCGCCGTCCAGCCTGCACGTCGCCGGGTGGGAGAGCAGCGGGAGCACCGCCGTCGGCCAGATCGTGCTGGCCATGGGCAACCCGCTGGGCCTGTCCAGCAGCGTCACCCAGGGCATCGTCTCGGCCACCGGACGGACCGTCAGCGAGCCCAGCGGCGGCGGCTCGCCCGGCGCCACCATCCCCAACATGGTCCAGACCTCCGCGGCCATCAACCCGGGCAACAGCGGGGGCGCGCTGGTCGGGCTCGACAACAAGGTGGTCGGCATCAACACGCTCGCCGCCACCGACCCGGAGCTGGGCGGCAGCGCGGCGCCGGGGATCGGCTTCGCCATCCCGTCGGACACCGTCAAGAGCGTCGCCGACCAGCTGATCAGCCAGGGCAAGGTGACCAACAGCGGGCGGGCCGCGCTCGGCGTCACCGTCCGGACGGTCATCGACAGCAACTTCCAGCCGGCCGGCGCGGGGATCGTCTCGGTGGCCTCCGGGCAGGCGGCGGCGAAGGCCGGGCTGAAGGACGGGGACGTGATCACCGGGATCGACAGCACGCACATCTCCTCGGCCGACGACCTCACCTCGGCGCTGGCCGGCCTCAAGCCGGGGCAGCAGGTGACCGTCCACTACACCCGGGACGGCGCGAAGCGGACAGCGTCCGCGACGCTGACCCAGCTTCAGTCGCAGTAGCCGGGCGCGGGGCGCGGACCGGCCGATCCTCGATCGAACCGGAGCCGTCCGCTGTGGCCTGCGTCACGGCGGACGGCTTTGTCTGCGGCGGGGGGCGGACGCGGAGGCCGAACTTCCCTAGACTCGGGACCACATCGACGCGACCTTCCTTGGGGGCCGTTCGCATGGGGACCGCAGTCGCTCTCCTGGTCATCGGCACGGCACTGGCCGTGCTGGCACCACGCATGCTCAGCCACGCGCACTGGCAGGAACAAGAGCCGGTGGTGGCGCTCTGGGTGTGGCAGTGCGCCGTCACCGCGGTGCTGGTCTGCTACGCCATCGCGCTGGTGCTCAGCGGCGCCGCGCTGTGGCCCGCGATGCGCGCGGGCCTCTTCCAGGGTGCGCCGAACCGGGTGGAGGCCTCCTACAACCTCGGTGCCGGCCGGCCCTGGCAGGCGGTGCTGGCGGTGACGATCGGCGCGGCCGGGATGTATCTGATGGGGCATCTGCTGCGGGAGGTGGCGATCGCCCGGATCAGCCGGCGGATGCGCTACCGGGCGCTGATGTCCGCGGCGCCGGTGCTGCCGTGCGAGACGGTCGGGCGGGAGCGGATCGTCGTCCTGGAGAGCGAGCACCCGGAGGCCTGGGCCCTGCTGGTGCCGCGGCGGCCGCTGCAACTGGTGGTCTCCACCGGGGCGATGCGGACGCTGACGGAGGCGCAGCTGGGCGCCGTCCTGGAGCACGAGCGGAACCATGCGCGGGCACGGCACCACTGGCTGCTGCAGTCGGCGGGGGCGCTGGCGTCGGCGTTCCCGCGGGTGTCGCTCTTCACGGGGTACGCGGAGCGGGTCGGGCGGCTGGTGGAGATGGCCGCCGACGATGTCGCGGCGCGGCGCTTCGGGAGGCTGGCGACGGCGGAGGCGCTCGTCGACCTCAACGAGGGGCGCGGCGCGTTCGGCGGGCCGGGGCCGCGGGTGCGGCCGATGCCGCCGGTGGAGTGGGCGCCGGGGGCGCCGGTGCCGGCGCCGGTCGGCCAGGTCGCGGAGCGCGTCGACCGGCTGCTGGTCGGACGGCCCCGCCTGCAGCCGCTGCAGCGGCTGCACCTGACCACGACGGGCGTCTTCATCCTCGTCGTCCCCGTCCTCCTGGCCTTCGCCCCGGGCGTGGCCGCCACCCTCGCCCGCTGACGCTCCGCGGCGCCCCCCGCATTCCGCCGGCGGGCCGGCGGGCTGGCGGGGTGCCGGGGCGAAGCGGCGGCGCAAGGCCGGGGGGGGTGACGCAGCACACTGCCGCGGGGGCGTGCGGCGCTGCACAATGGCGGCCGTGCCGCCGATGGCGTCGGCACCACCGTGGAGGTCCGCATGCCCAACACCGCGCACAGCGCGCTCTTCACCACCCTGTTCGACGACGCCGCGCTCTTCCCACCCGGGAACGCGCCCATGGACTCCGCCGTCCGGGCCCACGAGGCCCTCCTCGGCCGGGAGGACACCGTCGAACTCGTCGGCCCGTTCGTCTGCCGATCCGCCCGAATACCCGAACTCGTCGGCGCCCTTGCCGGCCTGACGCCCCCTCCGGACGGCTTCTTCCTCTCCCTCGTCGCCCGCGGCGGCCGCGACGAGCTGCTCGCCGCCCTCGCCGCCGCCGACGCCCCGCCGCTGGTCGTCGGCGCCGTGGAGCTCGCCAACCCCGACACCGCCGCGGCCGTCGCCGCCCTCGACGAGCTGCTCCCCAAGGAGGCCGCCGGCTTCGTCGAACTGCCCTGGCGCAGCCTGGAGGCCGGCCTCGACGCGCTCGCCGCGTCCACCTCCCCCGACGGGCTGCGCGCCAAGTTCCGCACCGGCGGCACCGACGCCTCCGCGTTCCCCACCGAGGCGCAGCTCGCCGGCGCCATCGCCGGGGCAGTGCGGCGCGGCCTCGCCTTCAAGTGCACGGCCGGCCTGCACCACGCCGTCCGCCGCGCCGACCCCGAGACCGGCTTCGAGCACCACGGCTTCCTCAACGTGATACTCGCCACCGCGGCGGCGCTTGACGACCCGTCGGACACCGCCGCCGTCGCCGCGGCCCTCGCCGAGCGGGACCCGCAGGCCGTCGCCGAGCGGATCCGCGCCCTGGACGGTCCCCGCGCCGCAGCCGTCCGCGGACGATTCACCTCTTTCGGTACCTGCAGCATCGACGAACCCGTGTGCGACCTGGTAGACCTCGGGCTGCTCGCGTTGGCCATGGAGTGATCAACGCCCCGGAACCAGGGAGTGCGAAAGCGTGCCCGAGACCACCACCTGCTGGGCCGACCTGCCCGCCGACACGCCGTTCGGCCTCGACAACCTGCCCTACGGGGTGTTCACCGTGCGCGGGGTGGAGCGCGACCGGCCCCGGGTCGGGGTCGCGGTCGGCGACCGCGTCCTGGACGTCGGCAGGGCGGCCCGCGCGGCGGGCCATCCGGCCCTCGCCCGGACGCTCGACGGTCCCGACCTCAACCCGCTGCTGAGGCTCGGCCGTTCGGCGTGGACGGAGCTGCGCGGCATGCTGCGCGACTGGCTCACCGACGAGGACCACCGCGAGACCGTCGAGCCGCTGCTGCTGGCGCGGGCGGACGTGGAGATGCATCTGCCCTTCCACCCCGGCGACTACGTGGACTTCTATTCCTCGGAGCACCACGCGGCCAACCTGGGGCGGATCCTGCGGCCGAACGACGAGCCGCTGAAGCCGAACTGGAAGCACCTGCCGGTGGGCTACCACGGGCGGGCCGGGACGGTGGTCGCCTCGGGCACGCCGATCGTCCGCCCGCGCGGGCAGCGCCTCCCGGCCGGCGCCGGGGCGCCGGAGTTCGGGCCGTCCGCGCGGCTGGACATCGAGGCCGAGATGGGCTTCGTGGTCGGCGGCGCGGGCACCCGGCTCGGCGAGCCGGTCCCGGTGGAGGAGTTCCGCGACCACGTCTTCGGCGCCGTGCTGGTCAACGACTGGTCGGCGCGGGACATCCAGGCGTGGGAGTACGTCCCGCTCGGCCCGTTCCTCGCCAAGTCGTTCGCCACCTCGGTGGGCGAGTGGGTGGTGCCGCTGGACGCCCTGGAGGAGGCCCGCACGGCTCCGCCCGAGCGGGACGTCGAGCTGCTCGACTACCTGCGGGACGGCGCCGAGCAGGGCGGCCCCTGGGGCTTCGACGTGGCGATGGAGGTGCGGCTCAACGGGGAGCGGATCGCCGAGCCGCCGTTCGCGTCGATGTACTGGACGGCCGCGCAGCAGCTCGCCCATCTGACGGTGAACGGCGCGGTGGTGCGGGCCGGGGACCTCTTCGCGTCCGGGACGGTCAGCGGGCCGGAGCCGCACCAGTGGGGCTCGCTGATGGAGCTCACCCGCGGCGGGCGGGAGCCGCTCAAACTCGCCGACGGCGAGGAGCGGACGTTCCTGGCGGACGGCGACGAGGTGGTCATCACCGCGACGGCGCCCGGCGCGAACGGGTCGCGGATCGGCTTCGGCGAGGTGGCGGGGCGGATCGCGCCGGCGCGGCGGTGACGGCGCGTCCGTGGTGACGGCGGCGCGGCGGCGGTGACGGCGCGTCCGTGGTGAACAAGAGGCCGGGGGCCGCTCCGGCGCCGTAGTCCCGTACGGCGCTGGGCTGGCCCCCGACCCGTTGACCTGTACCTCTCCACCCGATGACGTACAGGCACCGGACCCTTCCCCCCGGAAAGGCGGAACCCCCGAGTACCGCCCCTGTCCGGCACCACTGTTGTCCCACGGGTGGGACAACGACCGTTCAACGCCCCATCAACGCCGCGTTCGCGCTCGTCATGGGCACGCTGACGCCGTGTTGATCCTCCTGGTCCACGCTGAGGGGACAACATCAGGGGGATTGTCATGACGCAGCGTCAACCGCAGCCGCCGCAGCCGCCGACACCGCCGTCCGTCCGCATCGACCTGCTGGGTCCCCTGGAGGTGCGGGTGGACGGCCGGCCCGTGGAGATCCGCGGCCGCCTCACCCGGGCCCTGCTGGTGCGGCTCGTCCTGGAGCGCGGGCGGCCGGTGCCGACCCCGCGGCTCGTCAGCGACCTGTGGCCGGACCACCGGCCGACCGACCCGCACGAGGCGATGCACTCCTTCGTCTACGCGCTGCGCCGCGCGCTGGAGCCGGCGCGGGTGCCGCGCAGCGCGCCGACGCTGCTGGTCTCGGAGCACGCGGGGTACGCGCTGCGGCTGGGCGAGGACGCGGCGGACGCGTGGCGGTTCGAGGCCGCGGTGCAGGAGGCGACGCGGGCGCTGGGCGCGGACCGCGGCGTCGAGGCGGTGCGCCGCCTGGAGGCGGCGCTGGCGCTGTGGCGGGGGCCCGCGTTGGACGGCTTCGCCTCCCGCGCGTGGGCGTCCCGCGAGTCGGCCCGCCTCGAGACGCTCCGCGAGCTCGCCCAGGAATGCCTCCGCGAGGGCGCCCGCTGAGTCCCCGCCTTGCCGCCGCCCCTCCGCCCCGGCAC
>NZ_MLCF01000154.1 GCF_001879105.1 Mangrovactinospora gilvigrisea | reverse complement strand
TCGTCAGGGCTGACGCCTGACGCCTGACCGTCGGGTGGGGGCGGCGGGGCCGCAAGGTCTCGCCGCTTCCCTCCGGGGGGAGGGGTGTTGGAGGGGGCCGGGTGCGCGTGATGCGTGTCCGGCCCTGATGCGTTGCCGCGGGTGGAGGCTGCTCGCCCTGGACCCCCCTGTGCCTGGCGGTCCCGCCGAAGTTGCCGGGGGATTTCTGCGATGGATGGCTGCGCATATCGGAGAGCATATGCTATGATTGGATCATCACGAGATCGAGGCTCACCACCTTGGTCACCTTCTCACCAGAGGAGCCATCCATGAGCGACACCGCATCTTCCGTGCAGGGCAGGCGCATTCTGCTGCCGGAGACCGCAAAGCTGCTGTCCCCGGTCGCCTTGACCGGCGAGTTCTACCCCTCAAGCCTCTGGGACGGCGGCACTCACAGCACCCTGCCGCACGTCGCGCCCGTCCCCCACCCCAAGGGGCTGGCGGGGGCGTTCCTGGACTCCGTGCGCGAGCTGACCGAAGACGCGCGCGCCATCGGCGTGCAGCTCTCGGGGGGCCTGGATTCGCTGGCCACCCTGGTCTACGTCCACCGTGTGGCCAACGGTCGGCCCGTCTACGCCTTCACGGTGGACCTGACGGACGATCAGGGGAAGGGCGCGGTTCCCGTAGTGCGTCGGCTGCTGCGTGACTTCGGGCTGACGGGCGTGGAACTGGTCGTGATCGACCCCAAGGGGGAGCGAGGCGTTCCCCGTTGGTCGGCGGCGGGGCCGCGCCTGGATGCGCTGCCGGACCTGAACGCGGTGGTTGCGCGGGAGGCTGCCGCGCGGGGGGTGGACATCCTCCTGAGCGGTTCGGGCGCGGATGAGCTGCTGGGTGTTCCGCGCTACGGGACTGGCGCGGTGGCGCGTCGCCAGGGGGGCCGCGCGGCGTGGCGGTATGCGGCTGACGCCTCGCGTTCGGGGGCGGGTCTGATGGGTGAGGGGATGGCGGCGGCGGCGCGGCTGCTTCCGTCGTCCGCGCGGGCGCGCCTGTACTGGGCGATGAATTGGCCGGAGTGGTGCGGCGCGGAGGCGACTCCCGTGCTGGCGGAGCCTTACCGCGCGATGGCGGCCGAGTGGTCGCGGGCGTGGGTGTGGGAGCAGATCAACGACCATGCGGCGAACGGTCGCGGGTGGTTCGCTGCGGACGCGTATGACGCGTTCTTTCCGCATGAGCTGATTCCTGCGGCGGGTGAGGTGCGGGAGGACTCGCCGTTTCTGACGCCGGGGTTCATCTCAGCGGCGTTCGCGGTGCCGCTGGCCGACCGCTATGGCGCGGCGCTGCCGACGCCGTACCTGCGGGCTAAGGCGTTGGTGGTGGGTCTGTTCCCGGAGGGGACGGCGGGGCTGTTGCCGCAGCACAAGCAGTATTTCAGCGCGGCGCTTGAGGGGCAGGCCGCGCGGTTCGATGCGGCTTCGGACCTGGTGACGGCGGACGTGGGTCTGATCGACCGTGAGGCGCTGGGCCGGGAGTCGGATGTGTCGGTGCTGCTCGCGGTCGCCTCGTTGGAGGCGTGGATGCGCGGGGCTGTGGAGCGTGGGGCCGTGATCGGGTGAGCGGCTTCCGGTGAGGGGGCGGCGGTAGGCCGCTGTCCCCCTCACCGGGGTCGGTGGTTTCGGGAGCGGTTCGGTTCGGTCTTGAGTGAGGGGCAAGTCGTGGAAAGCGCACTGCGGTTGGGGATGCGTCCGTTTGCGCGGGCGGATGAGTTCGGCGTACTGGAGTTGATTAATGCCGATCAGGTGCCCGGTCAGCCGGAGGTGACGGCGGCACAGCTCGCGGAGGCGGTTGCCGGGCGTTCGCCGAATGACTCGGGGTGGTGGGAGGAGTTGGACGCGCCGGTGACGGTGGTGGCGGTTGAGGGTGGGGCTGTGGTGGGGGTGGTGTCGTTTGCGGTGCGTGCGAAGGACCGCACGGGTTTGATCTTGTGGTTGCACTGCCGGGAGCGGGAGGACGTGGCGGCGGCGCTGGTGGCGTATGCGGTTGACGCGCTCGCCGGGTGCGCGCGCCTGGAGGCGTTCACGCTGTCGTCGGCGCTGGTGGTCGCGCTTGAGGGTCTGCCGGTGCGGCATCGTGCGGTTACGCACGAGGCTTTGCTGGCGGCGGGTTTCGTGGGGGCGGATCTGTGGGCGTACATGCGGGCGGAACTGCCGTTGTCGTTGCCTCGGTTGGATGCGGGGGTGCGGTATGAGCGGATGGCGGGGGATGAGTGGGAGCTGAGTTTGATGGAGGGCCGTACGCGGGTGGCTAAGGCTCAGGTGGGGTTGCCGGTCGCGGGGACGGGTGTGCTGTGGTGGATCAGCACGCGGCGGCGGGCGCGTGGGCGCGGGTATGGGCGCGTTGTGTTGGGGGCGGCGGGGGCGTTGCTGGCTGATCTTGGGGCGCGTGAGGTGGTGTTGGTGGTGGACGATGACGCGCCGGAGGATCAGGGGCGTTCGCGGGTGGCTGCTAAGCGCATGTATCGGGGGGCGGGGTTTGTCGAGGTTGACCGGCTGTTCTCGTACACGCGGCACGGTGGTGACGGGTGACGGGTGACGGGTGACG
>NZ_MLCF01000153.1 GCF_001879105.1 Mangrovactinospora gilvigrisea | reverse complement strand
GGTCTGACGCACCATTCGGATCGCGGAGTGCAATACCGTGCGCTGCGCTACACCGAGCGCCTCGCGGACGAGGCCGCGGTGGCCTCGGTCGGCTCGCGCGGCGACTCCTACGACAATGCGCTGGCCGAGGCGTTCAACAGTTTGTTCAAGGCCGAGTTGATTCGGAACAGGGGACCGTGGACGTCCATCAACGACGTCGAGATCGCGGTGGCCGAATACATCGACTGGTTCAACCGGCGGCGCCTGCACGGCGAACTCGGCCACGTCACCCCAGCCGAGCACGAGGCCGCCTACTTCGCGGCTGAGCCCCACCCACCACTCCAGAAAACCAGGTAACCGACTCTCCATCAAACCCGGTACTTGACAAACACCGATGCCCCCGCATTGACCGCGATGTTGACCGGCGCGGGCTTTCGGGTCGCGATGCCCCACACCACCGTGCTCACCGCGGACGCCGTGGAGTCGGAGGCGATCGACCATCTCGTGCGAGATCTGCTGGCCGCCGGGTTCGTGGCGGACCCCGACCGCGCCGACGCCCTCACTCCTGACCAAGCAGTCGACGCCCGCCAGCAGCTGCTGGACGGGTTTGTCCGGGACCTGCGGGGCCTGGGCACCCGGCCCGCCTCACCGCTGATGGTGGCCCTGGGGTCGCTGAGCCAGGTCGCCGAATGGGCCGACAGCCATGCCGATTCCACTCTCGGCCTTCATGCCGATGCGCTGGCGAACGCCGGCTGGTCGCTGCTGGAGGCGTGGCAGCAGGCGTTCAAGGCCGCCCTCGCGCGGTCCGAGCCCGGCGTCACCGCGGTGGAGGTCGGCATAGGTCTGGCCCTGCGCGACCCGCTGCTGGACGCCGCCTCCGCGGCCCGGCAGGTCAACGACCTGTATGTGGCCCGCTCCTCACCGGTGTTCACCATCTGCGAGCGGATGCAGTACATGGCCACCGTCGCCCGCGCCGGGCTGGGCGAGGACGACGCGGACCTGGCCGCCGTCCTCGCCCGCAGCGCGGAGCGCGTCCTCGCGGTCCCCGACGGCCTGAACCGGGTGGCCGACCACATCACCGCACCGCCGGCCTCCTCGGCGGCCCGCGGACGCAGCGGCGTGCCGCACGATCCCGACGCGGATCCGGCCGACCCCTCGGTCAGTCCGCGCCCCGACGACGGCCCGCCGCCCCACAGCCGGCATCGCTGACGCCAGCTGCCGTGTCCGCCCGCTCGATTCCCCAACCCCGTTGAAGGGGGCTCTTCGTGACCGCTGATGCCGTCATCCACCGCCTGCCCGACCATGCCCTGGCCGTCGCCGTCGACCCCGACTCCAAGGTGGCTGCCACCGCCGCGGAGCTGCTGCGCGGGGACGGCTTCGCCCCCACCAAGGCCCCGGGGCTGTTCACCGCACCGGACACGGCCGACAGCTACCGGCTGTTCGACCACGCCGCACTGGCTTTGATGAGCGCCAAGCTGACCGTCTCCAACGCCTACCTGCCCGACCTGGCGGGCACCCAGTTGCTGGTCCTGACCGAGATGGCCATCACGGCGTTGCAGGAGGCGAGCAGCCGACTGCTTCAGGCCGAACACGATGCCCCGGTGCAGCAAGTGATCGACGAACTGGCGACCCTGCAGGTCTGGAGCGCCACCAGCGGCCGACAGGTCGTCCGCGCGATGAGCGAGGCGGCGGTCGAGGCCTCCGGGGCGGTGCTGTCGGGATGGCTGACCACCCACGGCGCCGTGCTGGGCCTGGCCGGAGGCGCGCTTCCTGACGATCCGTATGTCCCGGCCTTTGCCCGCCCGGCCGCCTCGATGCCGCTGACGGATGCAGCGCTGCTGGTGCGGAACCTGCACGCACTCGCCGACTCCCCGCTGCGCACCATGCAGCTGCGCATCGAGCGGATGGCCGACTACGCCGCGGCCAACCTCGGCGACAGCGGCCGCGCAGTCGCCCAGCAGATGCGGCTCGGCGCGCACATCATCCGCGCCGCCAAGCCCATGCTGCGCCGGATGGAGAAGACCCTGGCCCTGGTCGCCGGCGGCGCGGGCGCCGCGCAGGTCGAGCGCGCCCTGGCCGCCACCAACACCGGCCGGACCAAGGTCGAGCCCAGTAACGGCACCCCGCGCAGCGTGGCACCCGCGTCTGCCCCGGAGCGGAACAGGCCACGCGCCCGCCTCTGACCCTTCGCCCACCCAATCGCCTTGTCGATCAAGGGAGTCTGTTCTTGCCCGATGTTGTGCTGCCCCCGGTCGTGATCCGCTATGTGGTCGCCACCGGTATCACCGCCTTCACCCCCGCCGTCAACCCACGAGTCGACTCCCTGCTGGCCGATGCCGGCTTCATCGCCACGCCGGTGCTGTCCCTCCACACCCTGCCCGCAGGGCTGCCGCGCGCCGAGCAGGTCAGGCGGGTCAACCGCGCCGCGACGCTGCTCAAGCGGGCCCGCATCCCCGTCGACGTGCAGAGCCTGACGCTACCGCTCAATCCGCGGGCAGCCGCCGCTGCCGAGGCCGACAGCTTCGGCCGCGGCCTGCACCGCACGTTCGTCGAGGTCGCGTTCAAGCAGGACGGGCCGGCCACCCGGCTCGCCGCGACCCTGCTCGGCGCACGACTGTGGGCCTCCCACCAACCGGGCGGATCCGACGCGAACCTGCCCGGGCTGCTGGGTGATCTGGCCCGGGACAGCCAGAAGGTCTTCGAGACCACGCACTGGTCGCTGTCCCGCATCCACGCCGAACCGGTCCGCCTCCCCCACCGCTCCTACGCCGTCGCCGCCACCGCCGATGTGAGCCCGCAGCAGGCCGGACAGCATTTGCGCGCCCTCACCCGCACCAACGAAAGCGCCCTTGCCGACGCGCAGCAGTTGGTGGACTACACCGCCGCCGGCCTAGAGCTGCTGTGCGGGGAGCGCGGCACGGCAACCGCGGCCGCGCTGCGCGGCCAGCTGCCGGGGTTGGCGGCGATTGGCACCGCCATCGACCAGGCCGCCACAGCCGTCGAAGCCCTCTCCGCCCCGGGATCGCGCTCGACTGCGGCCGCCACCGAGTCCGCCGTTCACGGCGACAAGCCCGGCCCGAGCGGCGATGGGTCCTCGTCGATCGCACCCCCGCAGGGTTCCCCCGCCCCCAAGCACCGGAAGTCCGGGCGCTGAGCCCCGACCTATCACTTCCCATCAGGCCAGGAAGGAACGTTCCGGCATGCCCGTTCCCACCCACTTCGACGTCGAGCACCTGTGCGGCCACAGCCTGACCCACGACCTGTCGGACAAGCGGGCCGACGAGCGAGCGGGCTTCGCCCGCTGGCTCGGCCGGCGCCCGTGCACCGACTGCTGGCGCGCCGCCAAGGACGCCGAGAGCGAGACCCCCGAGCACCGCGCAACCCGGCACGCGGCCGAGCACGCAGAGGCCCGCGCCTGGTCCAAGGACCAGCACCTGCCGCCCCTGGAAGGCAGCGACAGCCAGATCGGCTTCGGCGAGGTGATGCGCCGCAAGATGCTGACCGCCGCCTACCAGGCCCTGGTCCTCGACGGGCAGATGAGCGAGACGGACTGGGAGCAGGTGGAGGAGCGGGCCCGCCGTGTGGGCCTGGCCCGCTGGTGGCTGGACAACAAGGAGCTGGCCCCCGAGCTGCTGCCCGAACTGCTGGAGGCGTCCGGCGAGGACGGCCGCGGCTGCGAGAACCCGGCGATGTGATCCGGGCAGTCCCAGACCCTCTGTCGATCACCAACCCGCCTTTGAGTCCCGCCGGCTTCCCTGATCAGGAGGGCGATGGCCAAGTCTTTGCTCCTCAGCACCCACTACATCGATCCGCTTGCAGACCAGGCCGCGCTCGATCATCAGTCGGCCGAGCTGGCGTTGCATCTGGAGAGCGTCGGCGATGAGACCGACGTCATCGCCCATGGAGCCCTGCGCGGGCAGGGCCTGGACTTCGCGATCACCCGCTACCAGAACCTGCAGTTCGACCGGCCCGGAGCCGACATCTTCGGCGTCCTTCGGCTGCTGCGCACCCCGCTCGGCTTCCACCTGGCCTACCGCCAGGAGCCGACCTCCGCCTTGGCGATGCGGCAGCTGGCCCTGCTGCGCTGCCCGGTGGAACACCTGGTCATCGGACCGGGAGCCGCTCTGCCCGCCGATCCGCTCTCCCGGCGGATCACCACCCGAGCCACGACCGCGGGGCTGCAGGCCAAGGTCCTGGCCTCGTGGACGGTGCTGGATCCCGGGCCGGGCTCGTTCTGCGAGAGCTGGGCGCTACTGGCCCACCCTGGCGAGGACCACGTCCGGCTGCAGATCGAATCCTGGCCCCACCAGGGCGCGGTGCTGCTGCGCGAGGGCTGGTTCCCCGAGGCCGAGGATGCCCAGGCGTGGTTGGAGCGCCGCTACGGCTGCGCCCCGTGCCGGCCCCTTCCCCCGCCGCCGGAGGATTCCGCGCTCGCGGCCCTGGCACCGCAGCTGCCGATCTTCGATCCGACCCACCCGGCGATCACTGCCACCACCCTGACCGCCCTCGCCCACCCGAGCAACGACCGCCCCTCGACACCCCCTTCGCCGGGTTCCTCGGACCGTCACCGGCACCGCTGACGGGACACCGCGCCGACGCTCCGCGGCCAGGTCGTCTGCCGCTTCCGCCCGTGTGGGCACGGCCCACCCCCATGGCTCTCGCCCCTTCGATTCAGGAGTCGCATGTCCGATCTTCTGCCGATGAGCTTCACCCTTCTCGACGACGGCGCCGTGCACGCCACCGCGCCCGCCACCCAGCAGGGCCGCGACGCCCTCTCGGTGCTGGGCTTCACCGAGCACCATCTCGCCGCGGACCGGCCCTACTTCCGCCTCGCCCCCGCCCCGCTCGCAGAGCAGCGCCGCACGGTCACCGCGGCCGCCGCAGGCCTGGCCGCCCTGGGCATGGAGTGCCAAGTCGATGTGCTGCTCGCCCCGCCGGGCTCCGCCGAGCACATCCGCACCGCGGTCACCCCCGGGCAGCTCGCCGTGGCCGCGGCCGCCGCACTGGCGGACGGCGGCCCCCTCCGGGCAGCCGACCAGGCCATGGCTGCACTCAGTGAGCGCGCCACCGCGCTCAACCTCAACTACGGCGACCCGCGCCTGGACCTCCTGGTGCACCAGTTCACCTCGGCCGTCCAGCAGCTCAGCACCGTCCGCAGCTACCTGCGCGACACCGCCGCGGTGCTGCGCGAGGTGGAGGCCGACTTCCCCGCACCCCGGTTCGAGCGCTTCAGCGCCGCCCGCTCCACCACGCACCTCAGCGCGAACAGCAGCGCCGCGCCCGGCCCGGCCGAGGCGCCGGCGGCGGCGCAGCCGCCGGCGGCCCGCCGCACCCTCTGACTCATCCCTTCACCCGTTGTGGGAGCCGCCGTTGATCGCCGAGCTGCACCGCACCGACCGTCCCGAATGCCTGTTGGCCCGCCTCCTGACCAGCACGGACAGCCCCACCCCCTACCTGGCCGGAAGCCTGCCGCACCCGCCTTCCACCGCCGACACGCACCGCGCCGACCTGCTTCACTTGACCACCCGCCACCTGCAGAAGCCGCTGGACGCGACGAAGGAGCACGGACCAGCGGCTCGACTCGTGGTGTGGCATTGCCGGCTCGCTCATCCCGTCGATCAAGCCGTGCTGGGCGACGGGCAGTGGGCGCGGGCCGCCACCGCCATCGCCCGCACCGGCCGCTTCGCCAGCCCCGAGCACGAGGACGGACCGCG
>NZ_MLCF01000152.1 GCF_001879105.1 Mangrovactinospora gilvigrisea | reverse complement strand
GCGGGGTCGTCCCGGGGCCGGAGCCGGCCTTGGAGGTGTGGGTGCTGCCGGCGTGGGACGGCGAGGGGGAGGAGGGGGAGGGGGAGGCGTGCCGGCCGCTGTGGGACGGGGCCGGAGACGGGGCCGGGGCCGGGCCCGCGGACCGGGTGTGGGTCGGCGTCGGCGTCGCGGTGTGCGTGGGCGTGGACTTGGGCGTGTGCGTCGGGGTCGGCGTCGGAGCCGGCGCCTTGGTGGGTGTGGGTGTGGGTGTGGGTGTCGGGGTCGGCTTGGGTGTGGGCTTGGGCGCCGGGGTGTGCGTTGGCGGCGCCGAACCCTTGTGTCCGCCCGCCGCCGGTATCGCCAGGCGCTCGCCCGGCCGGATGACGTCCGGGTTCTTGCCGATGGTCGCCGCGTTGGCCTGGTAGAGCGCCGTCCAGCCGCCGTGCACGCCCTCCCGGGCCGCGATGCCCGCCAGGGTGTCGCCCGGACGGACCGTCACCTCGGTGCTCCTGCCCTCCGCGTCGACCGTGGCGTCGTGCGGCATGACGAGCCGCCAGCCGGGCTGGATGGGCCGGTCCGCGTCGAAGCGCCTGCCCTCCGCGTCCATCACCCGGCCCTCGTTGAGGCGGGCGATCTCGTGCCAGCGCGAGCCGTTCCCGAGCGTCCGCTCGGCGATCGCCCAGAGGCTGTCCGCCGGACGCCCCGGCTCGGGCTCGCGCACCACGTAGACGGGGTGCGGAGCCTGGCCGAGCGCCGACTCCAGCGGGACGTACCCGGCCTGGGCGGCCTCCGCCCCGGCCCGCGTCGCCGCGACCGCGTTCGAGGACATCGACATCGACGAGGACATCGACGAGGGATTCGACGAGGCCGTCGACGTCGCCGGGGCGACCGCCCCCGCCCCGGATGCGAAGGCCCCCGCGGCCCCCGCCGTCCCGGGCATCCCCCGTGCGCCCGACATCCCCGATCCGCCGGACGTCCCCGACGACGCCCCCGCCGGCAGCGCCGCGAACCCCGCGCTCGCGCCCGCCGTCAGCGCCGCCGCCCGCGGCGCGGCCGCGAACGCCGCGCCTGCCGGCAGCACCGACAGCACGGCCGCGACCAGCGCCCCCGCCGCGCGCTGCCCGAAGCCCAGCCCGGCCGGGAGCCGCGGCGCGGTCCGCCCGCGCAGCTGCGCCGGGATCTCCAGCAGCACCGCGACGGCGAAGCACGCCCACGCGGCCCAGCCGACGACGACCACCGCCCACAGGAACAGCCCGCCCTGATCGGGCTGGGTCAGCAGCGCCCGCAGGCTGCCGTGCAGCGGTGTGCCCAGTCCGGCCACCGTGGACGTCCCGGTGGCGAGCACCACCGGCAGCCCGGCAAGGGCCGCGGCGAGCAGCACCAGGCTGCCGACGGCTCTCAGCACACGCCCCACCAGATTCATGATCAGTTCCCGTTCCCCTTCTCCGGTCCGTTCTCCGGTTGGGTGACGCCGTAGAGCAGCCCGGCCGAGCCCTCCCCGTGCACGGTGAAGGACCCGATGCCCAGCGCGGCGAGGAAGAAGGTCTTGTAGGAGTAGGTGGTGGTGACGGTGATGCGGTGTCCGGCGGCGTTCACGGAGACGCTGCCGCGCACGCCGGCCGCGGCGAGGTAGCGCTTGGCGGCGGTGCTCGCGGCGACCGGGTCGACGGCGAAGCCGTGCCCGGACATCGCCTGGCCCGCGTCGATCTGCTCGCCGCCGGCGCGGGCGGCCTCCATGGCGTAGCCGTCCGCCTGCTCGACGGCGCGCAGCCGGCCGCCGAGGTCGACGATGAGGCCGATGGCGATGAGCAGTCCGACGCAGACCAGCGCCACGAAGACGGACAGCGCGCCGCGGTCGGACCGGTGCTGACGGAGCGTCCGCATCAGCCACCACCGCCCGGTGCCGCGGCGCCGCCCGTGCCGTTCCCGCCCGTGCCGTTTCCGCCCGTGCTGTTCCCGCCCGTGCCGTTTCCGGCCGCCGCGCCTGTCGCCGCACCCGTCGCCGCCCCCGTCGACCGGAACCGGTCCACCACCGAGGTGAAGCTGCTGTTCGCGGCCACCCCGCCCGGCAGCCCCGGCACCATCACATCGCCCAGCGCCACCTGGCAGTGCACCTGGACCCGCACCACCCCGATCCGTCCGGGCGCGCCCGCCGGCTTGCCCACCGCGGCGGCGTCCACCTTGAGCGCCAATCCGCCGCAGTGCAGCCCCTGTTGGGCGAGCGTCCCCTGGGCTGCCCGGTCCGCGGCCGCGACCGCGCGCGCCGGGGTGCGCTCCAGCGAGGCGGCGCGGGCGGCGTCGCGGGCCGCCGCGTCCACTGTCGAGCGGGCCGTGGTGATCCGCCCGGCGGCCACCGCGAGCAGCACGAAGACGACCAGGACGGGCATCAGCAGGGCGGCCTCGATCGGCACCGCACCGCGATCGCCGGCTCTTCGCCGCATGGACCGTCCCCCTTCCTGCTGCCTACTTCCTGCTGTCTGCTGCCTGCTTCCTGCTTCTTGCTGTCCGAGTTCTCCCGTGCCCACTGCCGCGTTCCGCCTACTGACCCGGCACCGTCCAGCGCTCCACCGGCGCCACCACCTGCTGCGTCAGCTTCTTGCCCGGCACCCCCGGCACCAGGGACACCGCCCGCACCGAGACCGAGATCCGCACGTCCTGCCCATCGCTGCCGGCCGTCGAGACCTGCTTGTCGCTCAGGCCCGTGCTGAGCCGGTCGAGCACGCTGCGGGCCCGCGCCGCGCCGGCCGCGGGGGTGGCGCCGTACATCCGGGCGGCCTCGCTGCCCTCGCGGGCAGCCGTGAGGGCGGTCTGCCGGGCGTACCACCACAGCCCCGCCTGCACCACCAGCAGCACCAGCATCAGCACCACCGGGAAGAGGATCGCCAGCGGAACCGACTGCGAGCCCCGGTCCCGTCCCCATCGGAGGTCTCGTCCCCCTCGGAGGCCCGGTACCCCTCGGAGGCTCGGTACCGCTCGGCTCCCGCGTCTCGACATCGGCGGCGTGCTGCTCAGAGCCCGGTGACCTTTGCGGCGGTGCGCTTGCCCAGCGCCGTGATCGCCGCCAGCACGATCCCGGCGAGCGCCACCAGGGCGATCACCACCAGCGCCAGCTCGGTGCTGATCGCGCCGGCCTCGCGCCGCCGGGCCGCCGAACGGACGCGCCGGGAGCGCGCCTTGACGGTGTGCCAGAGCAGCACCGCCGGAACCAGCTCCGCCGGGGCCTGCGCCCCGTGGAGGCGGCCCTTCGACCTCGTCGTGGTCCTCGTCATGTCTCCTCCACAATCCCCAGGGGGCCGCCGGCATCTGCGCGGCCCCTCCCATCCGGTCCTGCGTCGAGTCGGTCCTGCGTCGGGTCGGTCCTGCGTCGGGTCGGTCCTGCGTCGGGTCGGTCCTGCGTCACCCCGTGGTGAACATCTGGTACAGCGCCGGAAAAGCGATCATCACCACCATCACCATCACCAGCGCCGACCCCGGGATGACCATGCGTTCGCTGTCCGTGTTGGCCTTCGCCAGGTCCTCGGCGAGCAGCTCCGAGCGCAGGCTCTTGGCCCGCGCCCGCAGCGTCCCGTAGACGGCGGCACCGTCGGCCCCGGAGAGCCGCATGATGTCCGCCACGTCCTGAAGGGGCGCCAGCCCCAGTTCCTCCGCGAGCCGGCCCAGCCCCACCCACGGCGGACGGCGGTCCACCGCCGCCGCGTCGATGGCGTCCCGCATCCGCAGGAATACGGCGCCCCGCCCCACCCGCGCCGCCCGGGACATCGCCTCGGCCGGGCCGCAGTCCGCCGCCCGCTCCAGCGCCACCAGCTCCAAGTAGGCCGCGACGCCGTGCAGATACTCCACCCGCGCCTCCTTGGCCTCGCCCGCGGCGATGGCGTCCGGCAGCAGCCAGAGCAGCACCGCCAGCACGGGCGCGGCCACCGCCGGCACCACCACCGGCAGGTTCAGCCCGAAGAGCGTCCACACCGCCTGCCCGTACGCCGGCAGCGCCAGGCCGATGAGCGCGAAGAGCCCCTTGTGCGCCATGAAGCGGGCCGGGGTGCGGCCGATCAGCGCCAGGTCGCGGCGCGGGATGCGGACCCCGGGCAGACCCGTCATCCGCCCGCCGAGCCGGTCCAGCAGGCCCGGGCGGTCTGCGGCTGCCGCGTCCTCCGGGCGGACGGTCGGCACCGAGGAGCGCAGCCGTCCCAGCGCCGCGCCCAACTCCGGTGGCGCAGGCCGCAGTTCGGCCGCGAGCAGCGCCAGCCCGCCGCCCACGGCGGCCCCGGCGATCAGCGCCCATGGTGAGATCACAGCCCGGCACCCCCGTCCCCGTCCCCGTAGCGGTCCCCGTAACCGTCGCCACTGCCGTCCCCGCCATTGCCCCCGGTGCGGCCCTCGCCGCGTGCGCGGTCCTCGTTGCGCCCCACCCGGCTGCGCCGGTCCCGCTCCAGCAGCCGCGGCAGCGGCGGCGCCGAGGCGAGGTTCCGCATCCAGGCAATGATCCCCACGAAGGCCACCGTCAGAAACACCAGAACCGCCTGCCCCAGCGCCGTGTGGTACGGCCCGGTGTAGGCCCGGTCGAACGCCCCGACCACGGCGACGCCCAGCGTGATGACGGAGAGCCAGCGCACGGTGGCCCGGTGCTTGGCCCGGTCCGCCTCGATGGCGCGCCGCTGCCGCACCTCCTCGCGCACCGACTCGGCGAGGTCGCTGAGCGCGCCGGCGAGGCCCGGCCCGCGGTCGGAGGCCCGCAGCAGCAGCGCGGCGCAGATCTTGTCCGAGGTGGCGTCGCCCAGCTCGGCGGCGAACGCCCGCAGCGCGTCCTCCGGCCGCCAGCGGGCCTGCAGCCGGGAGACCAGCTCGCCGACCTCGCGGTCCAGCCGCGGCGGCGCGGCCGCCCGGGTGGTGACGATGGCCTGCTCCAACCCGGTGCCCAGCAGCAGCACATCGGCGAGCCGCTGCGTCCACTCCGACAGCGCCTCCAGGCGCTCGATGCGGATCGTCGAGGGCCGGGTGGAGGCCCAGAGCAGCGGCAGCCCGAAGACGGCCAGCGGCACCAGCACCACGGCGAGCACCACATCGGTGAAGAGCCAGCCGCCGATTCCGCCGACCAGCGCCAGCAGCACCTGCACCCGGTGCACCCGCCGCAGCCGCGGATCGCCTTGGCCGTCCCACCAGCGCACCAGCCGCTCGGCCGGTCCGTTGGTGGACGGGCGCGCGGCGCCGGTGCCGTCCAGGAACCCGGTCGCGCCCAGCACCGTGCCCACCACGCCGAGCGCGGCGAGCGCGCCGCAGGCGGCGAAGGCCAGCGTCACCGTCATCGGGCGCCCCCTTCCCGGCCGTTGGCGTGCGGGTCGGGCCGGCGGCCCGGGCCGCGGCCGTCCACCTGCAGCTGCAGCGGGGCCGACCAGCTGCCGTGCGGCGAGTCCAGCAGCCGCGGGTCGAAGCCCGCCCGGCGCAGGTCGTCCAGGCAGGACGGCGGCGTGCGCGGCACCCCGCGCGGCTCGCCGTCGCGCGGCGCGAACACCTCGTTCATCGCGGGCCGGCCGCCCTCGCCCAGCCCCGCGACCTCCAGGACGTGCGAGACGAAGCGGTGCCGGCGGCCGCCCACCCCGGTCTCGTCCACCATCGTCAAGTGGACGACGAAGTCCAGGGCGTTGGCGGTGAGCCGGTAGGCGAGCGCGTCGGTCATCCGCGGCCCGTACTCCAGGCAGAGCTCGGCGATGCGGTCGACGATCATGTGCGGGGTGCGGGCGTGCAGCGTGCACATCGAGCCGCCCTCGCCGTTGGTCATGACCCGCAGCATGGGGACGACCTCGGAGGAGCGCACCTCGCCGACGATGATGCGGTTGAGGGTCATCCGCAGCGCGTGCGGGATGAGGTCGCCGATGCTGATCTCGCCGGCCGCGCGCCCGTCCGGGCCGCGCTCGCCGTTGCCCTCCCGGGCCTCCATCGGCACCACCTGATGGAGCCGGCCCAGCTCGTGGAGCCACAGCTCGTACTCGGTCTCCAGGGTGCCGATCCGCTCGTGCGGCGGGATCTCGGCGGCCAGCGCGCGCAGCAGGCTGGTCTTGCCGACGCCCTGGGTGCCCGTCACCATCACGTTCTTGCGGGCCCGGATGCACGCGGCGAGGAACGCCGCCAGCGTCGCGTCGACGGCGCCGAGCCGCACCATGTCGCCGAGCGTCGCGGAGGCCACCCGGTGGCGGCGGATCGCCACGTACGGGCGCGGGGTGACGGCCATCAGCGCCTGCAGCCGCATCCCGCCCTCCAGGCGGAGGGCGAGGGTGGGGTGCGCGGTGGACAGCAGCCGCTCGCCGCCGCCGTGACGGCGCGCCAGGTCCTGGAGCAGCTCGACCAGTTCGTCGTCCGACTCGGCGATCGGCGGGACGCGGCGCAGCGGCTCGTCGGCGCGGGAGATCCACACGTCGTCGCAGCCGTTGGCGACGATGTTCTCCACCTCGGGGTCGTCGAGGTAGGGCTGCAGCCGCCCGGCGCGGAAGAGCAGGTCGTAGACGGCCTCGGCGAGGGCGCGGTCCTGCTCGCGGGTGGGGGGCACGCCGTGCGCGAGGGAGTAGTCCTCGGACCAGCGGGCCACCTCCTCCTCGATCAGGGCGCGCCCGCGCTGGCGGAGGCCGGCCTGGTCGGGGTCGGTGGCGGTGGCGCGCTGCTCGTCGGAGATCTGGCGGTGCAGCGCGGCGGCGACGCGGCGCTTGAGGTTGCGGGCGACGGCGGGATCCACAGGCTGTGGAGGACTTGCGGCGACGGGAGCGGCGACGGGAGCGG
>NZ_MLCF01000151.1 GCF_001879105.1 Mangrovactinospora gilvigrisea | reverse complement strand
GGGGTTGGGGGCGAGGGCGCGGCGGGGCGCGTGACGCTGCGCGCCGGGGCGCGCGGGGCGGTGGCGGTCGGTGCCGGGGTGTGTCGCACCCGCGCCGTACCGTGGTGGGAGCGTGATCAGTGGTGGGAGGTGCGGGACGTGGGCGAGGTGCGCTTCGGCGTCCTGGGGCCGCTCGCGGCCGAGCTGGACGGCAATCGGCTGGCCCTGCGCGGCCCGCGGCATCGGGCCGTGCTGGCTCGGCTGCTGGTGGCCCGCGGGCGGGTCGTCCCGGTGGAGCGGTTGGTGGCGGACCTGTGGTCGGAAGGCGGCGGCACCGCGGGCCCGGCCCGCACGGCACCCGCGGGGGCCGTCGGCGCGCTGCGCACTTTCGTCGGCGATCTGCGGAAGGTGCTGGAGCCCGACCGCCCGCCGCGCGCCCCGGCGCGCCTGCTGGTGACCGACGGCCCCGGCTATGCGCTCCGGACCGCCCCCGGCACGGTGGACGCCCGCCGCGCCGAGGCGGCGGTGGGGGCCGCCGCCGAGCTGCCGGCCGCGGCCGCCCTGCCTCGGCTGGAGGAGGCGCTGGCGCTCTGGCGCGGTCCCGCCTACGCCGACGTCGCCGATGCGGCGTGGTCGCGCGGCGAGCGGGCCCGGCTCGGCGAGCTGCGGTTGCAGGCGGTGGAGGCGCGCTGCGCGGCGCTGCTGGAGCTGGGCCGCCCCGCGGAGGCGGTGCCGCTGCTGGACGCACATCTGGCCGAGCACCCCTGGCGGGAGGGCGCCTGGCGGACGCTGGCGCTGGCGCTCTACCGGACGGGCCGTCAGGGCGAGGCGCTGGCGGTGCTGCGGCGGGCCCGCGAGGGGCTTGCCGGGGAGCTGGGGCTGGAGCCGGGGCCGGGGCTGCGCCGGCTGGAGGCCGACATCCTGGCGCAGGCACCGGAGTTGGACGGGCCCGCCGGGAGCGGAGACGCGGCCGACCGGCTGTGGTCGGCGGCCGCGGCCGACTTCGACCGTGCGGCCGGTGCGGGGACGCGGGCCCGGCTGGAGTCGACGGTGGGGCTGCTGCGCTCGCTCGCCGTCACCGGCGGCGGGGGCCTGGCGGCGGCCCGCGGGCATCGGGCCGCGGCGGTGGCGGCGGCCGAGCAGCTGGGAGATCCGCGGCTGGCGGCACGGGTGATCGGCGCCTACGACGTCCCGGCGAACTGGCCGCGCAGCGACGATCCGGAGCAGTCGGCGGGCGTGGTGGCGGCGGCCGAGCGGACGCTGGCGGCGCTGGGCGAGCCGCCCGAGGACGGGGACGGGGACGTGGACGGGGGCGGAGACGGGGACGACGGGGATGCGGCGCTGCGGTGCCGGCTGCTGGCCACCGTCGCGCTGGAGACCCGGGGGCAGCGCGGGCCGCTGGGCGACCGGGCGGCCGCCGCGGCGGAGCGCGCGGTGGCGCTGGCCCGGCGGTTGGAGGATCCGGCGCTGCTGGCCTTCGCGCTCAACGGGGCGTTCATGCAGCGCTGCGGGCGGGCCGGGCTGGCGGGGGAGCGGGACGCGCTGGGTGCGGAGCTGATCGGGTTGGCGGGACGTCATGGGCTGGCCACCTTCGAGGTGCTGGGGCATCTGATCCGGATGCAGTCGCGGTCGGCGTTCGGTGATCTGGACGGGGCGGACGGGCATGCCGCGGCGGCCGACCGGCTGGCGGAGCGTCAGGAGCTGCCGCTGGCCGGGGTCTTCACCCGCTGGTACCGGGCGATGCGGACCGCGGCGTCCGGCGCGCCCGAGGAGGCGGCGGCCGACGCCTACCGGGACGCGGCCGCGGGCCTCGCCGGTGCGGGGATGCCGGGCGTGGAGCAGGGGCTGCTGCCGCTCGCCCTGCTGGGCCTGCGGGTCTCCCGAGGCGCCCCGCTGGCCCGCGCCGCGGACCCGGCCGAGGCGGGCGGCGGCGTCGGCGGCGGCGACGGCGGCGCCGGGGGAGACGCCGACGCCGGGGCCGCCTTCGGCCCCTACCGGCCGTGGGCCGAGCCGTTCCTGCTCGCCGCGCAGGGCCGCCGCAAGCAGGCCGCGGCGGCCGTCCGGGCCCTCCCGGAGCCGGCGCCCGACCTCCTCTACGAGGCCTGCTGCTGCCTGGCCGCCGCCGCGGCCCGGGAGTTGGGCGCGGCGGACGCGCTTGCGCGCGAGCGCCGCCGGCTTTCCCCGGCGGCCGGCCAGTACGCCGCCGGCAGCGGCGTGCTGACCCTCGGCCCGATCGACCCCTGGCTGCGCACCTGACGGACCGCCCGCCCGCGGGCTGCGCGGGGAGCGTGCAGTCGGTCAGGTCGCCGCGTTCGTTCCAGACGTCCGATGCCCCGCCCCACGGATCGCCGCGGTGGGAGCCGTCCCGCCCGCGGCCGACGTCGAAGACCTGCCCGGCGTCGACGAGTGGTCACCCCGGGGCCGACGCGCGGCGACCGGCTCGGCGAACCGCTGGGTGGGGACCCTCGGCGTCCAGGCGACCAGGGCGCCCTCATCAGCGAGCCGTATCTGCAAGGGCCAACGGCAGGCCCCCGCCTGCTGACCAGCGGCCGGACCACCGCGGGCGGGCAGCCGTGCCGCGAAAACCGGTTGACGGTCCGAGTAAGGTACTTCCCCCGGTGCTTCGGGCGGGGGACGACCTGTTCGCCCGAACGACCGAGGAGTCCTCGCGTGTCCACCGAGAAGCAGGCAACACCCGGAATCGCCCCGCCCGTCGCCCCCTTGGACGCCGCCGCGCTGGTCGCGGCCGTCGGCCGGGGCCTCGTCCTGGAGGGCGTCTCCGCGCACGGCGCCGTCGGGGCCGCCTTCGTCCGCCGGCCGGACGGACGGCCCGCGGTGATCACCCGGCTGGCCGCCGGGGCCGCGGACGAGGCCCGCGCCGCGCTGCCGCTGCTGGAGCGGGCCCGCGCGGCCGCGCTGCCGGTGCCCCGGATCGAGCTGATCGCCGAGGTGCCGGGCGCCACCGCGCTCGTGCAGTCCCGGCTGCCCGGGTCGGTGCCCGAGCCGCCGAGCCTGGGTCAGATCCAGGAGATGGCCGCGCTGATGGACCGGTGCGCCGGTCTCGCCGCGGGGCTCGACGCACCGCCGCCGCTCGACCTCCATCTGCGCTCCAGCGGCCCCGGCTTCTGCCTCCACGAGACGCTGGCGGCCTACGACGCCCGCACCGCCCGCCTGCTGGGCCGGATCAAGGAGATCGGCGCGGCCGCGCCGGACGCGGTGCCTGGCGACGATCTCGTGCACGGCGACTACCACCCCGGCAATGTGCTCGCCGACCCGGAGACCGGCGCGCTCACCGGCATCGTCGACTGGGACGGGATCGCCCGCGGCGACCGGCTCTTCATGCTGGTCAACCTCCGCTGGGGGGTGCACTGGGGCGCGGGCCCGGGCGTTGCGGCTTGGCTCGACGGCGAGTTGGACCGCCGGGTTCCCGCCGGGGCGCTGCGGCGCTACTGGGCGTCGCTCTCGCTCCGGATGGTCGACTGGATGGTTCGGCACGGCACGCCCGAGAACGTCACCGAGATGATCGAGCTCGCCGAGTCCCGACTGTGATGGCACCCACACGTCCGTAAGTGGGGAAACCACGAAGGTTATTGAGCAGATGTTCGTTTAGTCATGCACATCTGCTCATACTGTGCGGCGGACGCGTCAAGCCCTCGCCGCACGGCGGGGCGGTCCGACCCGGCGGCGGCCATGCGCGCAGTACCCGGTCGCCGCCGGGCCGGGCGTCAGGCGAACACGGAGGGATTTCCCCCCATGCACGCACGACGCACAGCACGACGCAAAGCCGAACGCACGGCACCGACCGAACCGACCGAACCGACCGCACCGACCGAACCGACCGCACCGGCACAGACCGCATCGACCGAACCGACCGAACCGACCGCAGCGACCCCGACCGCAGGGCGCCGCACCGCACGCCGCGCCGCCGGCACCGCAGCCGCCTTAGCGGCCGCCGCCGCCGGACTGGCGCTCCTCCCCGCGCCCGCCGCCTCCGCCGCACCGGCGGTGGAGTCGAGGGCCCTGGCGATAGCCGAGTCCAAGCGCGGCGACCCCTACCGCTACGGCGCCGCAGGCCCCTCCGCCTTCGACTGCTCCGGACTGGTCTCCTACTCCTACCACCGCGCCGGCCATTCCCTGCCGCGCACCGCGGCCGGCCAGTACCGGGCCACGCACCACATCTCCGGTAGCCACCGCGAGGTCGGCGACCTGGTCTTCTTCCACTCCGGCGGGAGCGTCTACCACGTCGGCATCTACGTCGGCGGCGGCCGCATCCTGCACGCCCCCTACCCCGGCCGCCGGGTCGGCACCGAACGCCTCTGGACCTCCGCGGTCTGGTACGGCCGGATCTACTGACCCGACCACCCCGACGACCGATCAGGTGGACGGCCCGCGGGTCGTTAGCCGGCGGTTAGCGAGGGGTTGGCGGGGGGCGATTGACTCTTCCTTGTCGGGCGGATCGGCCGTCCGGGAGCGAAGAGGGAGAAAGCCGCCATGATGCGCAGGATTCTGGGCAACCGGTACGTGCAGGGTGCGGCTCTGGTCGTGGTGGCGGCCGGGGCGGTGCTGGCGAACGGGGCGATCTCGCAGGCGGACGCGGCGACCAAGTCGGCGCCCGCGGCCTGCGCCGGGAGCCAGATCCGACCGCGCCTGGTGCACGGCACCGACGCCGACCCGGACCCGTCGGCGAACCAGACCACCGCGCTGCTGGCGTTCAAGAACACCGGCACCCGGACCTGTTCGCTCGTCGGCTACCCCGGAGTGGACCTGGTCGCCAAGAACGGGACCACCTGGAGCCTCGCCCGGCAGAAGCAGAAGGCCGAGAAGGTCGTGCTGAAGCCCGGCTACGAGACGATGGCCGACATCACCCTGCTCCCGTGGAACAAGTCCGAGGCCGGGACCGGCTCGCAGGAGTTCAAGCCGGTCGCCGTCCGCGTCACCCCGCCCAACACCCGGACCACCACCACGCTGGCCTGGCCCTGGTCGAAGCTGGGCGTGCTGCGGCAGGACGCCGCCACGCACCCCGGCACCTACATCGGGACGGTCTACGGCACCGCGCACTGATCACCCGCGCACTGATCACCCGCACTGGCCTTCCGTCATATCGGCGGACGAAAGGGCTTCTTGGCGCCGGAAATGGTGGCCGAGAGACTCAAGAACCACGGATCCGGTTGCAGAAGAGCAATTCTGCAACCGGATCCCTTGTGTTGGACGACCTTCCCTGCCAAGATCCCAGGCAACCGCCCTCGCGCCGGTGCCACGAAGCCACACCGATCTTCCGGGAAGGCCCATGACGGACAGCGCTGCCCCCGACACCTCAGCCGTCTACGGCCGCCACCGCGGCGGCCAGTGGATCAACGGCGCGCCCGCCGCCGGCCGCGGCGGGGCCGCCGCCGTCACCGATCCCGCCACCGGCGCGGTGCTCGCCGGGATCGCCCTCGCCTCGCCCGCCGACGTGGACGCCGCCGTCGCCGCCGCCAAGGCCGCGTTCCCGGGCTGGTCGGCCGCCGCCCCGGTGGAGCGCGCCGAGGCCGTCGCCCGGCTCGCCGCCGAACTGGGCGCCCGTGCCGAGGAGCTGGCCCTCGTCGAGTCGGAGCAGGCCGGCAAGCCCATCCGGCTGTGCCGCGAGTTCGACGTGCCGGGGACGGTCGACAACGCCGCCTTCTTCGCCGGGGCCGCCCGCCAGCTGGAGGGCAAGGCGGCCGGCGAGTACTCCGCGGACCACACCTCGATGATCCGCCGCGACCCGATCGGCGTCGTCGGTTCCATCGCGCCGTGGAACTACCCGCTGCAGATGGCCGGATGGAAGATCCTGCCGGCCGTCGCGGCCGGCAACACCGTCGTCCTCAAGCCCTCCGAGCTGACCCCCTTCACCGCCCTGATGCTCGCCGAGGCCGCACGGGCCGCCGGCGTCCCGGACGGCGTGGTCAACATCGTGACGGGCGCCGGCCCGGTGGCCGGCGAGCACCTGGTGGCCCACCCCGATGTCGCCATGACCTCCTTCACCGGCTCCACCGCCGTCGGCCGCCGGATCGCCGAACTCGCCGCCGCCGGGCCCAAGCGCACCCACCTGGAGCTGGGCGGCAAGGCGCCCTTCGTGGTGCACGACGACGCCGACCTGGACGCCGCCGTCCGCGGCGCCGCCGCCGGCGCGCTGATCAACACCGGCCAGGACTGCACCGCCGCCACCCGCGCCTACGTCCAGCGGCCGCTGTACGAGGCGTTCGTCGCCAAGGCGGCCGCCGCGTTCGACGCCGTCCGCCTCGGCGACCCCCGCAACGAGGGCACCGACCTCGGCCCGCTGGTCTCGCACCGGCAGGCCGAGCGCGTCGCCGGCTTCGTCGAACGGGCCCGCGGGCGCGGCGCGGTGATCGCCGCCGGCGGCGGGGCCCCGAAGACCGGCTGGGACGGCACCGACCTGGCCCGCGGCGCCTACTATCGGCCCACCCTGGTGACCGGGCTGCCCCAGGACGACGAGCTGGTGCGGCAGGAGGTCTTCGGCCCGGTGCTGGTGGTGCTGCCCTTCGACACCGACGAGGAGGGCATCCGGCTCGCCAACGACACCCCCTACGGCCTCGCCGCCTCGGTGTGGACGGGCGGCATCCACCGCGCGCTGCGCGCCACCCGCGAGATCCAGGCGGGCTGCGTCTGGGTCAACGATCACATCCCGATCATCAGCGAGATGCCGCACGGCGGTTGGAAGGCCTCCGGTCACGGCAAGGACATGTCGGCGTACTCGCTGGAGGACTACACCCAGGTCAAGCATGTGATGTTCGACCTGACCGGTGCGGTCGCCAAGGACTGGCAGTCGACCGTCCTCAGCGCCGCCGACGAGGAGGGCTGAACCATGGGCCGGCAGACCACCCGGGGGCACCTCGGCAGCCATCCCGCACTGGCCGGCGCCGGCCCGGTGCCGTTCTGGCTGGACAGCCCGGACCGCCCCGCCGCCGAACCCGCCCTCACCGCGGGCGCCCGCGCCGACCTGCTGGTGGTCGGCGGCGGCTACTCCGGGCTGTGGACGGCGCTGCTCGCCAAGGAGCGCGACCCCGGCCTCGACGTCCTCCTGCTGGAGGGCGCCGAGTGCGCCTGGGCCGCCAGCGGCCGCAACGGCGGCTTCTGCGCGGCGTCCCTCACCCACGGCTACGACAACGGCCGCGGCCGGTGGCCGGAGGAGATCGGCGAGCTGGAGCGGCTCGGCCTGGAGAACCTCGACCAGATCGAGGAGACGGTGGGACGCCTCGGCATCGACTGCGACTTCCGCCGCACCGGCGAGATCCATGTGGCTACCGAGGAGTACCAGAAGGAGTACCTCCTGGCGGAGGCCGAGGCGGCCTCGCTCGGCGGACGGCCGCGCCGCATCGAGCCGCTGACGGCCGAGCAGGTCCGCGCCGAGCTGGACTCCCCGCGCTTCCTCGCCGGCGTCTGGGACCGGGACGGCATCGCCATGGTCGACCCGGCGCGGCTCGCCTGGGGCCTGAAGCGGGCCTGCCTGGAGGCGGGCGTGCGGATCCACGAGCACACCCCGGTCGCCGCCCTGGACGACGGGCGCGGCGGTGCGCCGCTGACCGCGCGGACGCGGGCCGGCGCGCGCGTCACCGCCGATCGCGCGGTGCTCGCCACCAACGCGTTCCGCAGCCTGGTGCCGCGGCTGCGCGCCTACACCGTCCCGGTGTGGGACTACGCGCTGATGACCGAGCCGCTGAGCGACGCCCAGCTGGCGTCGATCGGCGGCTGGTCCTCGCGCTGCGGGGTGAGCGACAGCGCCAACCGGTTCCACTACTTCCGGATGACCGCTGACCACCGCATCCTGTGGGGCGGCTACGACGCGGTGGCGCACTTCGCGGGGCGGGTGGAGCGCCGGCACGAGCACCGGCCGGAGACCTTCGACAAGCTGGCGGAGCAGTTCTTCGACTGCTTCCCGCAGTTGGCGGAGGTGCGCTTCGGGCACGCGTGGGGCGGGGCGATCGACACCTGCTCGCGGTTCTGCGCGTTCTTCGGGACGGCGCGCGGCGGCCGGGTGGCGTACGCGTCCGGCTACACGGGGCTGGGCGTGGGGGCGACCCGGTTCGGCGCGCGGGTGATGCTCGATCTGCTGGACGGCGCGGACACCGAGTTGACGCGGCTGGAGATGGTCCGCAAGCGGCCGATGCCCTTTCCGCCGGAGCCGGTGCGCTACGCCGGCATCCAGTTCACGCGGGCGGCGATGGCGGCGGCGGACCGGCGGGAGGGGCGCCGCAACCTCTGGCTGCGCGCGCTGGACCGGATGGGGATCGGGTTCGACAGCTGAGCAGCCCGGTCGGTCCGCAATCCGCGAACTCGTCTCAACAAGGAGAGTGGGAACCATGCCACGGCAACGCGCCGCCGGCGACGGCGTGCAGCTCGACGCCGTCTCCAAGGCGATCATCGAGCAGCTCCAGGAGGACGGCCGCCGGCCGTACGCCGCCATCGGCAAGGCCGTCGGCCTCTCCGAGGCCGCCGTCCGGCAGCGCGTCCAGCGGCTGCAGGAGCAAGGGGTGATGCAGATCGTCGCCGTCACCGACCCGCTGACGGTGGGCTTCCACCGCCAGGCGATGGTCGGGATCCGCGTCGAGGGCGACATCGAGCCGGTCGCCGACGAGCTCGCCGCCATCGACGAGGTCGACTACGTGGTCGTCACCGCCGGCTCCTTCGACCTGCTGGTGGAGGTCGTGGTCGAGGACGACGAGCACCTGCTCGACCTGATCAACCAGCGGATCCGGTCGCTGCCGGCCGTTCGCAGCACCGAGAGCTTCGTCTACCTGAAGCTGCGCAAGCAGACCTACACCTGGGGAGCGCGCTGATGAGCGACAACCTGTGGATGCACTTCGCCGACATGTCCGCCGTGCACGCCGGGGAGCCCGCCCCCTCCATCGTGCGCGGCGAGGGCCCCTACATCTACGACAGCCGCGGCCGCCGCATCATCGACGGGCTCGCCGGGCTCTTCGTCGTCCAGGCCGGGCACGGCCGCGAGGAGCTCGCCGAGACCGCCGCCAAGCAGGCCCGCGAGCTGGCCTTCTTCCCGATCTGGGGCTACACGCACCCGGCCGGCGTGGAACTGGCCGAGCGGCTGGCCGCGTTGGCGCCCGGCGATCTCAACAAGGTCTTCTTCACCACCGGCGGCGGCGAGGCCGTGGAGACCGCGTGGAAGGTGGCCAAGCACTACTTCAAGCTCGCCGGGAAGCCCGGCAAGCACAAGGTGGTCTCGCGGTCGGTGGCCTACCACGGCACCACCCAGGGCGCGCTCTCCATCACCGGGCTGCCCGGGCTGAAGGCCCCGTACGAGCCGCTGGTGCCCAGCACCTTCCGCGTCCCCAACACCAACATCTACCGGGCGGACGAGCAGGGCGCCGGCCACCTCGCCGACGACCCCGAGGCGTACGGGCGCTGGGCGGCCGACGAGATCGAGCGGGCGATCCTCGCCGAGGGCGCGGACACCGTCGCCGCGGTCTTCCTGGAGCCGGTGCAGAACGCCGGCGGCTGCTTCCCGCCGCCGCCCGGCTACTTCGCCCGCGTCCGGGAGATCTGCGACCGCCATGACGTGCTGCTCGTCTCCGACGAGGTGATCTGCGCGTTCGGCCGGCTGGGCAGCTACTTCGGGGCGTCCAGGTACGGCTACCGGCCCGACATCATCACCTGCGCCAAGGGGATGACGTCCGGCTACTCGCCGATCGGCGCGGCGATCATCTCCGACCGGATCGCCGAGCCGTTCTACGCCGGGCGGGACACCTTCCTGCACGGCTACACCTTCGGCGGCCACCCGGTCTCGGCGGCGGTCGCCCTCGCCAACCTCGACCTCTTCGAGCGCGAGCGGCTGAACGCGCATGTCCTCGCCCACCAGGACGTCTTCCGCGCCGAGTTGGAGACGCTGCTCGACCTGCCGATCGTCGGGGACGTCCGCGGGGACGGCTTCTTCTACGGCATCGAGCTGGTCAAGGACAAGGCGACCAAGGAGACGTTCGAGGGCGAGGAGGCGGACCGCCTGCTGCGGGGCTTCCTCTCGACGGCGCTGTTCGAGGCGGGCCTCTACTGCCGCGCGGACGACCGCGGCGACCCGGTGGTGCAGCTGGCTCCGCCGCTGGTCGCGGACCGCGCGCTGCTCACAGAGATGACGCAGATCCTGCGGAGCGTGCTGCAGGAGGCGTGGAAGCGCATCTGACGGACCGGAACCCCGCGCCCCGAAGGGACGCGGGGTTCCGGTCGATATGCGGCTCCGCCCCGTGGGCGCGAGTGAGCACGACGGACCCGAAGCGGACCATCAGCCCTTCACGCACACCACCTGCCGCAGCTCGGCCGCGACCTCCACCAGGTCGCTCTGCTGGGCCATGACGCGCTCGATCTTCTTGTAGGCCGCCGGGATCTCGTCCAGCACCCCGCCGTCCTTGCGGCACTCCACCCCGCGGGTCTGCCGCGCGAGATCCGCCGTGGAGTACTGCTTGCGCGCCTTGTTGCGGCTCAGCCGCCGGCCCGCGCCGTGCGACGCGGAGCGGAAGGAGTCGGGGTTGCCCAGCCCGCGCACGATGTAGGAGCGCGTCCCCATCGAGCCCGGGATGATGCCCAGGTCGCCGCGGCCCGCCCGGATCGCGCCCTTGCGGGTGACCAGCAGGTCCGCCCCGTCGTAGGTCTCCTCCGAGACGTAGTTGTGGTGGCAGCTGATCTCCGGCTCGAACTCCGGCGCGGCCTTCTTCAGCTGATGCCGCACCACGTCCTTGAGCAGCGCCATCATCAGCGCCCGGTTGCGCCTGGCGTACTCCTGCGCCCAGTACAGGTCGCGCCGGTAGGCGTCCATCTCCGGGGTGCCGGAGGTGAAGACGGCCAGGTCGCGGTCGGGCAGGTCCTGGTTGTGCGGCAGGTCGCGGGCGATGCCCATGTGGTGCTCGGCCAGCTCCTTGCCGATGTTGCGGGAGCCGGAGTGCAGCACCAGCCAGACGCCGTCCTCGGTGTCGAGGCAGACCTCGATGAAGTGGTTGCCGCCGCCGAGGGTGCCCAGCTGCCGGCCGGCGCGGTCGCGCAGCTGGCCGACCGGCCCGGCGAGGCCCTCGAAGCCGTCCCAGAACCCGCGCCACCCGCCGCTGCCGCCCAGCTCGGACGGCAGGTCCGGCAGCGTCGCCGGGTCGACGGCCTCGTCGTGCCGGTTGAACCCGACGGGCACCGCCGCCTCGATCGCGGACCGCAGCGGGCCCAGGTCGTCCGGCAGGTGACGCGCCTTCAGCGAGGTCTTGACCGCGCTCATCCCGCAGCCGATGTCCACCCCGACGGCCGCCGGCGAGACCGCGTCCCGCATCGCGATGACCGAGCCGACGGTGGCCCCCTTGCCGTAGTGGACATCGGGCATCACGGCCACCCCGTGCACCCACGGCAGCGCGGCGATGTTGCGGAGCTGGCCCATGGCCTGCTCCTCCACCTCGCTCGGCTCCGCCCACATGCGAATGGGCACCCGTCCCCCGGTCAGCTCCGTGTACGTCATGCCCACCATTCCGCCATGCGGAAGGGAGCCGCGGCAACGGGATTTGCGGGCGCGGCGCGGCGCGCGGCCACGCACGACTTCGAGCATTCCCGCGCGAGGTAGTGACTGGAGTTGCTCAACTGTGCCAAGATTCGGCGCGACTTCACGCAGTGATATCCGAAGGAGAGTCAGAGTTGCGCGCATATCGACGCATTGCTCTCGCCCTGGGGGTGCTGGGCGCGCTGCTGCTGGGGCTCGCCGCCCCCGCCTCGGCGTCGGCGCCGGCCCCGGCCGCGGCGGACAGGGCCCGCGCCTCGGCCGCCGTCGACGCGATGATGGGCTGGTACGAGCCGTCCACCGGCCGCTTCGACTCCCAGGCCGCCTGGTGGCAGTCCGGCAACGCGCTGCAGGCGCTCGCCGACTACATGGTGAAGACCCGAGACCGCCGCCTGCTGCCGCAGGCCGAGCGGGCGATCGAGCTGCAGCGCGCCCCGCTGCCCTGGTACCCGCAGGGCAACGGCGACTTCCGCGCCGACTCCACCGACGACACCGGCTGGTGGGCGCTGGCCCTGGTGCGGATGTACGACCTCACCAAGAAGCGCGAGTACCTCGACATCGCCCGCGAGGACGAGGCGTTCATGCGCTCCTTCCGGGACGACCACTGCGGCGGCGGCATCTGGTGGGACGCCGGCCGCACCTACAAGAACGCGATCAGCAACGAGCTGTACCTCAAGCTCACCGCCTCGCTGCACAACCGCATCCCCGGCGACACCTTCTACCTCGCCCAGGCGCAGCGCGAGTGGAGCTGGTTCCGGGCCAGCGGCATGATCAACGGCCGGCACCTGGTCAACGACGGCCTGACGCAGCACGCCGACGGCAGCTGCACCAACAACGGCGGCACCACCTGGACCTACAACCAGGGCGTGCTGCTCGGCGGCCTCGCCGAGCTGCACCGCGCCACCGGCGACGCGGCGCTGCTGCGCACCGCCCGGGCCACCGCGGACACCGTCCTCGCCGACCCGTCGTTCACCCCCGGCGGCGTGCTCGCCGAGCCCTGCGAGGCCGCCGGCAGCTGCAACGGCGACCAGGCCGCCTTCAAGGGGATCTTCGCCCGCAACCTCGGCGAGCTGGACTCCGCGCTCCCCGGCCGCCCCTACCGCGCCTGGCTGCGGTCCCAGGCCGACGCGGCCTACGCCCGCGACCGCGCCCCCGGCGGCGACCGCTACGGGCTGCACTGGGCGGGGCCGTTCGACTCCGCGGACATCGCCCGCCAGGAGTCGGCCGTCTCCCTGCTGGTGTCCGTGCTGCCCGGACGCTGAGCCTCAGGTGGAGCCCCGGACCACCAGTTCGGGGTGGACCACCGGGGCATCCGGCACCGGCGGCGCCGTCGGGTCGGCGAGCAGCCGGGCCACCTCCTGGACGGCGAGCCGGCCCAGCCGGGCCTTGTCGATGTGCACGCTGGTCAGCGACGGCGTCACCAGCTCGCCCAGCGGCAGGCCGTCGAAGCCGATCACCGAGACGTCCGCGGGGACGCGCCGACCGGCGCGCTTCAGCTCCCGCATCGCCCCGATCGCGATCTGGTCGTTGTAGCAGACCACCCCGTCCATGTCCGGCCGGGCGGTGAGGAGTTCGGCGAGCGCCGCCTCGCCGCCGGCCACGGTGTGGGAGACGGCGTGCGCCGTCCAGTCCGCACCGGCCGGCAGCCCGTGCTCGCGCAGCCGCTGCTCGGCGGAGAGCCGCCGCTCGGTGGCCGGATTGGCGCGCGGGGTGCCCTCCAGCACCCCGATGCGGCGCCGGCCCCGGTCGAGCACCAGGTGGTCGACGGCCTGCCGCATCCCGGAGGTGAAGTCGATCCGCACCGAGCCGTGGCCGCGGTGCCCCGGCGGATGGTCGAGCAGCACGATCGGCACCCCCGGCAGCTCCCGGGCCAGCTCCTCGTCGGGGGACGAGCACTGCCCGATCAGCGCGTCCGCCTGGCGGGCCAGCACCTGCAGCGCCTCCAGCTCGCGCCGCCGGTCGCCGCGCGAGTCGCCGACCACCACATGCCAGCCGCGGTCCTCGGCGACCTCCAGCACGCCCGAGGCGACCTCGGGGTAGTAGGGGTTGGTGACGTCGGAGAGCAGCAGCCCGACCGTCACCGAGTCCTGCAGCCGCAGACCCCGGGCGAACCGGCTGGGGCGGTAGCCCAGCGAGCGGGCCGCCTCCAGGACGCGCTCCTTGGTGGCCGCGCCGATCTCGCCCTTGTCGTTGATGGCGCGCGAGACGGTCTGCTTCGACACCCCGGCGAGCTCGGCCACGTCACCGATGGTGGCCCGGCGCCCGGGTACCGGCTTTCGCTCCAGGTGCTGCACGGTCACGCATCCCCTCCTCGCCTCGGCCGCCCGGGTCCGCGGTGCGACCGGTTCTGGCACTGTACCCAGGCGCGCATGCCCGCCGCACACAGTTGATCGACGCAGCTCCGCGGCGGTCGCCGCACCCGCCCCTGCCGCCGCAGGGCCCCCGGTGGCCCCCGTTCCGCGGCCCGGCCGCTCTCGCTCCGCGCTCAGCGCAGGGCGCGGGCGGCGGGGTTGGCCGCGGTGTCGCGCACCTCGTGGCTGCCGTCCGGGCGACCCAGCACGACCGCCTTGGCGACCCCGGTGAAGAGGCCGTGCTCGACCGCGCCCGGCACCCAGTTGATGCGGGCGTCCAGCTCCAGCGGGTTGTCGATGGCCCCGAGGTGGGCGTCGAGGATGTGGTTGCCGCTGTCGGTGGTGAACGGGCTGCCGTCGGTGTTGGTGCGCAGCACCAGCTTCGGCTCGGGGTGGCCGAGCGCGGCGAGGGTGCGCTCCAGGGACGCGCGGGTCGACTCCCAGCCGAACCGCACCACCTCGATGGCGAGCGGGAAGGCGCCGAGCCGCTCCACCGTCTTGGACGGGTCGACCATCGCCACCATCCGGTCCGAGGCCCCTGCGACGATCCGCTCCCACAGCAGCGAGCCGCCGCCGCCCTTGAGCATGTTGCCGTCCGGGTCGACCTCGTCCGCGCCGTCGATCGTGAGGTCTAGGTGCTGCACCTCGGCGAAGGTGGCCAGCGGCACCCCCAGTTCGAAGGCGAGCTCGCGGGTGGTGGTGGAGGACGGCACCGCCGTCACCTCCAGCCCCTGGGCGACGGCCGCGCCCAGCGCCCGGACGAACCGCAGCGAGGTGCTGCCCGAGCCGAGCCCGAGCACCATTCCGTCCCGCACGAACTCCTTCAGCGCGGCGTCGGCGGCCGCCTGCTTGGCGCGGTCCTGGTCGGTGCGGGCGGCGGCATCGCTCATGGCGGGGGTCCTCTCTCCGGGCGGATCGGTGATCAGTCTAGGCGGGCCGGGCGGTTCGTCCGGTCCGTGACGAGTGCATGGCACCTGCCATGGCCGGTCAGCGGCGCCGCGGGCAGCGCGAGGCCGAGCGGGTCGCCGCCCCGCGGGCAGGCCGGCCGCCGCGCGCGGGGCGCCGGGGAGGCGGGCGCCCGGGCGGTGAGCGGTCCGACGGTGATCCGCGGGAAGAGCGGGCGGGCGGTGACGAGCCGGTCCGGGCCGGTGCCGGGCAGCAGCGGGTAGCGGCCCAGCGCGGCCCACACGTACCAGGAGCTGAGTTCGCCCAGGTCGTCGTTGCCGGGGATGCCGTCCGGGGCGGCCCGCCACTGCCGGTCGGCGATCTCGGCGAGGTGGCGGGCGGCCAGGTCGGGGCGGTCGATCGGCGGCGCGGCGTAGAGCCAGGGGACGGCGAGGCCCGGCTCGTTGCCCAGGTCGGCGCGGTCCCCGCCGGCCGTGCCGCCGGGGGCGAGCAGGCCGTCGAGGTAGCGGCGGGCTGCGGCCGGGCCGCCGCGCAGCGCGGCGAGTGCGGCCGGGTCGAGGGTGCCCAGGCCGGCGGTCTGGGTGACGGCCGAGGCCTGGGCGTAGGCGTCCCAGTCCCGGTCGAGGTCGGCGGGGTGCGCGCCGGGCCGCAGCAGCCGGGCGCGGGTGTCGGTGAGGAGGCGCCACCGCCCGGCCCGGGCGGTGAACTCCGCGGCGAGCGCGCGGTGCCCGGTGGCGGCGGCGAGGCGGGCGAGCGCCAGGTCGTCGACGCGGTACTCGAGTTGGGTGGAGACGGGCGCCGGGTAGTCGTCGCCGTCGGCGCCGGGGTCGTCCGCGCCGGGGGTGGCCGGGGTGGCGGCCTTCTGCTGCCGGGCGGCGAGGCGCAGCGCGGCCGCGGTGTCGAAGTCGCGGGCGCCGAAGGCGTAGTAGGCCGCGAGCACCGCGATCGCCGAGTCGCCGGGCATCACCCGCGCGTCGGCGGTGTCGGCGGCCCAGCGGGGGAGGGTGCCGGACGGGTCCTGCTCGGCGTCGTCGACGAGCGACTGGGCCATGTCCGAGGCGCGGCGCGGGTCGAGAAGGGCCGTCAGCTGGGCCTGCGAGCGGTAGATGTCCCAGCCGGAGAAGTTCGTGTAGTGGGCGGCGCGGCCGGGCGGGAGGCGGTGCACGCGGCCGTCGAAGCCCCGGTAGCGGCCGTCCGCGTCGCTGGCGACGCTCGGGTCGAGGCAGGCGTGGTAGAGCGCGGTGTACAGGGTGGCGCGGCGGGCCGCGGTGCCGCCCTCGGTGGTGACGGCGCCGAGTCGGCGGCGCCAGGCGGTGTGCGCGGCGGCGGCGAGTTGGGCGGTGCTGCGCCCGTCGGCCTCGGCGCGGCGGTTGGCGGCGGCCTCGGCCTCGGAGGTGAGCGAGACCCCGACGCGGACGGTGACGCCGCGTGCCGCGGCGGGCAGGGAGAGCAGGGCGCCGCCCGGGCCGGTGCCGGTGGTGCGGAGGGTGCGGGCGGTGAAGGGGGCGGAGAGCGCGTAGGAGAAGTAGAGGGTGGCGGGGTGCCCGGAGTGCGCGGTGCCGCAGAACCCGGTGGTGGTGACGGAGCCGGAGACGCCGGTGCGGCCGTGGTAGTGGAGCGTGGTGCGCAGCAGCTTGCGCTGCGGGGAGTCGAGGTTGAGCAGCAGCGCGGGGCGCTTCGCGCGCGGGGGGAACGCCACGGTCCCGGTCCCGGCGCGGGTGGCGGCGGCGAGGCGGACGGCGGTGCCGTTGCCGAGGCGGACGGCGTAGCGGCCGGGGGCGGCGGACTCGTCCGCGTGCGCGAAGGGGACGGAGGCGGTGGCCTCCCCGCTGTCGCCGGCCCCGCCGGTGACGGGGAGCAGCGCCGCCTGCCCGCCGGAGGGGCAGCCGGGGCCGGAGAGATGGGTGAGGCCGAAGCCGGTGACGGCGGTGTCGCGGTAGTCGTAGCCCCCGCCGTCCGGGTGCATGCTGGTGTCGGGGCTCCACTGCAGCATGCCGTAGGGCGCGGCGGCGCCGGGGAAGGTGTGCCCGCCGCCGTCCCCGGTGCCGCTGCCCCGGCCGGCGGGGGAGGGGCGGGTGCCGGCGAACGGGTCGACGTACGCGGTGGGGTCCGCGGTGGAGGCGGGCGCGGCGTAGACGGGGTCGGCGGTGACGCGGGGCGCGGGGG
>NZ_MLCF01000150.1 GCF_001879105.1 Mangrovactinospora gilvigrisea | reverse complement strand
CGAACTCGCCGCCCCCGCCCGGCTGCCCGTCCAATACGTCATCCGCCCCCAGGGCAGCGACTACCGCGGCTACGCCGGACGCCTGGAATCCGGCACCCTGACCACCGGCCAGGCCGTCACCGTCCTCCCCTCCGGCGCGACCACCACCATCAGCGCCATCGACATCCTCGGCGAGCACCGGGAGTCGGCCCGCGCCGGGCAGTCCCTGACGGTGCGTCTCGCCGACGAGATCGACATCGCCCGCGGCGACCTCATCGCCCCCTCCCCCGGCGCCCCGGCCCCGGCGAAGGAGCTGACCGCCACCGCCTGCCACCTCCACGACACGCCGCTGCGGGTCCGCGACCGCGTCGTCGTCCAGCACGGCACCCGCACCGTCCGCGGCATCGTCACGCACATCGGCACCGACAGCGGCGAGTTGGCACTCAACGACATCGCCCCGCTCACCGTGCGCACCGCCGAGCCGCTGCCGGTCGACGCCTACGCGGTCAACCGCCGCACCGGCGCGTTCCTGCTCATCGACCCCGCCGACGGCACCACCCGCACCGCCGCCATGGCCGTCTGACCCGAGCCGCCCATGTCCGCCGCGATATCCCTGGAGTCCGTCAGCAAGCGCTTCGCCCCCGCCGCTCCCCCGGTCCTGGCGGACGTCGATCTGCGCATCGCCCCGGGCGAGTTCGTCTGCCTGCTCGGCGCGTCCGGCTGCGGCAAGTCGACGCTGCTGAACCTGGTCGCCGGGCTGGAGGCGCCCAGCGCGGGACGGGTCCGCGTCCCGGCCGGCCGCACCGCGGTGATGTTCCAGGACCACGCGCTCTTCCCCTGGCTCACCGCCGGCGGCAACGTCCAACTGGCGCTGAAGGCGCGGGGCGTGCCGCGTGCGGAGCGCCGCGCCGAGGCCGAGCGGCTGCTCGCCCTGGTCCGGCTGCCCGGACGGCACGACGCGCGCGTGCACGCCCTGTCGGGCGGGATGCGGCAGCGGGTGGCCCTGGCGCGGGCGCTCGCCCAGGACGCGTCCGTGCTGCTGATGGACGAGCCGTTCGCCGCGCTGGACGCGATCACCCGCGACCACCTCTACGCCGAGCTCACCCGGATCAGGCTGGCCCTCGGCCTGACCGTCGTCTTCGTCACCCACAACGCCCGCGAGGCCGTCCGGCTCGGCGACCGCGTCGTGCTGCTCGCCGCGCGCCCCGGCCGGATCGCCCGCGAGTGGACGGTGGACCTCCCGCACCCGCGGCGCATCGAGAGCGCCGCGGTCGCCGGGCTCTCCGCCGAGATCATCGACCGGCTGGGTGAGGAGGTGGCCGGCGCCGATGTCTGACACCGCCCGACGCGCCGCCGGCCGCCTGGCGCCCGTCGTCGCCCTCGCCGCCGTGCTCGCCGTCTGGCAGGCGGCGCACGCCCTGCACCTGTCCGCCGCGCTGCCCTCGCTCGGCGAGGTCGCCGGGGACCTGGCCGGCGCCGCGCGGGACGGCACCCTGCTGCCGTCCCTCGGCGGCAGCGTGCTGCGCACCGTCGTCGGCTTCGCCGCGTCCGTCGCCGCCGGGGTGCCGCTGGGGCTCGCCTGCCACCGCTGGACGCCCGTCCGCGTCGTCTGCGCCCCCGTGCTCAACGCGCTCCAGGCGCTGCCCGCGGCGGCCCTGGTCCCGGTGGCGACGATCCTGCTGGGCGGCGGCAGCACGGCCGTCTACGGGGTGGTGCTGCTGGGCGCGGTGCCGAGCGTCGCGGTCGGGATGCTCTCCGCGGCCGACCAGATCCCGCCGCTGCTCCGGCGCGCCGCCCGCACCCTGGGCCTGACCGGCGCGCGGGCCGCCCGCGAGGTGCTGCTGCCGGCCGCGCTGCCCGGGGTGGTGGCGGCGCTCCGGCAGGGCTGGACGTTCGGCTGGCGGGCGCTGATGACCGCCGAGGTGATGAACGCCACTCCGCTGACCGGGATCGGCTCCTGGCTCAACCGGGACAAGGAGAACGGCGACATCGGCGGCATGCTCGCCGCGATCGCCGTCGTCCTGGCGGTCGGGATCGCCGCCGAGTCGCTGGTGTTCCGTCCGATCGAGAGGCGCGTCCTGCGCGCCCGGGGGCTGGACGCAGAGCAGAGTCGGCCATAATCGCCTATCCCAGACGCATCCGACGACCGAGCGAGCCGCTTCCATGCCCCCTGCGACCACTCCCGCTTCGCCCGCCGCCCCGTCCGCGCCGAAGGTCAGCGTGGTCGTCCCGGTCCACAACCCGGGCCGCTACCTGGAGGATCTGGTCGACTCGCTGCTGACGCAGTCGCTGCCGCCGGGCGAGTTCGAGGCGGTCTTCGTCGACGACGGGTCGACGGACGAGAGCCCGGCCCGCCTCGACGCGCTCGCTGCCGAGCACCCGCACTTCCGGGTCTTCCACGAGAAGGCCTCCGGCTGGTCGGGGCGGCCGCGCAACGTCGGCATCGACAACGCCCTCGGCGAGTACGTCCAGTTCGCCGACCACGACGACAAGCTGGCGCCGGAGGCGCTGGAGCGGCTGTACGCGTACGCCGTCGCCAACGACGCGGACATCGTCGTCGGCAAGATGGCCGGCCAGGGGCGCGGGGTGCCGCGGCAGCTGTTCCGGGAGAACCGCCCGGACGCGACGCTCGCCGACTCCGCGCTGATCGACAGCCTGACGCCGCACAAGATGTTCCGCCGTGAGTTCCTGCTGCGGAAGGGCCTGTACTTCCCGGAGGAGCCGCGCCGGCTGGAGGACCATGTCTTCGTCGTCCAGGCGTACTTCCTGGCCCGGCGGATCTCGGTGCTCTCCGACTACACCTGCTACATCCACACCGCCCGGGACGACGCCGGCAACGCCGGCTTCCGCCGCTACGAGCCCGCCTCCTACTTCGCCAACCTGTGCGAGGCGCTGGACATCGTCGAGCACCACACCGAGCCGGGCCCGCTGCGCGACCGGCTCTACCGGCGCTGGCTGCGGGTGGAGATGCTGGAGCGGCTGCGCGGCAACCGGCTGCTGAAGGCGCCCGCCGACTGGCGCAGCGACTTCTTCCGCGAGGTGCACCGGGTGACCACCGAGCGCTTCGGCCCGGGCGTGGCCGCCGGGCTGCCGGCCCTGCACCGGGCGGTGGCGGCGGCGGTGGCCGACGGCGACTTCGACCGGCTGCTGGCGCTGGCCCACTGGGAGGCGGGGGTGGACGCGCGAGCCAGTGCCACGTCCGCCGGCCGCAGCGGGGCGCCCGCACCCGGCGGGGCCGGCGGGCTGCGGCTCACCGTCCGGGCGGAACTGACGTCGGGTCGGCGGCCGATGGCGTTCGTCGCCGACGACGACGGGGTGGACCGGCTGGCGCCGCCGGCCGCGACGCGCACCCCGGCGGACGTCCTGGACGTCACCGCGCAGCTGCGCGCGGCGAAGATCGAGGTGGTGGCGCGCGACCAGCAGACCGGATCGGAGCGCTACCTTCCGGTCGAGTCGACCACGGACCGCGCGCCGGGCTCGGCGGAGCGCGCCTTCCGGCTGCGCTTCACCGCCCGGGTGCAGGTTCCGGTGGAGACCGAGACGGCGCCCGGCGACGGGCCGCTCCGCACCGAGCTGCTGATCGCCCGCGTCACCTGCTGCGGCTGGACCCGGCAGGTCCGGCTGGACGTCGCGCTGCGCACCGAGCGGGACGGGACGCCGGTGCTGGTCGCCGCTCCGCGCGCGCCGCTGTGGCGGCGGGTCGGCGGCGCCGTCAAGCGGCGGGTGGTGAAGCTGCGGAAGCGCGCCGCGCGGTGACGGGTGCTCGCCCGACCGCGCGCCTTGCGGGGCACGGAACTGGGTCGTCGCACGTTCCGGTAGCGTCGGAAACGGACAGGGACGAGTAGAAAGACCCGGGCGGTCGGCAAGGGATGACGGACTGACGATGAGCAGCGGCCACAACACCGACGAGCGGGACCCCTTCGCGCCCCCGCCCAAGGACGCCCCCGAGCGGCCCTGGGCGCCGCGCAGGGCCGAGGACGCCGCGGAGCAGGACGGCTCCGGCAGCGGCTCCTCCGAGCCGCCGCGCCGGCCCAACGACGGCCGTTCCCCCGGGCGGGCGCGTCCTCCGGTCTCCACCAAGAAGCCGTCCGGGGGCGGGCAGCAGCCGCCGCCGTCCCCGTGGGGGCGCCCGCCGGGCCCCCCGCAGGACCGCCGCCCCGGGGAGTTCCGGCCCACCGGGTCCGGCGGCGGGGGCGGGATGCCGCCCGGGCCGCGCTTCGACCCGGCCGACCCGGTGCAGCGGCGGGCCCGCTACGCCCTGCTGGGCGGCATGTGGGGGGTCTTCTTCACCTTCTTCGGCTACTCCGAGATCGGGCTGCTGCTCGGCTCGCTGGCGCTCTACTGGGCGATCTCCTCGATGCGCGGGCAGAAGCGCGGCGCCACCCCGGAGGCCGAGGCGGAGCGGGCGCTGGCCCGGCACAACCACGAGCCGTCCCCGGCCGCCGCGGCGCGGCCGCCGGCGCGCCCGGCGGCCTCGGCGGCCGTCGGCGGGCTGGTGGCCGCGGTGATCGCGCTGGTCCTGGTGGCGTCCACCTATGCGGTGCAGTTCGTCTACAAGCCGTACTTCGACTGCGTGTCGGACGCGCTGACGCAGACGGCGAAGCAGTCGTGCAGCGTCAAGCTGCCGTCCCAGCTGCACAACATGTTCGGGGTCGACGACGGGAGCTGACGCTCCCTTGGGCCGTCCGGTGGTCCGGGACCACCGGACGGCCCAACTGGTGTGGGAGCCTCGGCGCGGCCCTCCCTACGTTCGGCAGCAGGACTTTGTTGTTGTGCCGCTCCCGTGGAGGCAACGCCGTGCCGCACGCCCACACCCGTCCCACGCCGCACCGCGCCCGCCGGCTGCTGGCCGCGGCCGCCGCCGCGCCGGTCCTGGCCCTCGCGGCCGCCCCGGTCGCTCTCGCCAACGAGGACCCGGGCTCGATGACCGGCTCGATCGCGTTCTCGCCCCGCACGGTGCTGCCCGGCGGGCGGATCACCCTGTCCACCAAGGACTGCGACGCCTCCTCGGGCACCGCCACCTCGGACGCCTTCGCGGGCGGCTCGGTGCGGCTCGGTGCGGGCGACGGCGGGGCGGTGCGGGGCACGGCGCAGGTGCCGGCCTCCGTCCGCCCGGGCCGCTACGCGGTGACGGTGGTGTGCGGGAACGGCACCGCCGAGGGCAGCTTCACGGTCGGCGCGCAGGGGCCGGTGGGCGCGGGCGGCGGCGGCATGGCGGAGCGTCAGCAGGCGTCCGGGCCGCGGCTGCTCGGGCTGCGCCTGGACAGCGCGTCCGACCTGGTCGGACTGGTGCTGCTGGCGGGCGGCGCGACGGGCGTGGTGGTCATGGAGACCCGGCGCCGGCGGCGCGCCCGGCAGTGAGGGCCCCGGTGAGGGCCGCGCGGTGAGGCGGCGTCAGGGCGGTGGCGAGGCGGTGAAGCGGGCCGGCTGGGGGCTGGCGGGGGTGCTGGCGGCCGGGGCGGCGCTCCTGGTGCTGGGGCAGCTGCCGGCGGTCACGGGCGGCGGGGCGCCGTCGTCGGCGCGGGCCGCGGCGGTGGAGGCCGGCCGCGGGGACGGTGCGCCGGACTTCGCGCCCTCCGGGGTCGCGGCGCTGCCCGCGTCCCGTCCGACCCGGCTGACCGTCCCCAGCGTGGGGATCTCGGCGCCGATCGTCCCGCTGGGGGTCGCGGCGGACGGCACGCCGCAGGTCCCGCCGATGACGCACCCTGCGGAGGCCGGCTGGCTGCGCGGCGGGCCGGCGCCGGGCGCGGAGGGGGCCGCGGTGGTGGTGGGCCATGTGGACACCCGGACCGGCCCGGCGGTCTTCTGGCCGCTGACGGCGGTGCGTCCGGGGGCGCGGGTGGAGGTGCGGCGCGCGGACGGGCGGACGGCGGTCTTCACCGTCCACGCGGTGCGCGTCTACCCGCGCGACCGCTTCCCGTCCGCGACCGTCTACGGCGCCGCCCGCGGGGCGGAGCTGCGTCTGCTGACCTGCGGCGGCACCTTCGACCGCGCGCGCGGCGAGTACTCCGCGAACGTGGTGGTCTTCGCCCACCTCACCGAGGTCCTCGGCTGACGGGCGTCAGCCCTTGTTCCCCGCCGCCGCCACGCCCTCGATGAACTGGCGCTGCAGGACGATGAACACCGCGATCACCGGGACCGTCGCCACCAGCGCGCCGGCCATCAGGACCGGGTAGTTGGTGGTGAACTGGCTCTGCAGGGAGGCCAGTCCCGGCGACAGCGTCATCTTGTCCGGGCTGGTGATGACCACCAGCGGCCAGAGCAGGTCGTTCCACGACCAGAGGAACGTCAGCACCGCCAGCGCGGCGAGGCCCGGCCGGACCAGCGGGAGCATGACGGACCACCAGATCCGCAGCGGGTTCGCCCCGTCGATGCGCGCCGCCTCGTCCAGCGACGGCGGCAGCCCCGCGAAGAACTGCCGCAGCAGGAAGGTGCCGAAGGCGCTGAACATCCCGGGCAGCATGATGCCCTGCACCGTGTTGAGCCAGCCGATCGACTGGATCACCTGGTACTGCGGGATGATCAGCAGATAGGACGGCACCATCAGCAGCGCCAGGAAGACCGCGAAGATGATGTTCCGGCCCGGGAACCGCAGCCGCGCGAACGCATAGCCGGCGAGCGAGCAGAACAGCAGCTGGGCCACCGTCCGGCCCACCGCCACCAGCGCGGTGTTGAGGAACATGGAGCCGAACGGCAGGTCGGTGAAGACCTGGTCGAAGTTGCTCCACTGCGGATGCGCGGGCCAGAGCCCGGGCGGCACCTGGGTGGACTCGCCGATGGTCTTCAGCGAGGTGATGATCTGCCAGATGAACGGGACGACCATCACCAGGGCACCGACGGCCAGCACCGCGTGCGAGCCGATGGAGGCCCGTCTGGTGGTCATGGCGCGGCTACTCATAGTGGACCCACCTCTTCTGCAGGCGGAACTGCACCGCGGTGCAGATCACGATGATGATCATCAGGAGGAAGGCGATGGCCGCGCCGTAGCTGCGGTCGTTCTCCATGAACGCCCGCTGGTAGAAGAGGTAGACGATGGACCGGGTCGCCGGGAGGGCGGGGTTCGCGCTGGTGCTCATCATCAGGTAGATGAGGTCGAAGACCTGCAGCGCGTTGATGACGGTGATCACCGCGACGAAGAAGACGGTGGGGCTCACCAGCGGCAGCGTCACCTTGAAGAAGACGGTGACGGGGCCGGCGCCGTCCAGCTCGGCCGCCTCGTACAGCTGGTCGGGCACCGACTGCAGCCCGGCGACGAAGAGGATGATGTTGTAGCCGAGCGAGGCCCAGATGCCGACCGCGGCGATCGCGATCAGCGCCGTGTTGGGGTCGGAGAGCCAGTTGGCGCCGTGGATGCCGACCTTGCCGAGCAGGTAGTTGACCAGCCCGAAGTCGCCGTTGAGCAGCCAGCGCCAGATCATCGCGACCGCGGTGGGCATGGTCACCACGGGCAGGAAGTACAGCACCCGGTAGAAGGACTTGCCGCGCAGCAGCCGCCGGTTGAGCAGGTTGGCGAGGACCAGCGCGACCGGGATCCCGATCAGCACCATGAGCGTGTAGAGGGCGCTGTTGAGGAGCGAGCGGCCGACGGCCTCGTCCTTGAACAGCTCCCGGTAGTTGTCCAGGCCCAGCCACTTCAGGCCGCCGAACGGACCCCAGGAGTTGAAGCTGACGTAGAGCGTCTGGATGACCGGCCAGACGTAGAAGACGCCGAGGCCGAGGGCGGTCGGCGCGATCAGCCCGTACCCCCACAGCGCCTCGCGTCCGCGGATGCCGAGCCGCCTCCGCCGCTTCGTGCCGCCCGTCGGGTTCGTCTCCGTGCTCATGCGGTCCTCGCCTCCCTCCGCAGGTCGAGGTTCATGGCGTCGGCCAGCTTGCGGGTGGCGTCGCCGATGTCGTCGTAGCCGGCCCACGCCTGCGGCAGGTACGTCTGCTCGTCGTCCTGCCACGCGGTGGAGTTGATGGAGTGCGGGAACGGCACGGCATAGGGCACCTCGTCGATGAAGCTCTGCAGCTGCCACTGCTTGTTGGTGGCGAGCCAGGCCTTCTCGGTGCCGCGGTAGCCCGGGATGACCACGCCGGCCTCGGCCTGGATCTCACCGGTGCGCTTGCCGGACATGAAGAGCGCGAACTTCTTCGCCAGCTCCGGGTTGCGGGTCGTCCTGAAGACGCAGTTGCCGAGGCCGTTGGTGATGGTGGCGCGCTTGCGGCCCTTGGCCATGACGGTGACGTCGCCGTACTTCTTGAGCAGCGGGACGGCGGCGAACTGCGGCGTCATCCAGGAGCCCTGGTAGGTCATGGCGAGCTTGCCGGACTGGAAGAGCGAGGCCGATCCGCTGTCGACGATCTCGGCCATGCTCGGGGACGAGCCGTCCTTGATCATGTCGATGAGGAAGGTGATCGCCTCGACGGTGCGCGGGTTGTCGTAGCCCGAGCGCTTGCGGTCCGGGGAGATGACGAAGCCGTCGTTCTGGTAGATGAAGTCGTAGTAGCACGACTGGTTGCTCATCTCGGCGGCGAAGCCGTGCACGCCGGCCTTCTTGTCGGTGAGCTTGCGGGCGGCGTCCCGCAGGTCGGACCAGGTCCAGGTGGCGTCGGGGTAGCGGACGCCGGCCTTGTCGAAGAGCTGCTTGTTGTACCAGAGGCCGATGGTGTCGTAGTCCTTCGGCAGGCCGTACTGCTGGCCCTTCCAGGCGTACGCCTCGACGAGGGCCGGGGGGTAGTTGGCGGCGCCGATGGAGGCGGCGTTCGCGGCGGTCGACAGCGGCAGGAGCTGGTCGTACGCGGCGAACAGCTGGAAGGTCAGCGTGCTCATCCAGGCCACGTCGGGGGCGGTGCCGCCGATGGCGGCGGTCTGGAGCTTGGTCCAGTACTGTCCGTACGGGACGAGTTCCAGGGAGATGTGGACGCCGGGGTTCTGGCTCTCGAACTCCTTGGCGGCCTTGATCATCGCCGGGTACTGGTTCTGGTCCCACAGCGTGTAGCGCAGCGTCTTGCTGCCGCCCCCGGCGCCTTCGCCGCCGCAGGCGGCGAGGGCGGGCGCGGCGAGGGCCGCGGCGGCGGCCCCGAGGACGGTTCTTCGGCGGGGTATCGGCATGGGCGGTCCTCCTCACCGGCCGGCCCGAGTACGAGGCAGCGGCTACGGGTCGGTTGACGGAGTGACAGGTTGTGTTCGGGTTCCCCACGGGGCCCGAACAGACATGCGTGAATACGCCCGTTTCCACACAGGAACGAACGCAGAACGCCAACCTACCGGCAGTTCTCCGTCTGGTAACCCCTTCCGCGCTGCCTTTTGGTAACGGGCGGTCGCGAACAGGCTTGCAGGGACGGGTAGTTGGGGGCAGAGGGTGCCCAACAGCCCCTGACCTGCGGTGCGTTGGCGTGCACAGGTGCAACCCGCACCGATCGACAGTCCCACACCGGCCACGCGGCAGCCCGGAGCGGCACCCTCCGCATCGACGGCGCGGCGAGGCGCGGAGGTGTTCGGAGACGCGCGCCATCGCGCCGCAGCCCCGCCGGGGCGAGGGACGGCGACCGCGCCGGGCGACTCACGCACGGACGCTCCGCGCAGCCCGCCGGAACGCCGGCGCTTCGCCCACGCAGCGACGGACGGACACGTTCGGGGCACCCACTCGCGCCACAGCCCCGCCGGAGCGAGGGACGGCGACGGCGCCGGGCGACCCCCCGCGCGAGCGCTCCGCGCAGCCTGCCGGAGCGGCGGCGCTTCGCCCACGCAGCGACGGACGGACACGTTCGGAGCACCCACTCGCGCCACAGCCCCGCCGCGACGGACGGCGACAGCCCCGGGCGACCCCCGCGCGAGCGCTCCGCGCAACGAGCCGGAGCGGCGGCGAGCCGTCCGCAGACCGGCGACGGACGCTCACGGATGGCGCTCGCCATCTCGTCGTAGGCCTGACGGAGCGACGGATAGCGACAGCGCCGGGCGGCTGCCGGCAGCCGAGTACCGGAGTGCCCATGCCACACGGCGCACGCGGGCGGGCAAGGCCACCCACGCGCAGCGAGACGGAACAGCGGCGAGCGCCCACCATCCGCGTGCGCAGCGGATCGCCCTGGCGGCGGGGGCGTTCGCGAGGGCGATCGCCATCATTCGGAGCCGGCGAATACTGCTGACCTGACCTGACCTGACCTGACGGGGCGACGGCGCCGGGCGACCTACGCGCGGGGGCCGCGCAGCGAGCGCCCACCATCCGCATACGCGGCGAATCGCCCCCGCGGCGAGGGGCGGAAGCGTTCAGGGGCGCTCACCGCCGCGTCGCAGACCTGACGCCGGGCCACCCGCGCGAGCGGCCGCGGACCGGGGCGTCCGTGCCGCGCCGCGGGCGCGGTCGAAGCGGCACAGCGACGGAGCCGCGCGTGCACGCGGGAGGGGTCAGTCCTGGTGGGGGGTGGGGTGGCGGCGGTGGTGGATGGTGCGGTGGCGGGCGATCAGGGCGAGGGACGGGCCGATGGCCGCGGACCAGGCCAGGACGGCGATGCCGGTCCGCAGCGGGGCCGGACCGAAGGTCCGGTAGCTGCCGGCGCCGATGGGCCCGGACGCGAGCGCCGCCGCGACGGCCGCGATCCCCGCGAGCGTCACCACGGCGAGCAGCGACACCACCAGCGTGCCCAGCACCGACCAGCCGCCGTGCCGCTCCCGGTGCCGCCGCGCCCAGGGCAGCCACGACCAGCGGGAAGTACGCACCGGGACGGGCCCCGCCGACCAGGACGGATCCGCGAGCGACGGCCACCCCGCCGCACCCGCCTGCGTCGCCGCCACCGCGGACGGCGACGCCTCCGCGGAGGTGGACGCGCGGAACGGCCAGGGCCGCCACGCCGCGGCACGCTTCCGGATCATCGTCAGCCAGCCGGCCAGCGGCTCCTGTTGAGGAGGCGTCGGGGTGGGCGGCGGCGGCGATCCGTAGGTCGACACCTGCCCGCCGGGTCCGGAGACCAGCCGCTTGAGCCCGAACCAGCCGCGCCGCGGTCCCGCCGATGACGCGTCCGGGTCCGCCGGCTGCCGGGACTGCCCGACCCGGGGGTCGGCCGGGATTCCGTAGGGCCACGCCCCGCGCGCGTCCCCGCGCGGCTGCTCCTGCGACTGGCGCTGCGACTGCGACTGCGACTCGGCGGCGGAGTCGGGCCTCGACCGCCACCCGAACAGCCCCCGACGCGCCCCGCCGGACGTCCGACCGTCCTGCCGCCGGTCGGCGAGTGGGCCGGATGCCGGCCGTTGGACCACCTGCGCATCCGGCTCCGGACGGCGGCCGCCGAACAAGCCGCGCCACACGCCGCCTCCCGCCGCGCCGCCGCCCCGCGCATCGCCGGCCCGCGCTTCGTCGCCTCCCTCCGCCTCTTCCCTCCCCGTGCGGCGGCGCCCGAACCAGCGGCGCCGCTCGCGTCCGTCCGGCCGCTCGCCGCGGGCCCCGGACGTCGACGTCCGACCCGCCGCCGCCACCGGGACCACGCCCGCCGCCGCGCGGTGGCCGACGAAGAGCCCGAGGACCGCCGCGGCCGCCGCCGGGACCAGCGCGGGCAGCCAGCCGAGCGCCACCCCCGGATGCCCCTGCGGCACCGCCGCCAGCAGCGGGAACGCCGGCAGCGGAGGCGTCCCCGCGCCGCCGACCGGCGCCACCAGGTGCCCAGCGCCGACCGCGAACCCCGCCCCCGTCGCATAGCTCGCCGCCCACACCACCGCGTTCGGCACCAGCACCACCGAGAGCAGCAGCAGCGACACCGCCCCCGACATGTCCAGCGTCAGACCCGAGACCGACGCCCCCAGCCGTCCCGCGCCGCGCACCAGCCCCACCGCCACCAGCACCGCGCCCCCGCCGGCCAGCGCGCACGCCGCGGCCGCCGCCGCCCGCAGCGCCGTCGACCCACCCCGCGGGCAGTTGACGCGCAGCCAGTCCGTCACCCGCTCGGCCGCCCGATGGCGGATCAGCCCCGGCAGCCGCCAACCCTGTTCGGCCCCCGGCCGAATCCCGCCGCGCCCGGCGTCGCCGGCCACCGCCGGCCCCAGCTGGCGCGGGCCGGAGGTCCGCTCCCGCGCCGGGACCAGCGCATGCAGCCACCGCTCCCAGCGCCGCGCCTGCCACGGCTCGCCCTCGTCGAGGCCGCCCAGCAGGCCCGCCGTCCCGCCGCAGGCCCGCCACACCCCGGCGCCGCCGACCGCCACCGCGGCCAGCAGCGTCCAGGCGAGCCCGACCAGCGGCGCGACCCGCAGCGCCCCGGTCGCCGCCGAGGCGGCGAACGCCCCGGCCACCCCGACGTACCCGACGACCACCCCGGCCAGCTCCAGCAGCCACTCGTACGGCCCGCGCTCCCGCGCGTCGTCCGCCCCGCGCCCCGCCCCGGCCCGGAACAGCAGTCGGCCCGGGACCGCGCAGAGCAGCAGCGGCGTCAGCCCGACCGCCACCGACGACCCGTCAACCGTGCTGGTCCGCACCATCGGCGCGCCGTGCGCGGCGAACCACAGGCTCGCGGCGGTGTGCAGGCTCTCGTCGAGCGTCTCGTTCATCCGTGGCGAGGCGACCCACAGCAGGACGATCGGGACGCCCAGCACCAGCAGCCCGACCACCGCCGCGGCCGCGCCGGAGCGCACCGCGGCCAGCACGGACGGCAGGTGACGGCGCGTCGCCTCGGCGAGCGGGCGGGAGACGGGCGGCGGGGCGAGCAGATGACCCATGCCCCGATCGTCCCAGAGCACCCGTTCTGCGTAATGAAGGCGCGCATGTCCGTTGTGTTCCCGATGATGTGACCATCTGACGAACCGTCTGAGCGGAGCAGGTGGCACGCAGGGTGGCACGAGGGCGAGACACCGAGAAGACCGGGACCGGCCCGAGTGAGCGCTGGGCGCCCGCGCCCACCAAGACGGAGGGACCGGCGCACGAACGTCCGACGCCCGAGGGCCCCTCGCCGCGCCGCACCTCCCGCGGACGGTCCGGCCGGACGTCCCGCCCGCACCCCGCCACCCGCACCCGGACGGCGAGCCCGGCACCGGCACCGGCACCGGCACCGACTCCGACACCGGCGAAAACCAAGCCGAAGCCGAAAGCGGAGCCGAAGACCAAGCCGGAGCCGAAGCCGAAAGCGGAGCCGAAGACCAAGCCGGAGCCGAAGCCCGCACCGACGCCCCCCGCCCCCGCCTGGGGCACCGTCCCCTCCTACCCGCTCGCGGACGCCGCCCTCGCCGGCACCCCCGCCGCCGTCGCCCAGTTCGACGCGCTCTACCTGCGGCACGCCCGCCCCCTGCTGCGGCTCGTCTACCTGCTCACCCCCGGCCACGCCCGCCGCGCCGAGTACGCCGTGCTGCGCGCCTTCGAACACGTCTGGCAGCAGTGGCCGGTCACCCCCGGCGAGCGTCCCCCCGTGCACGGGCTGCGCGCCGAGGCCGTCGAGCTGGCGCTCTCCCCCTGGTGGCCGGACGGCGGCCCGCGCCGCGTCCACCGCCGCGCCCGCAAGCGCCACCGCGCGCACCGCTCCGGCAGCGAGCTGGTCGGCACCCTGCACCGGATCCCCCGCACCCGCCGCCGCGCGCTGCTGCTCCACGACTACCTCGGGCTGAGCCTCGCCGACACCGCCGCCGAGGCGGAGTGCAGCACGCCCGCCGCGGCGGGACGCGTCCGCGAGGGCCGCGCCCAACTCGCCGCGGAACTCGGGGAGTCGCTCGGCGACGACCCGGACGACCCGGCGTTCCCGGAGCGGCTGCGCACCGCGCTGGACGCCGCCGCGGACCGCTGCTCGGCGCGGCTGCCGCAGCCCGGCCAGGTCCGGGACGCCGCCCGCCGGCAGAGCCGCGGGCTCACCGCGGCCGCCGCGGGGCTGACGCTGCTGATCGCGGCGCTGGTCGGGGGCGTCTCGGTGGAGCATGCGCTGAGTCCGCCGCCGGCCGGGGTACGGCCCGATCCGCAGGCGGCGTCCGATCAGGCGGCGTTCGCCTCGGCGCAGGGCGACGCCGGCGTCTCGCTCGCCGAGCAGCTGCACGCCGCGGCGGCCGGGCCCCCGCTCGCCGCGCACGCGTCCGTCTGGCACCCCAGCGCGATCCGGCTCCGCCCATGAACGACGGCGGCCGCCGGGTGTCAAAAACCCCGGCGACCGCCGTCTCTGTCCGCAACGCCCCGTCAGGGGCGCGGGGCCCCGCTCGATCCGGGGCTCCGCCGCGCCGCGTCAGCCGTTGATGAGCTCGCGCGCCAGGCGCGCCGTCTCGGACGGCGTCTTGCCGACCTTGACGCCCGCGGCCTCCAGCGCCTCCTTCTTGGCCTGCGCCGTGCCGCTGGAGCCGGAGACGATGGCGCCGGCGTGGCCCATCGTCTTGCCCTCGGGCGCGGTGAAGCCCGCGACGTAGCCGACGACCGGCTTCGTCACGTTCTCCTTGATGTAGGCCGCGGCCCGCTCCTCGGCGTCGCCGCCGATCTCGCCGATCATCACGATCAGCTCGGTCTCCGGGTCCGCCTCGAACGCCGCGAGGGCGTCGATGTGCGTGGTGCCGATGACCGGGTCGCCGCCGATGCCGACCGCGGAGGAGAAGCCGATGTCCCGCAGCTCGTACATCATCTGGTAGGTCAGCGTGCCGGACTTCGACACCAGACCGATCTTGCCCGGCTTGGTGATGTCACCGGGGATGATGCCGACGTTCGACTGGCCGGGGGTGATGAGCCCGGGGCAGTTGGGGCCGATGATCCGGGTCTTGTTGCCCTTGGCCACCGCGTGCGCCCAGAACGAGGCGCTGTCGTGCACCGCGATGCCCTCGGTGATCACCACGGCCAGCGGGATCTCGGCGTCGATCGCCTCGTCCACGGCCGACTTGGTGAACTTCTCCGGGACGAAGATGACGGTCACGTCGGCGCCGGTGGCCTCGATGGCCTCCTGCACCGAGCCGAAGACCGGGACCTCGGTGCCGTCGAAGTCGACCTTGGTGCCGGCCTTGCGGGGGTTCACACCGCCGACGACGTTGGTGCCGTCGGCCAGCATCAGCTTGGTGTGCTTCATGCCGGTCGAGCCGGTCATGCCCTGGACGATGACCTTGCTGTCCTTGTTGAGGAAGATAGCCATTGCGCTGGTGTCCCCTTATCGCGCCGCGAGCTCGGCGGCCCGCTCGGCCGCGCCGTCCATGGTCTCCACCTGCTCGACGAGCGGGTGGTTCGCCTCGGTGAGGATGCGACGACCCTCCGCGGCGTTGTTGCCGTCCAGGCGGACGACCAGCGGCTTCGAGACGTCCTCGCCCTTGGACTTCAGGAGCTCCAGGGCCTGGACGATGCCGTTGGCGACCGCGTCGCAGGCGGTGATGCCGCCGAAGACGTTGACGAACACCGACTTGACGGCCGGGTCGCCCAGGATGATCTCCAGGCCGTTCGCCATCACCTCGGCGGACGCGCCGCCGCCGATGTCGAGGAAGTTGGCGGGCTTGACGCCCTTGTGCGCCTCGCCGGCGTAGGCGACCACGTCGAGGGTGCTCATGACGAGGCCCGCGCCGTTGCCGATGATGCCGACCTCGCCGTCGAGCTTGACGTAGTTGAGGTTCTTCTCCTTCGCCTTCGCCTCCAGCGGGTTGGCGGCGGCGGCGTCCTCGAGCTCGGCGTGCTCGGGGTGGCGGAACTCGGCGTTGGCGTCCAGGGAGACCTTGCCGTCGAGCGCCATCACGACGCCGTCGGTGGTCTTGACCAGCGGGTTCACCTCGACCAGGAGGGCGTCCTCCTTGACGAAGACGTCCCACAGCTTCTTCAGCACGTTGATGATCTGGTCGTGCAGGTCGGCCGGGAACTTGGCCGCCTCGACGATCTCGCGCGCCTTGGCGTCGGTGAGGCCCTCCAGGGCGTCCACCGGGATCTTGGCCAGGGCCTCGGGCTTCTCGACCGCCGTGACCTCGATCTCCACGCCGCCCTCGACGGAGGCCATGGCGAGGAAGGTGCGGTTGGCGCGGTCCAGCAGGAAGGAGACGTAGTACTCCTCGGCGATGTCGGCGGTCGCCGCCAGCATCACCTTGTGGACCGTGTGGCCCTTGATGTCCATGCCGAGGATCTGGCCGGCCTTGACGACCGCGTCCTCGGGGTTGTCGGCCAGCTTGACGCCGCCGGCCTTGCCGCGGCCGCCGGTCTTCACCTGGGCCTTGACGACCGCACGGCCGCCCAGCTCCGCCGCGACCTCCCGTGCCGCCTCCGGGGTGTCGATGACCTTGCCGGGCAGTACCGGCACATCATGCTTGGCGAAGAGGTCCCTCGCCTGGTACTCGAACAGGTCCACGCGCGTCCATCCTTGGTATCGCGGGTTTCAATGCATGTCGGACAGTCGGGCCAGACGCTCAATGGCCGGCGGGCGGCATGTCCACCTCGCAGGGTAGCCCCGAAAAACCTGACGTATTCAACAGGGTGGGGTAGGAGTGCCAGGCAAAACCGTATAGATACGGACAATGCGGGCGCGAAAATCCCCCTGCTCGCGGCACCGCGTGCCACACGCAACTCCGCATGGACGCGTCACACGGGCGCGTCAGACCCACCCGCGGAGGCGTCAGCCGCGGACGGCGACGGCCGGCTCGCGGCCGGGCTGCGGCGGCGGGGACGGGGACGGCAGCGACGGACGGGGCGGCAGCGGCGCGACGGACGGCGCGCTGATCCGGGCGCCGGCGAAGGGGTCGGGCCGCAGCTCGGCGAGGAGCCGCTCGGCGGCGGCCGGGTCCAGCAGCAGCCGCTCGGCGAGCGCCGGGTCGTCGGCGGTGCGGCAGAAGAGGTCGGCGAGCCCGGGGCGGACGGCGGCCGCGGTCAGCAGCCGGACCAGGTGCGGGGCGGCGGCGAGATCGAGCACCGCGTTGGACCAGGCGGTGGCGGCCCGCCCGGTGCGGGCCCACCAGGACTCGAAGACGCCGCGCAGGAAGGTTTCGTCAAACGGCTGGTCGTCCGCCCGGCCGACGATCGCCTCCAGATAGTGGGCGGCGGCCTTGGCCGCGCAGTTGCCGCCCTGGAAGGCGAGCGGGTCGTTGGTGGCCACGGCGTCGCCGAGCCCGAGCACCGGCCGTCCGGACGGCAGCACCGCGACCGGCCGGCGGACCACCGGGGTGCGGTGGCCGACCAGCACGGCGCCGGGGTCGGTGAGGACGGCCCGCCCCAGCCCCTCCACATGGTCGGCGGGGACGTGGCGGCGCATCAGCTCGCAGAGCACGGCGAGGACTTCGCCGGGCCGGGCGGCCGGGTCCCGGAAGACGTCCAGCGGGCCGCCGGGGACGGCCTCGGCGAGCAGGATGTGGCAGGGCCCGGAGTGCGTGTAGGCGGGGATGACCATCAGCTCGCCGAGGCCGGGCAGCGCCGTGCTGCGCACCCGCGGCGGTCCGCTCTCGCCGAGGCCGTGCACATAGGCGGCGGCGAAGGCGCGCTGCGGGCGGGTGTGCACCGAGCGGGCCGGATCGCGCGGGAAGAGGGGGGCGAGGGTGCGGCTGCCGGTGGAGCAGACGGTGAGGTCGTAGCGGGCGGCGGCCCAGTCGAGGTCCTCGGCGGTGGCGGCGTGGCGGAGCACGCTCCCGCCGCGCGATTCGAACAGTTCGAGCCAGGCGGAGAGCTTCACCCTCTGGTCGAGGGAGCGGGCCACCCCGCCCAGCCGCCCCGTCCACCGGCTGATCACGGTGGGCGGCCCGCCGGCGCCGGCGGCCGGGCCGGCCACCGCGCAGTCGACCATCTCCACCGGCGGCACCTCGGCCCCCCACAGGTCGAGCCCCTCGGCCCGCTCCAGCGCCAGCGCGGTGGGGTGGAGCAGCTGCGTCGAGGTGACGCGCCCCCGGCGGACCTCGTCCGCGGTGCGGTCCGTCATGACGGTGACGCCGTATCCGCGGGCCTGCAGCCCCAGCGCCAACTGCAGGCCCGCCTGCCCGGCTCCGACGATCATGACGGTGTGCACGGATTCCCCCGCTTTCCGGATGCTTTGCCTCTGCTTGGCTCTCGAAGTGAGCATAAGCACACGGGCGGTGACGCTCTATCCGCGCAGCGCGATCGTCGATCCAGTTTGCGCAATTGCCAATTGGCTGATTTTCATCCCTCGAAGCCGAGCCCGAACGCCCGCAGCGTTTCGGACGGCGCCTCCCCGAAGCGCTCCCGGTAGAGCGCCGAGAACCGGCCGAAGTGGACGAATCCCCACCGCGCCGCGATCTCCGCCACCGTGGTGCGGTCCGGATCGGCCGTCGTCAGATCGCCCCGCACCCGGCGCAGCCGCACCTCGCGCAGATAGCGCATCGGCGTGGTGCCCAGATGGCGACGGAAACCTTCCTGCAAGGTGCGGACGGAGACCAGCGCCTCCCGCGCCACCCGATCCGTCGTCAGCGGCAGCTCGGGGTGGGCCTCCAGGAAGTCGACCGCTGCCCGCACCGCCCGCGGCGAGGCGGCGGACGTCGACCGGTCCCGCGACTCCAGCAGCGAGCCGGTCTCCGAGTGCGGCGCCGCCATCAGCAGGGTGCCCGCGACCAGCCGCTCCGCGTCCGCGGCCAGCAGCGGATGGCCGAGCACCCCCGACTCCGCCTCCAGCGCGTCCCGCAGCTGGTGGACGACGCGCAGCCAGGTCGCCCCCGGCCCGCGGGCGACGTCGAAGGCGCCGGCGAACCGCGGCGGCCGCTCGGCCTGCTCGCCGGGGGCGCCGCCGAGCAGCTCGCCCAGCAGCTGCGCGACGAAGCCGGAGCGCAGCCGCAGCACGAACTGGCGGCAGTCCGGCGAGAAGCGCATCAGGAAGCCCGACTCGGGCCCGACCACGGCGGCGCGACCCGGCCGCAGCTCCATCCGCCGCCCCTCGACGGCCAGTTCGGCCCGGCCGCGGACCACGATCGACACCGCGTACCGGTCGTCCATCCGCTCGGCCGCCAGCCGCAGCGGGGCGCCGTAGTCGATGTAGTGGAGCGACACGTGCTGCCCGATCGGCGCGGCGTTGAGGACCGCGTCGACGCCGGTCGGGCCCTCCGGTCTGACCACCATCGGACTGAAGTACCGGCGCAGCGCGTCGCGCAGCTCGTCCACGTCGGTGGTCGCCAGGGACCGGTACGCGGCGAGCGGCGGCGGCGCAGGCGCCGGCCCCGGCCCCCCGCCCAAGCCCTCCAACTCGGACATGGCGGCAATAGTGCCGCGAACTCACCTGCCGTCAAGGGGCGAGGGTTCCAAACCACTCGAATCGGTTGGAGAGGTGACCGCGGATCAGGAACGGGGAAGGGAGAGGGGTTGGCGTTCGAGCGCGGCGGCGATCAACTCGGGGAAGTCGTCGGGCGGGCAGGAGAGGACGGGCACCCCGAGTGCGGCGTAGCGCTCCGCGGCGGCGGGGTCGGTCGCGTCCGCTGTCTCGGCGGCGTCGGTCGCGTCGGCGTCTGCGGCGTCGGCGAGCGCGGGGAGGACGATCAGCCGCACCCCGGAGGCGGTGAGCGCGGCCGCCCGGCGCAGCGCCTCCTCGCTGTCGCCGCCGTCGCACAGGTCGCTGACCAGGACCAGGACGGTCTCCGCCGGACGGTTGATGCGGGTCGCGCAATACGCCAGCGCCCGCGCGATGTCGGTGCCGCCGCCGAGTTGGGCGCCGAAGAGCACGTCCACCGGATCGTCCAGCTGGTCGGTGAGGTCGACCACCGAGGTGTCGAAGAGCACCAGCCGGGTGGCGAGCGAGCGGACGGACGCCAGCACCGACGCGAAGACCGCGGCATGCACCACGGACGGCGCCATGGAGCCCGACTGGTCGACGCAGAGGATCAGTTCGCGGCGCAGCGAGGCGGCGGCGCGGCCGCGGCCGATCAGCCGCTCGGGGACGAGGGTGCGCTGCTCGGGCAGGTAGTGGCGGAGGTTCGCCCGGACGGTGCGGTCCCAGTCCACCTCGGAGGGGCGGCGCGGGCGGCGGATCCGGGCGGACCGGTCGAGCGCGCCGCCGACCGCGGAGCGGGTGCGGGCGGCGAGGCGCGCCTCCAGCTCCTCGGTGAGGCGGCGGACCACGGCGCGGGCGGTGCTGCGGGTGGTCTCGGGCATGGCGCGGGCGAGGCCGATGAGGGTCGCCACCAGGTGGACGTCGGGCTGCACGGCGTCCAGCAGCTCGGGCTCGAGGAGGAGTTGCTGCAGGCCGAGACGGTCGATGGCGTCGCGCTGAAGGAGCTGCACGGTGGAGGGGGAGAACTGGCGGCGGATGTCCCCCAGCCAGCGGGCGGCACGGGGCGCGGAGGCGGCGAGGCCGGCGCCGAGCGGGTCTGCGGTGCTCGCGTCGGGGTCGTCGCTCGCGTAGAGGGCGGAGAGGGCGGCGTCGATGTGGGCGTCGCGGCCCTCGGGGACGACACCCGTGCCGTCGGCGTCGCCGCCGCCGCCGAGGGCGAGGCGCCAGCGGCGGAGGCGTTCCTCGTCGTCCCCGCTCACTTGGCGTCGCCTCCCTTGCCGCCGCCCCAAAGCCCCGGCACCCCACCCG
>NZ_MLCF01000015.1 GCF_001879105.1 Mangrovactinospora gilvigrisea | reverse complement strand
GGGGCGGGGGCGCGGGCGGGGGCGCGGGCGGAGGCTGGCGCTGGGCGGCCCGAGGTGGCGACGGGGGTGCCGGCGATGGTGCCGACAAGCGCGGCCGCCGCTCAGTCGAGCAGCAGGCCCATGTAGTACTCGCCGACGCGCCGGCCGCCCACGTCCAGGGCGGCCCGGCGCAGTCCCTCGACCTGGAAGCCGCAGCTCAGATAGAGATTGACGGCCCGTCGGTTGTGCTCCATGACCGTCAGCTCCAGCCGGCGCAGCCCCCGGGCGCGCGCCTCGTCCGCGGCGGCGCGCAGCAGCGCATGGCCCAGGCCGCGGCCGGAATGCTCGGCGCGCACCCCGGTGACCAGGTACCCGGTGCGCGCCGAGCGCGCGTACGGCGGGACGGTGACGTCGACATAGCCGAGCGCCGCCGCTTCGGGTGCCCCGGTCTCGGCGGCGATCAGCAGGTAGGAGCGGTCGCGTCCGGTGGCGCAGGCGTCCAGGCGGGCCGCGAGCGGCGCCGGGTCGGTCTCGCGCTCGCCGGGCTCCAGCAGCATGAAGTCGGACTCCCGGTCCAGCGTCTGCTGCAGAGCGAGCAGGACGGCGGCGTCCTCCGGGCGCGCGGGGCGCACCGCGGCGGAGCGTCCGGCAGCGATGCGGTCCGACTTATCGGGCTGCTCCGGGCGTCCCGGCCGCTCCCGCTCGTCCCGCTGCTCCGGCTGCTCCGACTGCTCGGTCAAGGCGCTCCTCCTCGTGGTGCGTGCGGCGGCGGGGTGCCTCGGCGCCGCGCGACGCCAGGCTACGCGCGGCGCCCGATGCGCCTCGGGGCGGGGCTGCCCTGTGCGGACGGGCGCCGCTGATACGGTCGGAATGTGGACAGCCCCGGCCCCGAGCGCCTGATGATGGTGGTGCAGCGGCTCCTCGGCGGGCTGCGGACGGTCGTCCACGATCCCCATCTCTCCTTCGCCTCGGCGGGCGTGCTCAGCACGCTGAACCGCCGCGGCGCGTGCCGGGTGACGGAGTTGGCCGAGGCCGAGGGCATCACCCAGCCCGCGGCGACGCAGATGGTGGCCAAGCTGCAGCGGGCCGGCCTGGTGACGGTGACCGCCTCGGACGAGGACCGCCGGGTGCGGATGGTGGCGACTACGGACGCGGGGCGGCAGCGGCTGGCGGAGCGTCAGGCGCTGCGCGCGGAACGGCTCGCGGCGCTGCTGGACCGGCTCTCGCCCTCCGACCGCCACGACTTGGCCGCCGCACTGCCCGCGCTGGAGCGGCTCGCGGAGGAGGCCCTCGCGGAGGCCCGGCGGGGGTAGGGGGCGTCGGCGGGGGGCGTGAGGCGACGGGCGGCGGGGGCGTCGGGTCAAGGCTTGAAGGGCAGCGCGCGGAGGGCGACGACCGTGGCGTCGTCGGGCGGGACGTCCAGATCCGCCGTCATCTCCGCGAGGACGGCGTCGACGCACTCCCGGAGCGGCAGGTCCGCGTGGCGCAGCGCCGACTCGACCAGGGCGCGCAGGCTGTCGTCGAAGTCGGTGCCGCGCCGCTCGACGAGGCCGTCGGTGCAGAGCAGCACCAGGTCGCCTGGGGCGAGGGCGGTCTCGGTCGCCAGGTACTGGAAGTCGGGGAGGACGCCGAGCGGCGGGCCCACCTTCGCCTCCAGCAGCGCGGCGTGGCCGCCGCGCACCAGGATCGGCGGCGGGTGGCCGGCGCAGGTCCAGCGCAGCGTCCGCATCTCGGGGTGGTAGCGGGCGATGATCGCGGTGGCCGTGGACTCCCAGCCGTCGTCGCAGGCCAGCGAGTTGAGCCAGGTGGTGAGGTTCTCGACGGGGGCACCGGTGAAGGCGAGGCCGTTGAGGGCGTTGCCGAGTTTGGACATCAGCGCCGCCGCGTCCAGGCCGTGGCCGCGGGCGTCGCCCAGGGCGAGCAGGGCGCGGCCGTCGGGCAGCACCCGGTTGTTGACCCAGTCGCCGCCGACGCCGGCCCGGCCGCCGGCGGGGCGGTAGGCGAGGGAGAGGTCGAGCCCGGCCTCGGCGAGCGAGACGAGGTCGGGGACGATCGCGGCGCGCAGCTTCTCGGAGACCGCCGCCTCGGCCTCGGCCCGGCGCCTCTGGCGGTGCGCCTCCAGCGCGGCCTCCTCCTCGCGGATCCGGCTGTCCAGGATGTCGGTGACGTCCCGAACCACCGCGCGCACCGCCCAGACCGGGCCGCCGCGGAAGGCGGTCACCGGCTCGGCGACGACGCGCAGCACCCGCACCCGCCCGCGGAGGCGGACGGTGATCTGCGCGGAGGCCGGCCGCGTGTCCCGGAGCAGGTGCTCGGCGAAGGTGCGGTAGGCGGGCAGCGACTCGGGCTCGACAAGATCGATCCAGCGGGCGGGCCCGTCGACCGGTTGCCCGTCGACCGGTTGGCCGTCCGCGGGGTGGCCGTCCCCGAGGTGGCCGTCCCCGAGGTGGCCGTCGACGATCGCGCGGCTGCCGGTGTGGCGCTTGCCGAGCGCGCCGCCGGGTCGGCCGCCGACAGGTCCGCCGGGCGGGCCGAGGACCGTCCGCATCTGCGAGGAGTACTCGGCGCGGCCTGTGGCCAGGTCCCACTCCAGCCAGCCGACGTCGGCGATGCGCTGGGCCTCGGCGACCATTCCGGCGCGGCCGAACCGCTCCCAGGTCATCAGCAGCGCGGAGCCGCACGGGGAGACGGAGACCAGGTCGCTGCGCCGCTCGATCCAGCCGCTCGGACGGGGCATCAGCCATTCGACGCCGCGGCGGCGCAGCGGGACGCCCGTCCGGTGGACCTCGGCGATCTCCTTGAAGAACCCGTCGGCGTCCATCCCGGGATAGTCGGCGCGCAGCCGGATGAGGTCGCCGACGAGCCGGCCGGTGAAGCCCGGATCGGGCTCCCGGGAGTAGAGGACCGCGGCCCGGTTGACCGCGATGATCTCGAAGTCCTCGATCTCGCCGCCGTCGGCCGGGATCGGCCTGAGCAGCACCGCGGGGATGTCCAGGGCCTGGAGGACGCTGCGGGTGCCCGGCAGCGGCGAGTCCGCCGTGGCCGCGGCGCGATCGGGGTCGTCGTGGGCTTCCGGGAGGCGGGTGGCGCCTCCGCCCGGGGGGACCAGCCCGGCCTGCATCAGCCCGCGGCGGTTGTCGCGGACGAGCCGCTCGATCGCCTCCCGGTCCGCGCTGTGCGGCCCGGCCGCCGACTCCTCCTCACCCACGCGCCTGCTCCTTCGCCCAGGTCGACTCCGGAGAGGACCGTCTCCACATAGATCATCTCTATTAACTTTTCCATATATTCAGGACCTTTAGTCCGCTGTGCGCGGCAGCCGGACGGTGAAGCGCGCGCCGCCGAGCGGGGGCGGCGCCCCGTCGACCACGAGACTGCCGCCGTGATGGCGCGCCACGTCCTGGACGATGGCGAGGCCCAGCCCGGAGCCGCCCTGGTCGCGGCTGCGGGCGTCGTCCAGCCGGATGAAGCGCTCGAGGATCCGCTCCCGGTCGGCGGGCGGGACGCCGGGGCCGTCGTCCTCGACCACCAGCCGGACCTCGCCGCCCGGTGCCGCCCGGACGGTGACCAGGACCTGGGCCTCCGCATGCCGCTCCGCGTTGTCGACGAGGTTGCGCAGCAGGCGGGCGAGCTGGGCCCGGCCGCCGCGGACCGTGGTCGCCCCCGGGCCGTCCCGGCACCCCGCCCCGACGTCGAGCCGGACGGGGACCCGGCCGACGAGGCGGTCGTCCAGCTCGGCGCGCACCAGCTCGGCGACGTCGATCGGATCGGTGCGGGGCGGCTCGCCGGCGTCCAGGCGGGCGAGCAGCAGCAGATCGGTGGCGAGCTCCTGGATGCGGATGGTCTCGGCGAGCATGTCCTCGGTGTCGAGGAGTTCGGGGTGGGCGCAGGCGACCTCCAGCTGGGTGCGGAGCGAGGCGATCGGGCTGCGCAGTTCGTGGGAGGCGTCGGCGACAAACCGGCGCTGGTGTTCCACGGCTTCCTCCAGTGCGGCGAGGGTGCGGTTGGTGGTGCGGGCGAGGCGGGCGACCTCGTCGCGTGCCGGCGGCACCGGGACGCGCCGGGAGAGGTCGCCCGCGGTGATCTCGGCGAGCTCGGCGCGGATGGCCTCGACGGGGCCGAGGGCGCTGCCGGTGACCAGCCAGGTGACGCAGCCGACCATCACGACCAGTCCGGGGACGGCGATGGCGAGGGCCTGCGCGGCCCGCAGCACCGCGTCCCGGGCCTCGGCGGCGGGGACGGCGGCGTAGGCGGTGACGGGGACACCGGCGCGGGAGACCGCCCGCTCGGCGGCGACCCGGAAGGCCGCGGTGCGGACGGCGGGAGTGGCCGTCCGGCCGGCGGAGGCCACCGGGGTGGCTGGGGAGCTGGCTGGGGCGCTGGCTGGGGCGCTGGCTGGGGCCGGGGCGGCGGGGGCGCCCGGGCCGGCGTCAATCGGGGCACCGTCGGAATCCACCGGGAGGGTGACGGTGCGTCGGTGGACGCTGCCGTCGGTGGCCCCGAGACCGGGCCCGCCCGGCCGGTCCGCGCGGTCGAAGTCGGCGAGGGCGGTGCGGCGGCGCAGGCCTCCGCTGGCGGCGAGCACCCTGCCGCGCGCATCCACCAGCTGGCCGGCAGATCCGTCCGCGGCGGGGAGCGGAGACCGGGCGGGCGAGGCCTCCGCGGCGGCCTCCGCGGCGAGCGCCCTGGCCTGCGTCTCGGCGCGCTGGTCGAGGGAGTCGAGCAGGGCGGCGCGGACCACCAGCAGCACCCCGGCGCCGGCCAGCGCCAGGGCGAGCGCGACCACGGCGGTGGCGCCGAGCGCGGTGCGCACCCGGACCGGGCCCAGCGCACGGCGCAACAGACCGCCGCGGCGGGCGGGGTGCTCGCCGCGGACGCCGTCGGCGGCGTCTGAGTGCTGGGCTTCGGTGTTCATGGCCGCAGCGTGGCACAGCCCTCCTGAAGGGTTCTTCAGGATCCTTCAGCACAGCTTCAGGTTCGGGGGCGCAGAGTGTGCGCAATCCGACAGGGGCGCGGCCGGGCCCCGATCGGGCCGCCCAAGTACGCGAGGGCAACCGTTTCTTGACAACTCAACAGGGTGCGCGGCGCGCGCAGGGTGATGGCCGGATCATGGCGGTGGGGGTGCCACAGTGGGGTCATGACCGATCACCACTCCGACGGCGCGCCGGGCGTCGCGGCCGAGCTGCTCCGTTCCGCGCCGCCGCCGATGGCCCGCGAGCTGCCGGGCTTCGATGCGGGTCGGGCCCCGGCGGCCCCGGGTCGGCTCTTCGTCGCCTGGCTCGCCGAGGCGCTCGACGCCGGAGCGGCGGATCCGCAGGTGATGACGCTCTCCACGGTCGATGCGGAGGGTCTGCCGGACGCCCGGGTGCTGGTGCTTCGCGATGTGGACGAGGCGGGCGGCGGCTGGATGTTCGCCGCGGACGCCGCCAGCCCCAAGGGCCGCCAGTTGGCGGGCGTGCCCGCGGCGGCGATGACCGTCTACTGGCCGGCCGTGGGGCGGCAGGTGCGGTTGCGCGGTCCGGTGGAGACGGCGCCGAGGCCGGTCGCGGAGGCGGACTTCGCCTCCCGCTCGCCGCTCTCCCGGGCGGCGACGCTGGTCGGGCGGCAGAGCGAACCGCTCGGCTCGGCGGAGCAGTTGGCGGCGGCCGCGGAGGACGCCCTGCACCGCATCGAGGCCGAGCCGGGGGCGTCCGCGCCCGGTCACACCGTCTATGTGCTGCGCGCGGAGACCGCCGAGTTCTGGCAGGGCGACCCCGAGCGCCGCCATGTCCGGCTCCGCTACCGCCGCCGCGCCGACGGCGGCGGCTGGGACCGCTCCCTGCTCTGGCCCTGACGCCCGTTCCCGGCGATCCGTCCGCCGGGCCTCCCGCCGGGCCTTCCGGGCGGACGCCCCGTCAGGAGCCCAGCCGCACCGGGAGCTCGTCCAGCCCGTAGACGATGGACAGCTTCCGGAAGCGGAGCTCCTCCGCCGGCACGGCGATCCGCATCCGCGGGAACCGGCGGGCCAGCGCCGGGTAGGCGGCGCGCAGCTCCATCCGGGCCAGCTCGGCGCCGACGCAGCGGTGGATGCCGTGGCCGAACGCCAGATGCCCGGCGGCCGCGGGCCGCTCGGGGTCGAACTCGTCCATCCGCGGGCCGAGCGCCGGGTCGCGGTCCGCGGCGCTGAGCGAGCAGACCACGATGTCGCCCTGGGCGATCCGCACTCCGCCGACCTCGACGTCCTCGCGGGCGAACCGCGGGAACGCGGTCTGCACCACCGTCAGATGGCGCAGCGCCTCCTCCACGAAGCGGTCGGCGAAAGCCTCGTCGGCGGCGAGGCGCTCGGGCAGGGCCGGGTCGCGGAGCAGCAGCAGGGCGCCGAGGGCCAGCATGCTGGCGGTGGTCTCGAAGCCGCCGGTGAGGACGCCGTCGGCGAGGCCGGCGAGCTCGTCGTCGCCGATCTGGTCGCCGTGGTCGCGGATGAGCTGGCCTAGCAGCCCGTCGCCGGGCTCGGTGCGCTGCTGCTTGACGATCCCCCGGAAGTAGTCGAGCGACTCGGTGACGGCGCCGAAGGAGGCGGTGGCCCCGCCGGCGAGGTCGAAGCGGGCGGCGCTCAGCCGCTGGAACTCCTCGCGCTCGGCGTAGGGGACGCCGAGCAGTTCGCAGATGACCAGCGAGGGGATGGGCAGCGCGAAGTCCTGCACCAGGTCGACGGGGCGGCCGGTGTGCTCCGCCTCCGCGGCGAGCGCGTCCAGCCGCTCCTCGACGATGGCGTGGATGCGGGGCGTCAGGCGGGCGAGGCGGCGCATGGTGAACTCGGGGGTGAGCAGGCGGCGCAGCCGGGTGTGGTCCGGCGGGTCGGCGAAGCCCAGGCCGCCGGGGGTCTGGGCCTCGGTGATGCCCGCGCTGCCGACCAGGTTGGTGAAGTCGTTGCTGAACGACTTGGAGTCGACGAGCACCCGCTTGGCCTCGGCGTGGCCGGTGACCAGCCAGGCGCCGCCGACGAAGGGCAGCGGGAGCTTGCTGACGGGCTCGCGGTCGCGGAGCGCGCCGAGCTCGGGCACCGGGTCGAGGCCGTCACGGCGCAGCGTGACCAGGGCGCGCTCGGGCAGCCGGGCCAGATTGAAGCCCTTGCGCTGCACGCGGGCCAGGTACTTGCGTCCGGCCCACGACGAGATCCTCGCCGCCGTGCCCTGCCACATCGTCGTCATCCCGAACCACCTTCATCAGATCGTCGGCAATGATGACAGGCGGACATTGCGGTGAGATCTCAGCGCCGATGCGGGGCGAGCGGGTTGACGAGGGTGCCGACGGCCCGCACGGCGCCGGCCGGGTCCGCGAGGTCGACCATCTGCTGGTTGTCGCGCAGCTGAAGCCGGTTGAGGCAGGAGCGGGCGAACCGCTCGGCGAACAGGTCGTAGCGGGCGAAGCGTTCGGCGAGTCCGGGGTGGGCGTCCTGGTAGTCGGCGGCGCATCCGGCGACGGCGGCCCAGAAGCCGTCCTCGGTGACCAGGTCCTCGGCGACCAGCTCGGCGGCGAGGAACCGCAGGAAGCAGTCGAGGACGTCGGTGAAGACGGAGAGCAGCCGCTGCTCCTCGGGCACCTCGGCGACGATCCGCCGCACGGCCTCGGGGATCTCGGGCAGCTCGGCGTCCGGGTCGAGGAGGGCCACCTCCTCGCCGATGTCCTTGAAGAAGGCGCGGCGGGGGACGCCCCGCCCGTCCAGGGCCAGGATGACGTTCTCGCCGTGCGGCATGAACACCAGCCCGTACCGGTAGAAGCAGTGCAGCACCGGGACGAGGTAGGCGTCGAGGTAGGCGCGCAGCCAGGCCTCCGGCTCCAGCCCGGAGCCCCGGACCAGGGCGGCGGCCAGCGAGCGGCCGGCCCGGTCGGTGTGCAGCAGGGCGGCCATGGTGGCGAGGCGCTCGCCCTCGCCGAGCAGCGGGACGGGGCTCTCCCGCCAGAGCGCGGCGAGCATCTTGCGGTACGGCGAGCCCTTGGCCGAGGCGGCCTCGTAGCGGGCGTGCCGGTAGCCGACGGCGGCGCGCTCCCGCAGCACGGTGAGCCCGGCGGCGCGCAGCACCGGGTCGGCGTCGGCGAGGTCGTGCACCCAGTCGTTGATGGCGGGGGTGGCGGCCATGTAGTCGGCGGAGAGCCCCCGGTAGAAGCCCATGTTGAGCACGGACAGGGCGGTCTTGGTGTAGTGCCGCTCGGGGCGGGAGGTGTTGAAGAAGGTGCGGATGGACTGCTGGGGGCGGTGCTCGTCCTCGCCCTCGCCGAGCAGGACCAGCCGGCCGGTGGCGATCTCGTCGGCGAAGGTGACGGCGAGCCGGTTCCACCACTGCCAGGGGTGGACGGGGATGAGGTGGACGTCGGCGAGTGAGCGTCCCCGTTCGGCGAGGACGGCGGCGAACTGGTCCAGGGTGGCGGGGTCGAGCTCGGCGCGGAGCAGCGCGTCGTGGTCGAGGCCGGGGGTGGCGGAGTAGTGGGCGCGGTCGCGGTCGGCGGCGAGCCACAGCAGCCGGACGGGGACGCCGGCCTCGGGGGCGTAGGCGCGGTACTCGCCGGCGTCGAAGCCGAGGCGTCCGCTGTTGGCGACGAAGCAGGGGTGACCCTGCGTCATGCCGGCCTCGATGTCCTGGAACTGCCCCTCGGCCAGCTGCTCGGCGGTGGCCGCGGCGCCGTCGAGCTTGTAGGCGGCGGCCGCCAGGGTGCTGGTGATCTCCTCCAGGTACAGCGGCAGCACCCGGTCGGAGAGGCCGAGTTCGGCGCGGAACTCCAGGATCAGGTCGGCGGCGTCCAGCGGGAGGTGCTCGGTGCCGCGCTGCCGGGTGATGGAGGCGGCGTCGATCGCCCAGTGGTCGAGGGCCATCCGGCGGGCGGAGAAGCGGTAGTCGGTGCCGCCGTCCGCGGGGTGCACCTGCCAGCGGCCGTCGGGCAGTCGGCGGGGGACGAGCAGCAGCTCGTGTGCGAACTCGGCGAGCGCCTTGGCGACGAGCTGCCGGTTGGCGCGGTCCCAGGCGGCGGGGTGGAGGTGGGCGGTGGCGGCGGCGGGGTCGTCGCTCGGCGGGAGGGCGGTGGCGGTCATGCGGGGGCTCCTGTGAGCGTGGCGCGGGCGGCCCGGTACTGGTCGCGGGTGCAGGTGGAGAGGAGGGCGTCCTTGCCGGGCAGGGCGACCGCGGCCTGGACGCGGAAGCCGGCGGCGGCGTTGAGGGCATGCACGGGCCGGTTGGCGGCGTCGGGTTCGACGACGATGCGCCGGACGGCGGGGTCGTCGAAGAGGAAGTCCAGGACGGTGGCGAGGACGGCCCGGGTGAAGCCGTGCACGGGACGCTCGGCGGGGGCGCAGAGGAAGTGCATGCCGATGTCGCCGTCGCGGTGCCGGTAGGCGGCGAGGCCGGCGAGCTCGGAGCGCTCGGGCGCGTAGCGCTCCATCAGGAAGGTGGGCCGTCCGTCGTGGAGGCCGAGCAGCGCGCGGCGGTGCGGGTCGAGGGCGGTGTCGGCGAACTCGCGGTCGACCTGGGCGGGTTCGGCGTCGCCCATCATCCAGAACCGCGATTTGGGGTGGGTGAGCCAGCGGTGCAGCAGCGGGGTGTCGGCGATGTGGTCGACGTCCCGGAGGGCGAACGCGCCCAGCCCGGCGTCGTCCCGGGTGAACAGCACCGGGGCGCTCACAGCGCGAACTCCTGGAAGGCGATGCGCTTCTCGACCGGGTAGGGCTCGCGGCCGGTCATGGTGCGGATCAGGCTGGCGTTGCGGTAGGCGCCCATCCCGAGGTCGGGGGTGGCGAGGCCGTGGGCGTGCGGGGCGGCGTTCTGCAGCAGGATCTCGCCGCGCCCGGCGCGGTCGGCGGAGTGGTCGCGGCGCGGGTCGAGGCGGCCGCGGTCGTCGAGCCGGAGGCGGTCGCGGACGGGGTCGAGGAAAGCCGGCAGCCCGGCACGGTAGCCGGTGGCCAGGATCAGGCCCTCGGTGAGCAGTTCGCTCTCGGCCCCCTGCTCCTCCTGGCGGAGGCGCAGCCGGTAGCCGCCGGCCGCGGGGTCGTGGGAGGCGGCGGTCACCGCGGTGTTGGCCAGCAGCCGGGTGTTGATCGGCCCGCCGAGGCTCTTGGCGTAGAGCAGGTCGTAGATCTCGTTGATCAGCTCGGAGTCGATGCCCTTGTAGAGGCCCTTCTGGGCGTCGAGCAGCCGGTCGCGGTCGGCCGGCGGCAGGGCATGGAAGTAGTCGATGTACTCCGGGGAGGTCATCTCCAGGGTGAGCTTGGTGTACTCCAGCGGGAAGAACCGCGGCGAGCGGGTCACCCAGGTGAGCTGGTAGCCGCCGGGCTCCAGGCCGCCGAGGAGGTCGCGGTAGATCTCGGCCGCGCTCTGGCCGCTGCCGACGACGGTGAGCGAGCGCCTGCGGCGCAGCGCGTCCCGCTCCCCCAGGTAGTCGGCCGCGTGGACGGCGCCGCCGGCTCCGCCCCCTTCGCCCCCTTCGCCCCCTTCGCCCCCTCCGCCGCCTTCGTCGCCTTCTCCGCTGCCCGCGCCTTCGCCCGCACCGACGCGATCGCCCTGCCGCACGAGCGGCCGCAGCGCGGCGGGGATGTGCGGCGGGGTTCCGGTGC
>NZ_MLCF01000149.1 GCF_001879105.1 Mangrovactinospora gilvigrisea | reverse complement strand
CCGAGCCTGCGGTGGCGAACCGCAGCAGTGCGGCGGGGTCTTGGGTGCCCATCAGAAGTATCCTTCGCGCTTGCGGTCTTCCATCGCCGCCTCCGAGAGGCGGTCATCCGCGCGGGTGGCGCCGCGTTCGGTCAGCGTCGAGGCGGCGATCTCGGCGACCACCTGCTCCAGGGTCTCCGCGGTGGACTCCACGGCGCCGGTGCAGGACATGTCGCCCACGGTGCGGTAGCGCACCTGGCGCTCGACCACGGTCTCGCCGTCGCGGGGCCCGCCCCATGCGCCGGGTGCCAGCCACATCCCGTCCCGGTGGAAGACGGGGCGCCGGTGGGCGTAGTAGATGGCGGGCAGCTCGATCCGTTCGCGGGCGATGTACTGCCAGATGTCCAGTTCGGTGAAGTTCGACAGGGGGAAGACCCGGACGTGTTCGCCGGCGGCGTGCCGGCCGTTGTACAGCTGCCACAGTTCGGGGCGCTGGCGGCGGGGGTCCCAGGCGCCGAACTCGTCGCGCAGGGAGAAGATGCGTTCCTTGGCGCGGGCTTTCTCCTCGTCGCGGCGGCCGCCGCCGAAGACGGCGTCGTGTTTGCCGTGCTCGATGGCTTCCAGCAGGGGCAGGGTCTGCAGGGGGTTGCGGGTGCCGTCGGGGCGTTCGCGCAGTCGGCCGTCGTCGAGGTAGTCCTGCACGGAGGCGACCTGCAGCCGCAAGGAGTGCCGGGCCACGACGGCGTCGCGGTAGGCGAGTACCTCGGGGAAGTTGTGGCCGGTGTCCACGTGCAGCAGGCCGAAGGGCACCGGGGCCGGGGCGAAGGCCTTGAGGGCCAGGTGGAGCATGACGATGGAGTCCTTGCCGCCGGAGAAGAGCAGCACGGGGCGTTCGAACTGTCCGGCGGTCTCGCGGATGATGTGGACGCCCTCCGACTCCAGCACATCCAGATGGTCCAGGGAGGCGACCTCCCGTCCGCCGCTCATGCCAACTCCCTCTCCGCCAGCAGCGTGTAGACCTCGTCCGCGCTCTCCCGCACGTCCTTGTCCGTGGTGTCCAGCCGCGCCTCCGGGCGGGCCGGCGCCTCGTAGGGGGCGTCCACGCCCGTCAACCCGGTGAGCTCGCCCGCCCGCTGGCGCGCGTACAGCCCCTTGACGTCCCGCGCGGCGCACGCGTCGCCGGGGGTGGCGACGTGCACCTCCAGGTAGGGCAGGTCCGCGTCGGCGTGCCGGGCGCG
>NZ_MLCF01000148.1 GCF_001879105.1 Mangrovactinospora gilvigrisea | reverse complement strand
CCGAGCCTGCGGTGGCGAACCGCAGCAGCGCGGCGGGGTCTTGGGTGCCCATCAGAAGTATCCTTCGCGCTTGCGGTCTTCCATCGCCGCTTCCGAGAGGCGGTCGTCCGCGCGGGTGGCGCCGCGTTCGGTCAGCGTCGAGGCGGCGATCTCGGCGACCACCTGCTCCAGGGTTTCCGCGGTGGACTCCACGGCGCCGGTGCAGGACATGTCGCCCACGGTGCGGTAGCGCACCTGGCGCTCGACCACGGTCTCGCCGTCGCGGGGCCCGCCCCATGCGCCGGGTGCCAGCCACATGCCGTCCCGGTTGAAGACCTTGCGGTTGTGGGCGTAGTAGATGGCGGGCAGCTCGATCCGTTCGCGGGCGATGTACTGCCAGATGTCCAGTTCGGTGAAGTTCGACAGGGGGAAGACCCGGACGTGTTCGCCGGCGGCGTGCCGGCCGTTGTACAGCTGCCACAGTTCGGGGCGCTGGCGGCGGGGGTCCCAGGCGCCGAACTCGTCGCGCAGGGAGAAGATGCGTTCCTTGGCGCGGGCTTTTTCCTCGTCGCGGCGGCCGCCGCCGAAGACGGCGTCGTGTTTGCCGTGCTCGATGGCTTCCAGCAGGGGCAGGGTCTGCAGGGGGTTGCGGGTGCCGTCGGGGCGTTCGCGCAGTCGGCCGTCGTCGAGGTAGTCCTGCACGGAGGCGACCTGCAGCCGCAAGGAGTGCCGGGCCACGACGGCGTCGCGGTAGGCGAGTACCTCGGGGAAGTTGTGGCCGGTGTCCACGTGGAGCAGGCCGAAGGGCACCGGGGCCGGGGCGAAGGCCTTGAGGGCCAGGTGGAGCATGACGATGGAGTCCTTGCCGCCGGAGAAGAGCAGCACGGGGCGTTCGAACTGTCCGGCGGTCTCGCGGATGATGTGGACGCCCTCCGACTCCAGCACGTCCAAGTGGCTGAGCGGCGCCGGGCGTTCGGCGGGCGCGGGCGGCGCGGCGGCGTCCGCCTCGGTGGCGATCGTGGTCATGGCGGGTCGCCCTTCGTCGTCGTCGGGATCGGGCACGGCGTCAGACATGCAGCCCGCACTCGGTCTTGCCGGTGCCGGACCACCGTCCGGCCCGGATGTCCTCGCCGGGGGCGACGCGCCGCGTGCAGGGGGCGCAGCCGATGGACGGATAGCCGTCGTCGAGCAGCGGGTTGACGAGGACGCCGTGCTCCTCGATGTAGGCGTGCACCTGCTCCGGCGTCCAGGCGACCACCGGGTTGACCTTGACCATGTCCCGCTTGGCGTCCCACTCCACCACCGGGGTGTCGGCCCGCAGCGGCGAGTCGTAGCGGTGCAGGCCGGTGGCCCACGCCTCGTAGCCGGCGAGCGTGCCCTCCAGCGGCTCCACCTTGCGCAGCGCGCAGCACCGGTCGGGCGCCCGGTCGTGGAGCTTCGGCCCGTGCTCGGCGTCCTGCTCGGCGACCGTCAGCCGGGGCAGGACGTTGACCACGTTGACGTCGTACAGCTCGGCGACCGCGTCGCGGGTGCCGATGGTCTCCTCGAAGTGGTAGCCGGTGTCGAGGAAGACGACGTCCACGCCCGGCACGGCGCGGGCGGCGAGGTGTGCGGTGACGGCGTCCTCGAAGGACGAGGTGACGCAGAAGCCGCTGCCGAACGTCTCGCCGGCCCAGCGCAGCACCTCCTCCGCCGGGGCGTCCGCGAACCGGGCCGCGGCCTCCTCGGCGAGGCGGCGCAGTTCGGCGGTGCGCGCCGGGTCGCGCGGGGTGTCGTGCTCGGACCCGGTGACGGTGCGCGTCTCGATGCTCATCCCTCGACTCCCTCGACTCCCTCGACAGCCCGGACGGCCGGGGCGATCAGCCCCAGGAACTTCAGCCGGAAGGCGCGCGAGCATGCGCGGCACTCCCACTCGCCGTGGCCCGCCCCCTCGCCCTCCGCGGGTTCGTGCGGACGCAGGTCCTCGTCCCCGCAGTACGGGCAGTGGAAGGGCGCCGCACGCTCGCTCATGCCAGGTCCTCCTCGGACGCCCGCACCGCCCACTGGGCGAAGCGCTCGCCCTCGGTCCGCTGCTCGGCGAACCGCCGCACCACCCGCTCGATGTAGTCGGGCAGCTGATCGGACGTCACCTTCAGGCCGCGGACCTTGCGGCCGAAGCCGGCGTCGAAGCCGAGGCTGCCGCCGAGGTGCACCTGGTAGCCCTCGACCTGCTCGCCGTTGTCGTCGATGACGAGCTGGCCCTTGAGGCCGATGTCCGCGGTCTGGATGCGGGCGCAGGCGTTGGGGCAGCCGTTGAGGTGGATGCTGATCGGCTCGTCGAACTCGGGCAGCCGCCGCTCCAGGTCGTCGATGAGCGCGGCGCCGCGCGCCTTGGTCTCGACGATGGCGAGCTTGCAGAACTCGATGCCGGTGCAGGCCAGCGTGCCGCGCCGGAAGGGGGACGGCTTGACCCGCAGGTCGAGCGCCTCCAGCCCCTCCACCAGGGAGTCGACCCGGTCCGCGGGGATGTCGAGGATAATCATCTTCTGCTCGACGGTGGTGCGCAGCCGGTCCGAGCCGTGCTCCTCGGCGAGGTCGGCGACCTTGCTGAGCAGGGCGCCGTCCACCCGGCCGACGCGCGGCGCGAAGCCCACGTAGAAGCGGCCGTCGGCCTGCTCGTGGATGCCGACGTGGTCGCGCCAGGCCCGGTTGGGCTCGGCGGGCGCCGGGCCGTCGACGAGCTTGCGCTCCAGGTACTCGTCCTCCAGCACCTGGCGGAACTTCTCCACGCCCCAGTCGGCGACGAGGAACTTCAGCCGGGCGCGGTGCCGCAGCCGGCGGTAGCCGTAGTCGCGGAAGATGCCGGTGACCCCGGCCCACACCTCGGGGACCTCGGCCAGCGGCACCCAGGCGCCCAGCCGCACGGCCAGCTTGGGGTTGGTGGAGAGCCCGCCGCCGACCCAGACGTCGAAGCCGGGGCCGTGCTCGGGGTGCTCGACGCCCACGAACGCCACGTCGTTGATCTCGTGGACGACGTCCTGGACGGGCGAGCCGGAGACGGCGGTCTTGAACTTCCGCGGCAGGTTGGAGAATTCGGGGCTGCCGATGTAGCGGCGGTGGATCTCGTCGACGGCCCAGCTGCCGTCGATGATCTCGTCGGCGGCGATCCCGGCGACCGGTGAGCCGATGATGACGCGGGGGACGTCGCCGCACGCCTCGGTGGTGGACAGGCCCACCGACTCCAGACGCTCCCAGATGGCGGGGACGTCCTCGATGTTGACCCAGTGCAGCTGGATGTTCTGCCGGTCCGTCAGGTCGGCGGTGCCGCGCGCGTAGGCCTCCGACACCTCGCCGACGGCCCGCAGTTGGGCGACCGTCAGGGCGCCGCCGTCGACGCGCACCCGCATCATGAAGTGCGTGTCGTCCAGCTCGTGGGGCTCCAGGACGCCGGTCTTGCCGCCGTCGATCCCGGGGCGGCGCTGGGTGTACAGCCCCCACCAGCGGAAGCGTCCGCGCAGGTCGTTGGGGTCGATGGAGTCGAACCCGCCGTGCGCGTAGATGGTTTCGATGCGCCTGCGGACGTTGAGCCCGTCGTCGTCCTTCTTGAGCTGCTCGTTGCCGTTGAGCGGCTCCCGGTGGCCGAGCGCCCATTGGCCCTCGCCGCGGTGCCGGTGGCGGCCGGCC
>NZ_MLCF01000147.1 GCF_001879105.1 Mangrovactinospora gilvigrisea | reverse complement strand
AGGTCCTCCCGGGCTCATCGATGTTGGTGGTGAGTGAACGGTGGGGGCGCTTGTGGAGCGGGCGGCGCCAGCCGCAGGTCGGATTGGGGCTGGTCGGGTTCGTCGGGGAGTTGGGCGATTGCGGTGAGGGCGTGGAGGCGGGCGCGAAGCAGGTGGGGTCGCATGCCTTCGGCGGTCTCGTGCGCGGCGTCCTTGAGGGTGTGGCCGTCGAGATGCCGCTGGTGCAGGCGGTCCAGAAGCCGGAGCGCGGCGCGCAGCTCTTCGGCCGCACGGCTGGCGGACTCCTGGGCGGGTGAGGACGCCTGCGGGATGGGCTGAAGGTCCGCCGCGAGTGCGGAGGCGGCACGTATTGCTGCCTGCAGATGAGTCTCGGCGACCGGTCCGGTGAGCAGCGCGTCGCGCACTTCCGGTGCGGTGCGGCCGCGTCGCGGGTGGATGGCCGCGATGAGGTGGGCGACTGCTTCGGCTTGTCGGCGGGGAGGTGGTCGGCCGGCTGGGCCGTTCGGGATCTCGGGCATGGCCGGCACTCCGCTCTCCCGAGGATGCTGCGGGAACGGTTCCTTCTGCGCGGGCCTCGTGGCGGCCGCGAGTTCGACCGATAGCGGCAGGGGCGTTCCGTCAGCGGGAAGGAGACGGTGCGTCAGGGTTGCCGGCGACCGGAGTGGGGGCGAGGAAGAGGTTGTGCGCCTGCGGTGCCGGGGCGGCGGCCGTGATCGTGGTGCGGGTTCGTGCGGGGCTGGGCGTGCTCGCGGCCCGTATCGGGTCGTTACTGGTCGCGGCCAGGGTGCTTCTCAACGCGGCGCGCAGGGTGTCGCGTTCGGCGGCGGCCTGGGCCAGCTGGCTGGCCTCCTTGACGATGGCCGCGACCGGAAGCCGGCCCGTGTGCTCGCCTGCCAATTCGATTAGCCGCTGCCGGCTTTCGGCCACGGCTTGCTCGGCGGCGACCAGGTGGTCGCGCTGGTGGAGCAGGACGGCGTGCAGCCCCGGCTCCTGGTTGTGCTCGAAGTCGTCCCGGAGCTGGTCGAGTGATCGGTGGGTGGCTTCCTCGATTTGCCGGTCGATGGAAGCAACGGGGTCGGGCCATGAGCCAGCGGTGCGGGCGCGGTCCTGCGAGGGCGGCGTGGGCGCCGTGCTGGGTGAGGGCACGGCAGCTCGTGGTGCGGTCTCGTGCTGCCAGTTCGTCAGACGCTGCAGCAGCGGAAGGGCGGACCGGCCCTGGTCGGTGAGCGCCAGGAGGCGGGCGGTGCGGCCGCGGCGTCCCGAGTTGCTCCAGGCCTGGGTGACCTGGAGCAGCTGCGCGTCCAGCAGCGTCTGCCAGTGAGGGGTGGCCGACCAGGTGGTGGCGTATCCGACGTGCTTCGTCAGGTCCACCGTGTTCATCGGGCCGTCGCGCAGCGCGACCAGCATGGCGGCGATGCGCTGTTTGGCCAGGAACGCCACCGCTGCCTCGGCGCCGGAACTGGAGGCGCCGGCCAGGCCGATGGTGCGGGCCCAGGAGGCGAGATCTGCTCTGAGACCCAGGGCCTGCTGACCGCGGTCGGTGATGGAGTAGATGACGGGGATCTCGTTGTGGGTCTGCGTGCAGAGGCCGTTGACCCGCAGGGTGCGCATCCGGAGCCGGGTGGCCACCTCGGCGAGATCGAAGTGGCGGGCGAGTTGGTGAACGGTCCGCGGCCGGCGGGGGTAGTCCAGGTGGGCGAAGACCTGGACGGAGCGCAGCGCCTGGAGCGCGGTGTTCAGCTGGGCGAGGTCGTGCTCGGCGGAGTCTTGCGGCATGGGCGGGTCCTCCTGATCGAATCGGTTAGGCGGCCAGCTCCACGTCGGCGCGGGTCAGGCCGAGGTGGGGCGCGGCCAGGTGCGCGGCGAGCAGAGGCGGGACGGCGTTGCCGATCTGTTCCAGCCGCCGGGTGGCAGGGCCGGCGAAGGGATAGTCGGCGGGGAAGGTCTGCAGGAGCGCGGCCTCCCGGTCCGTGATCCGCACGGACTCGGTCCCGGTGTCCTCGTCGTCCGCGTTGCCGGCGGGTGGGCGGATCCAGCGCACGTCGTTGCCGCGGTGGCCGAACAGGACGGTGGCCGCCGGCTGGGTGGCGGGGCGGAGGCACGCGTGGGCCTGGCTGGAGGAGCGCAGCAGCCACTGCCCCTCGGCCTGCGCGCGGGTCAGGGTGGCGCGGGATCCGGAGGCGAAGGCCTCCGGCCCGCCGGTGGCCGGTCCGCCGGCGAGCACGGTGGGGCTGGGCCGGGTGGTCGCTCCCCAGCCCAGCGCCTGGGCCATCGACACCCACGGCAGGCGCGGGGTGCCGAAGAGCATGGCGGGTTCGGGGTGTTGGGCGTGGGTGGGATCGGGCGGGGCGGCGGGGCGGGTGCGGGAGGCGATCAGGATGGCGCGGCGCCGGGTCTGCGGGACCCCGAGATCAGCCGCGTTGAGGATGCCGGTCCACACGGAGAACCCGGCAGGGCGCAGCAGGTGGGCGTAGGCCCGCCACAGCGGCAGGACCAGGGGGACTTCTTCCATGAGGACCCAGAGGGGGAGGCCGTGGGGGAGCAGGGCGGCCAGGTAGCGCATGGGTTCGGCCGCGAGCAGGGAGCGGGGGTCGCGGCAGCGGGCCAGGAGCTCGGTGCGGGTGTCGCGGCCGGCGGCCAGGTCAGTGATGGCTTTGAGGACCAGGGGTTGATCGAGCAGGCCCAAGCGGTGGCCAGCGGTGGAGTAGGACTGGCACGGGGGCGAGGCGATCAGCCCCACCACCCGCAGCACGAACGGCCGGGTCGGATAGCGGGCGAGGTCGCAGCGGATCGTCTGGTGGCCCGCGGCGGCCCGGGTGGCGCAGGCCAGCGGGTCGATCTCCAGCCCGACATCGCGGCACCCGAGCATCTTCAGTCCCTGGGCCCAGCCGCCAGGTCCGGCGAACAGGTCCAGGATGACCTCGCGGATGCCGTCCAACCTCAGCGTCCGCGTCCGTACCCGCGGTCATCGGGGCGGCTCTGCGTGATAGCGCCCCCGGGCGCCGGTGCGATGGGTGGGTTCTCGAGGAGGCTGACCTCGTCGCCCTCATCGAGGAGCATGGCCAGGGTGGAGCCGTCGTCCCACTTCACCGACAGGACCTGCTGGTCCTCGTCGAAGCGCAGAACGGTCCCGGCGGTCCCGGGGTGCAGTTTGGTGTGCGGGTCGTCGGTGTGGACCAGCGTGATGCGCTGGCCGCGGCGAAACTCCATCTGCTCTTCCTTCTTCCGTGGAGGGGAGTATCAGGTCGGCAGGTGCCAGTCGGCGGGGCCGGTGTGCTTGGCGTTGGCGCGGGCGGTGATGCCAGCGGTGGCCTTGGCGGAGGCGGCGGCCAACTGCTGGGCCTCCGGCCCGCGATACCAGGGGCGCAGGGTCAGGCGGGCTGGGCGGATGCCGGTGGCGAACAGCAGCGCCTGCCCCTTCGGGAGGGCGCGGATGGCATCGGGCGGCAGCAGGCGCTCGGTGCGGGTGGAGACGGAGATGTTCTTGCCCAGCGCGGTGTCGGTGGAGGAGGTCGACAGCGCTTCGACCTCGTGGTCGCCGACCAGGCGGGAGAGCTTGTCGGCGAAGTCGGCGTCGTCGATACCACTACCGATGATCTTGACGGTGGCCGCGGACCACAGGGCGTCCATACCGGCCTCGCCCCACACGCGCTGGCCCTGGCGGTAGGACTGCAGGATGGTCAGGGGGATGACGCCGCGCGAGCCGAGGTGGGAGTACAGGTCGGGCAGGTCCTTGATGCGGCAGACGTTCGCGGCCTCGTCGAGAATTGCCAGCAGCGGCGGATCGAGCCGTCCTCCGGAGCGTTCGGCGAGTTGGACGGCGGCGCGCATCACGGCGTCGGCGGCGGCGGCGATCAGCGCGGAGGCGGAGCCGCCGCCGTCCTTGGACAGCAGGTAGAGGGTGTCCCGGGAGGCGACGAAGGCGTGCGGGTCGAACTCCGGCAGATTCCGGTGCGGCGTCACCCACGCGGCCACAGCGGGGTCGAGGAGGCAGGAGGCGTACTGCCGGGCCGTTTCGAAGATCCCGTCTCTGGTTTCGACGGCGCCGGCGACGGTGCCGGCGAGTTGGGCGGCGACCGCATCGTGTCCGGCGGCTCGGAGTTCGTCGA
>NZ_MLCF01000146.1 GCF_001879105.1 Mangrovactinospora gilvigrisea | reverse complement strand
CCGCCACCCCTGCCGAACCCACCCCCCAGCTCCGCCGGATATCCGTGGTGCGCCCGCCCGACCGGGTGAGCGGCCCGCCCCGCACCTGGGACTGGATCCTCGCCGCCGATCCCGGCCTCGGCCATCTGCAGAACGGCTGGCGCACCCTGCTCGGCATGGTCACCGGGCTCGCGGCCGGCTACGGCACGGGGCAGGCGCTCGGCGTCCCCGCGATGCTGGGCCTGATGGTCGGCGGAATGCTCGGCCTGATGTCGGGCTTCGCGGTCTCCGAGAACACCGCCCGGCGCACCGCCCGCTCGATGCTCTACCTGCCCGTGCCGTACGCCGCGTCGCTGGCGCTCGGCGCCTGGCTGGCGCCGCACCGGGGTCTCGAACTGGTGCTGATCGGGGCCGCGTTGACGGCCACCTTCCTGCTGGTGCGGCTCGGCCCGCTGGGGCTGCTCACCGGGATGATGCTCTTCAACGGGCTGCTGGTCACCATGATCGTGCCCATTCCGACGGCGCTGCTCGGCAAGCTGGCGCTCATCGCGCTCGCCGCCGCCGTCGGCATCCTCGCCGTCCGGCTGCTGCTCGCCCGGCCCACCCCGCGCGAGGACCTGCTGCGCACCCAGCGGGCCTTCGTGGTGCACACCCGCGCCGTGGTGGACGCGGCCGCCGCCGCGCTGGAGCCCGGCGCCCGGCCCGAGCGGGCGCTGCGCCGGATGGACCGCGCCCTGCAGCGGGTCAACGTCACCACCCTCACCATCGACGGCCGGCTCGCCGAGCCCGAGATGGCCGCCGACCCGGAGGCCGCGGAGCTGCTCCACCAGCACCTGTTCGACGCCGAGGTGGCGCTGGACGGGCTGGGCCGCGCGGTGCGCGGCCTCGCCGGCCGGCCCGGGGTGCCCGGCCCGCTGCGGGAGGCGCTGGTGGTGGCCCTCCGCATCGCCCGCGACGCCCATCTGGGCCGGGTCGGCGCGCTGCACCCGGCGGCGGACGTGGTCCGCCACGAGGCGCGCACCGGCACCGCGGACGCCGAGGCGGCCGCGCGGGCGCTGCGCGCCGCGGAGCTGCTGGACGCCCTCGCCGACTCGCTGGCCCGCTGGCTGGAGCTGGGCCGCAGCACCCCGCGGGCGGCCGGCCGGGTGCCGTTCCACCCCACCGTGGTGCTGGAGCGCGGGCTGCCGGCCGGCAGCGGCCCGGCGGCCCAGGAGCTCGTCGACCGCAAGGGCGGCAGCGGCTGGCGCCGGGCGGTGCCCGTGCTGCGGGTGCCGCTGCAGGTCGGGGTCGCCGCGGCGGTGGTGATCCCGGTGGCCGACGCGGTCAGCGGGCACCGCTTCTACTGGGGCCTGATCGGCCTGATGATCGTCTCGTTCGGCACCAACACCACCCACGAGAAGCTCCGCAAGTTCGCGCACCGCATGGTGGGCACGGTGATCGGCGCGGTGCTGGGCATCCTGACGGCCCGTCTGCTGGCGCACATCGGCGGGCGCGCGCACGTCTGGTGGATGCTCGCGGTGATCGTGGCGTGCATCGCGCTGGGCGCCTGGGGCATGCAGCGCAAGTACGCGTACTGGGTGATCGGCCTGGTCGTCGCGCTCTGCCAGATGTACGCCTTCGAGACGCCGATGTCCGGGATGGACGGGCTGCTGGCGCTCCGCCTCGGCGAGAACGCGCTGGGCTTCGCGATCGGCACGGCCGCCGCCGCGCTGATCATCCCCGTCTCGACGCGCGGCGTCCGGCTGGAGGCGGTGCGCGGCTGGCGGCAGGCGCTCGCCGAACTCGCCGAGCAGGTCGCCGAGCGCTGGCGGGAGCCCGAGGCTCCGGTGCGGCTGCGCGGCTCGGCCCGCGCGGTGGACGCGGCGCTCTTCCGGGCGCAGGCGGTGGCCCGGCCGCTGGTGCGGATGCCGTCCGGCCTCGCCTCCCGGCGCGATCTGGGCCTGGGCCTGGCGGCCTCGGCGACCCGGCACGCCAAGCGGCTGGCCACCGCGGCGGACGTCGATGTGCAGCTCTCCCCGCGGGTGCGGGCCGAGGTGGGGCGGATCGCCGGGCGGCTCGCCGAGTCGCTGCGCGAGGTCGACGCGCCCTGGCACCGGATCGCCCCGGCGGCCCGCGCGCTCGCCGCCGACCCGGACGCGGCCCGCCTCGCCGTCGCCCTGGACGAGCTGGCCGCGCTGGACGACACCCTCGCCCGCCTCGCCGAGTCCCGCGGCCGCCCCCTGGAGGACGACCCGGCCACGGCGCCCGTCCGCCCCCGGGCGCGGGCCCGCGGCATCCTGGTGCGCGGCGAGGTGCGGTGCGCCGAGCACCCGGACGGCTGCGCGGGCTGGGTGACGGTGGTCGACGAGCGGGGCCGGCGGCGGGCCCGGGTGCGGATGTGCGCGGGGCGGTTCACCCTCTCCGGGCTCGCCCCCGGCGGCTGCACCCTGGTCGTCTCCGGCGCCCAGCACCCGCCGCGCGCCGAGTTCCTCCTGGTGCGCGGCGGCCCGGGCAGCGAGCAGCACCTTCGGATGCGCCTCTGAGCCCGCCTCCCCGACCCCGCCTCGCCCGTACGGCGGATCTGCGAGGCTGTGGGGGACGCCGAGCGGAGGGAGCGCGCACATGTGCGGACGGTATGCGTCGAGCGCCAAGCCGGAGGACCTGGTCGCGCTCTTCGGGGTGGAGTACCGGGAGCCGGAGGAGACGCTCGCGCCCGACTGGAACATCGCGCCGACCAAGCCGGTCTGGGCCGTGCTGGACCGGCCGCGCAGGGACAGCGGCTCGGAGGAGCCCGTCCGCCAGCTGCGGGTGCTGCGCTGGGGCCTCGTCCCGTCCTGGGCGAAGGACCCGGCGATCGGCGGCAAGATGTTCAACGCCCGGGCCGAGACGGTCGCCGAGAAGCCGGCCTACCGCCGGGCCTTCGCGCGCCGCCGCTGCCTGCTGCCGGCCGACGGCTACTACGAGTGGCACACCTATTCGGCGGCCGAGGCGAAGGAGCGGGGGGTGAAGAAGCAGCCGTACTTCATCCATACCGCGGACGGCTCCCCGATGGCCTTCGCCGGGCTCTACGAGTTCTGGCGCAACCCGGAGGCGCCCGAGGACGACCCGGCGGCCTGGATCGCCAGCTGCAGCATCATCACCACCGCGGCCGAGGAGGAGCTCGCCCCGATCCACCCCCGGATGCCGCTGGTGCTGCCCTCCGACCGGTTCGACGCCTGGCTGGACCCGTCCCTCACCGAGCCCGAGGCGGTCCGCCCGCTTCTGGAGGCTCCGGCGCCGGGGCGGCTCGCCGTGCGGCCCGTCTCGGCGGCCGTCGGCAACATCCGCAACAACTCTGCCGAGTTGATGGCGGAGGCCGAGCCGGCCGGGGGCGGGACGCTCTTCTGACGGGTTGTGCGGGCCGGGAATGGAACGGCGCCGGAGGGCGTTGACACCGTCCGCAGGGATTTGAACGCCGTCCCGGACCCGGAACGACACGACGGAGGTTCTCGTCGGATGAGTGGCATCGCATGCCCCGCTCGGCCGAGCGGCTCGACCGCGCTTTACCCGGCCGCACTATTCTCCATTGCTGGCGGCTCCACCCAGGAGTCCGCCGGCGAACACATGGAGGAGGTGGTTCCGGTCACCGGCACCGAGAAGGCCGAGCAGGCGGCGGCACAGGCCGCGAAGACGGCGGAGGCGCCCGGCGGCGAGAGCGACGAGGAGCGCACCGCGCGATTCGAACGCGACGCGCTGGGCTACCTCGACCAGCTGTACTCCGCGGCGCTGCGGATGACCCGCAACCCGTCGGACGCCGAGGACCTGGTCCAGGAGACCTACGCGAAGGCGTACGGGTCGTTCCACCAGTTCCGCGAGGGCACCAACCTCAAGGCGTGGCTGTACCGCATCCTCACCAACACCTTCATCAACTCGTACCGCAAGCGGCAGCGCGAGCCGCAGCGCGGCGGTACCGAGGAGATCGAGGACTGGCAGCTGGCGCGCGCCGAGTCGCACATGTCGACGGGGCTGCGCTCCGCCGAGTCGCAGGCGCTCGACCACCTGCCCGACTCGGACGTGAAGCAGGCGCTGCAGGCGATCCCGGAGGAGTTCCGGATCGCCGTCTACCTCGCCGACGTCGAGGGCTTCGCCTACAAGGAGATTGCGGACATCATGGGGACACCGATCGGAACGGTGATGTCCCGACTGCACCGCGGCCGCCGTCAACTCCGCGGCATGCTGGAGGACTACGCGCGCGAGCGCGGCCTGCTGCGCGGCGCGGACGCGGACTCCCTGGCGGCGTCGTCCGCCCAAGGCAGCAACGGGGCCGAAGCGAAAGGCGCGGAGTCATGAGCTGCGGCGAGCCGCACGAGACGGCCTGCTCGGAGGTGCTCGACCACCTCTACGAGTTCCTCGACAACGAGATGACGGACGTCGAGCGGGTCAAGTTCCGCGAGCACTTCGACGAGTGCTCCCCGTGCCTGGAGAAGTACGGCCTGGAGCAGGCGGTGAAGAAGCTGGTGCACCGCTCCTGCGGCTGCGACGACGTCCCCGACGACCTCCGCGGCAAGGTGCTCGGCCGGATCCGCCAGCTGCGCGCCGCGGCGGACGTGCCCGGCGAGGCGTGACCGTCTGACCGCCCGGGTCCGACCCGGCGCGCGGCGGCAGGGCGCGCGCCGGTGCTTTGCGCCCGCACCCCCCGTACGGCCCCGTTCGACCCCATCAGGGTCCAGGATGTCCTCGGATGTCCGTGGATTCCCCTTGGGGACGGGCGGGGCCGTATGGTGTCGACGCGCGGCACCCTGCGCCGCCAAAGCGCAGGCCGGGCGGAGAGTTTCGTCGATGGGGTGGGGAAAGTGTGGAAGATTGTCGACCGCTGCGGGCGACACCGTGCGCGGTCGCCGCTGGGGCGGCATCGTGGAGGGATCCGCACCGCTGGGGCCCTCGGTGGATCGGCGGTACGGTGCGGAGCAGCAGGCGGGGCAGCAGGTGGTCCGGCAGTGAGGACGTCGCAGTGAAGTTCTTCGGCAAGTCGCGGAACCGGCCGTCGGCCACCTGGCGGCAGACGACGGACCGCGCGTTCTCGATGATCGACAACGGCCGCTACGAGGACGCGGGCGCCCTGCTGGTGCGCGCCGCGGACCTGGAGCCGTGGCTCTCCGACTCCTGGTACAACCTGGCGCTGCTGCACAAGTTCCGGCACGACTGGGAGCAGGCCCGGATCGCCGGCCTGCGGGCCGTCGCCCTGCTGGACCGCGACCAGGACGCGCCGGACTGGTGGAACCTGGGCATCGCCGCCACCGCCCTGCACGACTGGCCGCTGGCCCGGCGCGCCTGGCAGGAGTACGGCCTGCCGGTGCCGCAGGGCGACGGCGCCATCGAGGCCGACTACGGCTCGGCGCCGGTGCGGCTCTCCCCGCAGGGCGAGTCCGAGGTGGTGTGGGGCCGCCGGCTCGACCCGTGCCGGGTCGAGGTGCTCTCCATCCCGCTGCCGTCCTCGGGGCGGCGCTGGGGCGAGGTGGTGCTCCACGACGGCGTGCCGAACGGCGAGCGGGTGACGCTGGACGGCGACGTCTACCCCGTCTTCGACGAGATCGAGCTGTGGGCGCCCTCGCCGGTGCCGACGTTCGTGGTGGTGCTGCAGGCCGCCACCGAGAAGGACCGGGACGCGCTGGAGCGCGCGGTGGCCGCGGCGGGGTTCGCCGCGGAGGACTGGTCCTCGTCGGTGCGGCTGCTGTGCCGGGCGTGCTCGGAGGGCCGGATGGTGACCGGTTCGGGCGAGCCGGGCGACGAGGCCGAGTTCGGCCACTCCACGGGGATGCCGGGCGGCTCCGGCGAGGGGCTGCCGCCGCACGACCACGGCCATCTGGGGCGTGCGGGCGGCGTGGAGTGGCTCGCCGAGCGCGAGTGCGGCATCGCGGCGCCGACGGGCCTGGTGCGCGGCCTGCTGGACGCCTGGGCCGCGGAGGCGCCGGACGCCCGCGACTACCGGGACCTCGAAGAGGTCTGCTGAGCGGGCGCCGGGCCGGCGCGCGCCCCCCGCGCGGCTAGAGGTCGAGCCCGTACGCGTGCAGCAGGGCCTCGGGGATCGGGTACCAGTCGCGGTCGGGCAGCCGGGTGAAGCCGAGGCGGCGGTAGAGGCGCTGCGGCGTCGCGTTGGAGGCGATCACCGAGAGGACGATCCGCTCCAGGCCGGCCCCGCGGGCGCGGTCGACGCAGGCGCGGACGAGGGCCTCGCCGACACCCCGGCCGCGGGCGGCGGCGTCGACGGCGAGCATCCGGAACTCGGCCTCGCCGGGGCGGGCGATCTCGCGCATCGCGCTGGCGGCGGTGACGTACGTCACCGTGCCGAGGACGGCCTCGCCGCCGTCGGTGGCCACGAGGAGGTCGGCGACGGCCGCGCGGCCGGCGGCGTCGCGCAGGTGGACGAGGTAGCTGTCGTCGGGGGAGAGGCCGGCGCCGTCGACGTACGCGGTCGCGGTGAGCGTGCCGATGCGGTCGAAGTCGGTCGGGGTCGCCTCGCGGATCTGCATGTCCATGCGGTCCAGTGTGCTCACCGCCGCCGCCCCTGTTCGAACTTCGGCGCCTCTGCACCCCGGCACCCCGCCCGGGGCCAGTCGCGCGGTGGCTCAGCAGCAGCGGAAGCCCTGGCGGGGGTCGGACTCGCGGGCCTTCATCCGGCGGATCTCGAACTCGCGCCGCGACAGCGGCTGGTGGCCCGCGGCGCGCTCGCGCTCCACGTAGCGGTCGTAGGCCGACTCGCCCGTCAGCTCGCGGACGTACCACCGGATCTTCGCCGTCACACCGCTCATTCCCGCCGCCTCTGTCCGCCCTCGCTGGTCAGCCCCGCCTCGGCCAGCTCGGCGCGCTCGGCGCGAGTCGCGACGAGCCCCGCCGGGGCCACGTACCGCGACTCTACATACGGCGTCTCCTGGGGGCGATGGGCCTCCGGCCGGCGCACCGCGGCGACGCACACCCGGGCCGCGTCCGCCAGCACGATGACGATGAGCACCGCGAAGACGGCCGAGAGCACCCCGTCCACCGTGGAGTTGGTGACCACCGTGTGCATGTCCCCCATGCTCTTCGCGGGGGCCAGCACCTTCCCGTGCGCGATCGCGTCCTGGTAGGTGCTGCGCTGCGCGAAGAAGCCCAGCTTCTTGTCGCCGGAGAAGACCTTCTGCCAGCTGGCGGTGAGGGTGACCGCCGCGTCCCAGACCAGCGGGACGCCCGTCACCCAGGCCCACTTCAGCCGCCCCGACTTCACCAGCAGCACCGTGCACACCGCCAGCGCCACCGCCGCCAGCAGCTGGTTGGCGATGCCGAAGAGCGGGAAGAGCTGGTTGACGCCGCCCAGCGGGTCCTTGACGCCGGACCACAGGAACCAGCCCCAGAGCGCCACCACGACCGCGCTGCACAGCACCAGACCCGGCCACCAACTCACCCGCTTGAAGGGCTTGATGACGTTGCCGAGGGTGTCCTGCAGCATGAAGCGGCCCACCCGGGTGCCCGCGTCCAGCGCCGTCAGGATGAAGAGCGCCTCGAACATGATCGCGAAGTGGTACCAGAACGCCTTCATCGAGGCGCCGCCGAACGCCTTGGCCAGGATCGTGGAGAGCCCGATGGCCAGGGTGGGCGCGCCGCCGGTGCGGGAGAGCAGGGTCTTCTCCTGAACCGCGTGCGCCGCGGCGGCGAGCTGGCCGGGCGTGATGGTGTAGCCGAGGTTGGCGACGGCGTGCGAGGCGGTCGCCACCGTCTTGCCGATCACCCCGGCCGGCGCGTTCATCGCCAGGTAGAGCCCCGGGTCCAGGACGGACGCGGCGAGCAGCGCCATGATGCCGACGAAGGACTCCATCAGCATCGCGCCGTAGCCGATCATCCGGACCTGCGTCTCCTTCTGGATCATCTTCGGGGTGGTGCCCGAGGAGATCAGCGCATGGAATCCGGACAGCGCCCCGCAGGCGATGGTGATGAAGACGAACGGGAAGAGCGAGCCGGCGAAGACCGGTCCGTCGCCGCGGGACGCGAAGTGCGTGATGGCCTGCATCTTCAGGTCGGGCAGCGCGATGAGCACGCCGACCGCCAGCAGCGCCACCGTCCCGATCTTCATGAAGGTGGAGAGGTAGTCGCGCGGCGCCAGCAGCGTCCACACCGGCAGGATCGAGGCGACGAAGCCGTAGCCGACCATCCACGCGGTGAGCGCCTTGGGGGAGAGGGTGAAGGTCGCGGCCCAGGAGGAGTCGGCGACCCAGTGCCCGCCGAGGATGGCGAGGATCAGCAGGGCGATGCCGATCAGCGACACCTCGGAGATCCGCCCCGGCCGCAGCCAGCGCAGATAGCCGCCCATCAGCAGCGCGATGGGGATCGTCATGCCGATCGAGAAGGTGCCCCACGGCGACCCGGCGAGCGCGTTGACGACCACCAGCCCGAGCACCGCCAGCAGGATGATCATGATGGCGAAGACCGCGACGAGCGCGGCGGCGCCGCCGAACGGGCCGATCTCGTCCCGGGCCATCTGGCCGAGCGAGCGGCCGTTGCGGCGCACCGAGAAGAAGAGCGTCACCATGTCCTGCACGCCGCCCGCGAAGACGACTCCCGCGATGATCCAGATGGTGCCCGGGAGGTATCCCATCTGCGCGGCGAGGACCGGGCCGACGAGCGGGCCGGCGCCGGCGATGGCGGCGAAGTGGTGGCCGAGCAGCACGCGGCGGTCGGTGGGGTGGTAGTCGACGCCGTTGTCGAGGCGCTCGGCGGGGGTGGCGCGGGTGGCGTCGACGCGCAGCACGCGGGTGGCGATGAAGCGCGCGTAGAAGCGGTAGCCGATGGCGTACGAGCCGAGGGCTGCCGCCAGCATCCATGCGGCGGAGACGTGTTCGCCGCGGGCGAGGGCGAGGACGGTCCAGCCGGCGGCGCCGATGAGCGCCACGGCGGTCCAGATGATGACGCGTGTTAATGCGGGCACGGTTGGACGTTAGGGCAGGTGCGTGTCGGCCGCCAGACCGTGGTGGGTCGCTGTTGCCGCTCCTTGTTCGAACCTCGGCGCCTCTGCACCCCGGCACCCCGCCCGGGGTCGGCGTGGCGAGGGCGCCGCGGGTGGCCAAGCCCGCTCAGCGGGGGCGCTGGAGGCGGGCGACGAACTTGTAGCGGTCGCCGCGGTAGACGGAGCGGACCCACTCCACCGGCTCGCCCTGGTCGTCGCGGCTGTGCCGGGAGAGCAGCAGCATCGGCAGCCCGGTGTCCGTCCCCAGCAGGCCGGCCTCCCGCGGGGTGCAGAGCGAGGTCTCGATGGTCTCCTCGGCCTCGATCAGGTGGACGCCGTAGACCTCGGTCAACGCGCTGTACAGCGACCGGTACTTGAGCAGGTTGCGGCGCAGCGCCGGGAACCGCTTCGCCGACAGGTGGGTCGTCTCGATCGCCATCGGCTCCGAGTTGGCCAGCCGCAGCCGCTCGATGCGCAGCACCCGGCCGCCCTCGCGGATGTCGAGCAGCCGGGCCAGCCGCTCGTCCGCGGTGACGTACCCGATGTCCAGCAGCTGGGAGGTGGGCTCCAGGCCCTGCGCGCGCATGTCCTCGGTGTAGGAGGTGAGCTGGAGGCTCTGGGCGACCTTGGGCTTGGCGACAAAGGTGCCCTTGCCCTGGATCCGCTCCAGCCGTCCCTCCACGACCAGCTCCTGCAGCGCCTGCCGGACGGTGGTGCGGGAGGTGTCGAACTCCGAGGCGAGCGTCCGCTCCGGGGGGACGGGCGTGCCGGGCGGCATCGTCTCCGTCATCTGGAGCAGGTGCTTCTTGAGCCGGTAGTACTTGGGCACGCGCGGGCTCTTGTCCGTCGACCCGGTCCCGGACGCTTCGACCATGCCCACCGCTCCTCCTGCCGCGCCCTGCCCCCGCGCCGGTCCGGGGGTGCCGGTTCCGTTCGTCACCGTGTTCCTCCAAGAGAATCGCGCACAGCCAGTTGTAGAACTTTGGCACGTCCGGGCAGGCCGCCGCGCCCCTGCTGCGGCCGGTACGCGCGTTGATCGGGCCGGTACCGGACGCTTCCCTTCAACTCTTGTCAGATTCCGGACACGTAACACGGTGTCAGGCCCGCTTGCAGGCGTCTTGACCCTCCGCATGGTCCATGCCAATGTCTTCATAATGGTCTAAACCATTGTGCGACGCAGGACATCCTACGACTCGCCGATCCGCCCGTCTTGTGCGGTCCTCGTGCGTGTTCGTGATCGTTTACAACGATGTCCGGCAACCTCTGGACATCGCAGCGTGGTCTAGTCCACGATGGAGCACAACACCGCACAGGTGCCGCATGGGCCGGAAGGCCGGGTGTGCCGCCCTGATCCACACCCGCCTCCGAAGGCCGACCCTGCCCCGGGAGCCCCGCACAGCTCCCCGGGCGGACGAGTCGGCGATCAGAACCCGCGGCGCGGCGGAGGGCTGAGGGTCCCTCCGCCGCAGCCGCGGGTTCTCGTCTCCCCGGGAGCGCATCGCGCGCCCGGGGTGCGGCACGCTTCGTCCAACCCCTTTCCGAACCCCTTGAAGAACCGGGGCGGTTGGGCCTAGCCTCGGCGTTCGACCCGCTAGAACACCGGGCGGTCGGTGGCACCAGGAGGATGACGGCAGTGCAGCGCAGGACCTCACGCGACATCCGCACGGCCAACCGCTACGCCGTCCTCCGGCAGGTCATCGCCGGCTCCCCGGCCTCCCGCCAGAAGCTCGCCGCCGCCACCGGCCTGAGCCTCGCCACCGTCGCCAACCTGGTCGGCGAGCTGATCGAGCGGCGCATGGTGCTGGAGGTCGGCTTCGAGGAGTCGGACGGCGGGCGGCCCCGCGGCCTGGTCGCCGCCAACCCCCGCGGCGGCGTCCTGATCGGGGTCGACCTCGGTGAGACCTTCATCCACGCCGAGGCCTACGACCTGCGGCTGGAGGTACTGGCCACGGCCGGCGGCGAGTTCGGCGCGGACGAGAGCCGGCCGGACGCGGTGGCCGACCGGATCACCGCGGCGGTCACCGAGGTCGCCGCCAAGGCCGCCGTCCACGGCGAGGTGCTCGGCGTCGGCGTCAGCGTCCCCGGCCAGGTCGACCGGGAGCGCGGCATCGCCGTCTTCGCGCCCAACTGGGACTGGCGGGACGTCCCGCTGCACGATCTGCTCGCCGCCCGGCTGCCCGGCCCGCTCCACCTGGACAACCCGATGCGCGCCGCGATGGCCGCCGAGCTGTGGTTCGGCGCCGCCCGGGACTGCGCGGACGCGGTCGCGGTGATCCTCGGCACCGGCGTCGGCGCGGGCCTCGCGGTGGGCGGGGCGCTGCACCGGGGCCGCAGCAACAGCGCGGGGGAGTGGGGCCACACCACGCTGGTGCTGGACGGGCGGCCGTGCCGGTGCGGCAACCGCGGCTGTGTGGAGGCGTACACCGGGGCGCCGGGCATCATGCGGACGCTCGCCGAGCTGCGGCCCGGCAGCCCGCTGCTGCGGGAGGGCGACCAGCAGGCGACGGTGCGCGGGCTGGGGCGCGCGGCGGCGGGCGGGGACTCGGACGCGCTGGCGGTGGTGGAGGAGACGGCCCGCTGTCTGGGCGCCGGCGTCGCCGACCTGGTGAACCTGCTGAACCCCGAGGTGGTGGTGCTCAGCAGCTGGGTCGCGGAGGCGCTCGGCGAGACGCTGGTCCGGGCGGTGCGCGGCGCGGTGGCGGCGCGGGCGCTGGCGCGGCCGTGGGGCGCGACGCGGATCGCGCTGAGCCGGCTGGGGAGCAGCGCGGTGAGCCTCGGCGCGGCGAGCTTCGCGCTCGAGGGGGCGCTGGCGCCGCTGCGGGGCCGCCTCGCCGGGTGAGCGGTCGTGTTTCCGCGGGGGCGGGAGCGTGATGGTTTTGATTCTGATCGACTTCGTCTAACCCCTTGCTGAAGTGTTGACGGATGGTTAACGTCACCGCCCACAAACGCACTTGAGCCGTCATCATCAGACAAGGGAGTCGTCATGTCGGCAGTGTCTGGTCCGCACCGCCCCAGCCGCAGAGCCATCCTGCGCTCCGCCGGCGCCCTCGCCGCCCTCGGTCCGCTCGCGGCCTGCGGCAACAACAACGGCCGCGGGGGGTCGTCCTCGGGCGGCGGCAAGTCGATCTCGCAGTGGTACCACCAGTACGGCGAGAAGGGCACGCAGCAGGCCGCGCAGAAGTTCGCCAAGGCCTACAAGAAGGCCGACGTCAGCATCCAGTGGGTGGCGGGCGACTACGGCAGCAAGCTCTCCGCCGGGCTGCTCTCCTCCAGCGGGCCGGACGTCTTCGAGGACCAGCCCAACATCCAGATGGTCAAGGCGAAGCAGGCCGTCCCGCTCGACGACATCGTCGGCCCGGTCAAGGGCGACTACCTCCCCGCGGACATCGCCTCGCACACCATCGACGGCAAGATCTACGGCGTCCGCATGATCGACGACCCGCAGTTCTTCTACTACCGGAAGTCGCTCTTCGCCAAGGCCGGCGTGCAGGTGCCCACCACCCTCGACGAACTGATCGCGGCCGCCGCAAAGTTGACGAACGGCAAGATGAAGGGCGTCTTCCTCGGCAACGACCTGCACGGCATCGCCGCCCCGCTGGTCTGGTCGGCCGGCGCCGACACCCTGACCGCCGATCACAAGCCTGCGTACCACACCGACGCGGTCGTCGGCGGGCTGAAGTCGCTGCGCACGCTGTGGACCAGCGGGCACCTGCTCACCGGCGCGCCCACCGACTACACCGACCCGGGCTCGTTCCTCAACGAGCTGTGCGCGATCCAGTTCTGCGGCATGTGGGCGATGCCCGCGATCCTCGCCAAGTTCCCCGGCGACGTCGGCGTCTTCCCGTTCCCCAAGGTCGGCGACGCGGGCAAGCTGTCGGTCTACAACGGCGGCTGGTCGGCGTTCGTGTCGTCCAAGGCGAAGGACGTCGACGCGGCGAAGGCGTTCGTCAAGTGGCTGTGGATCGACCAGACCGCGTACCAGAAGGAGTGGGCGCTCAACTACGGCTTCCACATCCCGCCGCGGGCCTCCATACGGTCGCAGGCCACCAAGCTGCAGTCCGGCGTGGCCGCCGACGGCGTCAAGCTCTTCAACACCTACGGGCACTTCGACAACCCGGCGTTCACCCCGGCCATGGCCACCGCGCTGCAGGCGGTGCTGGCGGACTCGGTGCGCTCCGGGGGTGACCCCGGCAAGGCCCTCGACAAGTGCGACACCACCGTCAACGGCCAGCTCAAGCAGCTGTTCGGCTGACCCGGCAGGCCGGAGGCATCGCCATGTCGCGCACCACCCGCGCCTTCTGGCTCTTCACCGGACCCTTCCTGATCGGGCTCGTGGTCTTCGTCTACATCCCGATCGGGTGGAGCCTGTGGCTCAGCTTCTTCGAGGCCAAGGGGACGGTGACGCCCACCAGGTTCGTCGGCCTCTCCAACTACGCCGACATGCTGAGCAACGGGGACTTCGTCCACTCGCTGCTCGTCTTCACCGTCTTCGCCGCGTTCATCGTCCCCGTGACGTACGCGGTGTCGCTGGGGCTCGCCCTGCTGGTGCACCGGCTGAGGTTCATGAAGGCCTTCTTCCGGTCGGTGTTCTTCCTGCCGACCGCGGTCTCCTATGTGGCCGCGTCGCTGATCTGGAAGATGTCGATCTTCCAGGGGCTGCGGTTCGGGCTCGCCAACACCGTCATGGGCTGGTTCGGGATCCACTCGGTCTCGTGGCTCGCCTCGCCGCACCCGCCCTGGTACTGGCTGGTCATCGTCAGCCTGCGGCTCTGGCTGCAGTGCGGCTTCTACATGATCCTGTTCCTGGCCGCGCTGCAGAGCATCCCGCCCCACCTCTACGAGGCGGCCGCGATCGACGGGGCCAAGTCGGGGTGGCAGACCTTCCGGTACATCACCTTCCCGCAGCTGCGGGCCACTTCGGTGGCGGTGGTGCTGCTCCTGCTGATCGCCGCGTACCAGGCGTTCGACGAGTTCTACAACCTGCTCGGCTCGGGCACCACCTGGGGGCGCACCCCGCTGCTCTACCTCTACCAGGTGGCGCTCGGCCAGAACCAGGACTATGGGCACGGCAGCGCCGGCGCGCTGGTCCTCGCCGTGCTCATCTGCGTCGTCACTCTGCTCCAGGGCCGGATCCTGGGCTTCGGAAGGGGGGAGGACTGATGTCCAGGAGTCCGATGGGACGCTCCCGGCTCGGCTCCGCCGGGATCTACTCGGCGGTCGCGGTGGCCGCGGTGCTCTTCCTGGTGCCGTTCTACCTGATCATCAGGAACGCCCTCTCCACCGAGCAGGACATCATGGGCGCCGCCTGGGTGTGGTTCCCGGCGCATCTGCAGTGGGGCAACTTCGGCGAGCTGTTCGACGACACCAGCGTGCCGTTCCTGCACTCCATGCTGGTGTCGCTGGAGGTCGGCGTGCTGCACACGCTCGGCACCCTGCTGGTCTGCTCGCTCGCCGGCTACGGGCTGGCGCGGATCCCCTACCGGCACGCCAACAAGGTCTTCTACGCCGTGCTGGCCACCCTGATGGTGCCGGCCTCGGTGACCTTCGTGCCCAGCTTCGTGCTGGTCTCCTCGCTGGGCTGGGTCTCCGACCTGCGCGGACTGATCATCCCGGGGCTCTTCACCGGGTTCACCGCCTTCCTCTTCCGGCAGTACTTCCTGGGCTTCCCCAAGGAGCTGGAGGAGGCGGCCCGGGTGGACGGGCTCGGCTACTGGGGCGCCTACTGGCGGATCGTCGTCCCCAACTCGCTCAACTTCTTCGCCGCGATCGGGGTGATCACCTTCATCAACGGCTGGAACTCCTTCCTCTGGCCGCTGGTCATCGGCCAGGACCAGAGCTCCTGGACGGTGCAGGTGGCGCTCTCCACCTTCATCACCGCGCAGACCATCAACATCCACGAGCTGTTCCTGGCCGCCGGGATCTCCATCCTCCCGCTGGTGCTGGTCTTCGTGGCGCTGCAGCGCTGGCTGGTGCAGGGCGTGGCGCAGGCCGGGATCAAGGGCTGAGCAGCCGATCGCGGGCCGCCGGGGGTGCGGCCGCGTCGGGCGTCGGGGCACCCGCAGGTGACAATGGGCGGGTGCCCTCGATGAACGAACTGGTCCGCGACCACACCGAGCTCTCCGACGACGACCTGGCCCACCTGCATCTGCTGGTCGCCGAGTGGCAGCTGCTCGCCGACCTGTCCTTCGCCGACCTGGTGCTGTGGATCCCGACCGTGGACGGCACCCGGTTCGTCTCGGTGGCGCAGATGCGGCCCAACACCGGTCCGACGTCCTACCAGGACGACATGGTGGGCCGGCTGGTGCCGCGCGGCCGCCGCCCGATGCTGGACGACGCCCTGGACGAGGGCCGCATCGTGCGCGAGGGCGACCCGGAGTGGCGCGAGCAGGTGCCGGTGCGCGTCGAGTCGATCCCGGTGCGGCGCGGCGAGAAGGTGCTCGGCGTGATCGCCCGCAACACCAATCTGCTCACCGTGCGCACCCCCAGCCGGCTGGAGCTGACGTATCTGGAGTCGGCGGCCAATCTCGCCCAGATGATCGCCGCCGGGATGTTCCCCTTCCCCGGGCAGGAGCCGCGCCCCGGCGGCGCGCCGCGCGTCGGCGACGGGCTGATCCGCCTCGACGAGGCCGGGGTGGTGCAGTACGCCAGCCCCAACGCGCTCTCCTCCTACCACCGGCTCGGCCACGCCGCCGATCTGGTGGGCCATCACCTGGGCCGGCTCACCGCCTCGCTCGCCCCGGTCAGCCGCAAGACGGTCGACCCGATGGGGGAGAGCCTGGAGGCGGCGGTCGGCGGACGGGTGCCGCGCAGCGGCGAGGCCGAGGGCTCGGACGGCATCGTCCGCTTCCGCGTCATCCCGCTGACCCCGCACGGCGCGCGGATCGGCTCGCTGGTGCTGGTGCGGGACGTCACCGAGCTGCGCACCCGCGAACGCGAGCTGATGAGCAAGGACGCCACCATCCGGGAGATCCACCACCGGGTGAAGAACAACCTCCAGACGGTCGCGGCGCTGCTGCGGCTGCAGGCCCGGCGCGGCCCGGACGAGGCGCGCTCGGCGCTGGAGGAGGCGATGCGCAGGGTGACGTCGATCGCGCTGGTGCACGACACGCTCTCGCAGAACCTCGACGACACCGTGGACTTCGACGAGATCGTCGACCGGGTGCTGCGGATGGTGGCGGAGCTGGCCCCGGGCGGCGTCGTCCGCACCCGGCGCACCGGGCGGTGCGGGACGCTGCCGGCGGACGTGGCCACGCCGCTGGCGATGGCGCTCACCGAGGTGCTGCAGAACGCGCTGGAGCACGGCTTCGCGGATCTGCACGCCGGCGGCACCGGAGGCACGGTCGAGGTGACGGCGCTGCGCGACCGTGGCCGGCTGCGGCTGTCGGTGATCGACGACGGCGCGGGGCTGCCGGCGGACTTCGACCCGGACGGGTCGGACAGCCTGGGCCTGCAGATCGTGCGGACGCTGGTGGCCGGCGAACTCGGCGGCAAGTTCGAGATCGTCCCGGCGGAAGTCGCGGGAACGCGGGCGGTGTTGGACGTCCCACTTCCGGGGTGATCGGGTATTCGATACCCGACCCGGCGTGAAGTGGCGTTCGCCGGCGCGCAGTTGAGTTGCGGGGCGCGCCGGCGGAATAGGGGGCGCGAACGCGTCCCGAACGTGCTGCTTGTGTGCCGCGAACGCCAACGAGCCCCGGCTTTCGCCGGGGCTCATCGGGGTACGTCAGGTCTGAAGCTGCTGCCGAGGGGTGAGGCGGGGCGAAGCCCTCGGATCAAGAGGCGGCGCTGCGGGCCCGGTTGCGGGCGGCACGGCGCTTCATCGCGCGGCGCTCGTCCTCGCTCAGGCCGCCCCAGACACCGGCGTCCTGACCGGTCTCGAGGGCCCACTTGAGGCACTGCTCGACGACCGGGCAACGCCGGCACACGGCCTTGGCCTCCTCGATCTGCAGCAGCGCGGGACCAGTGTTGCCGATGGGGAAGAAGAGCTCGGGGTCTTCCTCGCGGCACACAGCGCGGTGGCGCCAGTCCATAGCTGCTCCATCTCCTTCTGCCCGGGCCCTGTCGGGTCCCAACGGGCGACGTTCTGCGTCTGGTTGATGCTGCGGGGTCTTGTGAATGTGAACGCTTTCACGAATCCTGTCGCGCCACAAGGGGTGGACGCAGTGTTGCCGCGTCTACGGAGGGTGCTACAGGTGGATTCGGGCGGTTCGTTCGGCCTTGGTGTTGCGGGCTCGTTTCCGACCGCCAAGAAGAGAGTCGCAAACCTCAGCGTTAGATACAAGCCCTTCCGGGAAGGATTTTTGGAATCCCTGGTGAGGCGTGGGTCACAGGTCGCGACCGGAGGGTCGTGAGGTCTGTTGGTTTCAAGTAAAAGGACTTTCGGCTCTTCTGATCACACAATCACACGCAGTGCTCGGCGAACGCCAACGAACCTGGCGGTGGAGACGGGACCCAGGTGGTCCCCGTCCACCTGGAAGGGCAGGGGTGCGGCGGCGGTCAGGGTGAACTCGTCCACGTCATGGAGCGCTACCATGTGCCGCCCTCGCGGTCCGCGGCCGTTCGGGGCGAGCGCCTGGCGGGCGTAGCGGGCGGTGGTGAGCACCGACATCCGGGTCAGTCCGAACATGTCGAGGCCGGTGTCGAACGACGCGTGCGGCGTCAACTGCACCGGGTGGCTGCCGATGTAGGTCCACGGCGAGGTGTTGGAGACGATCGCCAGCGACAGGCCGTCGGCGACCACGTCCTCGCGGACGGTGCCGCCGCCGTCCTGGTCGGGGCGGCTGAGGGTGAGCCGGACGCGCTGCTCGGGCGGCAGCCGGCGCTCGTCCGCGAACTGCCAGAAGACCTGCTGGAGATAGAGCCCCGCGGTGGAGCGGCGGCCCGCGCTGCGGTAGCGCTCCACCCGGCCCACCACGCCGGCGTCGAAGCCCATGCCGGCGGCGAAGGTGAACCAGCGATCCGTCTCGTGGTCGGTGCCCGGGTCGATCACCGCGCGCCCCAGGCCGACGCGGCGGGAGGTGCCGCGCTCCAGCGCGTCCAGCAGGATGCCGGCCGCCTCGACCGGATCGTTGGGCAGGCCGAGGCCGCGGGCGAAGACGTTGGTGGAGCCGCCGGGGACGACGGCGAGGCCGGGCGTGCCCGCGGCGGGGCCCTCGGCGAGGAGGCCGTTGACGACCTCGTTGACGGTGCCGTCGCCGCCGAGCGCCACCACCAGGTCGATGCCGTCCTCGGCGGCCTGCCGGGCGAGCTCGCGGGCATGGCCGCGGTACTCGGTGGCGGCGACCTCGAGGGTGTCGAGCCGGCTCTCCAGGGCGCGTGCGAGCACCTGGCGGGACCGCTCGGAGGTGGTCGTCGCACTGGGATTCGCCACGAGGAGTGCCCGCATGCGCGCCATTATGTACGAGGGCCGCGACGCCCCCGGTGATCGCCCCGGCGCGGTGGCTACCCTGGACGGATGAGCATCCGAGAAGACGAGGCCGTGGCGGCCGGCGCGGCGGCCGCGGATGGCGCGGAGCACGCGGTGCACCGGCCGGGGACGGTGCTGGGCGCGGCGGCGGTGGCCGGGGTGCAGGCGGTCGCGCTCGCGGTGTGGGGGCTCTACATCATGGCGGCGCCGCTCTTCGCCTCCGGCGGGGACCTGGTGCGCGCCGAGGCCGGCGGGGTGGTGCTGCTGCTGTGCGCGCTGCTGCCGGGGATCGCGGTGCGCGGGCTGTGGCAGCTGAAGCGGTGGGGACGGGGGCCGGCGGCGACGCTGAACCTGTGCTGCCTGCCGGTCGGCTACACGGTGTGGCAGCAGGGCGGCTCGCTGGTGTGGGTGGGCATCCTGGTGATGGCGACGGCGATCGCCGGCCTCGTCTGCCTGGTCCACCCCCGGACCAGCGCCGCCCTCGACGTCCACCGCCGCGCCTAGGCTCCGCCCCCGACGCGCCGCCCTCCGCCCCGGCGCCCCGGCCGGACGCCGGGCGTCCGTGCGGGGGCACCGGAAGCCGGGGTGCTACTCCTCGACGAGGAGTTTTTCGCGGAGTTGGGCGAGGGTGCGGGCCAGCAGGCGGGAGACGTGCATCTGGGAGATGCCGACCTCCTGGGCGATCTGCGACTGCGTCATGTTGCCGAAGAACCGCAGCAGCAGGATCTTCTTCTCGCGCGGCGGCAGCTGCTCCAGCAGCGGCTTGAGGGACTCGCGGTACTCGACGCCCTCGAGCGCCTCGTCCGGTTCGCCGAGGGTGTCGGCGACCGCCGGGGAGTCCTCGTCGCTGTCCGGGACGTCCAGCGACAGCGTGGAGTAGGCGTTCGCCGACTCCAGGCCCTCCAGGACCTCCTCCTCGGTGATGCCGAGGTGCTCGGCCAGCTCGTGCACCGTCGGGGAGCGCCCGTTGCGCTGGGAGAGCTCGCTGGTGGCGGTGGTCAGCGACAGCCGCAGCTCCTGCAGGCGGCGCGGCACGCGCACCGCCCAGCCCTTGTCGCGGAAGTGCCGCTTGATCTCGCCGACCACGGTCGGGGTGGCGTAGGTGGAGAACTCGACGCCGCGGTCGGGGTCGAACCGGTCCACCGATTTGATCAGGCCGATGGTGGCGACCTGGGTGAGGTCGTCCAGCGGCTCGCCGCGGTTGCGGAAGCGCCGGGCGAGGTGCTCCACCAGGCCGAGGTGCTGCTGCACCAGCCGGTTGCGGATCTCCTCGCGGCGCGGGTCGCCCCGCTCGAGCTGGGCCAGCTCCATGAACAGGGCGCGCGTCGCGGCGCGTTTGCGCTGGACCGCTGCGGCCTGTTCGTCCTGCTGCTCGTCCGGCGCGGGCGGGTCGCTCTGCTCCGCCGGGTTTCTGGGCTCTTCCACGTGCTCGGCGTGTTCCTTCGCGGGCTGGGGCCTTTGCTGCGGGATGCCGCGGAGGGCCGAAGGATCATCAGGCCGAGGCGGCTGCGGGGGCTGCGGTGCGCGGTTTGCGGGAGTCACTGCGGTGGGGGCTGTCCGGGTTCGGCGCCGCGCTTCTTGTGGAGGCTGATGCTGACGACCTTGTACTGCGGGTCGCCGCTGTCGGCCTCGTCGGCGACGGTGGCCTCCACCTCTCCGGCCAGCGCGGTGAGCACCGTCCACGCGAAGGTGTCGCGCTCGGGGGCGCGGCCGTCGGTGGTCGGGGCCGAGACGGTGACCCAGAGGGAGTCGCCGACCTGGCGGAACGAACAGGTCAGCAGCCCTTCGGGGACCGCCTGCTGGAGCAGGATCGCGCAGGCCTCGTCCACCGCGATGCGGAGGTCCTCGATCTCGTCGAGGGTGAAGTCCAGCCGCGCGGCCAGGCCGGCCGTCGCGGTGCGCAGTACGGACAGATAGGCGCCGTTGGCCGGCAGCCTCACCTCGACGAAGTCCTGCCGCCCGGATTCGCCTGCTTGCTGGGACACCCTCACCTCCACGGTGGCGCACGGCGGGTCGCGTGCTTCGTTGCATGTGCGGACAGTGCTGCGGTTCCTCCACGCCGCGGCGCGACCCGCGGGGCCCGCGCCGCGAGTCCTGCCTGTGACGCTACCGTGCCGAAACCTCGCGTGTCGCCATGGCGTTGGACCTGCACAGGGCCGCGGCGCGCGCGGGTGCCCGGCAGGGCGAGCTCGCATCACATAGTGTAAGTCAGCGGGTACGCACCGTGGCAGGGGGCGACCCGGACTTCGGGGGGAGTCGCGGGGGTTCCGCTCATACCAACTGCATGTCGACATAGCACCAGCGCCAGGCCTGGCCGGGCTCCAGGGTCCTCATGACCGGGTGCCCGGTGGCGAGGTGATGCCCCGTCGCATGGCGTCCCACACTCGAATCGCAGCAGCCGACGTGCCCGCAGGTCAGGCAGATCCGCAGCTGGACCGGGTCGGTGCCGTCGCGGCGGCACTCCGGGCAGGTGTCGTCGTTCGGGGCGGGCTCCGGGGCGGGCAGGTCCCCCAGATGCCGACATGTGCCCATGTCTCCGGTGCTGCTGGCAGTCATGCGGACAGGTTATGCAATCCCCGGACGGGTCCGCCGGAACCGGCGCCGGTGGCGGAACCGGCTCCCGGGGGTCCGCGTCCTCCGGGGAACTGCCGCACACGCCACGGGGACCCCATCCATGACATCCGCGTCCGCCACGTCCGCAGAGTCCACCGCCGCCGTCCTCCGCCTGCTCGCCCCGCACGCCGATCCCGACGAGATCCCGCTCGTCGAGGAGCGCCTCGGCCCGCTCCCGGTGCCCGTCGGGGAGACCGCCCGCGCCGCGCTGCTCGCCGCCCTCGACGCACCCCGCCCCGCCCGCCTCACCGCGCTCGCCGCGGACGCCCGCGCCGCCCGGGTGCTCGACGACGAGGTGGCGTCGGCGCTGGTGGCGAAGGCCCGCCCGGCCCGCTCGCTCGCCGCCCTGCTGGGCGGGGCCGCCGCCGACCCGGGGCGGCCCGCCGCCGCGCGGCTGTGCGAGCTGACGCACCGCCACCTGGGCCCCGACCCGGACCGCTGGTTCGCCGTGCACCGGGCGCTCGCCAAGCACCGCGGCACCCTCGCCGAGCTGCTCGACGCTGCGGTAACGCCGCCCGGCGGGCCCGTCCCGCCGCCGCCGCGCAGCGCGGACGAGACGTTCGCGCTGCTGCTGGCGCACGCCGCGGCCGAGGACCGCGCGGCCGTCGTCCGCCGGCTGACCGGGGCGCCGGCCGCCGCGCTGCTCGGGGAGGGGCCGCTGCCCGCCCAGGCCGTCCTGGACGCGGTCGCCGACCACGGCCCCGTCCCGGCCCGCGTGGTCCTCGCGGGACGCGCCCAGCTGGACGCCCGCGACCTCAAGCGCCTCACCGCGGACGGCGATCCGGCCGTCGACGAGGCCGTCTACGGCAACATGCGGACCACGCCCACGCTGCGCCGCGCCATCGCCGTCCGGGCCGGAGCGGCCGGCCCCGACGGCCCCTCGCGCGCGCTGCGCAAGCGGCTGCTGGCCGGCCGGGAGGGCTGGGAGGTGCTGCCGCTGCTGGTCTCCGGCGACGCCGACCTGACGGCCGTCGGCCTGCGCAACTCCTCGATCCGCAAGGCGGTGCAGCGCCAGGCGGTGCTGCACGTCTGGGAGCGGCAGGGCGAGAAGGGGGTGCGCGCGCTGCTGGCCAAGCGGCCGTCGGTCCGGCTCCTGGACAGCCTGCGGACGTTCGTCGAGGGGCTGCTGGAGGACCCGGGCGGCGCGGCGGGCGCGGCCGCGCTGCGCGCCGCCTGCCGGGCGGATGTGGACCTCGACGACCCGTCGGGCCTGCCGGAGCGGCTGCACAGCGGGGACAGCAACCTGGCCAACACCCGGCGGCGCCCGCGGAGCCGGTCGGCGCCGGGGCGCGGCGCCGCGCGGCGGAGCTGCTCGCCCGGCTCGCGGCGGCGCCGGCCTCGGAGTTCGCGGCGGACGGTACGGAGGCGGCGAACGGGGGGAGCCCGGCGGTGGAGGGGCCGTCGGGGCTGCGGCGCCCGATCGGCCGGCTCGCCGCCCGCGACCCTCACCTGCTGCACCGGTTCGTCCACGCGACCGAGGAGGTGGACGAGCTGCGGGAGTTCGCGCGGCGGCTGCGCGAGGCCCTGGGCGACGAACCGGAGCCCTGGCTGCGGCTGGTGACGGTGGTGGACGAGCTGCGGCGGACGCCGTCCCCGGCCGACAGCGTCCCGGACCTCGACGAGCTGCTGAAGCGGGCCGCCGACGTCCCGCCCGCCGGAACCGGGCCGGACGCGGACCACCCGGCCGTCCTCGCCGCTCTGATGGTCGCGGCGGGCCGGTCGGCCCGCGCCCGGCTGCTGCCCCTCGTCGGCGCCGGGCAGCGCAAGGAGCTGGCGCAGGCGGCCGACAGCCCCGCGGCGGACGGGCTCGCCGAGGACCTGCTCGCCGAGGGCGACCCCGAGCAGCTGCGGCTCCTCGCACGGCGCAGGTACCTGGACCCGGCGATCGCCGACCGGCTCGCCGAGCTGCCCGACCCGGCGATCGCCGAGGCCCTGCTGGAGGCCGCCGGCACGCCGCGCGCCCTGCGGCGCGCCGCCCGCGCGGCGGGCGCCGGCCCCGGCCTCTGCCCCCCGGCGGGCCGCCGCGCCCACACCTACACGACGGGCTGTCACGGGGTGCTGCCCGCGCTGCTGCACGCCCGCGACCCCAGGCTGATCGCGGCGGCGCTGGAGCGGCGCGAGCTGAAGTACACCCTCGCCGAGCAGCTCACCGCGGTGCTGGGCCTGATCGGGGCGGGCGCGGCGGATCGGGTCCCCGGGCTGATCGACCGCGGGGTGCTGGGGCGCTCGGCCGGCGCGTGCGCCGCGTCGGCGCTCGCCGCGTCCGACCCGGCGGCCGTGGTCCGGGCCCGGCTGGACAAGGAGCTGACCACCCGTCGGCTGGTGAAACGGGCGCGGGAGGTCGGGGGGAGCACGGTGGCGCTCACCCGGCTGACGCTGCTGGACTGGCGCGTCGACCGCGCGGAGCTGGCCGCCGCGCACCGCGAACGGCCGTTCATGGGCTGGCCGGAGCTGCTGCGGTACCTGGAGGAGCCGGGGGCGTCGGACGACCCCGGGGTGCTCTTCGGACGGCTGCGCGGGCTGCCCGAGGACGCCCTCGGGCCGATGGGCTGGTTCGACGACGCCGGCGCGGCCCATGCGGCGGACGCCTTTCTCTCCGGGATCGGGGCCGACCGGCTGACGGGCGCTCAGCTGGTGGAGGAGGTCCGCGAAGCGGCGACGGTGCTGGCGTGGCTGGACCGACTGGTGGCGTCCGGCCGCGGCCGCCGCTCGGCGGCCGTGCTGGAGACGGCGAGACGGGTGCGGGCGTCCGCCGCCGGCCCGGCGGCGTGGCGGTGGGACGCCGGGCTCACCGTGGCGGAGGTGCTGGCGGGGCCGTGAGGGGGTTCCCGAGCAGGGTCCCGCGCCGCCCGGCGGGCGCCGCCCGCGGCGCCGGTGGGACAGACTGTTCGGGTGAACGGCTCCCTGATCCTCCTTGTGGCGTGCGCGGTGGCGCTCGCCGGGCTGGCGCGCCGCATCGGCGTCTCGGCGCCGCTGCTGCTCGTCATCGCGGGCCTCGCCGCGACGTTCGTGCCCGGCGTCCCGTCCTTCGCGCTCGACCCGGAACTGGTTCTTCCGTTCGTGCTGCCGCCGCTGCTCTACAAGGAGGCGGTGGACAGCTCCTACCTCAACCTGCGCGCCTCGATGCGGCCGGTGGCGCTGCTCTCCGTCGGCTATGTGCTCTTCTCCACGCTGCTGGTGGGGTGGGTGGTGCACCTGGTGATCCCCGGGATGCCGGCGTCCGCCGCGCTCTGCCTGGGCGCGGTGCTGGCGCCCACCGACGCGGTGGCCGCGTCCGGCATCGCCCGCTCGGTGGGCCTGCCCGGCCGCTTCGTGACGCTCCTTCAGGGTGAGAGCCTCTTCAACGACGCGACCGCGATCACGCTCGTCCGGGTGGCGGTGGCGGCCGCGGTGGGCTCCGGCTTCTCGCTGCTGTCGGGGGTGGGCGAGTTCCTGCTGGCCTCGGTGGGCGGGGTGGCGGTCGGGCTGGTGCTCGGGGTGGTGGTGCAGTGGCTGCGCGTCCGGCTGCGCGACCCCCGGCTGCGGACGGTGCTGTCGCTGCTGATCCCGTTCGCCGCGTACGAGCTGGCGGAGAGCTTCGAGGCGTCCGGCGTGCTGGCGGTGGTGGTGCTCGGCGTCTATCTGGGGCACCGCTCGGCGACGGTGGACTACGCGGCGCGGCTCATCGAGGGCTCGGTGTGGAAGATGCTCGACTTCGTGCTGGAGGCGGTGGTCTTCGCGCTGATCGGGCTGCAGCTGCCGGTGGTGGTCTCGGGGCTGGGCCGGTGGTCGGCCGGTCAGCTCGCCGGGTACTCGGCGCTGGTGCTGGCGGTGCTGATCGTCGGCCGGTTCGTGTGGATGTTCCCGGGGGCGTGGCTGCCGCGGCTGATGTTCCGGTACATCCGCGAGCGGGAGCCGTCGCCCGGCTGGCAGGGGCCGGTGATCATGGCGTGGGCGGGGATGCGCGGGGTGGTCTCGCTGGCCGTGGCGTTCTCGATACCGCTGCGGACGGAGGACGGTTCGCCGTTCCCCGGGCGGGAGCTGATCCTCTTCCTGGTCTTCGTCGCGGTGATCGGGACGCTGGTGCTGCAGGGCTTCACGCTGCCGAAGGTGATCTCCTGGATGCGGCTGCCGAAGGAGGATCCGCAGCAGGCGACGCTGGCGGAGGCGTCCGCGCAGGAGGAGGCGTCGCGGGTGGCGCAGGCCCGGCTGGAGGAGCTGCTCGCCGAGCCGGGCAACCAGCTGCCGGAGGCGCTGGAGGAGCGGCTGCGGGTGGTGCTGACGCGGCGTCGGAACGCGGTCTGGGAGCGGATGGGCGCGGTGAACGCGGAGACGGGGGAGTCGCAGGACGAGACGTACCGCAGGCTCGCCCGGATCATGATCGAGACCGAGCGGGCGGAGTTCGTCCGGCTGCGGAACGAGCGGCGCATCGAGGACGAGCTGCTGCGGCGGCTGCTGCGGCGGCTCGACCACGAGGAGGCGGCGGTCGCGGGGTGAGGCGCCGCGGTTGCGGGGTGATGCTGCCTCAGGGCCTCAGGCGGTGGTGTGGGTGGGGCAGGTGAAGACGGGCCAGCCGTAGCGGGTGCCGTCGCCGGTGGTGGTGTAGGCGTACCCGGCCGGCCGCAGGCCGGCGACCTCGCCGCAGCGGATGCAGGCCTCGCCGTGCAGGCGGCGGAGGGCTTCGGCGTCGAGAAGCTGCAGTTCGGCGGTGTCGGCGTCCGCGAGGGCCTCGGCGGGGTCGGGCGGGCCGCCGTCGGCCGGGGGGTTGGTCACCTTCCTCACGGTAGCCGAGGGTGACCGCGCGGTTGCGGGATTGCGGCGGTGTTCACTCCGGGGCGGGGCGGCGGGCGGATGTGTCGGGGTCCAGTTCGAATATCGCGAAACCGGTTGGCGACGGAGCGACGGACGGTCACCATAGAGGCACGCTGGGGGCTGGAGGCCCGGCGCGGCGCCGGTCCCGCGGCGCGCGCGCCGGGTGCGGGGCACCTTCGGTGCGGTTCCCGCTTGCGTTGCCGCCCCTGCGGTCCCGCCCGGCTCGGGGTGTCAGGTCCGCGTTCGGCCGGCTGGTCCTTTCGCCGCCCTGAACCCCGGCACCCCACCCGACCTGGGCGCGGGGTCCGCGTTCGGGCGGTGGGCTGCTTTGCCGTCCCGGCGTCCCGTCCGGCCTGGGGTGGCGGGTTCGCGTTCGGCCGGCTGGTCCTGTCGCCGTCCTGAACCCCGGCACCCCACCCGACCTGGGCGCCAGGTCTGCGCTCGGGCGGTGGGTTCAGGTTGGGGGGCGGGTGAGCAGGGCGATCACGGCTTGGGCCTGGGGGTGGGGGGCGGGGGAGTCCGGGCGGGTGGTCATGAGGAGGTGGTGGGACGTGCCCACCAGCGCGAGCGCCGCCGCCTCCGTGTCGAGCGCAGCGGCAACGCGGCCGCGGTCGCGCTCCTCGTCGAGGTAGCGCGTCAGGGCCGACTGGATCGCGGCGAAGCCGCGTCCGCCCGACTCCAGCCCCGCGCGGACGCGCTCCGCCGCGCCGGCCCGCGTCACCGCGAGGCCCGCCACCGCCGGTCCCGTCGAGTCCAGCAGCGCGTCGACCACCTCGCCGAGGTTTCCGGCCACCGTCCCCCGTCCCGCCCGCTCCGGCAGCGCCTCCGCGATGCGCGCCGCGCGGGAGAGCCGGTCCAGCACCAGCTCCGCGACGAACTCGTCGATGCCGCCGTCGAAATGGGCGTGCAGCAGCCCCTTCGCGCAGCCCGCCTCGGTCGTCACCGCCCGGCTGGTGAGCGCGCCGGGGCCGTCCCGCCGCACCACCCGCTCCGCCGCCGTGAAGAGCAGCTCGCGCACGTTCGGGGTCGCCACACCGCGCGGGGACACCGGGCCTCCAACCGAGTCGCGGGGATGGCCGAAACCGGCCTGTCGGCCGGTTTGGGCATCTGCCCATACTGTTTGGGCACACGCCCATACTAGGCGGGAGACCGACCATGGAGAAGACCGGGAAGACCGGACGCATCGTCAACACCGAGCAGGCGGAGGCCTGGAACGGCCGCGAGGGAGAGCACTGGGCCGCGCACCGCACCCGCTGGGACGACGTCAACGAGGGCCTCACCGCCCCGCTGCTCGACGCCGCGCGCGTCGGCCCCGGGGACGCCGTCCTCGACATCGGCTGCGGCGGCGGACGCACCACCCGCGCCGCCGCCCGCCGGGCCGCCGCCGGCGGCGCCGGAGGCCGCGCCCTCGGCGTCGACCTCTCCGCGCCGATGCTCGCCGAGGCCCGCGCCGCCGCTCGCCGCGAACAGCTCGCGGACGTCGCCTTCGAGCAGGGCGACGCCCAGGTGCACCCGCTCCCCGAGGGCGCCTTCGACGCCGCGGTCAGCCGGCACGGGGTGATGTTCTTCGCCGACCCGGTGGCCGCCTTCGGCAACATCCGCCGCGCGCTGCGCGCCGGCGGCCGGCTCGCCTTCGCCTGCGCCGCGCCCGTCGAGCGCAACGCGTGGTTCCGGCCGGTCGCCGTGCTGGCCGGGTTCCTCGACGAGGAGGCCGGCTTCGGCGTCCCCGGCGGCCCGGGGATGTTCTCGCTCGCCGAACCGGACCGCATCCGCGAGGTGCTGGACGGCGCCGGCTTCGCCGGCCTCGACCTCCGGCCGCTGGTGACCGAGGGCGTCTGGGGCCGCGACGCCGAGGACGCCGCGGCTTTCCTGCTCGCCTCGGGCCCCGGCGGCCACCTGCTGGAGCGGATCCCCGAGGCCGCCCGGGACGAGGCCCGCCGCGCCTTCACCGCGAGCCTGCGCGGCTTCGAGCGGGACGGCGCCGTCCGGATGGAGAGCACCGCGTGGCTGGTCACGGCCCGCAACCCCGGCCCGCCGCGGTGACGATCACGCGGGTAGCATCCGGCGCATGACCGCCTCCTACGTGTCCGGGCTCTTCTCCCTCGACGGCCGCACCGCCCTGGTGACCGGCGGCAGTTCGGGCATCGGCCGCGCCATCGCCGGCGCGCTGGCCCGCGCCGGCGCCCGCACGGTGGTCGTCGCCCGCCGGGAGGCCGAGCTCGCGGAGACCGTCCACGAGCTCGCCGCGGACGGCTGCGAGGCCGCCTGGGTCTCCGGCGACCTGGGCAGCCGCGCCGGGATCCGGGCCGCTGCGGAGGCGGCGGCCGCGGTCTACGGGGAGCCGGACATCCTCGTCAACTCCGCGGGGATCAACCTCCGTCCGCCCCTCGGCGAGCTGGGCGACGACGTCTGGGACGCCACCATGGCCGTCAACCTGGAGGCGCCCTTCCTGCTCGGCCAGCGGTTCGGCCCGGGGATGGCCGAGCGCGGCTTCGGCCGGCTGATCCACATCAGCTCCCAGCAGGCGCACCGCGCGTTCGTGCAGAGCGGCGCGTACGGGGTGTCCAAGGGGGCGGTGGAGTCGCTGGCCCGCTCGCAGGCCGAGGCGTGGTCGGCGCACGGCGTCACGGCGAACACGCTGGTGCCGGGGTTCGTGCTGACGCCGCTCAACCGCCGGCTGTGGGACGACGCGGAGAAGACGGCGGAGCTGGCCGGCCGCACCATGGTCGGACGCAACGGCCTGCCGGAGGACTTCGCGGGTGCGGCGGTCTTCCTGGCGAGCGCGGCCTCCGGCTATGTCACGGGCCAGTCGATCTGCGTGGACGGCGGGTTCTCGGTGCACTGACGCGGGTGCCGACGGCCGTGCGGAAGGGGGGACAACCCCCGGTCGGATGCGGGGGAGCTTCCCATCGTGGCGGGTGCATGCCCGGACCTAGCGTGAGCGGGGTCGGCCACGGACACGAGGGGAACACGATGCGTCAGAAGCTGCGCGCGGTCATCGGACTGGCGGCGCTCGGGGTCGCGGCGGGCGGGCTCGTCGCCTGCGATCCGCTGCCGGTGAAGCAGTCGTTCCGGGACAGCAGCACGTTCGGCGCCAAGGTCGGCTCGGTGCGGCTGGCGAACGGGGCGGGGGACGTCACCCTCACGGGCACGGCCGCGGCGGGCTCGGCGATCTCGGTGCACCGGACGGTCCGCTACGACCGCGGCGGCGACAAGCCAAGCGGCGCGACGGCGCGGGTGGAAGGCGGCGTGCTGGTGCTGGACGGCTGCGGCGCGGGCACCCGCGACTGCAGCGTCGACTACACCGTGGCGGTGCCGGCGGGGACGCCCGTCAACGGCGCCGTCACCTCGGGGGACGTCCGGCTGAGCGGCGTCGGCGCGGTGTCGCTGGCGGCCACCTCGGGGGACGTCACCCTGGACGGCGTCACCGGCGCGACCCGCGTCGAGGCGACCTCCGGCGACGTCCGGGTGACCGCGGCGGCGGCGCACGACCTGCGGGTCGCCACCACCAGCGGCGACGTCCGGGTGCGGGTCCCGTCCACGCCCTACCGGCTCGCCGTCACCACCGGCAGCGGCGACCGCCGCATCGCCGTCCCCAACGCCTCGGCGTCCCCCCACCACCTCGCGGTGAAGACCACCAGCGGCGACATCACCGTCCAGCACTAAGCGCGCTCAGAACCAGGCCTCGGCGGACAGCGTGCCGTCCAGGACGGCGCGGGCCACGGTGGCGGGGCTCTCCCCCTCGCTGACGGCGCGCGCCCGGATGCGCAGCAGGGCCTGCTGGATGCCGATGCCGAGCTGCACCGCGAGATAGCCGGTGGCCTGGTGGATCTCGGCGTTGTGCAGGCCGGGCGGGGCGTGCGGACCGTTGTTGAGCGCCGGCTTGGTCTGCAGCAGCAGCGGCAGCAGCGCGCGCCGCAGCCGGTGCAGGGCGTGCAGCTGCTCGTCGGTGAGCCGGCCGGGCGCGGTGCGGTAGCCGGTGAGCACGCCGACGGTGACGGTGCCCAGCCGCAGCGGGAGCGCGATCAGCGCGCGCGCCGGGGTGTCCGCGGCGGCCGGCAGGAAGCCCGGCCAGCGGGCGGGGTCGACGACCTCCAGGTCGGGCTCGTCGATGTCGAGGCCCGAGCGCGCGGCCTCGGGACCGGGGCCGTCGCCGAGCGCGAACTGGAGGTCGTCCAGGTCGCGTCCGAACCCGTCGGACGGGTCGCACCACAGCAGCTGCAGCCCGTGGTCCGGGGTGGCGGCGTCGACGGTCAGCGCGTCCTGCCCGAACAGGCCCGCGCTGTCGGCCTCCGGGATGTTCTCCAGGCTCTGGCCGGCGCGTGCGGCGCGGCGCAGCCGGACCAGGAACCGCATTTCGGCCTCGCCGGGCGGCGTCGGACGCCCTGACTCCTCGTCCCCGGCCCGGCCGGGCACCTCACTGCACCGCGAGTTCGTCGGGGAGGCGCCCCTGGGTGACGGCCGAGGCCAGCACGGAGAGCTTCGTCCGGCGATGGCGTGCCGAGTGCCGCAGCCGGGTGAACGCCTCGTCGAGGCTGATCCCGTGCATCGCCGAGAGCATGCCCTTGGCCTGCTCGATGACGACCCGGGAGTTGAGGGCGTGCTGCAACTGGGTGATCACCTCGTCCTTGTCGCGCAGCACGCGCTGGTGCTGCACCGCGCTGGTCGCGGCGTTGGCGAGGGCCTGGGTGAAGCGCAGGTCCAGGGGGGTGAGCAGCGGCGTTCCGGCGGTCATCAGGTTGAGGGCCCCGATGGTGTCGCCGAATCCGCGCAGCGGTACGGCCGCGACGCTGGTGATCCCGGCGTCCAGGGCGCGGGGCGTGAAGTGCGGCCACCAGTGCATCGCGGCGCCGGCCCTGTCGAGGGCGACGGGGCCGAGCGGGGCTCCGCCGCGGGTGCCGTCCACGCAGGGGCCCTCGTCGAACTCGATCTGCTCTTCCTCGAGTTGGCGGAACTCCTCGTCGGAGGCGGTCAGGTACTCGACGCCGCCGATCTGGTCGAGGACCGTGATCCCCGAGGCGCGCACGCCGACCAGCGCGACGACGTAGGCGGTGAGGTCGTGGAGCAGGTCGAGAAGGTCCGCGTCGTCCGGACGCGTGGTCAGGTCGGCGACCGCATCGGCGATGAGCGTGTCGCGTTCGGTGATCGGCATCTGAGGGTCCGAGAGATGTCCGGGAACACGCGGCTCGCGCGGGGGCGTCGGCGCGAGCACCGGCCGGGCACGTCACGGCCGTTGCACTCATTGAGCTTACTGGCAGCCCCTCCGCGCGGCAGGGTCCGACCGGACCCGACGCCCCGGCGCCGTCCCGGGGCGACCGCCCGGACACACGACCGCACCCGGCCCGACGTGCGACGGACCGGGTGCGGACGAGCGCGGGCCTGACCCTCGGTCAGGCCTTCTTGGTCTCCCAGAAGATCTTGGAGACCTCCTCGATCAGGTCGAGGGCCTTCTGGCCGGTGGCCGGGTCGTTGGAGCCCTTCGCCGCCGACAGCGCCTTGAGGGTGTCGTTCACCAGCTGGTGCAGCTGCGGGTACTTCTCGAAGTGCGGGGCCTTGAAGTAGTCGCTCCACAGCACCGAGACGTGGTGCTTGGCCAGCTCGGCCCGCTGCTCCTTGATGATGATCGCGCGGGTGCGGAACGACGGGTCGTCGTTGTCCTGGAACTTCTTCTGGACGGCCAGAACGGACTCCGCCTCGATCCGCGCCTGGGCCGGGTCGTAGACACCGCAGGGCAGGTCGCAGTGGGCGCTGACGGTGATACGCGGAGCAAACAGACGAGAGAACATGTAGGGGGCCTTCCTCGTGATCGTCTTCCCAGACGGGAGACTACTCCGGGGAGGGCGGGTTTGCCCTTGTGCCCCCCGATCCTGGTCCCAAAGTCTTACGGCACGCGCGCGCTGAGGGACTATGGAGGGGTACACGCTTGTCGGGGGTGCCGGCGACGGACGAGGAACGCACCGCGAGGAGGAGCGCGCATGGCGCGGACAGGGCCGCTGTTCGGGATCGGGACGGCCGATGTGACGGGGCCTTCGATGCTGCCGACGCTGCGTCAGGGCGACCGGCTGGTGGTGCGCTACGGGGCCCGGGTGCGCCCCGGCGACCTGGTGGCCGCGCTCCATCCGCTGCAGCAGGACCTGCCCATCGTCAAGCGGGCGGTGGAGCGGCGCGGCACCGGATGGTGGCTGCTCAGCGACAACCCCTACTCCGAGACGGACAGCCGGGTGTGGGGCCCCGTCCCCGACGAGCTGATCCTGGGGCGGATCGTGGGCCGCTACTGGCCGCGCCCCTCGCGGCTGTCGGCCGGGCTGATGGAGGCCGAGTCGGACGGCGCGGAGGGCGACGACGCGGACGCCGAGCGCCTGCGCGCCCGGTAGGCGGCGACGTTGGCGCGGGTGGCGCACCGGTCGGAGCAGTAGCGGCGCGAGCCGTTGCTGGAGGTGTCGAGGTAGACGTCCCGGCAGCCGGCGGCGGCACAGACACCCAAACGGCCGATCCCCCGTTCGGTGACGAAGACGGCGAGCCCCATCGCCGCGACGGCGGCCTCCTGGGCGGAGCGCCCGGCGGCCGGGTCGGCGAGGTGCAGGTGCCAGGCGCCGGGCGAGCGGTGGTCGGTGAGCTGCGGGGTGACGGGGAAGTCGCGGAGCAGCGTGTTGAGGCGGGCCGCGGCCTCCTCGGCGCGGCCGTCCGCGGCGGCCTCGAAGACGGCGCGCAGCCGTCCCCGGGGGGAGGACGCGGAGGCGGCGGGCGCGGCGGCGTCCTCGCCGTTGACGAGGCGCACGGCGTGGGCCGCGTAGGAGGCGAGTTCCACTCCGGTTCACCTCGTCGGTGGTGTCGGTGGCCCGTCCGGGGGTCTCCCGGCGGGTTCGGCGCGCTGAGGGGAGGTTAGTTGCCTCCCGGCGTCCGCGTCATCGTCGCGGCGCTCCCGAGGGGCACGCCGGGAGCGAACACCGGAACGCCCCGGCACCCCGTCCCGCCGAAGGGCGGAGAGGGGTGCCGGGGCGATGCACAGCGGCGACCGGAGGATACGACTGGATCAGTACCAGTTGTTGGCCTGCCAGAAGGCCCAGGCCTGGTTCGGGGAGCCGTAGCGGCTGTCCATGTAGCTGAGGGCCCACTTGATCTGGGTGGCCGGGTTGGTCTGCCAGTCGGAGCCGGCGGAGGCCATCTTGGAGCCCGGCAGCGCCTGGGCCAGGCCGTAGGCGCCGGAGGAGGCGTTGGTGGCGGAGACGTTCCAGCCGGACTCGCGGGAGATGATGTTCGCGAAGGACTGGAACTGGTCGGCCGGGACGATCGACTTGGCGATCTGGTACGCGCTCATGCCCGAGTAGCTGGAGCTGGAGGCGGAGGAGGACGACGAGGAGCTGCTCGACGAGGTGGAGTAGGACTCCAGCTGGGTCGAGGACTGCGTCTTGGCCGCGGCGTTCTGGTGCGCGACGTGGTTCACGTGGTTCGCGTGGTTGGCGTGGTTCACGTGAGCGATGTGGGAAGCGTGGGCGGCGTGGGCCAGGTGGGCCACGTGCGCGAGGTGCGCCAGGTGGGCCTGGTGGTTCACGTGCGCCACGTGCTTCTCGTGGGCGGACGGCGCCGCGGCCTTCTTGGCAGCGGTCGCGGCGGTCGCGGTGACCGTCGTGGTCTTGGCAGCAGCCGGCTTCTCGGCGGCGAAAGCGGTCGTGGCCGGGCCGGCGACGGCGCCCGCGGCGGCGGCGACGGCAATGGCGGCGACGATGGACTTTCGGCCGGGCTTGAGGGCGGTGATCTGCATGGGGGTCGTACCTCTATCGGTTGGCGGTGGAGTACGGGCGGGCGACAGCGACCGCGTCGTCGTTCGGTTGTCCCGTCGTCCCGGTCGGGGGATCTGTCGCCGTCCGAGCTTCCGCACCCCGGTGTCGGCGGGGCCATCTGCGGTTCACGGACGTGAGTTCCGTTCGTCCTTGTGCACAGGACCTGGAGCTCGGTTTGCCGCAATGGCCTGTCGCGGCGGTGGCCATTCTTAGCGGGGCCTTTGGTCCAGGACAAACACCGCTTCTCCTATCGGAACTCGTAGTTCGGACGGTCACGGAGCGTGGCCGCGGCGGAGGTGCCACCTCGACGCCTGACGAACCATCGGGCACGGTGAGTGAGTGCGGCCGTCATGGCCTGCGAAGACTTGGTATGGCGAAATGCCCGAATTGGCCAAGGATGAACTTTATCGCCTTCATGAACCGTTAAGGCGGTGATGGGCGGCCCCCATCCACTACCGCCCTTAGTTGACCCCTCATGGCCTGTGGTGGGGCTCACCGGATTCGGGACGTTTGAGGAGCATGGGAAAGGGACGGGCGGGAAGCCGCCCATCCCTTTTCATCCTTTATATGCGGGTATGACGTCATCCTCCGGGACGACTCGGGTCGTCGAACCGGCGCAGAACCCGCTCGGGGCCGCCACGCGGACCGGTCAGAGCACCTTGCTGAGGAACGCCCGGGTGCGCTCGTGCCGGGGGTCGGCGAGCACCTCGCGGGGATGCCCGGCCTCCACCACCACCCCGCCGTCCATGAACACCAGCGCGTCCCCCACCTCGCGCGCGAACCCCATCTCATGGGTGACGACGATCATCGTCATGCCCTCGTCGGCGAGCCCGCGCATCACGTCCAGCACCTCGCCCACCAGCTCCGGGTCGAGCGCCGACGTCGGCTCGTCGAAGAGCATCAGCTTCGGCTCCATCGCCAGCGCACGGGCGATCGCCACCCGCTGCTGCTGCCCGCCGGACAGCTGCGCGGGGAAGACGTCCCGCTTGTCGGCGAGGCCCACCCGCTCCAGCAGCGCCTCCGCCCGCTGCCGGGCGCGCGCCCGCGGCTCGCGGCGCACCTGCACCGGTGCCTCGGTGACGTTCGCCAGGGCCGTCATATGGGGGAAGAGGTTGAACCGCTGGAAGACCATGCCGATGTCGCGGCGCCGCTCGGCCACCTCGCGGTCCTTCAGCTCGTACAGCAGCCCGCCCGACTCCCGGTAGCCGACCAGCTCGCCGTCGACCCGCAGCCGGCCCGCGTCGATCTTCTCCAGGTGGTTGATGCAGCGCAGGAACGTCGACTTGCCCGAGCCGGACGGGCCGATGACGCAGAACACCTCGCCCGGCTGCACCGTCAGGTCGATGCCCTTCAGCACCTCCACCGCGCCGAACGACTTGTGCACCGCCTCGGCCTGCACCATCGGCAGCTGCCCGGCCCCGGGCCGCTGAAGGAAGCTCATCGCGCACCCCCGGGCAGCCGTGCGTGCCGGACGGACAGGACCAGCGACGCGATCCGCTGCAGCGGCGTCGGCCCCTGCTCCACGGCCGAGCCCTGGCTGAAGTGGCGCTCCACGTAGTACTGCCCGCTGCTGAAGACCGTGGTGATCGCCAGGTACCAGATGGAGGCCACGAAGAGCAGCTCCACGGTCTGCAGGGTGCGGGTGTAGACGTTCTGCGCGCTGCGCATCAGCTCGCCGTAGGTGATCACCGAGGCGAGCGAGGAGGTCTTGAGGAGGTTGATGAACTCGTTGCCGGTCGGCGGCACGATCACCCGCATCGCCTGCGGCAGGACGATCCGCCGCATGGTCTTCCCGCCCGTCATGCCGAGCGCCTGCGACGCCTCCGTCTGCCCGTGGTCGACCGAGGAGATGCCGGCCCGGACGATCTCCGCCATGTAGGCGCCCTCGTTGATGCCGAGGCCCAGCAGCGTCGCGAGGAAGGGCGTCATCACCTGGCTCATCGGGGCGCTGTAGACGCCCGGGATGGTGAACGTCCTGAAGACCAGGGCCAGGTTGTACCAGATCAGCAGCTGGACGAGGACGGGCGTGCCGCGGAAGAACCAGATGTAGAGCCAGGCCACCCCGGAGGTGACCGGGTTGCGGGAGAGCCGCATCACCGCGAAGGCCACCCCGAGGATCAGTCCCAGCAGCATGGAGCCGACGCTCACCAGGACGGTGTTGCCCACGCCCTGGAGCATCACCGAGGCGAAGAGGTAGCGGCCCACGGTCGGCCAGTCGATCTGGCCGACCGCGAAGGCCCAGGCGATCCCGCCCAGGGCGAGCAGCACCAGCACCGCCGCGACCCAGCGGCCCCAGTGCCGGACCGGGACCGCGCGGATCGGGAGGGGGGCGGGGCGGCCGACGGAGCCGGCCGCCTCGTTCAGTCGGTCGCCGTCCGCCACGCCGCTCAGCTCCCGCTCGCCGTGCCGCCGTTGACCAGCGCCTGCGCGGCGGTGATCTCGCCCTTGTCCAGGTGCCACTTGGCGGCGACCTTGGCGTACTGGCCGTTGGCGATGATCGCCTTGACGGCCGCCTGGATGGCGTCGCGCAGCTGGGTGTCCTGCTTGCCCACCCCGATGCCGTAGACGCCGGGCTGGATCTGCTGGCCGGTGACCTGGTACTCGCCGCCCGACTTCTGGGCGTTGTACTGCGCCACGGGGTAGTCGTTGAGGTCGGCGTCCGAGCGCCCCTGCTTCAGCTGCAGCAGCGCGTCGGTGTCGTTGAGCAGCGCGATCAGCTTCAGCGGCTTGCCGGCCGCCTTGCACTTGGGCTGCAGGTCCTGGACGTAGCTCTCCTGGATGGTGCCCTTCTGCAGGGCGACGGTCCTGCCGCACAGGTCCGCCGTGCTGTTGATGTGCTTGGGGTTGCCCTTGGCGACCAGGATCGAGGTGCCGACATTGAAGTAGTCGACGAAGTCGATCTTCTTCTGCCGGAGCCGGTTGTCCGACATCGAGGACATGATCGCGTTGATCCGCCCGGTGGTGAGCGCCGGTATCAGCCCGTCGAAGTCGTAGTTGACGAACTTGAAGGTGACGCCGAGCTCCTTGCCGATCGCGGTGCCCATGTCGGGGTCGAACCCCATGATCGTCTTGCCGTCGGTGCCGTAGAACTCGTTCGGCGCGTAGGCGACGTTGGAGCCGACGGTGACGGTCTTGGACTGCTGGTACTTCGCGGGGAGCTTGGAGAAGAGCGGGGCCGAGCTGCCGGCCGGCCTGCCGCTGCCGGTCGCCTTTCCGCCCCCGCCGCCCCCGCTGCTGCCGCAGGCGGCGAGGACGAGGGCGCCGGAGGCGGCGAGGGCCGCGGCCGCGGCCAACCGGGGGCGAACGGTGCCGATGCGTGTGGTGTTCATGAGGTGCTCGCTTCCCGTTGAGCCGGGGGGCAATTTCTGGGTTTTGTGAGCAGTTGACACGAAACGCCGGACTTCTGTGCCTCGCATGGTGCCAGCCCAGGTGGCATAACGGGGCCATCGGTTCCATCAAAAACACGTAACGGGTGGTTGGATGTGGAGCCGTTCGTCAGTCGACAGGAGGGACCGAGCCATCGTGTTTGCCGCCTACGCCGCGCGGATCGACGCCGAGAAGCCGCTGGACGCCCTGGAGTTGGGGGAGAGGCCCGAGCCGGGGGAGCGGCCCGGCTGGACGACGGTCACCGTGCGGGCCGCCTCGATCAACCACCACGACCTGTGGTCGCTGCGGGGGGTCGGGCTGGACGCCGGGGCGCTGCCGATGATCCTCGGCTGCGACGCGGCCGGCGTCGACGAGGACGGCAACGAGGTGGTCGTGCACGGGGTGGTGGGCGAGCAGGGCTACGGCGTCGACGCGGGGGAGCGTCCGACGATCCTGACGGAGAAGTACCAGGGCACCTTCGCCGAGCGGGTGTCGGTGCCGCGCTGGAACCTGCTGCCGAAGCCGGCCGGGCTCTCCTTCGAGGAGGCGGCGTGCCTGCCCACGGCGTGGCTGACGGCGTATCGGATGCTGTTCGTGAAGTCCGGCGTGCGGCCCGGCGGATCGGTGCTCGTGCAGGGCGCGGGCGGCGGCGTCGCCACGGCGGCGATCGTGCTGGGCACGGCGGCGGGGGTGCGCGTCTACGCGTCCAGCCGCGACGAGGGGAAGCGGGCGCGGGCGGAGGAGCTGGGCGCGGTGGCGGCGGTCGCTCCGGGGGAGCGGCTGCCTACCAGGGTGGACGCGGTGCTGGAGACCGTCGGGGCGGCGACGTGGTCGCACTCGCTGCGGTCGCTGCGGCCCGGGGGGACGGTGGTGGTCGCGGGGGCGACGTCCGGCCCGAACCCCTCGGCGGTGGAGCTGAACCGGATCTTCTTCCTGCAGCTGAGCGTGGTGGGCTCGACGATGGGGACGAAGGGGGAGTTCGCGGACCTGCTCGGGATGTGCGGGGGCGCGGGCGGGGTGCGGCCCGTCATCGACCGGGTCTATCCGCTGGCCGAGGCGCGCGAGGCGTTCGCCCGCGTCGAGGCGGGCGGGCAGTTCGGCAAGGTCGTGCTGACCGTGTGAGGTGCACTCGGTGCGCTGTCGCCGCCCGGCGCTGCGGCGCCCCGGACCCCTGCGGTGCAGGGAGTCCGGGGCGCGGGGGCGGGTCGGCTACCGCCGCCAGTGGGCCGCCGTCGAGGCCAGCAGCTGCGCCGCGCGGGCGAGCTGCGCGGCGGTGACGCCGCTGTCGCGGGCGTCGTCCCGCAGCCGGTCGCGAAAGCGGTCCAGCAGCCGCTCCAGCTCGCGCGCCGGGTCCGCGTCCGGGTCCGTGCGGGCCCAGTCGGGCAGGTCCTCCGGCGGGGTGTCCTCCGCGGCCGCGTCGAACGGGGGCGTGTCGGACGGCGGGGTGTCGGACGGCTCCGAGGCGGTGGCGTCCTCCCAGGCGGTCGGCCCGCCGCCCCAGCCGGTGCTGAAGCTGCGGCCCAGGTCGGAGAGCGTCTCGGTGATCGCCGTCCAGTCGCCCTGCCGGGCGGCGTCCTGCAGCTGCTGCTTGACGCGGCCCATCTCCTCCTGCGCCTGGCGCCGCATCCACTGCGCCTGGTGGCGGGCGCGGCGGGCCTCGTCCGCGGCCCGTCGGTGCTCCTCCTTGGCGCGGCGCGCCTGGTCCTTCGCCTCCTGCTTGGCGCGCTGCCACTCCTGCTTGGTGCGCCGCCACTCCTGCTTGGAGCCGAAGCCGGCGCCGGCGCCGCTGCCGGTCTCCTTCGCCGCGCGGTGCATCTCCTCGCGGAGGCTCTCCGCCGAGCCCTGGACGTCCTCGCGGATGTCGGCGGCGAGCTCGGTGAGGGAGTCGCGGATGTCGGACTCCAGCTCGGCGAGCTCGTCCTGGCGGGCCGCCAGCTCGTCGCGGCCGGCGTCGGTGATGGCGTAGACCTTGCGGCCGCCGTCGACGGTGTGGGTGACGAGGCCCTCCTGCTCCAGCTTGGCGAGCCGGGGGTAGACGGTGCCGGCGGAGGGCGCGTACAGGCCCTGGAACCGCTCCTCCAGCAGGCGGATGACCTCGTAGCCGTGGCGGGGGGCCTCGGCGAGCAGCTTCAGCAGATAGAGCCGGAGCCGCCCGTGTCCGAATACGGGGGGCATCTAGAGGACCTTCCCTTCCACGGCGTCGTCGTCGGGACCGTCCTCGACGGGGCGCTTGAGCAGTGTGATCGAGCCGGAGACGCTGTTGGCGACGAGCTTGCCGCGGCCCTCGCCGAGCCGCCCGGTGAGCTTCTTCAGGCCGAAGCCGCCGGACATCCGCAGCTCGTCGAAGGCGCTGGCGACCCGGCCGCCGGTGGACTGCGCCTCCACCGAGGCGTCGGTGGGGTGCGGCAGCCGGACGGCGATCTCGCCGGAGACGGAGTTGAGTTCGATGCGGGTGGGGCGCTGGTCGACGGGCGTCGTGCCGGGGTCGGCGACGTCGATGGTGAGCACGCCGCTGACGGAGTGCGCCTTGACGCTGCCGCCGCCCTCGAAGACGGTGACGTCGCCGGAGACGGTGTTGCAGCTGAGGTCGCCGGTGACGGCGCGGGCGGTGATCCGTCCGGAGACGGTGTGCGCGTCGACGCGGTTGGCCAGCTGGTTGATGGTCAGCTCGCCGGAGACGCCGTTGACGCTCACCGGGCCCTGCAGCCCGCCGACGGTGGCGTCCCCGGTGACCACGCCGACCATCGCGGCGGCCTTGCGGGGGACGGCGACGGAGACGACGGCGTGCCGGCGGTTGTGCTGGCTCCAGCCGAAGTTCTCCAGCCACTTCCCGATGCCGCCCCAGGTGAGGTCCTGGTAGGTGACGGTGAGCCGGCGGCCGTCCTGACGGACGATCAGGGGCGGGCCGACGATCTCGGTGACCTCCAGGCGGGCGGGGCCGTCGGTGGGCACCACGTTGACGGCGCCGCCGACGATGCGCACGTTCAGCTCGGTGATCTCGACGTCGTCGAAGGTGAGCTTCTCGTCGGCGTCCACGGTCCATTCCCGCATGGCGGCCCTCCCGTTGGGGTTGCGCTGCCGTGCCCTCTGCACGGCAGTTCGCGATATGTCGTGTGCTCGTGCAGACCACGATATATCGCGAGTGGGGCGGTGTCCAGAAGCCTTCCTCCGGGTCTCCTCTCAGTCATCGTCCTCGTCGTCGAGACGGGCCAGCCAGGTCGCCAGCCGCTCGACCGGGACCTCGAACTCCGGGTTGAGGTCGACGAACTCCCGGAGCCGCTCGGCCAGCCACGCGAGGGAGACCTCCTCCTCGCCGCGCCGACTCTCCAGCTCCTCGATGCCACGGTCCGTGAAATACATGGCCTCAGCGTACTGACCTGCGAAGGAGTGCACGGACCGACCTCACGGGATGCTCCCGGTAGCCGCCGTCCGCCAGACCCGCGCGGCGCTCGAACGCATTGCGGGACGCCGGGTCGCCGGTGCGCAGCAGCGACCAGCCGGCGGCGGCCAGGTACAGGGGGAGCATCGGCAGCCCGAGGCAGGCCGCCCACTGGTCGGCGTGCCGCTCCTCGTGCGCCAGCAACCGGGGGTCCTCCAGCAGCCGTTCGCGGGGAAAGCGCAGGCAGATGACGTTGCCGACGGTGAACGCCGGGGCGGGCGGCAGCGACAGCCGGTGGTAGCCGTCGGCGATCAGCAGGCCGCGCGGCCCCCGGTGGACGCGCGCGCCGCCGGCGGCGGCGACCAGGAGGCCGAGCGGGGTGGCGAGGTTGACGGCGTTCCATGCGGCGCGGGCGCGGTGACGGGGCGTCATCGCCCCAGCCTATTGCGGGAGGAGGACGACTTCGTCGCGGTCGAAGGCGACGGCGACAGTGGAGCCGGGGACGGGCGCGTCGCCCAGCCGGCAGGTGGCCTCCAGCGCCGGGCCGCGCTCCGGGTCGAGCGCCAGGGTGACGCTGTCCGCCGGGCCGCCGCGGAAGGTGCGGGCGGTGACCGAGGCCCGCAGCGACGCCGCCTCCGGCGCGGCGAGGCGCACCCCGCCGGGGCGGACCAGCAGCAGGTAGCGGCCGTCCGCGGCGTCCTTGGGGACGGGCACCGGACCCCACGGCGTCTCCGCCTCGCCGCCGGAGGCCGTCGCCGGGACGAGGTTGCCGAAGCCGAGGAAGCGGGCGACGAACTCGTCCGCCGGTCGCCGCCACAGCTCCTGCGGGGTGCCGGTCTGGGCGATCCGGCCGTCGTGCATCACCACCACCCGGTCGGCGAGCGCGAAGGCCTCGCCCTGGTCGTGGGTGACGGCCAGCACGCTGGTGCCGAGCCGGGTGAAGACGGCGCGCAGCTCCTGGACGAGGCGCTCGCGCAGCCCGCGGTCGAGCTGGCCGAGCGGCTCGTCCAGCATCAGCAGCCGGGGCGACGGGGCGAGGGCGCGGGCCAGCGCGACCCGCTGCTGCTCGCCGCCGGAGAGGGTGGCGATCGGGCGGCGCGCGGCGTCGGGGAGGCCGACCAGGCCGAGGAGTTCGGCGACCCGCCGCTCGGCGGCGGCGCGCGGGGCGCCGTGCATGCGCAGGCCGAAGGCGACGTTGCCGCCGACGTCGCGGGTGGGGAAGAGGGCGTGGTCCTGGAACATCAGGCCGACGCCGCGGCGGTGCGGGGGCGTCGACGCCTGGTCGGCGTCGTCCAGCAGGATGCGGCCCGCGGTGAGCGGCTGGAGGCCGGCGACGGCGCGGAGCAGCGTGGACTTGCCGCTGCCGGAGGGGCCCAGGATCGAGACGATCTCACCGGGTTCGAGGGTGAGGTCGACGTGGTCGAGGGCGGGGGCGTCGCCGAAGGTGACGGCCGCATCGTCGACGGTCAGCAGGCTCATGGTTGCTCCTTCGTCTCGCGGTGCGCCGTGCCCGCGGTTCGCCGCCCTGGACCCCGGCGCCCCATCCCCTCGTGGATCAAGGTCGTCCGCATCTCAGATCTCCCCGGGCTCGCGGGGGCGGAGGCGTTCGAGGGTGAGCATGGAGGCCGCCGAGACGGCCATCAGGATGACGCTCATCGCCATCGCCTGGCCGGTGTTGATCTCGCCGGCCCGGCCCAGGAAGCGCGCGATGGCCACCGGCAGCGTCGGCTGGTCCGGCCGGGCGAGGAAGACCGTCGCGCCGAACTCGCCGAGCGACACCGCGAAGGCGAAGCCCGCCGCCACCAGCACCGCGCGCCGCACCATCGGGAGGTCGACCTCGCGCCAGACCCGCCACGGCGACGCCCCCAGCACCGCCGCCGCCTCCCGCAGCCGGTCGGAGACCGCCCGCAGCACCGGCAGCATCGTCCGCACCACGAACGGGATCCCGACCAGCGCCTGCGCCAGCGGCACCAGCCAGAACGAGGAGCGCAGGTCGAGCGGCGGCCGGTCCAGGGAGATCAGGAAGCCGAAGCCGACCGTCACCGCCGAGGTGCCCAGCGGCAGCATCAGCAGCAGGTCCAGCCCGCGCCCCACCCGGCCGGTGCCGCGGCGGGCCAGCGCCACCGAGGCGAGCCCGCCCACCACCAGCGCCACCACCGTGGCCAGCACCGCGAACCGCAGGCTGTTGGTGATCGCCTGCCAGGGCGGGACGAAGAGCGTGGAGTCGCCGCCGCCGGCGAACAGCGCCCGGAAGAACGCGAGCGTCCAGCCCCGCGAGGAGCGCACCGAGTCGAGCACCAGCATCGCCAGCGGCACCACCACCAGCACCGCCATGAAGAGCAGGTTGCCCGCGAGGAAGAGCCGCTCCCCGGTGCTCCGCGGCGGCCGCTCGGCCTGCCCGGCGGCCACCATGCCGAGCGCCGACGTCCGCCGCCGCACCGCCGTGCCGTGCACCAGCAGGACGACCAGCACCACCGCGAACTGCAGCAGCGTCAGCACGGCGGCGGCCGGCAGGTCCAGCAGATCGGCGGTCTGCCGGTAGATCTCCACCTCCAGGGTGGCGTAGCGGGGGCCGCCCAGGATCTGCACCGTCCCGAAGGAGGTGAAGGTGAAGAGGAAGACCATCAGCGCCGCGGCGGCCACCGCCGGGGCGAGCGCCGGCAGGGTGACGGTCCGCCAGGCGCGCCAGCGGCTCGCGCCCAGCACCATCGCGGCCTCCTCCTGGCGGGGGTCGAGCCGCGACCACAGCCCGCCCACCGTCCGCACCACCACCGCGTAGTTGAAGAAGACATGGGCGATGACGATCGCCGCCGGGGTGGAGTCCAGGGTGACGCCGAACCAGTCGTCGAGCAGCCCGCCGGAGCCCAGCAGCGCCAGGAACGCGGTGCCCACCACCACGGTGGGCAGCACGAACGGCACCGTCACCAGCGCCCGGACCAGCGACCGCCCGGGGAAGCGCAGCCGGGAGAGCACATACGCCCCGGGCAGCCCGACCGCCAGGGTGAGGCCGGTGGAGGCGAGCGCCTGCCAGGTGGTGAACCACAGCACATGGCGCACCCCCGGGTCGGCCAGCGTCGACCAGGCCGCGTGCCACTGCCAGGCGCCGTCCTGGTGGAGCCCGAGCAGGACGATCCGCACCACCGGGTAGGCGAAGAAGACCGCCAGGAACAGCAGCGGGAGCGCGGCCAGGGCCAGCACGGTCAGGACGGTCGTCCGGCGGCGGGTCATGCGGCGATCACTTCAGGACGAGACTCGACCAGGCCTTCACCCACTGGTCGCGGTTCTTGTCGATCACCGCGGGGGCGAGGGTGTGCGGATCGGCGGGCACGTCCACGTACTTCGTCCACGCGGTGGGCGCCTTGACGTCGCCGCGCGAGGCCCACATGTACATCTGGTCCGGCACCTCGGCCTGGTACTCCCGGTTCAGCAGGAAGTCGATGAGCTTCTTGCCGCCCTCGGCGTTCTTGGCGCCGTGCAGCAGCCCGGCGAACTCCACCTGCCGGAAGCAGGTGTCGGCGATGATCCCGGTGGGCGCCGCCGAGGCGGGCGTCTTCGCCGGGTCGGAGACCTCGGCCGGCGGGCTGGTGTCGTAGGAGACCACCAGCGGCCGGGTGCCGTGGCCCTTGGCGGCCGCGGCGCCGGTGAAGTCGGAGTCGTAGGCCTGCTCCCAGCCGTCGACCACCTTCAGGCCGTTGGCGTCGAGCTTCTTCCAGTACCCCTGCCAGCCGGAGTCGCCGTACTTGGCGACGCTCGCCAGCAGGAAGGCGAGGCCGGGGGAGGAGGTGGCGGCGTTCTCGGTGACGAGCAGGTTCTTGTACTGCGGCTTCGCCAGGTCGTCCATGGTGGTGGGGACGGCCAGGTGGTGCTGCTGGAAGTACTTCTTGTCGTAGTTGACGCAGACGTCGCCGTAGTCGATCGGGGTGACGCGGTGCTGCCCGGCGTCCAGCTGGAACTTCGCCGGCACCTTCGCCAGCCCGGCGGCGGCGTAGGGGGTGAAGAGGCCGGCCTTCTCGGCCTTGCCCAGCAGGGTGTTGTCGACGCCGAAGAAGACGTCGCCCTGCGGGTTGTCCTTGGTGAGGACGGCCTGGTTGACCGCGGCCCCGGCGTCCCCGGAGCGCAGGATCTTCAGCTTCAGCCCGGAGGACCTCTCGAAGTTGGCCTGGGCCTTCTTGGAGATCGCGAACGAGTCGTGGCTCACCAGCGTGACGGTCTTGGAGGCGGCCCCGGTCGAGGTGCCCGAGGACGATCCGCAGGCGCTGAGCGCGACGGCCGAGGCCGCGGCGAGCGCGATGGTGGCAGTGGTCCTGCTGATGGCGCGCATGATGACGACGCTTCCCTCCGCCGGCATTACCCGGATCAGGTACTTCGGGTCGGCGGAGTGCCATCCGCCCTCTCAGCCCGTGGTCACCGAGCTCCCCGGCGGCCCCCGTGCACAACGAAGAAGGGGCCCGCATCGGCCATGGTAGACCGATGCGGGCCCGTGCCCTTAACCAGGTGTTATCGCGGGTGCTACCAGAGGCCGGAGCCGGTGATCCGGCGGGCGACCCGGTTGGAGATCCAGATCAGCAGCAGGCCGACGGCCGACTGGAACATGCCGATGGCGGCCGCGTAGGAGTACTGCGGCAGCTCCGAGGCGAGACCCACCTTGTACACGTAGGTGTCGATGACCTCGGACGTGGAGAGGTTGAGCGAGTTCTGCATCAGCAGGACCTTCTCGAACCCGGTGGTGAGCGCCTGCCCCATGTTGAGGATGAACAGGATGATCGCCACCGGCATGATCCCGGGCAGGTCGATGTGGCGCATCCGCTGCAGCTTGGTGGCGCCGTCCACGATCGCCGCCTCGTGCAGCGACGGGTCGATGCCGGCCAGCGCGGCGAGGTAGACGATCGTGGAGAACCCGAGGTTCTGCCAGACGCCCGACCACACGTAGATGTGCCGGAACAGCCCCGGCTTTCCGAGGAAGTCGACCGAGTTGATGCCGAACAGGTTGAAGAAGTGGTTGACGAGGCCCATCTGCGGGTCGAGGAAGAGACCCAGCATGCCGACGATGACCACGGTGGAGATGAAGTGCGGGGCGTAGGAGACCATCTGCACGGCGCGCGAGAACCACTTGCGGGCCGCGTAGTTGATGGCCAGCGCCAGGATGATGGGCAGCGGGGTGCCGGCCGCCAACTGGTAGAAGTTGAGGATGACCGTGTTCTCGATGATCTGCCAGAACTGGTAGATGTGGAAGAACCGGTCGAAGTTGGCGAAGCCCACCCAGGGGCTGCCCCAGATGCCCTTCAGCGGGTTGTAGTCCTTGAAGGCGATCTGCAGGCCCAGCATGGGCCAGTAGTTGAAGATCAGCAGAAAGGCGACGGGCGCCGCCAGCAGCGCGTACAGCTGCCAGTCGCGCTTGATGTCGCGCCGCAGCAGCTTGCGCTTGCGCGCCTTGGTCTCGGCCGCGGTCAATTCGGTCCGGTAGCCCGGTGTCGTCATCGCGTCATCACCCCTTGAGCGAGCCGATCATCAGGCCCTTGACGAAGTGCTTCTGGACGAACGGATAGGCGATCAGCGGGGGCACCGTGGCCACCACGATGAGCGCGTACTTCAGCAGCTCCTGAAGGTTCTGCTCGGCCAGCAGCTTGGTGGCGTCGCCGATCTGGCTGGGGTCGAAGATGTTCTGCACCAGGATTTCCCGCAGGATCAGCTGGAGCGGGAACTTCGACGGAGTGGTGAGGTAGATCAGCGCGTTGAAGTACTGGTTCCACTGGGTGACCGCGACGAAGAGCGCGTTCACCGCGATCACCGGCTTGGAGAGCGGCAGCACGATCCGGAAGAAGAACCGGAAGTCGCTGCACCCGTCGACCTGGGCGGCCTCGTGCAGTTCCTCGGGGAGGGTCGCCTTGTAGAAGGTGCGGGTGACGATGACGTTCCAGACCGCCACCGCGCCGGGCAGCACCAGCGCCCAGCGGGTGTCGAGCAGCCCCAGGCTGTGGACGACCAGGTAGGTGGGGATGATGCCGCCGCTGAAGAGCATCGGGATGGTGAAGAACACCATGATGATGTTGCGGCCGCGCAGGTTGGGCCGCGACAGCGGGTAGGCGGCGAAGAGCGTCAGGGTGACGCTGATGAAGGTGCCCACCACCGCGTAGAAGATCGAGTTGGCGAAGCCGGTGACGATCGCCTTGTACTGCAGGATCGTGTGGTAAGCCTCGAGACTGGGGTGGACGGGCCACAGCCAGACGTGGCCGGAGGTGACGGCCGCGGGGGAGCTGACGGACGCCGCCAGCACGTACACCAGCGGGTAGAGGACGAGCAGCAGGAAGAACGTGAGGACCGTGTAGTTGGTGACGGTGAAGGCGCGGTCCGAGCGGTTCTCCCGTACCGAGAGCGTGGCCATGGGGCCTCCTCGATGGGATCGGATCGGGGCGAAAGCCCTTGGTCAGGAGTACTTCGCGTCGTATGCGGCCTGCTGGACCTTCACATAGCGGTCACGGCCCATGCGCTTGATGGTGTCGGTGTAGCTCTTCCAGTCGCTGTCGCTGTCGGGATTGAGCTGCCCCAGGCAGAACTTGGCGATGTACTGCGGGATGTAGCCGGAGAAGAGGGTGGCGACCTCGGAGGCGACGCCGACCTGCTTGTCCGTCAGGTACTGCGGGGGCAGCACCTTCTCCTGCGGAACCCGGTAGGGGTAGAGGCTGGCCTTGGTCTGCTCGTAGAGCTGCTTCTCGAAGACCGGGGCGGTGGGCGCGACGACCTCGCCGAGGCGCAGGTCGTCGGAGCGGTACATCATGCCCATCTGGGACCAGGAGTCGCCGACCTGGACCGGCTTCTTGAGGTCGGGCTCCCAGATGCCCCGCCGGCCGTTGATGCCGACCGACTTCGCGTCGCCCCACTTCCAGTTGACGCCCAGGGTGCCGTTGTAGGCGCGCAGCCCGGCCTCGCACTCCATCAGCCCGTCGCCCCACATCAGCGCGATCTCGGGGTTCTTGCAGGCGCTGGTGATCATGTAGCGGCCGGGGTCGAGCGGCTCG
>NZ_MLCF01000145.1 GCF_001879105.1 Mangrovactinospora gilvigrisea | reverse complement strand
GCGGCGGGGGCGGTGTGGTGGTGCGGGCTGTTCATGGCGAGATCAACTCTCCCCGCCGCCGCCCCAAAAGGCAACGCCCCTCACGGCCGCTTCGCCGGTCCCGTGGAGGTGCGGGCGACCAGCTCCGGGTGGATGGTGAGGACGCCGCCGGGCGGTGGGGCGTCCCGCCCCAGCAGCAGCCGCCCGGCGCGCCGCCCGGCCTCCGTCAGCGGGATCCGGACGGTGGTCAGCGGCGGGCAGGTGTCCCGGGAGAACGGCAGGTCGTCGAAGCCGGCGACGGAGATCCGGGCGGGGATCTCCACCTCCCGCTCGCGCAGCGCCGCGCAGACCCCGAGCGCCACCGAGTCGTTGGAGGCGAGCACCGCGGTGAGCTCCGGGTCGCGGCGCAGCAGCTCGGCCACCGCGTCGTAGCCGGCGGTGCGGGTGAAGGCGCCGGTGACCACGAGCGGCTCGGAGAGCCGGGCCGCCTCGGGGTGGTCGGCGAGCGCCCGGCGGTGGCCCTCCAGCCGGGTGGCGGTGGTGGTGTTGTGCTCGGGGCCGCTGACGTAGCCGATCCGGGTGTGGCCGAGGGAGATCAGATGGGCCGTCAGCGCCCGCGCCCCGCCGCGGTTGTCGAAGGCGACGGTGATGACGCCGGCGCCTTCCGGCGCGGGCGGGCCCGCGTCCGGGCCGAGGGCGAGCGGCGGCCGGCCGCACTGCACCAGCCGGCCGCCGCCGGCGATGTAGTGCCGGGCGCGCTCCGCGACGGCGGCCAGGTGGTGGCCGTCGTCCCAGGCCCCGCCGGTGAGGACGACGCCGCGGGCGCGCTGCCGCTGCAGCAGCGTCAGGTAGTTGAGCTCGCGCTCCGGGTCTCCGCCGGTGTTGCAGATGACGGGAAGCAGGTCGGCCTCGGCGACCTCGGCCTGGATGCCGCTGGCGATCAGGCCGAAGAACGGGTCGGCGACGTCGTTGACGAGGATCCCGACCAGGTCGGAGGAGGCCGCGGCGAGCGCCCGGGCCTGGGCGTTGACCACGTACTGCAGCTCCTCGACGGCGCGCAGCACACGCTTGCGGGTGCTCGCGGCGACCGGGTAGTTGCCGTTGAGCACGCGGGAGACGGTGGCGGTGGACACCCCCGCGCGCTCGGCGACGTCTGCGAGTGTGGCGGCCACGGTTCTCCTCGTTGTGCTGGTACCTGCCCGGCATGGCGGGGCAATCGCTTGTTGCCCCGGAGCGTACCGGCGGACGCCGGTCGTTGACATGGTGCCCCGCCGTTCGTACCTTTGGGGGCTAGTAAGCGCTTTCTGCACTCGATCGATACCGGAGGACCGCCCATGACGGCTACCGCCCCGGGTGCCGCCCCGCGCCGCACCCTGAAGATCGCCATGAACGGGGTGACCGGGCGGATGGGCTACCGCCAGCACCTGGTCCGCTCGATCCTCGCCCTGCGCGAGCAGGGCGGCCTCCCCCTCGGCGACGCCGCGGGCACCGTGCTGTGGCCCGAGCCGATCCTCATCGGGCGCAACGAGGCGAAGCTGCGCGCCATCGCCGAGCGGCACGGCCTCACCGAGTACACGACCGACCTGGACGCCGTCCTCGCCGACCCGTCCGTCGAGATCTACTTCGACGCGCTGCTCACCAACGTCCGCGAGCCGAGCCTGAAGAAGGCCATCGCCGCGGGCAAGCACATCTACACCGAGAAGCCCACCGCCACCACCTTCGAGGGCGCGCTGGAGCTGGCCCGCCTCGCCAAGGAGGCCGGGGTGAAGAACGGCGCCGTGCAGGACAAGATCTTCCTGCCGGGCCTGCTGAAGCTGAAGCGCCTCATCGACGGCGGCTTCTTCGGCCGGATCCTCTCCGTGCGCGGCGAGTTCGGCTACTGGGTCTTCGAGGGCGACTGGCAGGAGGCCCAGCGGCCGTCCTGGAACTACCGCGCCGAGGACGGCGGCGGCATCGTCGTCGACATGTTCCCGCACTGGGAGTACGTGCTGCACAACCTCTTCGGCCGGGTCACCTCCGTGCAGGCGCTCGCCGCCACCCACGTCCCGCAGCGCTGGGACGAGGAGGGCAAGCCCTACCCCGCCACCGCGGACGACTCCGCCTACGGCATCTTCGAGCTGGAGGGCGGCGCCGTCGCCCAGATCAACTCCTCCTGGTCGGTGCGCGTCAACCGCGACGAGCTGGTGGAGTTCCAGGTCGACGGCACCGAGGGCTCCGCCGTCGCCGGGCTGCGCAACTGCCGCGTCCAGCACCGCAGCGCCACCCCCAAGCCGGTCTGGAACCCCGACCTGCCCGCCACCTACGCCTTCCGCGAGCAGTGGCAGGAGGTGCCGGACAACGGCGAGTTCGACAACGGCTTCAAGGCGCAGTGGGAGCTGTTCCTCAAGCACGTCGTGCTGGACACGCCCTACGACTGGGACCTGCTCGCCGGCGCGCGCGGCGTCCAGCTCGCCGAGCTGGGCCTGAAGTCGCACGCCGAGGGCCGGCGGTTCGCCGTCCCGGAGGTCTCGCTGTGAGCCTGCTCCGACTCCCCGGCGCGGACGGCACCCTGACGGAGCACCGGCCGCGCACCGAGCCGGCGGCGTTCACGGCAGGGGGGCACCCCCGGACGGAGTCTGGGGGAGGATCGGCGCTCGCCGCCCGGACGGTCTTCTCCGCCGCCCATGTGGTCGCCGACCCGTACGCCGACATCTCGCCGGACGACCCCGCCGCCGTCGACTGGGACGCCACCCTCGCCTTCCGCCGCCACCTGTGGTCGCACGGCCTGGGCGTCGCCGAGGCGATGGACACCGCCCAGCGCGGCATGGGCCTGGACTGGGCCGGCGCCGCCGAGCTGATCCGCCGCTCCGCCGCCGAGGCGAAGGCCGTCGGCGGGCTGGTCGCCTGCGGCGTCGGCACCGACCAGCTCGGCGCCCGGCCCGCGTCGCTGGCCGAGGTGAAGGCCGCCTACGAGGAGCAGCTGGCGCTCGTCGAGGAGACCGGCGCGCAGGCCATCCTGATGGCCTCCCGCGCGCTGGCCGTCGCGGCCCGCGGCCCCGAGGACTACCTGGAGGTCTACCGGCACCTGCTGGCGCAGGCCTCCCGCCCGGTGATCCTGCACTGGCTCGGCCCGATGTTCGACCCGGCGCTGGAGGGCTACTGGGGCTCGTCCGACCTGGACGCCGCCACCGAGACCTTCCTCGCCGTCATCGCCGCGAACCCGGCGAAGGTGGACGGCATCAAGGTCTCGCTGCTGGAGGCGCAGCGCGAGATCGACATCCGGCGGCGGCTCCCCGGGACCGTCCGCTGCTACACCGGCGACGACTTCAACTACCCCGAGCTGATCGCCGGCGACGAGCAGGGCTTCTCCCACGCCCTGCTCGGCATCTTCGACCCGCTGGGCCCGCTGGCGGCGGAGGCCGTCCGGGCGCTGGAGGCCGACGGCGGCGACCCGAAGCGGTTCCGCGGCCTGCTGGACCCGACCGTCCCGCTCTCCCGGCACCTGTTCACGGCGCCCACCCGCTTCTACAAGACCGGCGTCGTCTTCCTGGCCTGGCTCGCCGGGCACCAGGAGCACTTCCGGATGGTCGGCGGGCTGGAATCGGCGCGCTCGCTGCCGCATCTGGCGCGCGCCTACGAACTCGCCGACGGCGTCGGGCTCTTCGCCGACCCGGGGCGGGCCGCCGCCCGGATGCGCGCCCTGCTGGAGATCAACGGAGTGGAGCAGCCGTGACCGTGAGCACGACGCAGGACCTCTCCCGGCTCTCCATCAACCAGCGCACCGTCAAGCAGCTGTCCGTCCCCGAGCTGGCGGACGGCTGCGCCCGGCTCGGCATCCCCGGCGTCGGGCTGTGGCGCGAGCCGGTGCAGGAGCTCGGCGTCGAGGCCGCCGCGAAGGCGGTGCGGGACGCCGGACTGTCCGTCACCTCGCTCTGCCGCGGCGGGTTCTTCACCTCCGAGGACCCGGCGGAGCGGGCCCGCGCGCTGGACGACAACCGCCGCGCGATCGACGAGACCGCCGGCCTGGGCGCCCCCGAGCTGTGCCTGGTCTCCGGCGGCCTGCCGGCCGGCAGCCGGGACGTGGACGGGGCGCGCGAGCGGGTCGTCGACGCGCTCGCCGAGCTGGCGCCGTACGCGGCCGAGCACGGCGTGCGGCTCTGCGTGGAGGCGCTGCACCCGATGTTCGCGTCCGACCGGTGCGTGGTCACCACGCTCGGGCAGTCGCTGGACATCGCGGAGCGGTTCCCCGCCGAGCAGGTCGGCGTGATGGTCGACGCGTACCACATCTGGTGGGACCCGCAGGTGTGGGAGCAGATCCGCCGGGCCGGCGAGGGCGGCCGGATCTCCTGCTACCAGATCTCCGACTGGGTCACCCCGCTGCCCGAGGGCGTCCTGCTGGGCCGCGGCCAGATCGGCGACGGCTGCATCGAACTGCGGCGGATGCGCGAGGCGGTGGACGCGGTGGGGTACGCGGGGCGGCCGATCGAGGTGGAGATCTTCAACCCCGGGCTGTGGGAGCGGGACGGGTTCGCCGTGCTGCGGGAGATCGCGGAGCGGTACTCCGCCCACGTGCTCTGAGCCGCCGGGCGGGTGTCGGGGGTCGCTCGTAGGGTGGTCGGCATGGCCACCTTCGTGTTGATCCCCGGGGCCTCGGCGGGCCCCTGGTACTGGCATCTGCTGGAGGACGAACTGCGGGCCCGCGGCCATGAGTCGGTCGCGGTCGACCTGCCGAACGAGGACGACGCGGCCGGCCTCGCCGAGTACGCGGACGCGGTCGTCGCGGCGATCGGTGCGGCGGGCGGAGGCGGAGGCGGCGGCGGTGACGGCGGCGGTGGCGCGGGCGATGTGGTGCTGGTCGCGCACTCGCTGGGCGGCTTCACCGCGCCGCTGGTCTGCGAGCGGGTGCCCGTCGCGCTGCTGGTGATGCTGCAGGCGATGGTCCCGGCGCCGGGCGAGTCGGCGGGGGAGTGGTGGGCCAACACCGGCTACCCGGCGGCCCGCAGCGAGCGCGACGCGCGGGACGGCCGCGCCCCGGACGACGAGCTGGCGCTCTTCTACACCGACACCCCGCGGGAACTCGTCGAGGAGTCGCAGCGGCACGGCCGCGGCCAGTCCGGCACGCCGTTCGCGAAGCCGTGGCCGCTGACGTCCTGGCCGGACGTCCCCACCCGCTTTCTGCTCGCCCGCGACGACCCGTTCTTCCCGGCCCCCTTCCTCCGCGCCGTCGTCCGCGACCGCCTCGGCATCACCCCCGACGAAATGCCCGGCGACCACTGCCCCATGCTCGGCCACCCCACCGACCTGGCCACCCGCCTCATCGCGTACCACGCAGAGCTCTGACCGCCACCACGGCACCGCCATGACCTGCGACACCGCTCCGCCCGGGCGTCGAGTGGGGCAACCCCGTCGAGCCCGCCCACCGCCGCGGTTGCGTCGCAGCAGGGGGTGGCCCGTGGTGCGTGGTGGGGCGTGCGGCGGGCCGGTCCGCCGGGCTCGGTGGCGGTTGGGGTGCCGTTCTGGCCGGGGAACGCGCTCCGGTGAGATGCCCGGCGCCGTTCCCGGCCGGGAGGGGCCGCGCCGGTGCTACCAGGAGTGGAGTTTTTCCGGGTTGCGGATGGCCCAGATGCGGGTGATGCGGCCGGCGGTGACTTCGAGGGCGGCTACCGAGACCGCGCGGCCGTGTTGGCGGGCCACCAGGCCCGGGTGGCCGTTGACGGGGCACTCCTCGACGGCGAGGCCGTCGGTGCGGTCCGCGAAGGCCGCGAGGAAGCGGGCGACGAGCTCGCCGCCCTCGACCGGCTTGAGCGCCGCGTTCGCCAGGCCGCCGCCGTCGGCGACCAGGCGGGCGTCCGGGTCGAGCAGATCGACCAGCGCCGGGATGTCCTTCGCCGCCCAGGCCCGCTTGAAGTCGCCCACCACGTCCGCCGCCTGACGGTCCGCCGCCGCTGCCGCCGCCGGCGGCCGGCCCGCGCGTACCCGCCGCCGCGCTGAGGTGGCCAGCTGGCGGCACGCCTCCGGGCTGCGGCCGACGATCTCCGCCACCTCCGGGAAGGTGTAGCGGAAGACGTCGTGCAGCACGAACACCACCCGCTCCGCCGGCGTCATCGACTCGTAGACCACCAGGAACGCCATGCTCACCGACTCGTCCAGGGTGACCCGGTCGGCCGGGTCCGCCGGATCGGCCGGCCCCGCCGCGTGCCAGTCCTCGCTGCCCGGCAGCGGCTCCGGCAGCCAGGCGCCGACGTACTGCTCCCGCCGGGCCCGCGCCGAGCCCAGCACGTCCAGGCAGATGCGGGTGGCGACGGTGGTGAGCCAGGCCGCCGGGTTGGCGATCTCCGCGCGGCGCTCCTCCGGCATCGCGTACCAGCGCGCGGAGGCCTCCTGGACGACATCGTCGGCCTCGGCGAGCGAGCCGAGCAGCCGGTAGGCGAGGCCGGTCAGCCGGCCCCGCTCGTCGGTGATCGCGCTCAGGCCCGGGTCCGTGGTGTGCGTCATGGCGGCGTCGTCCTCCCTCTCCAGCTGCGGTGATGTGCTCTCGCGGGATACGACGAGACAGCCCGGGCAAATGTTCCGCGGTCCGGCCTCACACTTTGCGCGGGCACCTCGTCGGAAGGGGCGACACCGGTTATCCGAAGGGGAGCCCGCCATGTACTCGACCGCCACCACCGCCGGGCGGCGCACCGCCGTCCTGCTGCGCGTCGCCGTCGCGCTGCAGACCGCCTGCGTCATGGGCCAGGCCGTCTCGATCGGCATCGTCTTCGCGACCGACCACGGGATGGCCGTGCACCACACCGGCTCGTACGTCGCCTACGCCGCCGGAATGCTCAATGTGCTGGCCTCGGTGCTGGTGTGGCGGCCGGGCGGCGGCTCGACGCGCTGGATCCGGCACTCCACGGCGTTCCTGGCGCTCGCCTCGGTGCAGGTGGTGCTGGGCATCCACCACGTGGTGGGGTGGCATGTGCCGCTCGGGGTGCTGCTGTTCGGGATGAGCGTGGTGCAGGGCGCGCTGCTCTGGGCGGACCGGCGGTCCTGACTCACCCGCACTCGCTGCACTCGCTCCGCCGCACTCACTCCGCCGCCCGCCCGCGCCCGACGAGCTCCGCGAGGCGGTCGAACGCGGGCCGCATGTCGGCGCCCTCCGGGTCGAGCAGCCACTGGATCTGGAGCCCGTCGAGGGCGGCGATGACCAGCTGGGCCGTCACCTCGTCGCCGAGCGACTCGGCGAGCAGCGCACGCACCCGGGCGTAGCGCTCCGCGAAGTAGGCGCGCGCCGGGTGCCCGTCGGTGACGCTCTCCCCGGCGAGCACGGTGAAGGTCTGGACGATGCCGGGGCGCGAGGCGTTGACGTCCACCAGCATCGCGAGCGCCTCCAGGACGCCGGCCGGGCCGGCCACCGCCCCGCCGGAGACGTCGAGTTCGTCGCGCCTGCGCAGCACCGCGACGAGCAGGTCCTCCTTGGTGGGGAAGTAGTGCAGCAGGCCCTGCTGGGTGAGGCCGACCCGCTCGGCGACCGCCGCCAGCGTGGTGTTGGGGTAGCCGCGCTCGCCGATCATGTCGAACGCCGCGCGGACGATCTCCCCGCGGCGGTCCCCGCGCCGTGCCGTTGCCATGTCCGCAGGCTATCGTGCGCGACCCGAAGATCACGACTGGATAACGTTACCTACCGATCGCCAGGTCGGGATGTTTCCCTGGAGGTGCACCACCGCCCAGCAGAACGGCACACGGCAAAGGAGCCGCCGACATGACCGACCCGTCCAGGAGTTCCGCCGCCTACGCCGAGGCCGTCGAGCGGGCGCTCGCCGCGCTCGACCTCGACACCAAGTGCGCCCTGCTCGGCGGCCGGGACATGTGGTCGCTGCCCGCCGTCCCCGAGATCGGCCTCGACCCGCTGGTCTTCTCCGACGGCCCGGTCGGCGTCCGGGGTGTCCGCTGGAGCCCCGAGAGCCCGTCGATCGCGCTGCCCTCCCCGACCGCGCTCGCCGCCGCCTGGGACCCAGCGCTCGCCCGCCGCGCCGGACGGCTCCTCGCCCAGGAGGCCCGCCGCAAGGGCGTCCACGTGCTGCTCGCCCCCACCGTCAACCTGCACCGCACCCCGCTCGGCGGCCGGCACTTCGAGAACTACTCCGAGGACCCGCTGCTGGTCGGCGCCGTGGGCGCGGGCTACGTCCAGGGCGTCCAGGACGGCGGCGTCGGCACCACCGTCAAGCACTACGTCGCCAACGACACCGAGAACGAGCGCTTCACCCTCGACGTCCGCGTCGACGCGCGCACGCTGCGCGAGGTCTACCTCGCCCCCTTCGAGCACATCGTCGCCAACGCCCATCCGTGGGGCGTGATGTCCGCCTACAACGGCGTCAACGGCCACTCCATGACCGAGCACCGCTACCTCCAGAACGAGGTGCTGCGCGGCGAGTTCGGCTTCGACGGCGCGATCGTCTCCGACTGGATGGCCGCCCGCTCCACCGTCGGCGACCTCACCGGCGGCATGGACCTCGCCATGCCCGGCCCCCGCCATGTCTACGGGCCCGCGCTCGCCGCCGCCGTCCGCTCCGGCGAGGTGAAGGAGGCGGAGGTGGACGCCGCCGTCCGCAACACCCTCACCCTCGCCGCCCGCACCGGCGCGCTGGCCGGCGTCGCCCCCGCCGTCGCCCCGCAGGACCGCCCGGCGGGCATCGACGGCCCCGCCCTGGCCCGCGAGATCGCCGCCCGCGGCTCCGTCCTGGTCCGCAACGAGGACGGCGTGCTGCCGCTGGTCCCCGCCGACCTGACCCGCGTCGCCCTGGTCGGCGACGCCGCGCGCAGCGCCCGGGTGCTCGGCGGCGGCAGCGCCACCGTCTTCCCCGACCACGTCACCACCCCGCTGGCGGGCCTCACCGCCGCGCTCGACGGGCAGGCCGAGGTCGTCTGGGCGCAGGGCGCCGACCCGCGCGCTCGGCTCGCCCCGGCGGCCCCCGCCGAGGGCTTCGCGCTCGCCTCCCGCTGGCTGGACGCGGACGGCGCCGAACTCGCCCGCGTCCCGCAGGCCGACGGCCAGGTGCTGTGGCTCGGCGCCCTCCCGGACGGCGTCACCGGTCGGACGCTGCGCACCGTCGAACTCGCCGGCGCCTTCACCCCGGAGAAGAGCGGCCCGCACGCGTTCTCGGTGCTCGGCTACGGCCGGATCCGCCTCACCGTCGACGGCGAGGTGCTGCACGACGGCGACCATCTGCCCGCCGCCGCCGACCCGTTCGCCTTCTTCAACCCCACCGAGCTGCGGTTCTCCAAGGAGCTGGCGGCCGGGCGGGAGGTGGCGGTGTCCCTGGAGTACGGCGTCCCGGCGATGCTCGCCGACAGCCCCATCCCGGCGGTCTCCTTCCGCCTCGGCCACCGGCCGCCGACCGGCACCCCCGAGGAGCTGATCGAGGAGGCCGCGGCCGCCGCCCGGGACGCCGATGTCGCGGTGGTCGTCGTCGCCACCACCGACGAGGTGGAGAGCGAGGGCTTCGACCGCACCGACCTGAAGCTGCCGGGCCGTCAGGACGAGCTGGTGGCGCGGGTCGCCGCCGCCAACCCGCGGACCGTGGTGGTGGTCAACGCCGGCTCCCCGGTGGAGATGCCGTGGCGCGACGACGTCGCCGCGGTGCTGCTCACCTGGTTCCCCGGCCAGGAGGGCGGCGCGGCGCTCGCCGATGTGCTGCTCGGCGCCGCCGAGCCGGGCGGGCGGCTGCCCACCACCTGGCCGGCCCGCACCGAGGACGCACCGATCCTCGCCACCGACCCGGTGGACGGCGTGCAGCCGTACGAGGAGGGCGTCTTCATCGGCTACCGGGCGTGGCAGCGGCCGGGGGCGGAGTCCGCCGCCGAGCCGGCGTACTGGTTCGGGCACGGCCTGGGCTACACCGAGTGGGAGTACCTCTCCGCCGAGCTGCTCGCCCCGGCGCACGACGACGAGCTGGGCGCGGTCCGGGTGCGGATCCGCAACGCCGGGCGGCGCGCCGGGCGCGAGGTCGTCCAGCTCTACCTGGCGCCGGAGGCGCCGTCGAACGGCGGCGGCCCGGAGCGGCCGGCCCGCTGGCTCGCCGGCTTCGCCGCGGCGGAGGCCGGGCCGGGCGAGGAGGCCGTGGTGGAGATCCCCGTCCCGCGGCGGGCCGCCGAGTCCTGGGACGAGGCGGACGGCGCGTGGCGGCTCGTCCCCGGCGCCTACACCCTGGAGGCCGGCCGCTCGGTGGCCGACCCCCGGCAGACGGTGGCGCTCAACATCTGACGCGCGGTCTCCTGCGGTTCGCCCGCGCCCCGAAAGGGGCGCGGGGAACCGCGCGACCGGCCACGACGGACCGTCAGCGGCCGCACCGGAGCTCGAGCGAAGAGCTCAGTCCTTCCGGCCGGTGGCGGCCACCGTCACGCCGAGGCCGATCATCATCAGGCCGCCCGCGCCGCCGATCGCGTCCAGCCGGCGCGGGGAGCGGGCGAACCAGCTGCGGGCCCCGGACGCCAGCAGCGCCCAGACGCTGTCCGAGAGGACGGCGATCAGGCAGAAGACCACGCCGAGCAGCATCATCTGCAGCGGGACGTGCCCCGCCCCGCGGTCGACGAACTGCGGCAGCACCGCCGCGAAGAAGACCACGCTCTTGGGGTTGGCGAGGCCCACCAGGAATCCGTCGGCGAGCGAGCGCGCCCGCCCCACCTCGCGGGCCGCCGAGCGGCGTTCGCCGGACTCCTGCAGCGCGGCCCGCAGCGAGCCCCGCTTCAGCAGCGCCCGGACCCCCAGGTAGACCAGGTACGCCGCCCCCGCCAGCTTGACGCCGGTGAAGACCGCGTCCGAGCGCTGCACCAGCGCTCCCAGCCCCAACCCCACCAGCGCGACCAGCGCGTACTCGCCCAGCGCGTTGCCGAGGACGGTGGCGAGCGCGGTGCGTCTGCCGTGGGCGAGCGCGCGCCCGACGGTGAAGAGCACGCTCGGGCCGGGCACCACGATGATCAGAAACGAAACTCCCGCGAAGACGGCGATGCGATCTGCAGAGACCATGGCCGCACGCTAACCGCGCGGCGCCCGCCGGTTGGTAACGATCCGGCGTCGGCCCCTTGCCGCCACCGGGCGGCATCGCATCCCATCGACGCACGGACGAGGGTGGAAACGATTCCAGCACCGTTTCCGAAGGGAGGAGGTGCCGCCGATGGCCGGGATCAAGGACGTCGCCGCGCGCGCCGGCGTCTCCATGGCCACCGCCTCCCGCGCGCTCACCGGCCACCCCTCGGTGAGCGACGCCGCCCGGGCCGCCGTCCGCGCCGCCGCCGACGAGCTCGGCTACCGCGCCAACGGCGTGGCCCGCTCGCTGCGCACCCGTCGGACCCGCATCCTCGGCCTGGTCGTGCCGGACGTCCTCAACCCCTTCTTCACCGAACTGGCCCGCGCCGTCGAGGAGGAGGCCCGCGCGCTCGGCTACAGCGTCATCATCGGCAACGCCGACGACCGCCCCGAGCAGCTGGACCACCAGCTGCGCTCGCTGCTGGAGCGCCGCACCGACGGCCTGCTGGTGGCGCCGGCCGACGACCCGTCGGCCGAGCTGCTGCGGCGCACCGCCCGGTCCGGCACGCCGCTGGTCTTCGTCGACCGGTGGATCGCGGGCGCCCCCGGCGTCCCCGTGGTGCGCGCCGACGGCCGCGCCGCCGTCCGCGCGCTCGTCCGCCATCTGCACCGCCTCGGCCGGCGCCGGATCGCCGTCATCACCGGCCCGGCCGCCACCGCCACCGGCCGGGAGCGGCTGGACGCCTTCCGCGGCGCGCTCGGCGAACTGGGACTGCCGCCGCGCCCCGAGCTGATCGGCCACGGCGACTTCCGCGCGGAGAGCGGACGGCGGGAGACGGCCCGCCTGCTGAGCCTGCCTCGGCACTCCCGTCCGGACGCGGTGTTCGCGGCCGACAACCTGATGGCGCTGGGCGCGCTGGACGCGATCCGCGCCGCCGGGCTGCGCGTCCCCGCCGGCATCGCCCTCGCGGCCTTCGACGACATCCCCTGGTTCGCGCACCTCGACCCGCCGCTGACCGCGATCGCCCAGCCCACCGCGGAGCTGGGCCGGGCGGCGGTGCGGGCGCTCGCCGACCGCATCGAGGGGCGGCCCGCCGCGTCGGTGACGCTGGACGCGCGCCTGGTCGCCCGCGCCTCCTGCGGCGAGCCGGGCGGCGCCCGGGGCGGCGGGACGGGCAGGCTGGGGAACGTCCGGCGGTGCGACGACGGCGCAGAGCGGCGCGAGCGAGAGAGCGGGAGTTGACGCGGTGAGCGGTGCAGGTGTGACCCACGATCTGGTCGTGGTCGGCTCGGCCAACGCCGACCTGGTGGTCGGGGTGGAGCGGCGGCCCGGCGCGGGGGAGACGGTGCTCGGCTCCGACCTGGCCGTCCACCCCGGCGGCAAGGGCGCCAACCAGGCGGTCGCCGCGGCCCGGTTGGGGGCGCGGACGGCCCTGGTGGGCCGGGTCGGCGACGACGCCCACGGCCGGCTGCTCACCGCGTCGCTGACGGACGCCGGGGTGGACACCGCCGCGCTGCGGGTCGGCGGGGCGCCGACCGGCGTCGCGCTGATCACCGTCGACCCCAGCGGGGACAACTCCATCGTGGTCTCGCCCGGCGCCAACTCCCGGCTGACGCCGGAGGACGTGCGCGCGTCGGCCGACCTGCTGCGGTCCGCGGCGGTGGTCTCCACGCTGCTGGAGGTCCCGGTGGAGACGGTCGCCGAGGTGGCCCGGATCGCCGCGGCGCCGGGCGGCCCCCGGCTGGTGCTCAACCCCTCGCCGCCGCGGGAGCTGCCGCGGGAGGTGCTGGCGGCGTGCGACCCGCTGGTCCTCAACGAGCACGAGGCGCGGGTGCTCGGCGCGACCGCGGCGGGCCGCGGCGCCGCCGAGGAGCTGCTCCGGCTGGGCGCCCGCTCGGTGGTGGTGACGCTGGGCGCGGACGGCGCGGTGGTCGCGGACGCGTCCGGGACGGCGCACGTCCCCTCGGTGAAGGTCGACGCCGTCGACACCACCGGCGCCGGCGACGCGTTCACCGCGGCGCTGGCCTGGCGGTTGGGCGCGGGCGCGGCGCTCCGCGAGGCGGCGGCGTACGCGGCCCGGGTGGGGGCGGTGGCGGTGACGCGGGCGGGGGCGCAGGAGTCGTACCCGACGGCGGCGGAGGTGTCCGCCTGATCGGCCTCCGCGCCGAACGTCCCTCCGCTACGGTGGGCCGGCTGCGGGCCGGAGGGGAGACCGGCGAGGGAGCCGGGATGCCGTCGGTCACCGTGCCGCTCTCCGCGCTGGACGAGGCCCAGCCGGCCCGCGTGGAGGCGCTGCTGAGGGGGCATCGGCTGCTGGGCTCCGACGGAAGTTTGTCAACGCGGTGAGCAATTCACCGGGTTGGCCCGCGCCGAACCCTTGACCGGGTCACTCCGCGCTGCCTAGGTTCGAGGCGGTCCGCCGATCACCGACTGCGAGGAGCCCCGCGCCCATGACCAGCGAGCCCGCCAACGCCAAACCGCCGCTGCGGGTCGGCATCGCCGGATACGCCTTCATGGGCGCCGTCCACTCCCAGGCCTGGCGCAACGCCGGGCGCTTCTTCGACCTGCCCGTCGAGCCGCGGCTGCAGGTGCTGTGCGGGCGCAACCGCGCCAACGCCGAGGCCGCCGCCGCCAAGATGGGCTGGGCCGAGGTCGAGACGGACGTCGAACGCCTCATCGCCCGTGATGACATCGACGTCATCGACGTCTGCACCCCCGGCGACAGCCACGCCGACATCGCCATCGCCGCCCTGGAAGCCGGCAAGCACGTGCTGTGCGAGAAGCCCCTCGCCAACACCGTCGCCGAGGCCGAGGCCATGGTCAAGGCGGCCGAGGCCGCCCGCGCCCGGGGCGTCCGGTCGATGGTCGCCTTCAACTACCGCCGGGTGCCCGCCCTCGCGCTCGCCCGGCGGATGGTCGCCGACGGCCGGATCGGCGACATCCGCCACGTCCGCGCCGTCTACCTGCAGGACTGGATCACCGACCCCGAGGCCCCGCTCGGCTGGCGGCTGCAGAAGGAGCGGGCCGGCTCCGGCGCGCTCGGCGACATCGGCGCCCACATCATCGACGCCACCCAGTACCTGACGGGCCAGCAGATCTCCGGCGTCTCCGCGCTCACCGAGACCTTCGTCAAGGAGCGCCCGCTGCCCGCCGACTCCGGCGGCGCCGTCAGCGACCTCGCCGGGGCCTCCGCGGGCGCCGCCCGCGGCCCCGTCACCGTCGACGACGCCGCGCTGTGGACGGCCCGCTTCTCCGGCGGCGCCATCGGCTCCTTCGAGGCCACCCGCTTCGCCGCCGGCCGCAAGAACGCCATGCGCGTCGAACTCAACGGCTCCAAGGGGTCGCTGGCCTTCGACTTCGAGGCGATGAACGAGCTGTGGTTCCACGACCACACCGAGGACGCGGAGTACGCCGGCTTCCGCCGCATCCTCGCCACCGAGCCCGGCCACCCCTACGCCGGCGCCTGGTGGCCGCCCGGCCACGGCCTCGGCTACGAGCACACCTTCGTCCACGAGATCCGCGACTTCGCCACCGCCATCGGCGAGGGGACGGACCCCGAGCCGTCCTTCGCCGACGGCCTGCGCGTCGGCCGGGTGCTCGCCGCCGTCGAGTCCAGCGCCGCCAACGACTCGCGCTTCACCCCGATCGCCGAAGCGTCCTGAACCCGGCAGACCTGAACCAGAGCCGCCCAAGGAGACCGCACATGCCGCGTCCCATCACCCTCTTCACCGGCCAGTGGGCCGACCTGCCCTTCGAGGAGGTCTGCGAGCGGGCCGCCGGCTGGGGCTACGACGGCCTCGAGATCGCCTGTTGGGGCGACCACTTCGAGGTCGACCGCGCCCTCGCCGAGCCCGACTACATCGAGGGCCGCCGCGCCATCCTCGACAAGCACGGCCTCAAGGTCTTCGCGATCTCCAACCACCTGGTCGGCCAGGCGGTCTGCGACGACCCGATCGACGAGCGCCACCAGGGCATCCTGCCCGCCGACATCTGGGGCGACGGCGAGGCCGAGGGCGTCCGGCAGCGGGCCGCGGAGCGGATGAAGGACACCGCGCGGGCCGCCGCCAAGCTGGGCGTCGACACGGTCATCGGCTTCACCGGGTCGGCGATCTGGAAGACCGTGGCGATGTTCCCGCCGGTCCCGCCGTCCATGATCGAGCGCGGCTACCAGGACTTCGCCGACCGCTGGAACCCGATCCTCGACGTCTACGACGAGGTGGGCGTCCGCTTCGCGCACGAGGTCCACCCCAGCGAGATCGCCTACGACTACTGGACGACCGTCCGCACCCTGGAGGCCATCGGCCACCGCCCCGCGTTCGGGCTCAACTTCGACCCGTCGCACTTCGTCTGGCAGGACCTCGACCCGGTCGGCTTCCTGATGGACTTCAAGGACCGGATCTACCACGTGGACTGCAAGGAGTCGCTGGTCCAGACCGGCAACGGCCGCAACGGCCGGCTCTCCTCGCACCTGGAGTGGGGGGACCCGCGGCGCGGCTGGGACTTCGTCTCCACCGGCCACGGCCAGGTGCCGTGGGAGGCGATCTTCCGGGTGCTCAACCACATCGACTACCAGGGCCCGATCTCCGTGGAGTGGGAGGACGGCGGGATGGAGCGGCTGCTCGGCGCGCCCGACGCGCTGAAGTTCATCCGCGGGGTGACGGACCTGGTCGTGCCGCCGACCGGCGCGTTCGACTCGGCCTTCTCCTCCGGGAGCTGACGCCCGCCCGAAGCCCGCTGCCCGAGGACCGGGGACGGGTCCGCACCCCCTGGCGGATCCGTCCCCCTCTTCTCCGTGCATATACTTGGATCCGACCAATCGGATCCAAGTTCTGCGCCCCCGGGGAGTCCCATGCCGGACCAGCGTCCCGCCAACCCGCTCGCCCTCGCCGTCCTCGGCCTGCTGCTGGAGCGGCCCCTCCATCCGCACGCCATGGCCGCCGCGCTCCGCGAGCGCGGCCTGGACCGCGCCTTCAAGCTCACCACCGGCTCGCTCTACGACACCGTCCGCGCGCTGCGGCGGGACGGCTGGATCGAGCCCGCCGCCACCGAGCAGCCCGGCGCGCGCCCGGCCCGCACCGTCTACCGGCACACCGCCGAGGGCGCGCGGCTGTTCACCGCGTGGCTCGACGAGCTGATCCGCCAACCCGCCGCGGAGTACCCGAAGTTCCTCTCCGCGGTCTCCTACCTCGGCGCGCTCGGCCCGGTGCGCGCCGCCGCCGCGCTCCGCGAGCGGGCGGCCGCGCTGCGCGCCGGGATCGAGGAGGGCGGGCGCGCGCACCGCGCCGCGCTGGAGGTGCACGGCGCGCCCCGGCTCTTCGTCATCGAGGCCGAGTACGCGCAGGCGATGGCCGCCGCCGAGCTGGCCTGGGCGGAGCGGATCGCCGGCGAGATCGAGGACGGGACGCTGGAGTGGCCGGGAGGGCACCGATGAGCGCGGTGGTGGTGGCCGGCGCGGGCCCGGCGGGGCTCGCCGTCGCGGGGGAGCTGGCGCGGGCCGGCGTCCCCGTCACCGTGCTGGAGCGGGAGGCCGAACCGCCCGGCCACTGCCGGGGGTTCAACCTCAACGCCCGCAGCCTGGAGCTGCTCGACCGCCGCGGACTCGCGGCGGGGCTGCTCGCCGAGGGGCCGACGGTGCCCAGCACGGTCTTCGTCGGCGGCGCGCGGCTCGATCTGGCGGCGATGCGCAGCGGGCACCCGTATGTGCTGGGCATACCGCAGACGCGGGTGGAGGAGGTGCTCGCCGCGTGGGCGGCGGGGCTGGGCGCCCGGATCGTCCGCGGCCGGCGCGTCACCGGCCTCGACCAGGACGCCGACGGCGTCGCCGTCGCGGTCGCGGACGGCGCACCACTGCGCGCCGGCTGGCTGGTGGGCTGCGACGGCGGACGCAGCACGGTGCGCAAGGCGGCCGGCATCGCCTTCCCCGGGACGGCCGCGCGCCGCCGCACCCTGCTCGGGGACGTCGTCCTCGCCGACCCGTCCGCACTGCCGCCCGGACCGCACGGCCGGGTCTTCGCCATCCCCCGCCCCGGCTACCTCCGCATCCTGGTGCCCGGCGCGCCGGAGGGCGGGGCCGTCACCCTGGAGGAGTTCCGGTCCGCCCTCGACGAGGCCCTGGGACGCCGCGTCGAGATCGCCGAGGCCCGCTGGCTCACCCGCTTCGGCGACGCCGCGCGGCTCGCCGAGCGGCTGCGCGCGGGCCGCGTCCTGCTTGCCGGGGACGCCGCCCACATCCACCCGCCGGCCGGCGCCATCGGCGTCAACGCGGCGCTGGACGACGCGTTCGCGCTGGGCTGGCGGCTGGGGCTGGTGGCCCGCGGCCTCGCTCCTGACGCGGTGCTGGACGACTACCACGCCGAACGCCATGCGGCGGGCGAGCGCCTGTTGCGCAGCACGGTGGCCCAGTCCCGCCTCTCCGAGCCGTCCGTGGCGGACGACCCCGGGCTCACCGCCGTCCGCGACCTGCTCGCCGACCTGGCCACCGAAGACGCCACCGCGGGGCCGCTGGCCGAGACGATCACCGCGGTGGCCATCCGCTACCCGGTCCCCGTCCCGCACGGCCACCCCTGGGAGGGCCGGATGGCCCCGGACGTCCCCCTCGCGGACGGCGGCACGCTGGCCGCCCTCCTCGCCGCCGGCCCCGGCGGGGTCCTCCTCCGGGACGGCGCCGCCCTCCCGGTGGACGGCTGGGCCGGCCGCGTCACCGCGGCGGAGGCCCGACTCCCGGGCACCACCGCCGCGTTGATCCGCCCCGACGGCCACACCGCCTGGACGGCCCCGCCGACCGGTGACGCCGTCCCGTCCCTCCACCGCGCCCTCACCGAGACGTTCGGCCCTCCGGCGCCGCCGGAAGCACCATGACCAGCCCCGGCCGCCCGTCGGGCGCGTCCGGTCCGTGGCCCAGCGGCCCCCAGCCCGCGGCGGTGTAGAGGCGGCTGGCCGGGGTGTCCCGATCGGTGGTCAGCAGCCAGGCGCGCGGCGCGCCTTCGGGGAGCGCGGCGGCGAGCAGCCGGCGGCCGAGGCCGCCGCGCTGGTGGTCGGGGTGGACGACCAGCAGATGAAGCGCGAACGCCCCGTCGAGCCGCTCGGCGGCGTCGGGGCCGAGCCGGGCGCGCAGCTGCCCGGCCCAGGGGTCGCCGTCCTGCTCGGCCCAGCGCCACGGGTGGCCGTACGCGAGCCCGGCGAGCGCGCCGCCGACCTCGGCGGTGGCCACGGTGACGTCGTCGCGGTCCTGGAGCGCCTCCCGGTAGAGCGCGGCGAAGAGCCGCGCGGTCGCCCGGCCCTCGCCGAGCGGCGGCAGCGAGGCGGCGGCGAGGTACAACTCCTCGACGTCGCCCTCACCGGGGCGCAGATCATGCCGGATCATGCCGCACAGGGTAGGCCGCTTCCGGCGGCTGTCCGGAGTCGGGGGCGCGGTGCTGGGTTGGGCGCCGGTGCGGGGCGGCGGTGACGGCTGTGGTGCGGGGTGCCGGCGCGTGGGCGGGGGCGAAGTGCGGCTCCTCGGCAATGCCTTCGCCGCGGATTATGGCGGCGGGGGTGGCGCTTCCGGCGGCTGTCCGGAGTCGGGGGCGCGGTGCTGGGTTGGGCGCCGGTGCCCCCGCGGGGTCGGCGCCGGCGGGTGGTGCGGGGCGTCCGGGGTGCGGTGCGCGTAGGTGACGGAATCGTGGACCTTCGGCCATGTCCCGGTCGGCCCGCTTGCGGGGGCGCGGAGTTGGTGCCTCGCGGCCGGGCGGCCACGCCGGAGCCGCCGCGGGGGCGGAGGGTCGCTCCGGCGCGGCAGTCGGTGGGTGAGGGGTACGGCTGCCGGGGCGTACGAGTCTAGTCTGACGGGGCGTCAAACGTGGTGCTGCCGTGGAAGGCGGCGCGGGCCTCGTCCGCGACGGCGCGCAGCGGCGCGCCGAGCGCGGCCGCCGCGGCGGCGACGTCGTCGTGCTCGGGCTTGGCGCCGTGCGGGCCCGCCTTGACGCGGATGCGATGGCCGCGCACGTCCACCTCGGCGGTGCGCCGCGGCAGGGCCAGCTTGGTGAGCGGCGAGCGCCGCAGCCCCAGGCTGCCGGTCTCGCGGAGCAGCAGCTCGGCGAGGCGGTCGGCGGGGGCGCCCGGGTCGGCGAGCACATGGACGGTGTGCGCCGGGCGGTTCTTCTTCATCACCACCGGCGTGATCCACGCGTCGGCCGCGCCCGCCGCCAGCAGCACGCCCAGCAGATGGCCTAGCACCTCGCCGGTGACGTCGTCGACATTGGTCTCCAGCAGCTCCTGGGGGAGATGGGCGGCGTCCGACCCCGACGGGGCGTCACCCAGCACCGCGGGCAGCACATTGGCGCGGCCCGGGAACTCCTTCGTCCCGGCGCCGTAGCCGATCCGGCGCAGCGTCATCGCCGGCATCGGCCCGAACCGCTCGGCGTGCACGCCGAGCAGCGCGGCCCCGGTCGGCGTCACCGTCTCGAAGGGGACGTCCGCGCCGACCGCCGGCGCCCCGGCGGCGGCGAGCAGCGCCATGGTGGCGGGCGCGGGCGACGGCATCACCCCGTGCCGGGTCCGGACGGACCCGGTGCCGAGCGCCGGCGGCGCGGAGGAGAGCCGCGGGCCGCCGAGGGCGTGCAGCGCGGCCGCCGCGCCGACCGTGTCGATCACCGTGTCCCAGCCGCCGATCTCGTGCAGGTGGACGGTCGCCGGGTCCTGGTCGTGCAGCGTGCCCTCGGCCTCGGCGATCGCGGTGACGGCCCGTCGGGCCGCGGCCGCGACCGGCGCCGGCTCGGCGCGCGAGACCATCTCCAGCAGCGCCGCCGCCGAGCGGTGGGTCGCGGTGTCGGTGGTCGCGGTGCGGGCGTGGGTGGCGGCGATGCCGCCGTTGACGACCCGCTCGGCGGTCAGCTCCCAGCCGGTCAGGCCGGTGGAGGCGACGGCGGCGCGGATGTCGTCCAGCGGGGCGCCCAGGTCGAGCAGCGCGCCGAGCAGCATGTCGCCGGAGATGCCGGAGAACGGGTTGAGCCAGATCAGGTTCACGAGGACGCCTTGCGGGTGCGGGCGATGCGGTGGGCGGCCATGGCGGCGCCGAAGCCGGAGTCGATGTTGACCACGGTGAGGCCAGCGGCGCAGGCGGAGAGCATGGCGAGCAGCGCGGTGACGCCCTCCAGGGAGGCGCCGTACCCGGTGGAGGTGGGGACGGCGATCACCGGGGCGGCGACCAGCCCCCCGATGACGCTGGCCAGCGCGCCCTCCATGCCGGCGACGCAGATCACCGCGTCGGCGGCGTGGAGGCGGGGCGCGGCGGCGAGGGTGCGGTGGATGCCGGCGACACCGATGTCGTCGATCCGGGAGACGTCCAGCCCGGCGGCGGAGGCCACCGCGGCGGCCTCGGCGGCGACGGGCCAGTCGGACGTCCCCGCGGCGGCGACCACCACCCGGAAGTCGCCGGCCGGCGCGGGCCGCCACGCCAGCAGCTGCGCCTCGGCGTCGTAGCGTCCGCCGTCCGCCGCCACGGCCTCCAGCACCGTGTCGGCCGTCTCCGGCTCCACCCGGGTCACCAGCACGGGGCCGGAGTTCGCGGCGAGCAGGCTCGTGACGATCGCGGTGATCTGCGGGGCAGTCTTGCCGGGGCCGTAGACCACCTCGGGCAGCCCCTGCCGACCCTCCCGGTCGACGTCCACCTGGGCGAACCCCAGGTCGGCGATGCCGGGCGTGCCGGTCCGGCGGTCCGTCACGAGACCCGTCCCTTCGGCAGCTCCGGCATCCCCAGCAGCACGTTCATCCGGCCCGAGCGGAAGCCGCCCAGGTCGAGGGCGCAGAAGGCGAAGCCGGCCGCGCGGATCGCGGCGTCCAGCTCGTGCCGCAGCACCGCCGCCCGCTCGATCTCCGCGTCCGGCACCTCGACGCGCGCCACCGTGCCGTCGCCGTGCGAGCGGACCCGGCACTCGGCGAAGCCGAGGCCGTGCAGCGCCTCCTCGGCGGCCTCGATGCGCGCCAGCACCTCGGGCGTCACCTCCTCGCCGTAGGCGACGCGGGAGGCGAGGCAGGCCGCCGCGGGCTTCTCCGCGACCTCCAGGCCCAGCGACGCAGCCGCCGCCCGCACGTCCGCCTTGCTGAACCCGGCGTCCACCAGCGGGGCGATCGCGCCCCGCTCGCGGGCCGCGCGCTGGCCGGGGCGGTGGTCGCCCAGGTCGTCGAGGTTGGTGCCGAGGGCGACCTTGGCGCCCAGCAGCCCGGCGAGCGGCGTCACCGCGTCGAAGAGCGCCGACTTGCAGTGGAAGCAGCGGTCGCCGCCGTTGGCGATGTACTCGGGGCGCTCGCCCTCGTCCGTCGTCACCTCGACGTGCCGCAGCCCGTGCGCCTTGGCGAACTCCCGCGCCGAGCGGCGCTCCGCCGCGGCGAGGCTGGCGGAGACGGCCGTCACCGCGACCGCCCTCTCGCCGAGCACCTGGTGCGCCGCGTAGGCCAGCAGCGCCGAGTCGACGCCGCCCGAGAAACCCGTGATCAGGGCCGGTTCGGTCCCGATCCGGGTCCGAAGGGCCGTCAGTTTGTCGTCTATGTCCACTGCTTCATCCCTTGCGCAGTCGGTACAGCGTCTCGCCCGCCTTGCGGACCAGCAGCACGCCCTCGTCCTCGCGTCCGGCGTAGGACTCGACGTCGACGGTCGCGGGGTCGCGGTAGCCGAGACCGACCGCCCGGCACTCCGCCTCGGGGATGCCGGTGGCCAGCGTCACCCGGATCCGCGGCCGCTCCTCGCCCGTCGCCGGATCGTACGTCCCCGCCCCGCGCACATGCGTGGAGTGGGCCATCACCCCGCGCGGCACGTCCGCGAACTTCTCGGGCTGCAGCCGGAACCAGTCCCGCACATGGAACCCGATCTTCTTGATCCATTCGCCGTGGACCTCGGAGAACTCGGTGATGTGCGGGGCGTAGAGGATGATCTCACCGCCGTCGGCGACCACCGGCTCCAGCTTGTAGACGCCCTTGGCGCCCACCCAGATCTCGTCGTACATCGCCGGCACCACGGAGAGCACGGTGTCGAACGGGCGGTCCACATAGGCGACATGGATCCGCGAGGAGAGCTCCGCGGCCCGCTCCCAGGCCTCCTCGATGCCGCCGCCGAAGACGCCGTGCAGGGTCGTCGGGTCCTTCGGCGAGACCACGTAGCAGAGCGCCGAGCGGTCCGAGGGGATCAGCGAGGCGGCCTTGTTGATCAGGGCGCGGACGGGCGTGGTGCCCAGCGTCCCGATGATCTCGTAGGAGGTGATCAGCGCGCCCAGCCAGTGCGAGACGTCGATGACCTCGCGGGCGCTCACCCCGGGGAAGAAGTACTTGTTGCCGCCGGAGAAGCCGACCACCTCGTGCGGGAAGACCGGGCCCAGCACCAGCACGTGGTCGTAGTCGACGACCATCCGGTTGAGCCGCACCTCGACGTCCTCGCGCAGCAGCCCGCCGCTGATCTCGGCGACCTCGTCGGCGGTGACGGTGCCCAGCGAGGCGAACGTCTCGGGGCGCTCCCACTCGTGGTTGAAGACCCGCATGGGGGCCCGCTCGGCCTCCGTCATCCCGGTGTGCCGATCGATCCGCTCGGGCGGCATCGGCGGGTGGGTGCCGAGCGCGATCAGCACGTCGACGGCGGCGGCGCGCGGCACGAAGGCGTCCCGGACGGCGCGCAGCAGCGCGGGCAGCGGGCCGCTGCGGGTGTCGTCCGGCACCAGGACGAGCACGCGCTTGCCGGCGAGCCGGCCCGCGGCGTCCAGGTCGGCGGCGTGCTGCCGCACGGCGGCGTCGACGTCCGCGGGGGAGAGGGTGGGGAGGGGGGAGGAGGAA
>NZ_MLCF01000144.1 GCF_001879105.1 Mangrovactinospora gilvigrisea | reverse complement strand
CGAACTCGCCGCCCCCGCCCGGCTGCCCATCCAATACGTCATCCGCCCCCAGGGCAGCGACTACCGCGGCTACGCCGGACGCCTGGAATCCGGCACCCTGACCACCGGCCAGGCCGTCACCGTCCTCCCCTCCGGGGCGACGTCCACCATCGCCGGCATCGACATCCTCGGCGAGCCGGCCGAGACCGCCCGCGAGGGCCAGTCGATCACCGTCCGCCTCGCCGACGAGATCGACATCGCCCGCGGCGACCTCATCGCCCCCACTCCCGGCGCCCCGGCCCCCGCGAAGGAGCTGACCGCCACCGCCTGCCACCTCCACCAGACACCGCTCCGCCTCCGCGAGAAGGTCCTGGTGCAGCACGGCACCCGCACCGTCCGCGGGATCGTCACGCACATCGGCACCGACAGCGGCGAGTTGGCACTCAACGACATCGCGCCGCTCACCGTGCGCACCGCCGAGCCGCTGCCGGTCGACGCCTACGCGGTCAACCGCCGCACCGGCGCGTTCCTGCTCATCGACCCCGCCGACGGCACCACCCGCACCGCCGCCATGGCCACCGCATGACGGCGGGGGGCACGGCGCTGCTCGCGGTCGCCCACGGCAGCCGGGACCCCCGGCACGCCGCCACCGTCCGCGCGCTGACGGCGCGGCTGCGGGCGCACGCCCCCGGCGCACGGGTGGCGTTCGCCTTCCTCGACCACAACGCGCCGACGGTGGGCGCCGCGGTGGACCGGCTGGCCGCCGAGGGCGCGTCCGAGGTGACCGCCGTCCCCCTGCTCCTCGGCAACGCCTACCACGCCAAGGTGGACCTGCCGGCGCTGCTGCGCGAGAGCGCCGTCCGCCACCCCGGGCTGACGCTGCGGCAGGCGCCCGTGCTGGGGCCGAGCCCGCTGCTCGGCGCGGCGCTGCGCCGGCGGCTCGCCGAGGCCGGGGCGGGTTCGGCGGGCGACCGCTCGACCGGGCTGCTGCTGGGCTGGGCCGGCTCCTCGGACCCGGGAGCGGTGGCGGCCGTCCGCGATCTGGCGGCGGGGCTGCACGGGGTCGCCGGGCCGGTGGCGACGGCGGCGGCCGGGCAGGCGCCGGCGAGCGTCACCGAGGCGGTGGAGCTGCTGCGGGCGGCCGGGGCGCGGCGGATCGCGCTGGCGCGCTACGTCATCGCGCCGGGGCTGCTGCCGGACCGCCTCGCCGACGCGGCGCGCGCGGCGTGCGCCGAGCGGGGGCTGGGGCTGACGGTGGCCCAGGTGCTGGGCGACGCGCCGGAGCTGGCGTCGCTGGCGGCGGCGCGGGCCTACTCCTCGCGGCCGGTCGCCGCCATCACGGGCTCGTCGGTGCCGGTCCCGGTGCCCGTCGGCCCGGTGCCCGTCGTCCCGGAGGCGGCGGACGCGGGCGCGGCGCGGCGGGAGCGCAGGGTGTCGGCGTAGAGGGCGATGGCCCCGGTCAGAACGAATCCGCCGAGGCCGCAGACCGCGTTGGGCAGCGATCCGACGGCGCGGTGGTGGAAGACCGCGCCGGTGAGCGCGGCGAGCAGGAAGCAGGCGAGCCCCCACCCGGCGCCGACGGCGAGGGACTTGGCCGGGCGCGCAATCCAGGCGATACGGCGCGTTTGCTGCACACTCCCACGCTAACCGGACATCCGGCGATCACCGGGGTCCGACACGGCGGGCCGAGCGGGCTCAGAACGCGTTCCACCGCACCGTCGCGTCGCCGGAGCGCAGGGACGCCACGCGATGCGCGAACTCCGCCCGCGCCGACGGCTTCACCGCCGCCTGCTGCGCCACCCACGCCGCGCTCGCGGTCTCCCGCGCGCCGCGCAGCACCACGGCGCCCTCCCACTCGGCGACGTCGAAGCCGTAGCCGTCCACGAAGGCCCGGTACCGGCCGTGGTCGAGGCCGTAGCGGTCGTGGCTGAGCTGGAGCACCACCAGGTCGTGCTCGCGCAGGTCGTCCGCGAAGGTCTCCAGGTCGATCAGGAGCGGCCCGTCCGGCCCGACGTGGACGTTGCGGGGCAGCGCGTCGCCGTGGATCGGGCCGGGCGGCAGCACCGGCCGCAGCGCGGGCAGCTTCTCCTGGATCTCGTCGCGGCGGCGGCGCAGGAACTCGGCGTCGGCGGGGTCGATGTGACCGGTCGCCTGGTCGAGCCAGCGGTCCACATTGCCCAGCAGCTCGCGCGGCGGCAGGCCGAGGCCCTCGGGCGCGCCGAGCGCGTGCACCCCGCGCAGCAGCGGCGCCAGGTCGGCCGGCCCGGCGGGCCGCACGGCCTCGGGCAGCCGCGCCCAGAAGGTGACGGGGTGTCCGTCCACCAGCAGCGCCTCGGCGGGGACGCCGTCCGCGGGGCGCACCGCCGGGACGCCGTGGGCGGCGAGCCAGGCGGCGACCTTGAGGGAGCGGTCCGCGCGCTCCAGGACGGCCGCCTCCCGCGCCACCTTGGCGACAACGGGCGCGCCGTCCAGCTCGAACACCGCGTTCTCGGAGAGCGCGGCGAGCCGCCCCTCGGCCGGCAGGCCGATCCGCTCCGCGGCCCGCCCCAGCACGGCGCGGGCCCGCGCCTCATCAAAAACCGTCTCGGACGTGGACATGATCCCCAGGCTACGCGTCCTTCGCGTTCCGCTTCGGCCGGGTGGCGCGGGGTCGTCGCGCGTTGTCTGAACGGTCGCCTCCGCCCCGGGAATCCGGTTACCATCGCGCATCTCCGTCCCACTGCGCGATCCACGAGGTGAGCCGTGCAACCGACCCCGCCCCAGCAGCCGTTCGCGCCCCAGCCGCTCCCGCCCGGCTACCCGGTGCGGGCCGTGCCCGGCGTGCCCGGCGGCATGTCCAAGGCGGTGCTCGCCGGGCTGCTGGCCTCGGGGGTGCTCTCCGCGGTGAACGTGCTGACGATGCACCCCCACATGTACACGGCGGACGGCGCCTACTCCGTGCGGGTCCAGGCGTTCACCGGCATCACCGGCATGGTGCCGATGGCGTGCATCGTGCTGTTCCTGGTCTGGTTCCACCAGGTCCGCAACGTCGCCGAGTACCTCGCGCCGGGGCTGCAGCGCCGCAGGCCGGGGTGGGCGATAGGCGCCTGGTTCATCCCGGTGGCCAACCTGTGGATGCCGCTCCAGGTGGCCCACGACATCCACGCCGCGGCGCACGGCACCCGCCAGGGGCCCGGCAGGGGGATCGTCAACTCCTGGTGGGCGGCGTGGCTCGCGTCGGTCGTGATGGGCTGGGCGCTGGGCATCACCATGGTGGTGCAGATGGTGCGGGCGATGGTGCAGCTCGCCCACGCCCACGCGATGGACGACCCGCAGCTCGTCCAGGACTACCTGATGCGCTCGATCGCCCCGCCGACCGGCCTGGCCGTCGCGGTCGGCGCGGTGGAACTCGCCGCCGCCGGCCTCGCCGCGTTCGCCGTGCACCGCATCACCGCGGACCTGGGCGGCGCCATGGCGCGCGTCCAAGCCGCTCAGCCGCAGGCGCCCGGCGCTATGCCGCCCCCGCCCCCGTGGGGGCAGGCCTGAGCGGCCAGGAGGCGTCGACCACCGCGTCCGGCGCCTTGCCGCGGCGCAGCCACTCCTGGTAGCCGCGGGCCCATTCGGCGTACCAGTCGACCTGCTGCTCGTGGAGCTGCTCGGCCGTCAACTCGGCCACCCCGCCGTGCCGTTCGGCGATCGCCTCCAGCAGCAGGACGGCGGCGAGCGCGTCGGCGCCCGCGGCGTGCGCGTGGTCGAGGGCGACGCCGTACTCCTTGCAGCAGGCCGTCAGCGTCCGCGAGCCGCGGCGGTACTTGTCGACCGCGCGGTCGATCGTCATCGGGTCGAGGACGGGGCCGACGGGCCGGCCGGCGCGCCGCTCCTCCAGGGACGCCAGCCCATGGCGGGCCAACTCCGCGGAGAGCAGCGTCAGATCGAAGACCGCGTTGAAGGCCACCACCGGGGTGCCCTCGGACCAGTGCGCGGCGATCAGCTGGGCCAGCTCCTCCAGGACCGCCGCCGGCGGGTGACCCGCGGCGCGGGCGCGGTCGTCGGTGATGCCGTGGATGCGGGCCGCGTCGGCCGGGATGGGCACTCCGGGGTCGACCAGCCACTCGCGGCGCGAAGCGGTCTCGCCGGCCTTGACCTCGACGACGGCCGCGGAGACGATCCGCGCCTCGGCCGGATCGGTGCCGGTCGTCTCCAGATCGAACCCGACCAGCAGACCCCGGTGCCAGCTCTGGGAACCCATGCAGTCCTCTCCCCGTTCTCGAAGCGCCGGCAGCCGCGGCCGCGGCGCGCGCGCCGCCGGGGTGCCCTTGGGAAACCATCATGTCCTGCGCCTCGGACATCCCGGCCGGGGTCGCAGCAGCCTCTCAGGAAACCGGATTCCCACCCGTCGCACCAGGCCCCACCAGTACCAGGACGCACTGCGGCCGCAGTCTCCTCAGGAGACCGGGCGGGAGTCCTGCCAGCAGCCGTCGAACTCCTCGCGGTAGACGTCGAAGAGCCCGTGCTCCGCGCCGCGCTCGGCGTCCCGGTTGCGCAGCAGCAGCACCGGCGACTCCATGCCGCGGGCCCGCCGCAGGTACGGCTGCACCACCGCGAGCCCGTCCGGGCTGTGCCCGTCGACCAGGTAGGCGGTGCAGCGCGGCGTCTCGTCGAAGACCCGGATCTCGACGCGGCCGGCGCCGTCGCCGTCCCCGTCCGCGCCGCCGTGCGCCTCGCGCTCCAGCCGCGCCCGCACCCGCCGCACCTGCATGATGTTGGTCTCGATCTGCCGGCTCAGCTCGCCGCGGCCCAGCCCCAGCTCGCGCTCGCGCCGCCGCACCGCGCTGCTCGCCGGGTTGAGGAAGAGCAGCCGCAGCCGGCAGCCCTCGTGGGCGAGGCGGGCCAGCCGCCGGCCGGTGAAGGACTGCCCCAGCAGGTTGAGCGCGATGCCCATGGCGTCCAGCCGCGCCGCCCCGTCGAAGAGGTCCTCGGCGGGCAGGTCGCGCTGGAGCGAGACCCGGTCCGGGTGGACGCCGATGACGTCCGCGTAGCGGTCGCCGACGATCTCCTCCAGGACGTCCACCGGCACCCGCTGCACGCCCGCGTGCCGCGCCCCGCTGTCCAGCAGCGACAGCAGCCGCTGGGCGGCCTGCTCGGTGCGCTCCAGGACGTTCTCGGTGAGCGCCCGGTTGCGGTTCACCACGTGCCGGGCGGTCTCCAGCTCGTCGAGGAGCAGCTCCAGTTCGCGGCGGCCGCCCTCGCCGCCCAGCCACGGCTCGAAGCACGGCCAGTGCGTGACGATCAGCTCCCGCAGCTGCGGGAGTGTCAGGAAGACCAGCAGGTCGTCGTCGTCCGGGTCGAGGAGGTAGCCCTTGCGGCGCGAGACGTCCCGCACCGCGGCGGCCCGCTGCACGCCCTCGCGGCCGGCCGGGCCCATCGCCGCCACCACCCAGCCCTCGGCGCCGTGCACCGGCTCGTAGACGGGACGCAGCACGGCCCCGGTGACGCTGCGCAGCCGCTGCTCGACGAGGTTGAGCCAGACGTAGGCGCGGCCGGCCCGGCGGACCCGGGTGCGGGCCTCCGCCCAGTCGGCGTGGCCCCAGTCCAGCTCGGGGTCGGGCTCCACCGGCTCGGCCGGGAGCACCACCGGGGCGATGTCGCCGGGGACGGGCAGCCGGAGCGCGCCGGTCGGCGCGAGCACTCCGGCGTCCGCCTCCAGCCCGCTGTCGGCGTCGAAGCCGTCCAGGGGCCGCCGGGGGGCGGGCGGGCGCGCCAGGCGGCCGGTGCCGCCCTCCCTGGTCTCTGCCGGGCCCCTCACCGCAGCCCTCCCATGCCTCTCCCTCGCCCCGTGCCCACGGGCCTCCCCGCGGAACGTTTACCGTCGCGACGCCCACTCAACTACCCACCGATACACCAGAAGTATCCCCTCATCGGGGCGAAGTCCCCGGGAAGCGGCACCCCGTGGCGCGGGTCCGGACGACAATGCCCATGTTTGCCAAGAGTTCGGGACCGGAGAAGCCGGCACGGAGCACTCGGGAGCAGCATGCAGGTCTGGCCGGGGAGCGCGTATCCCCTGGGTGCGTCGTTCGACGGGGCGGGCACCAACTTCGCGGTGTTCTCGGAGGTGGCGGAGCGCGTCGAGCTGTGCCTTCTGGAGGGCGACGCCGAGCGCGGCACCCTCGACGAGACCACCGTGGAGCTGCGCGAGACGGACGGCTTCGTCCACCATGTCTACCTGCCGGGCGTGCAGCCGGGCCGGCGCTACGGCTTCCGGGTGGACGGCCCGTACGAGCCGTCCCGGGGGGTGCGCTGCAACCCGGCGAAGCTGCTCCTCGACCCGTACGCGAAGGCGACGTCCGGACGGGTGCGCTGGAACGAGGCGCTGTACGGCTACAAGTTCGGCGACCCGGAGTCGCGCAACGACCTCGACTCGGCGCCGTACACGCCGGCCTCGGTGGTGGTGAACCCGTACTTCGACTGGGGCGACGACCGCCCGCCGCGGCACGCCTACCACGACACCGTCCTCTACGAGGCGCACGTCAAGGGCCTGACGCACGCCCACCCCGAGCTGCCCCCGGAGATCCGCGGCAGCTACGCGGGGCTGGCGCACCCCGCGGTCGTCCGGCACCTGAAGGAGCTGGGCGCGACGGCGGTGGAGCTGATGCCGGTGCACCAGTTCGTCGACGACCACCGGCTGGTCGACCTCGGCCTCGCCAACTACTGGGGCTACAACACCCTCGGCTTCTTCGCGCCGCACGGCGCGTACTCCTCGCAGGGCGATCTGGGCCAGCAGGTGCAGGAGTTCAAGTCGATGGTGAAGGAGCTGCACGCGAACGGCATCGAGGTGATCCTCGACGTGGTCTACAACCACACCGCCGAGGGCAACCACCTGGGGCCGACGCTCTCCTTCAAGGGCATCGACAACCCGTCGTACTACCGGCTGGCGGACGACCCGCGCTACTACACCGACACCACGGGCACCGGGAACTCGCTGCTGATGCGGAGCCCGCACGTGCTCCAGATGATCATGGATTCGCTGCGCTACTGGGTCACCGAGATGCACGTCGACGGCTTCCGCTTCGACCTGGCGGCCACCCTGGCCCGGCAGTTCCACGAAGTCGACCGGCTCTCCTCGTTCTTCGACCTGGTGCAGCAGGACCCGGTGGTCTCCCAGGTGAAGCTGATCGCCGAGCCGTGGGACGTCGGCGAGGGCGGCTACCAGGTGGGCAACTTCCCGCCGCTGTGGACGGAGTGGAACGGCAAGTACCGCGACACCGTCCGCGACCTGTGGCGGGGCGAGCCGGCCTCGCTCGGCGAGTTCGCCTCCCGGCTCACCGGCTCCTCCGACCTCTACGAGGACAACGGCCGCCGCCCGCTCGCCTCCGTCAACTTCGTCACCTGCCACGACGGCTTCACCCTGCGCGACCTGGTCTCCTACAACGGCAAGCACAACGAGGACAACCAGGAGGACAACCGGGACGGCACCGACGACAACCGCTCCTGGAACTGCGGCGCCGAGGGCGGGACGGACGACGCCGAGGTGCGCGCGCTGCGCCTGCGCCAGCAGCGCAACTTCCTCGCCACGCTGCTGCTCAGCCAGGGCGTGCCGATGCTCTCGCACGGCGACGAGTTCGGCCGCAGCCAGCGCGGCAACAACAACGCCTACTGCCAGGACTCCCCGCTGGCCTGGATGCACTGGCCGCGGGAAGGCGCCGAGCAGGAGCCGGAGGCGACGCCCGACCTCACCGCCGAGGAGGCGCAGGATCTGCTCGCCTTCACCCGCGCGATGACCCGGCTGCGCTCCGAGCACCCGGTCTTCCGGCGCCGCCGGTTCTTCCACGGGCGCCCCAAGGAGGGCACCCACGACGAGCTGTCCGACATCGCCTGGTTCACCCCCCAGGGCGAGGAGATGACGGACGAGGACTGGCGGGACGCGACGGCCCGCTCCCTCACCGTCTTCCTCAACGGGGACGCGATATCCGAGCCGGACGAGCGGGGCACGGCGATCACCGACGACTCCTTCCTGCTGCTCTTCAACGCCGAGCCGCGCGAGGTCCGCTTCGAGGTCCCCACCGGCCCGGAGGCGAACGGCGGCGGGGAGCCGTGGTGGCAGGTCGAGGTGGACACCGCCGACCCGGACGGCGGCTCCGCGCCCCGGATGGTCTCCCCCGGCACCACCCTGGCCCGCGCGCAGCGCTCCCTGATGGTGCTCCGCCTGCCGCGCGGCTGAGCGGCGCGGCCGCGCTCGGCGTGGCCGCCGTCGTCACCACCCTCCGGGAGCGGGGCCCGGTGGTGGTCCGGGCGGACGGCGGCATGCCGCCCGACGCGGAGCTCACCCCCGCCGGGCTCGCCCGCGCCCAGCAGTTGGACGCCGATCGGCACCGCCAAGCAGCAGCTGCCCGCCAAGCAGCTGCCGTCCAAGCACGACGTCACCTCGGGGAACGGCAACTAGCCGGCCTGCAAGCCGGTCCCGGCCATCGAGTACCCGCGGCCCCCGGGGTGAGCGGGGCCGGCGGTCACTCGCCGCCGGCCGGCTCCAGCGTCAGCGAGACGGAGTTGATGCAGTACCGCTGATCGGTGGGCGTGGGATAGCCCTCGCCCTCGAAGAGGTGGCCGAGGTGCGAGCCGCAGTTGCGGCAGCGCACCTCGGTCCGCACCATCCCGAGCGAGCGGTCCTCGATCAGCTCGACGGCCTCCGTGTCGCGCGCGTCGAAGAAGCTGGGCCATCCGCAGTGCGAGGAGAACTTCTGGTCGGAGCGGAACAGCTCCGCCCCGCACGCCCGGCAGGCGTAGACGCCCTCCGTCGTGGTGTCCGTGTACTCGCCGGTGAACGGCCGCTCGGTGCCGGCCTCCCGGAGCACATGGAACTCCTCGGGGCTCAGCTCCTCGCGCCACTCGCCCTCGGTCTTGTTCACCCGGTAGTCGCTCATGTCTCTCCCAACGCTTCGAGCGGGTCCGCTCATCCCGCCTGGCGGGCCTCAGGCCTCCAGCGCGGCCAGGATCTCCGGCCCGAGGAAGGTCACATCGCCCGCACCCATGGTGAGCACCAGGTCCCCCGGGCGGGCAACCGCGGCGATCCGGTCGGCCACCGCGGCCATGCTGTGCTCCTCGACGACCTCGGCGCCGCCCTCGGCGCGGGCCGCGTCGGAGACGATCGCGCTGGTCACGCCGGGGACCGGGTCCTCGCGGGCCGGGTAGATGTCCAGCACCACGGCGATGTCGGCCGCCGCCAGGGCGCGCCCCATCTCCGCGCCCAGCTGCTGCGTACGGCTGAACAGGTGCGGCTGGTAGACCACCACGACGCGCCCGCCGGCCGCGTTGTCGCGGATCGCCGCGATGTCGGCGGCGATCTCGGTGGGGTGGTGGGCATAGGAGTCGATCACCTGGACGCCGGCCGCGGTGCCCTTGGGCTGCAGCCGGCGCCGGGCCCCCTGGTAGGAGCCCAGCGCCTTGGCGGTCTGCTCGGCGGGCAGGCCCAGCGCCACCGCCGCGGCGAGCGCGGCCGTCGCGTTGGAGGCGTTGTGCCGGCCGGGGACGGCGACCGTGAAGTCGACCCGCTGCCCGTCCAGCTCGGCGGAGACCTCGCTGGCCATGCCGTGCGCGTCCACCGAGAGCAGCCGGACGTCGGCGTCCTCGGCCTTGCCGAAGGTGACCACGTGGAGGCCGGCGCGGCCGCGGACCCGGCTGGTCAGCTCCCGGGCGCCCGGGTCGTCCGCGGAGACCACCAGGGTGCCGCCGGGGACGATGCGGTCGACGAACTTCTCGAACGACTCGTACACCTCTTCCAGGGAGGCGTAGTTGGCGTGGTGGTCCAGCTCCACGTTGAGGACGATCGCCGCCTCGGGCGCGTACTTGTGGAAGCTGCGGTCGGACTCGTCCGCCTCGGCGACGAAGATCTCGCCCTGGCCGTGGTGGCCGTTGCTGCCCGGCTCGTTGAGGTCGCCGCCGATCGCGAAGGACGGGTCGAGGCCCAGCCCGGTGAGGGCGACGGCGAGCATGCTGGTGGTGCCCGTCTTGCCGTGGGTGCCGGCGACGGCGAGCCCGCGGCGCCCGCCCATCAGCGCGGCGAGCACGTCCGAGCGGTGCCGGACGGGCAGGCCGCGGCGGCGCGCCTCGACCAGCTCGGGGTTGTCCTCGCGGATGGCGCTGCTGAGCACCAGCCCGTCGGCGTCGGCCGGCAGGTTGGCGGCGTCGTGGCCGACCGCGACGTCCGCGCCCAGCTGACGCAGCGCCAGCACGGCGGTGGACTCCTTGGCGTCGCTGCCGGAGACCCGGGCGCCGCGCAGCACCAGGATCTTGGCCAGGCCGGACATGCCGGCCCCGCCGATGCCGATGAAGTGCGGCCGGGCCAGCCCCTCCGGGACGTCGGCGTCGGCGGGGTTCGGGGCGGCGTCGGGCATCTGTGCTCCTCGGCGGTCGGCGATCGGCGGTCTGGCAGTCGTCCCTCGGCGTGCGGACGAGGACGATTCTGCCCTACGGGGCGGGGCGTCCGGGGACCCCGCCCGCACTGCTGAAACGATCCTGCATGGTTGTTCGGCGCGGTCAGCCGGCCGCCGCGTCGGCATGGGCGTACAGCCTGAGGGCCGGGACGCCGACCCGGCGGCGGGCCCGGGAGGCCCAGTCGTGGTGGAAGAACTTCGCGACCAGCCCCGGCTCGGTGATCACCAGGACCTCCTCGGCGCGGTGGTCGCGCACCGCCGCGCGAAGCGTGGCCAGCGGGTCCGCGCCGTCCACCTCCCACCCGTCGGCGCGGCAGCCGGCGGCGCGCAGCCGGTCCAGGGTGTCGGCGAGCCCGCGCGCGGCGGCGCCCCCGGCGGGGGCGGCGTCCGCCACCGCCCCGGCCACCGAGTCGTCCAGCTGCCGCAGCAGCCGGACCTGGGCCCCGGGGGGCTGCATCAGCACGATCAGCAGAACCGTTTCCTCATACGGATCCGGGGACGCGGAACCCGGGGTCTCGCGGTGGGGGGTCGCGGCCGCCGGTGCACCCGGGTGCAGCGCGGCGACCGTCTCCACGTCCTTGTCGTCCAGGGGTCTCTCGATCAACAGAATCGACGTCGGCACACGCTCATCCTGCCCCGGCGGACAAGATCACACGCGACGGATCCCCCGTGCTGGTCAGACGTTCGATGCGGGAGCCGTGGAGCCGGTCCGATCACGCAGGTAGCGGGAGAAGAGAAACCCGTCCTGCTCCAGCAGGCCGGCGAGCCGCATCCGGTGCGGCGCGTCCACCGACGGCCCGTGCGCGATCCGCTCGGCGCCGCCCGCGGTGAGCGTCGGCGACAGCGTCAGGCACATCTCGTCCACCGCGTCCGCGGCCGTGAACTGGCCCAACAGCCGCGGCCCGCCCTCCAGCTGAATCCGGTTCAGCCCGCGGGCGGCGAGCGCGCCGGTGATCTCCGCGGGCGTCAGCCGGGCGTTCTCCGTGACGGTGATCACCACTCCGCCGGCGTCCTCGGCGCGCCGCCGGGCCTTCTCCGGGGCCGCCGATCCGGTCAGCACCAGGGTCGGCGTGACGGCCGCGGCGAACAGGGGTGCGTCGAAATCCAGATCGAGACGCGAACTGACGACCGCGATCGCCGCGGCGGGCCCCTGCCCGGCGGCGGCCCGCGCCGCGGCGAACGCCGGGCGGGCGCGGGCGGGGCGGTAGCCCTCGCCGCGGACGGTCTCGGCGCCGGCGACGACGACGTCCGCGAGCGCCCGGAGCACCCCGAAGACGCGCATGTCCGCCTTGCTGGAGATGGGCTGCGAGAGGCCCTCGAAGTGGGCGGCGCCGTCCAGTGTCTGCACCATACTGACGCGCACCCACGCGGTGGCGGCGTCGGGGTAGGGGTACGCGGCGGCGAGGCCGGGGAGGGTGTCCAGCTCGTCGTCAGCGTTCTCGCTGGTGACGGGGTACAGGCGGCGCATGCCCGCCAGTCTTCCACGCGGCGCGCGGTGCTCCGGGCCCGCCGCCGCGCCCTGCGCCCGGGCGTGGCCACCGGCGGCGAACCCGGCGCCGGACGGGCCGTAACCTTGTTGGCGTGTCCCACGCACTCGCCGAACGCCGTCCCACCGTCACGCCCGCGCAGCTCGTCGCGGAGATGGTCCCGCCGCCCCGCTTCAACGACGTCCGGTTCGACACCTACATCCCCGATGCGACCCAGCCCTCCCAGTCCGCCGCGGTCGCCCACCTGCGCGCCTTCGCGGCGGCGGTCACCAGCGGGGCCACCGCGTCCGGCGCCGCCGGCCGGCGCCGCCTCTTCCGCGGCCGGCCCAAGGCCCCGGCCGCGGGCCAGGGCGTCTACCTCGACGGCGGCTACGGCGTCGGCAAGACGCACCTGCTCGCCTCGCTCTGGCACGCCGTCCCCGTGCCGGCCGCGCAGAAGAGCTTCGGCACCTTCGTGGAGCTGACCAACCTGGTCGGCGCGCTCGGCTTCCAGCAGGCCGTCGCCGAGCTCTCGCAGCGCAAGCTGCTGTGCATCGACGAGTTCGAGCTCGACGACCCCGGCGACACCGTGCTCGTCTCGACGCTCCTCACCCGCCTCGCCGAGGCCGGCGTCCACCTCGCCGCGACCTCCAACACCCTCCCCGACAAGCTCGGCGAGGGCCGCTTCGCCGCCGCCGACTTCCTGCGGGAGATACAGGGGCTGGCCGCCCGCTTCACCACGCTGCGGATCGACGGCCAGGACTACCGGCACCGCGGTCTGCCCGACGCGCCCGCACCGCTCGCGGACGAGGCCGTCGCCAAGACCGCGGACGCGCACCCGGGCGCCAGCCTCGACGACTTCCCCGTGCTCCTCGCCCACCTCGCCGCCGTCCACCCCAGCCGCTACGGCGCGCTGCTGGCGGACACCTCGGCCGTCGGGCTGCGCGGGGTGGAGACGATCACCGACCAGGCGACCGCGCTCCGGATGGTGGTGCTCGCCGACCGGATGTACGACCGCGAACTGCCGGTGATTGCCTCGGGCGTGCCGTTCGACCGCCTGTTCACCGAGGAGATGCTGGCCGGCGGCTACCGCAAGAAGTACCTGCGCGCCGTCAGCCGCCTCGTCTCCCTCGGCCGGGACGGGGCGGCGCTGGCGTAGGGCGGCTTGCGCCGCCCGGCTCAGGCGGCGCCGCCGCCGTCGCCCAGGTGCACCGCGGGAACGGTGCCCATCCGGCCGGCCTCAAAGTCCTCGGCGGCCTGGATGATCTCCTGACGGGTGTTCATCACAAACGGGCCGTAGCGGGCGACCGGCTCCTTGATGGGGAGCCCTCCGAGCAGCAGCACCTCCAGCTTCCCGGTGCGGCCGCGGCCGCGCTGCTCCGCCTCGGGGGCGGCCTGGACGGTGAGCGCCGAGCCGCCGGGGCCGAAGAAGGCGAGCTGCCCGGCCTCCACCGGACGCCGCTCGGCGCCGGCCGTGCCCGCGCCCTCCAGGACGTACGCCATGGCGGTGAAGTCGGGCTGCCACGGCACCCGCAGCCGGGCGCCCGGCTCGACGGAGGCGTGCGCGTAGGTGATCGGCGTGTACGTCGACCCCGGCCCGGCGTGCCCGCCGAGCTCGCCGGCGATGACGCGCACCAGGGCGCCGCCGTCCTCGGAGGTGAGCAGCCGCAGCGCGCCGCCGTCGATCTCCTGGTAGCGCGGCGCGGTCCACTTCAGCGAGCGGGGCAGGTTGACCCACAGCTGGACGCCGTGGAACCAGCCGCCGTTGGCGACGATCTCCTCGCTGGGCACCTCGTCGTGGAGGATGCCGGAGCCGGCCGTCATCCACTGCGTCGCGCCGTCGGAGATGCGCCCGCCCCCGCCGTTGGAGTCGTGGTGCACCATCTCGCCGTCGAGCATGTAGGTGACGGTCTCGAAGCCGCGGTGCGGGTGCCAGGGGGCGCCCTTCGCCTCGTGCGGCTCGTGGCGGACCGGCCCCATGTGGTCGAGCAGCAGGAACGGGTCGGCCTGGTACATCCCGATGCCGGGAAAGGGGCGGCGGACCTCGAAGCCCGCGCCCTCCAGGTGGCGCTGCGCGGTGACCACCCGCTGCACGGGGCGGTCGGTGCCGGGACCGGCCGCGGGGGCGGCGATGCGGGGCAGGACCAGCAGGTTCTCGACGGTGATCGCGGGCACGGGGTCCGCCTCCTCTTCTCTCCTGGTGGTGCGGTTCGCCGTCGACAACATGGTTGAAAGCTCAATCATTCCCGGGAATGCCCGGTTCCCCCGCCCTGTTGACGGGCATGTCCACGATGAGCACACCGGCGAAAGGAGCCGCCCCATGGCCATGGAGGTCATGACCGTCGAGAACTTCCGCTGGGCCCAGGATCTCCTGGACGCCCGCGACCCGCTGGGCGCGCTGATCCTGATCGAGCCGGCCCTCGACGAGGAGCGCGACAACCTGTCCGTCCTGCAGCTCGCCGCCCGCGCCTACTTCCACTCCGCGCAGTTCCGTCCCGCGGAGGAGATGTTCCGGCGGATCGTCGAGCTGGACCCGACCGACTACTTCGCCCACCACGCGCTGGGCCGCACGCTGGAGCGGGCGGGCCGGGACGCGGAGGCCGCGCCGCACCTGCGGCTCGCCGCGGCGATGCATCCCGAGCCGGAGTACCTGGCGGCGGCCGCGCGGCACACGCCGCGCACGACGCCTGCGGAGGACGCCGCGGAGTGAACGGTCCGCAGCCGGCTCACGGTTGAGGCTCGGTCACCCGCGCCCCGCGGCGAGCCGCTCGCCATCAGGGCTCCGCGCCCCGGCGGGGCGCTTGCGGTCGCGGTCCATCTCGCGCCACTCGGGGCGCAGGCCGGCGCCCGTCGTCACCAGGAAGTACAGGCCCCCGCCCGCCACCAGGGCTGGGGCCAGGCCCACCGCCGCCACCGCGGCGCCCGCCGCGAGGCCGCCGAGCGGGATCCCGGCCCAGGCCAGCGAGTTGACGAGGGCGTTCACCCGGCCCAGCATCCGCCGCGGGATCCGCTCGTACTCCACCGCCGACAGGATCGGGTTGATGAACCCCGACGCGCAGCCGCCGACCGCGGCGACCGACGCCACCGCCCACAGCGGCGCCCCCGAGGCGAGCACCAGGAACAGCGGCGGCCCCGCGATCACGAAGCTCACCAGGTAGACGGTCCGCCGCGGCATGCGGTGCGCCAGCGCCGTCGCCGTCAGGCTGCCGCAGACCGCGGCGATCCCCCACACCGTGCCGACCGCCCCGAGCGCCGCCGGCCCGCCGCCGGACTCCCGCGCCCACACCGGCATCAGCACGGCCGCCCTGCCCTGGTCGATCAGGTTGGTGCAGCAGATCATCAGCGCGATCGCCATCAGCAGCCGGTCGTTGCGCAGAAAGCGCCAGCCGTCCGCGAGCCCCCGCAGATAGCCGCCCGGCTCCGCGCCGTCCTGCTGGTCGTGCGGGACGGCCGAGCGCGGCGCCATCAGGGCGATCACCACCGAACCCAGCGCGAACGCCGCCGCGTTGACGATCAGTCCGGCCATCGCGCCGGCCGCGGCGATCAGCCCGCCGGCCGCCGCCGGGCCGACCGTCTGGGCCAGCCGCTCGATGACGCCGAGCATCCCGGTGGCGCGCTCCAGCGGCACCCCGGCCGCGTCCGCGGCGGCCGGGATCATCACCTCCTTGGCGAGGTCGCCCGGCCCGCGCACCCCGCCGACCACGGCCACCAGGACGAGCAGCACGCCCGTCGAGAGCAGCCCGGCGCCGTGCAGCGCGACGATCGCGGCGGCGCCCAGCGCGCTGGCCACGTCCGTCGCCACCGAGACCGGCCGCGCCCCCACCCGGTCCACCACCGGCCCGGAGAGCGCCTTCACCAGCACGTACGGCGCCATCTCGCAGAGCGTCACCAGCCCGGTCCGGGTGGCGCTGCCGGTCGTCACCAGCACGAACCAGGGGATGGCGATGGCCGAGACGCGCGTCCCGGTGAGCGCCAGCGCCAGCCCGGCGAGCACCCCCACCAGCGGCCGGCGGCTGCGTATCGCCGCGGGCGCGGCGGCCGCGCTCACGTCCCCGCCTCGGGCATCACATGGAACTGGACGAAGACGTCCACCGCGTCGTCGGCGGGGGCGTCGCTCTCGGCGCGGTAGCCCTCGACCAGGGCCTCCATCGCACGCGTCAACTGCTCGGCGCGCTGCGGGGTCAGCCGCAGCATGGTGTCGTTGAGGCCGCCGACGTTGAGCCACTCCGGGGGGCGGGTCTCCGCGCCGGCGACGAAGCGCTGCATCCGGTCGGCGAGCAGGCCGACCACCGACTGCATGTAGAGGCCGGCCGCCTCGGGCTCGTCCCGCCACAGGTCGGGGTTGTCGAAGCGGGTGGAGCCGTGCGTCGCCCGCCACCAGCGGTCGCGCCGGTTGCCGCGCTCCTCGTCCTCCGCCACCAGCCCGGCCGCGGCGAGCTGCCGCAGGTGGTAGCTGGTGGCGCCGGAGGCGAGGCCCAGCTCCTCGCCGAGCCGCGTCGCGGTGGACGGGCCGCCCTGCCGCAGCCGCCCGAGCAGCTTGACGCGCACCGGGTGGGCCAGCGCGCGCAGCCGCCGGCTGTCCAGGGCGACCTCGCCGCGCGGGGTCTCCGGCCGCTGCCGGGCCGCGCCGCGGTTCTGACCTGCCTCGTCCTTCGTCATGGGAACACCGTAGACCGCAAAGAAGCTTTTGCAAAGACATCTTTGCGAAGAGAGTTTTGCGAAGGATCTTTGGCGAAACCTCCGTGCCCTACGATGCCTCGGGAGACGGAGAGGCAACCCATGGAGACAAAGCGTCAAACCCGCGACCAGGAGACCCGATTGGGCGTCGGCATCGGCTGGCGGCCCGAGATCGACCTGGCCGTGGAGCGGCTCGAACGCGTCGACTGGGTCGAAGCGGTCGCCGAGAACCTCTGCCCCGACCACCTGCCGGAGTCCGTGCAGGCCTTGCGCGCCCGCGGTGTGCCGGTGGTCCCGCACGGCGTCTCGCTCGGGCTGGGCGGCGCGCACGAGCCCGATCCGGGGCGGCTGAGCGCGCTCGCGGCCACCGCCGAGGCGCTGGACGCGCCGCTCGTCACCGAGCACCTGGCGTTCGTCCGCGCCGACCACGAGGGCCGCACGCTGGAGGCCGGGCACCTGCTGCCGGTGCCGCACACCCGGGACGCCCTGGAGGTGGTGGTCCGCAATGTGCGGGCCGCGCAGCGCGAACTGCCCGTCCCGCTCGCGCTGGAGAACATCGCCCCGCTGATCGCCTGGCCCGGCGACGAGCTGACGGAGGCCCAGTTCCTCGCCGAACTGGTGGAGCGCACCGGGGTGCGGCTGCTGATCGACGTCGCCAACCTGCACACCGCGCACGTCAACCTGGGCGTCGACCCGGCGCGCGAGCTGGACACGCTGCCGCTGGACGCGCTCGCCTATGTGCACATCGCCGGGGGCGTGGAGCGCAACGGCGTCTGGCACGACACCCACGCGCACCCGGTGACCGAGCCGGTGCTGGAGGTGCTCGACGAGCTGTGCCGGCGCACCTCGCCGGACGGGGTGCTGCTGGAGCGGGACGCGCAGTTCCCCTCGCCGCGCGAGCTGGGGGCCGAACTGGACGCCGTCCGCGAGGTGCTGACGCGCCATCCGGAGGCGGCGGGCGGCGGCGCGGCGGAGGCCGCCCCCGAGGAGCCGCCGGCGGCGGACGCGTCCCGGGACATCACCACCACCATCCGCATCACCACCGGCCGCCGCGACCGCCTCGCCGAGCGGCAGGGGGCGCTGCTGGCGTCGCTCACCACGGGGGCGGAGGCCCCCGAGGGGTTCGACGCGGAGCGCCTCGCCGTCCAGCGCAAGGCGCTGGGCGACAAGCGGCGCGAGGTGCTCGCGAAGTCCGCGCCGGGGCTCGCCGAGGCGCTCGACGACGGCTACCCGGACGCGTTCGCCTCCTACGCGGCCGAGCACCCCCTCACCGGCACCGCCCGCGAGGACGCCCTCGCCCTCGCCCGCCACGCCCTCGCCGGGGGCGGCACCAAGCTCCCCGACGACCGCCGCCGCGCGGTCGCCGCCTGGCTCCGTGAAACCGATGCCCCCCGCCGCGGAACCCTGCGCCGGGCCCGCCGCGTCTGGCGGAGTGTCACGGAAAGGCGCCGCTGACGCGTCAGCACCGGCAGAACGGGGGACGGCAGCCCATGGAGACCTCCGCCGAGCACTTCGCCCACCGGGCAGGCGGGCCCGCCCGCGTCATCGACACCGCCGTCGTCCGGCTCCACCTCGCCGGGCGGATCACCGTCACCCGCACCGCCCGGGTGACCGTGCACCACGACACCGTCGCCGCCGACTCCCCCGCCCTGGACGCCGTGTTGGCCGCGGAGGCCCGGGGACGCCGCTCGGTCTCGCTGGCCGCCCTGCGGGCGGCTGCCGCGGACTGGCCCGCCGTGGACGCGCTCCGCGGCGTGTCACGGCGGGAGCTCCGCGCGCTGCGGCGGCAGGCGCCCTGGGAGGCCTCCCCCGAGGAGGACGGGCCGCGGGTGCTCAAGGTCGCCGTGCTGGGCGTGCGGACGGGCCTCACCTGGGATCCGCGGCTCCGCGCGGTGCTGCTCGGCGGCGACTGCGCGGACAGGGCGCGGCGACTGGTCGGCCAGGCGCGGCGGGCCGCGCGGCCGGCGCGGACGGTGGGCCATGCGTCGCGGGCGGACGAGCTGCTGCTGAGCCATGCGGCCGATCTCGGACACGACCAGCAGCAGTGCGGCGGCGCCTCGCACCACGGCTGACAGAACGGGGAGAACCACGGATGGACACCACCACGCTTGCCTGGACGGGCGGCGAAGTCGGTTGTGCGGCGGCGGTCCTGGCGGCCTGGGCGGCCGGGCGGCTGCCGCGCCGGCCGGCCTCGGCGGAGGAGCTCGCCGCCGAGGAGTACGCCTATCTGACCGGCGGGCCCGCCCGGGTCGCCGAGGTCGCGCTGGTGCGGATGCAGCAGGCGGGGCTGATCGGCGTCAGCCGGGCGTCCCGCGTCACCGTGCACGGCGACGCCGACGCGGACGACGTTCCCGCGGTCCACGAGGAACTCGTCGCGGCGGCCAGCGGCAAGCGGGACGGCGCCACGGTGGCCCGCGTCCGGGAGGCGGTCGCCGCGGGACCGGCCGTCGCCGCGCTGCGCGGGGCGCTGGCCGCCCGCGGTCTCGTCCACGGCGAGCGCCCCGACGCCGCGCACCGCCGCTGGACGGCGCTCGCCGCGGCGGGCCTCGCCGGGCTGGTGGCCTGCGGGGTGCTCGGGACGGTCCTCCCGTCCGCGTCCGCGCCGCGCACGCCGCTGCTCGCCGTCGGGGCGGTGCTGCTGTGCGTCTCGGCCCTCCTGGCGGTGCGGCTGGCGCGGGCCTCGGGACGGCCCACCCGGGAGGGCCGCGGCGCGGTCGGCGCCCTGCTGCGGAGATCCCCGTGGACGGGCGCGTCCGAGGTCCCGGAGAAGAGGGAGCGTGCCCGGCTGCGGACGCTCCGCGTCGCCGCGCTGGGCGTCCACGAGGGCCTCAACTGGGACGCGGCCCTCGCGGCGGCGCTGCTCGGCAAGGACTACCGCGCCCCGGCCGGGCGCCCCGTCGGGCGCGCGCAGCGCGCCGGCGGCGCCGGGGGCTACGCGTCCTGCGGCTCGCCCTCCTCATCCCATCACCACCATGGAGGAGGAGGCGGCGGCCACCACAGCTGCGGAGGCGGCGGCCACCACGGCTGAACCCGGCCCCCACCGCGCCGGACAGAACCTGGCGGAATGAGGTACCAGCGCCCGGAACGCCGAACCCCGGCCCCCACCGCGCCGGACAGAACCTGGCGGGTGGGGTGCCGGGGTTCGGGGCGGCGAACCCCGCGCCGCGCGAAGCCGGAACCCCGCGCCGCGCGAAGCCGGAACCCCGCGCCGCGCGAAGCCGGAACCCCGCGCCGCGCGAAGCCGGTGCGTCAGGCGCGCGCCCTGCGGCGGCGGGCCAGGGCGTAGCCGGCGCCCACCAGGACGACCGCGCCGCCGACGCCGCCCGCGACCGGGGCGGCCGGGAACGCGCCGCCGGGCGCGACCGCCGCGGCGTCCTGGACGTTGGCCAGCGGGGTCGGCTTCGACGCCACCGTCTGCCACGAGCCGCGGCCGTGGTGCACCGACGCCACCGAGCCGTCGTCCTTCAGGATCACCTGCTCGTCGCTGGGCCGGCGGAAGTCCAGCATCGAGTCGAGCGAGTTCGCGCGCTGGTCGAACGACGCGTCACCGATCCGCCCGGTCCGCCAGTTGTCCTCGATGAACCGGGTGATCGAGGCCTGCTCGGTCGCCGTGTGGTCCACGTGGTTGGTCCTGCTGAACGGCGAGATCACCAGCAGCGGCTGCCGGGTCCCCGGGCCGCAGCGGTCCGCGTACCCGCCGGCCGCCGGACGGCCGGACTGGCACATCGCGCTGTCGGTCGTCTTGCCCGATCCGGAGTCCGTCGCGGAGTCCTTGGAGCCGTTCGTCACCGGCGAGACGACGTGGTCGTACCAGCCGTCGGAGTCGTCGTAGGCGACGACGATCGCGGTGTCCTTCCAGTACTTCGACTTCTCGATCTCGTTGATGTACTTGACCAGGAAGTGCTGCTCGTCCGTCGGGTCGGAGTAGCCCGCGTGCCCGTCCTGGTACTCCCCCGCCTTCAGGAAGCTGACGGCCGGCATGTTGCCGGACTTCAGCGCCGAGTCGAAGTCGGTCAGGTCGTAGTTGTGGTTCGCCCGGCCGCTGTGCCCGATCTCCGCGACGCTCTTCGGCGCCACGTGGTGCGGGTTGGCCGTCGACTTGTAGTAGGCGAACGGGTTGTGGTGCGGGCTGTAGTCCTTCACGGCCGCGCCGCCGACGTTGGTGTGCGTGGTGTCGCACTTGGCGTAGGCCGAGGAGGAGCCGTCCCAGGCGGTGCTGGGCCGGAAGCCGCCCTGGAACCAGCCCCAGCTGACCTGCTTCTGGTTGAGCAGGTCGCCGACGTTCTTGCCGGTCATCCCCAGCAGGTCGGACTTGCTGGAGTGGTCGCTGTTGGAGCAGTCGTCGTAGACCGGGTCGACGTCGCCGCTGAGCGTGCCGACGCCCTTGGCGTTCGGCGTCTTGATGAACGAGTCCGGCGTCGAGGTCTGCGTCGGGTCGGTCGTCGAGGTGGACGTCATCGAGACCGCGCCGTGCGTCTGGCCGGAGACCAGGTTGAGCGCGCCGGGCGTGGACGGGCCGAACGACGAGCTGAAGGAGTTGTCGTTGAGCGTGTAGTGCTGCGCGTAGTTCCACAGCCCGGTGACGGTGTTGCCGTCGTAGTAGTCCATGACCAGGCCGGGCTCGCCGAACAGGTCGCCGGAGCACTTGCCCGAGTCGGTGTTCTGGACGTACTGGTCGGCCTTGCCGCCGTTCGCCGCGTACTGCTCGGGGGTGTAGGAGTGGTTCTGGTCGCAGGTCATCGCCTGCGAGGAGGAGAGCCGCTTGGGCAGGTACTGGTTGGGGTTCTTCGCCAGCAGGTTGTTGCTGACCAGGTTGTTCGTCCTCGGCGTGTGCTTCGCCGCGGTGAAGGCGGTGCCGTCGGTGTTGGCGGCCTTCGGGTAGGTGGCGAAGTAGTGGTCGAAGGAGATGTTCTCGTCGAAGAGGACGACGACGTGCTTGACGGGGGTCGTCGTCCGGTCGGACCCCCCGTGGCCCTGGTGCGAAGACGCGAGAGCGGGCGTGGTGCCGCCGGCCGCCGCGGCCAGCGCGACCGCTCCGGTGAGGGCGGCCCAGCGGGCTGCGGTGCGGCGCAGGCGCCGACCGCGGCCTGATGCGGTGCCAGTTCCGGCCTGTCCGGCCATTGCTGATCCTCCTGGGGTGTCCGATGCGTTGCCAGGCAGATGTTCGACCCGGCACGGCTCGCGGTGGCGGCCGCACGGTGACGTGCGCATGAACAGCTGACGACGCGTGTCATGCGCCGCCGGTCGCGCCGAGCAGTCCGCGGCCGTACCAGTCGCGGGCGTCCCGGACGCCGGGCAGTGCGAAGAAGTACCCGCCCCCGAAGGGGCTGACGTAGTCGACGAGGGGCTCGTCCGCCAGCCTGCGCTGCACCGTCTCGAACTGCCGGTCCAGGTCCTGCTGGTAGCAGAGGAAGAGCAGGCCCATGTCGAGGTTGCCGTTGGAGTCGGTGCCGAGGTCGTAGTTGTAGGCGCGGCGCAGCAGCCGCTGGTCCGCGGTGGCGGCGGTGCGCGGGTTGGCGCGCCGCATGTGGCTGTCCAGGGGTATGACGTCGCCCTTGGGGTCGTCGACGTAGCGGGGGGCGTCGAACTCCCGGTTGCCGTCCAGGGGGGCGCCGTTGTCGCGGCGGCGGCCGAACATCCGCTCCTGCTCGGTGAGGCTGACGCGGTCCCAGAACTCCACCAGCATCCGGATCAGCCGGACCACCTGGTAGCTGCCGCCGGCGGTCCAGGCGGGCTCCTTCGACTGCCCCGCGGCCACCCAGATCAGACGGTCCATCAGGGCGTCGTCGGAGGTGCTCGGGTTGGCCGTGCCGTCCTTGAAGCCGAGCAGGTTGCGGGGTGTGCCGGAGGGGCGCGGCGGGCTGACGAAGCCGTCCATCCGCCAGCGCACCTGCATGCCGCCCCGGGTGTGGCGGGCCAGGTCGCGCAGCGCGTGCACCACGGTGTCGCGGTTGTCGGCGCAGAGCTGGAGGCTCAGGTCGCCGTGGCACCACTCGGCGCGCAGGTCGTCGTTGGGGAAGGTGGTCATCGGCCGGAGCCGGGCGGGCTTCGCCCGGGCGAGGCCGAAGCGGTCGTCGAAGAGGGACGAGCCGACGCCGAGGGTGGCGGTGAGCCGGTCGGCGGGGACGGCGGGGCCGAGCACGCCGGAGTCCGCGGGCGGCGCGGTGATGCCCAGCTCGGCGGGGGCGCCGCCGGCGGTGAGGAAGCGGGTCCGCTCCGTCAGCGTCCGCAGCAGCTCGCCGAGTTCGGCGCGCGACCCGGCGGTGACGTCGAACGCGACCAGCGCGGTCGCCTTCGGCGCGGGTGTGGTGATGCCCGCCTGGTGCGCACCGTGGAACGGCACCGCGGCCGGGGCGCCGGCCGCCTCGGCGGCCTGCACCGGCGCGGCCACGGCCGCGGTGGCCGCGGCTCCCAGCAGAAACCCACGTCGACCCAGGCGGCTCATGCTCTCCTCCTCGTACCCGCGCGCCCCGCGAGGGGCGCGGCGAACTGCTCGAACGACCACATCCCGACCGCGACCTGACCGGCGGCGAGGCGCCGCACCGCGCTCACACCGTCCGCCGCGGATCGCAGAGCGCGGCGACGTCCGCCAGGCGCTCCACCAGATCCCCGAACGCCGCGTCGACGCGCTCCCGCTGCGGCTGCGTCAGCGCGTCGACGTCCGCGCGCCCGTGCAGCAGCCGCTCCGTCGCCGCCAGCCGGGTGTACGTCGCCGCCAGCCCCGGATCGCGGTCCGCCAGCACCGGCTTGAGGAAATCCAGCGCCACCCTGGTGCCCTGCAGATTCGCCTCCGCCGTCGCCAGGTTGGAGTGGCTGCCGTAGTCCGTCCGCCCGGTCAGCTCGAACTGGACGGTGTTCTCGACGATCTCGTGGGCGCGCAGCCCCAGGTCGAGCGGGTCCATCCGGGCCTGCGCCCAACCCTTGCGCAGCGCCGCCGCGTCGGAGGCGAGCCGCGCCGCGGGCGCCCGCAGGGAGCCGGCCGGTGCGCCGCCCCACAGCCCCGCCTCGATCCGGTGGAAGCCGGTGAAGCCGGGGTCGCGGGCGCCGCCCTTGAGGCCCGCGGCGGTGCCGTTGATCTTCGCGTCGGCGTCCCCGAAGGTGCCGTACGCCGCGCCCATCCGCTCGTAGAGCAGATGGCCGGCGAGCCAGTCCCGCTTCGCGGCGGCGAGGTCGCCGCCGTCGATGTCGGCCTTGAGCGCCGCGGTCTTGGTGACCAGGTCGCCGGTGCGGGCGCCGATCCACTTCTGGTAGGCGATCGTCGGCGGGATCAGGTCGTGCTCGGTGACCGGCAGCGCCGCCGGCCCGCCCGTGCCGCCGCCGGAGACCTTCACCACCGGGCCGTTGACGGCGGAGCCGTCGTCGGGGAGGCAGCGGAAGTGGTAGCTGCCGGCGCCGAGGGTGACGCGCATCGGCCGGGTGGTGCCGGGGCCGATGCCCTCCACCTCGGCGTGGACGCGGCCCTGCGCGTCCATCAGATAGGCCTCGGCGGAGTTGGTGTCGGTGTTGCGCAGCCGGAAGGTCTGCGCGCCGGCGTGCGGCTTCGCCCAACCGCGGCCGCAGCCCACCGGGTTCACGGTGACGCTGGTGCCGGCGCTCGCGGCCGGCGTCCGGTCCGGGGAGCAGCCGGCGGCGAGGGCCGCGGCCGCGGTCGCGGCGACGGCCGCACACCACCTGGCGGTGGGACGCACGAGGGGACTCCCGGGGGTCGTGGGGAGTGACGGGGGGACGCCCCGATGTTAGGCAACCCTCAGCACGCAAAACGCCCCAATTCCGGCACCCGGCCGGAGTGTTGGCCCCCTGTTCACCACCCCGTCAACACCGGCGCCCCGGCGCCCCGCGTCCCGCAACGCGAGGACGGCCGGGGCCCCGGGGCGAAGGGGCGCCGGGCGAAGGCCCGGCGAACCGCGGAGCCCGACTACGCGAGCCCGTCCACCAGCTCGGCCACGGACTTCCGCTTCCCCGTGTAGAACGGCACCTCGAGCCGGACGTGCCGCCGCGTCTCCGAACCCCGCAGGTGCCGCATCAGGTCGACGATCCGGTACAGCTCGTCCGCCTCGAAGGCCAGCATCCACTCGTAGTCGCCCAGCGCGAACGACGCCACGGTGTTCGCCCGCACGTCCGGGTAGTCCCGCGCCATCTTCCCGTGCTCGGCGAGCAGCTCGCGCCGCTCCTGGTCGGGCAGCAGGTACCACTCGTAGGAGCGGACGAACGGGTAGACGCACACATACCCGCGCGGCTGCTCGTCGGCGAGGAAGGCCGGGATGTGGCTGCGGTTGAACTCCGCCGGCCGGTGCAGCGCGGTCTGCGACCAGACCGGCTCCAGGCCCCGCCCGAATGCCGTCCGCCGGAAGCGGTTGTAGGCGTCCTGCAGCGCGTCCGCCGTCGGGGCGTGCCACCAGACCATGACGTCCGCGTCCGCCCGCAGCGCGGAGACGTCGTAGGTGCCGCGCACCACCACGTCGTCCTTCTCGCGCGCCTGCGCGAAGACCGACTCGACCTCCTCGGCCCAGCCGCCGCGCTCCTCCGGCTGCACCTCGCGCAGCCGGAAGACCGACCACATGGTGTACCGGATGGTGTCGTTCCACTCCCGGATCTGCGCGGCCTTGGGGTTGTTGCCGGCCTGAACGTCGCTCATGTCTCTGCTCTCTCTACCTCTGGCCCTCGTGAACCTCTGACTTGTCGAAAGCGTCCGCGATCCGCCCCGCCGCGGCCCGCGCTCCCCCGATGCAGGCGGGCACGCCGACGCCGTCGTACGCCGCCCCGCACACCTCGATCCCGCCCAGCGCGGCCACCCCGCGGCGGATGCGCGCCGCCGACTCGGGCTGCCCCACCGGGTACTGCGGGAGGCCGCGGTGCCAGCGGGTCACCGCGGTGTCCACCGGCTCGGCGGCCAGGCCGACCGCGCGCCGCAGATCGGCGCGGGCCAGCGCGACCAGCTCGGCGTCGTCGCGGCCGAGGTCGCGCTCCTCGCCGTGCCGGCCGACGGAGGCGCGCAGCACCACCGTCCCCGGGTCCTGGGCGCCCACCCAGGCCCACTTGTTGGCCGAGAAGGTGGACGCCTTGATGGTGCGGCCCTCCACCGGCGGCACCAGGAACCCGCTGCCGTTGAGCGTCCCCTCCGCGATCGCCCGGCCGCGGAAGGCCATGGTCACCAGCGCCATGTCGGCGTACTCCACGGCCGCCAACTCGGCGGCGGCCGCGGGCGCGTGGCGCTCCAGCAGGACGGCCGCGGCCGGCGCCGGCACCGCGAGCACCACCGCGTCCGCGGCCAGCTCGCGGGCGCCGTCCGGGCCCTCGGTGTCCAGCAGCCAGCCCCGGCCGCCCGCGGCGCGGCGCAGCCGGGTGACGGCGATGCCGGTGCGCAGCTCCGCGCCGTCCCGCGCGGCGAGCGCCTCGGCGACGGCCTGCGGCAGCCGGCCCAGCCCGCCCCGCACGCCGGTGAAGACGGGGGCGGGGGCGCCGCCGGCCCCGGCCTGCTGGGCGCGGGCCGCCTCCAGGTGCTTGCCGACCGCCTCCAGCAGCGAGCCGCCCTGCCGGGCGAGCGCGTACAGCTGCGGGATCGCGGCCTGCAGCGAGATCCGGTCGGCGTTGCCGGCGTAGACGCCGCCGAGCAGCGGCTCCACCAGCCGGTCGACGACCTCGCGGCCGAGCCGGGCAGCGACGAACTGGCCGACGGAGACGTCCCCGTCGAGGGGGGCGGCGGGCAGCCGCGGCTCCAGCGCGATCCGCTCCAGGCCGGCCGCGGAGAGCACCCCGGAGGCGGCGAGCGCCGCCGGGTCGGCGGGGACGCCCATCAGATGGCCCTTGGGCATCGGCCGCATCGCGCCGCGCGACCAGATCGCGGAGCCGGTGGTGGCGGGCGGCTCCAGCGCGTCGCCGAGGCCGACCTCGCGGGCCAGCCGCACGCCCTCCGGACGCCGGGCGATCATCGCCTCGGCGCCCAGGTCGACGGTGACGCCGCCGACCTCGCCGGCCCGCAGCTTCCCGCCGACCCGCGCGGACGCCTCCAGCACGGTGACCGCGACCCCGCGCCCGGCCAGCTCCCAGGCGGCCGCCAGCCCGGCGATCCCGCCGCCGACGACCACCACCCGCGCGCTCATGCCGCGCCCTCGCCGACCGGTCCGCGGCGCATGGACACCCCTTACCTCTCCGTCTGCTCGTGCACGTACGCGACGAGCCGCGTCAGCGCCTCCGGGTCCGTGTTCGGCATCACGCCGTGCCCGAGGTTGAAGATGTGGCCCGGCAGCCCGGCCGCGTCGTCCAGCACCCGCCGCGCGTGCTCCCGCACGACCTCGTCCCCGGCGAACAGCACCGTCGAGTCGAGGTTGCCCTGCAGCGGCTTGCCGCCGCCGATCCGGCGCGAGGCCTCGTCCAGCGGCACCCGCCAGTCGACGCCGACCACGTCCGCGCCCGCCTCGGACATCAGCCGCAGCAGCTCGCCCGTGCCGACGCCGAAGTGGATGCGCGGCACGCCCGTCGCGGCGACCGCCTCGAAGACCGACCGCGACGCGGGCAGCACCAGCTCGCGGTAGTCGCGCGGGGAGAGCGCGCCCGCCCAGGAGTCGAAGAGCTGCACCGCCGAGGCGCCGGCCTCGATCTGCACGTTCAGGAACACCGCCGCGATGCCGGCGATCCGCTCCATCAGCTCGCGCCACAGCTCGGGCGCGCCGTACATCATCGCCTTGGTGTTCTCGTAGGTGCGCGACGGCCCGCCCTCGACCAGGTAGCTGGCGAGGGTGAACGGCGCCCCGGCGAAGCCGATCAGCGGGGTGCCGCCCAGCTCGGCGACCGTCAGCCGGACCGCCTCGGCGATCGGGGCGACCATCCCGGGGTCGAGCGGGACCAGCCGGTCCAGGTCGGCCCGGGTCCGCACCGGCTTCTCGATGACCGGGCCGACGCCCGGCTTGATGTCCAGCTCGATGCCGAGGGCCTTGAGCGGCACCACGATGTCGCTGAAGAAGACGGCCGCGTCCACGCCGTGCCGGCGCACCGGCTGCAGGGTGATCTCGGTGGCCAGATCCGGCCGGAAACACGACTCCAGCATCGGGACGCCGCGCCGGGCCTCGCGGTACTCGGGCAGCGAGCGCCCGGCCTGGCGCATGAACCAGACAGGGGTGCGCCGCACCGGCTCGCCCCGGCAGGCCCGCAGGAAATCGGAGTCCGCGAGGGCGGCGGGCACGCCGTTCCGGACCGTGGCGCTGTGGTCACTCACGCCTTCGATCCTCGCACGGCCGGGGGTGTGCTCATCCCGACAGCGTGTCGCCGGACGGGGGACGGCCCCGCGGGACCTAACATTCCGTCATGGCAGCGGTCAGCGGGAGCTTCGGCGAGATGGGCGGCCCGGCGGAGGGGCCGGCGGCGCCGGCGGCGTTCCGGCGCGCGGTGGAGTCGCTGCGCGCGGGCGCGCTGCGCCCCGAGGTCGCGGCGGAGGTGATCCGGGCGCCGCGGCGGCTGGCGCCGTTCTCCTTCGCGGTGTCCGGCGAGGTCGGAGCGGCCGAGGACGGCGACGGCGACGAGCGCGGCGACGACGGCGGGCCCGGGATCGGGACGGCCGACGGCCGGCTGATCCTGCTCCACGACCCGGACGGCCAGGACGCCTGGCGCGGCGAGTACCGGGTGGTGGTGCTGGTCCAGGCCGACCTGGAGCCGGAGCTCGCCTCGGACCCGCTGCTGCCGGACGTCGGCTGGTCGTGGCTGTCGGAGGCGCTGGCGGCGCGCGGCTGCGCCTACGCGGAGCCGAGCGGGACGGTCTCGCGCAGCTCCTCGCACTTCTTCGGCGGCCTGGCGGGCCGGGATCCGAGCACCCGGATCGAGATCCGCGCCTCGTGGACGCCGCTGGCGGCGCCGCAGGCCCCGGAGGGCGTCCCCGAGCTGGGCTGCCACCTGGCGGCCTGGGGCGAGCTGCTCTGCGCGGCGGCGGGCCTGCCGCCCGTCCAGGAGGGGGTCATCGCGATGCCCCGTCCCGGGCGCGGGCGCTGACGGCGGCTCTGCGGGGGCGTCCGACCCGGCGGTTGGGACGCCGCGCCCGGCGCGGATTGGCCGGAAATCGTTGTTGCGCGGGATGACCGGCCGTCAGTTCGGCTGCCCCGCACGATCGTTTGGGATCGCACGGCGCCCGTTGGACGCCGTTTCATGCCGGTCTGCGCTCGCTTGAATGCGATGTTATGCCTAAGATGCCCCCATCTGGCCGAATATTTCCCAAACAAATCGCCCACTTCCCCTAAAGGCGGGAAGTGATGCTGCCGAAGCTGAGAGTGTCTCTTTCCATCACGATCGCCCCGAATGCCCCATCGGTCGCGATCGCCATCCCCAGGAGGCGCCTGGTGTCGGTCCTTCTCGAACAGTCCGCAAACTCGCTTCCCTACCGGCCCACCAAGCCCACCGCGATGGTCGTCGTCGCCGACCCGCGCGTCCGCGGCTCCGTCACCAGGCACCTGTGGGCGCTCGGCGTCCGCGATGTCATCGAGGCGTCCTCCATCACCGAGGCCCGTCCCCGCGTCGCCGCCCCGCGCGACCTGTGCGTGGCCGATGTGCACCTGCCCGACGGCTCCGGGCTGACCCTGCTCGCCGAGACGCGCGCCGCGGGCTGGCCCAACGGCCTGGCGCTCTCCGCGGCCGACGACGTCAGCGCGGTGCGCACGGCGCTCGCCGGCGGCGTCAAGGGCTACGTGGTCACGGGGGTGCGCTCGTCGCTCTCCCGGCCCGGCCAGCACCGCGTCGGCGGGCAGCCGATCAACCCGCTCACCGCGCGGGCCCGCCGCCCCGGAACCAACCCGGGCGCGGTCGGCTCCACCGGGATGCAGCCGCCGCCGGAGGGCTACCGCGAGCTGTCCGGGCGGGAGGTCGAGGTGCTGCGGCTGGTGGCGGAGGGCCAGTCCAACAAGGCCATCGGCGTCTCGATGGGCCTCTCGGCGCTCACCGTCAAGTCCCACCTGGCGCGCATCGCCCGCAAGCTGGGCACCGGCGACCGGGCCGGGATGGTCGCGGTGGCGCTGCGCACCGGCATCATCCACTGACCGCCCCGCTGATCGCGCCGCGGAGGAACGTTTCGCTAGGCCGGTCGCGCCGCCCGCGGCGCGGCCCGTCGACACAGGCATCCGGTCAGGTGGACAGGAGCCCGTAACCTGGGAGGGTGACGGACGCCCGCGAACGACGAGACGAAAAGACCAGCACCTCCCCCGCACCGGGTGCCGAACCGGCGCCCCCCGCCTCCTCGGCGGTGCCCCTCCTCGAACCCCGCGAAGGCATCCCCCCCGTCACCGCCGACCCCGCGGCCCTCGACCGCGTCGTCGCGGCCTTCGCCGGCGGCACCGGCCCCGTCGCGGTGGATGCGGAGCGCGCCTCCGGCTACCGCTACGGCCAGCGCGCCTATCTGGTGCAGCTGCGCCGGCAGGGCTCCGGCACCGCGCTGATCGACCCGGTCGCCTGCCCCGACCTGACCTCCCTCAACGCGGCCCTCGGCGATGCCGAGTGGGTGCTGCACGCCGCCAACCAGGACCTGCCCTGCCTCGACGAGCTGGGGCTGCACCCGGCGCGGCTCTTCGACACCGAGCTGGCCGGACGTCTCGCCGGCTTCGCCAAGGTCGGGCTCGGCACCATGGTCGAGCAGGTGCTCGGCTTCCTGCTGGAGAAGGGGCACTCGGCGGTCGACTGGTCGACGCGCCCGCTGCCCGAGCCGTGGCTGCGCTACGCCGCGCTCGACGTGGAACTGCTGGTCGACCTGCGCGACGCGCTCGAGGACGAGCTGGGCCGGCAGGGCAAGCTGGAGTGGGCGCACCAGGAGTTCGCGTCCATCGCCCTGGCTCCGCCGCCGGCCCGGCGGACGGACCCGTGGCGGCGCACCTCGGGCGTCCACAAGGTGCGGCGCAGGCGGCAGTTGGCGGCGGTGCGCGAGCTGTGGAACACCCGCGACCGGATCGCCCGCCAGCGCGACCTGTCGCCCGGGCGGGTGCTGCCGGACGCGGCGATCATCGCCGCGGCGCAGGCGATGCCGAAGGACACGGCGGCGCTGCAGGCGCTGCCGGGCTGGGGGCAGCGGATGCCGCGGGGGCGGCTGGAGCAGTGGCAGGGCGCGGTGGAGCGGGCCCGGATGCTGCCGGAGGCGGGGCTGCCGCCGGCCACCGCGGCCCCGACCGGGCCGCCGCCGCCGCGGTCCTGGTCGGAGAAGGACCCGCAGGCGGCGGCGCGGCTTGCCGCGGCGAAGGCCGCGGTGGCGGCGCTGGCGGAGGAGCGGCACCTGCCGGCGGAGAACCTCATCGCGCCGGATCTGGTGCGGCGTGTCGCGTGGGCGCCGCCGGCGAGCGCGAACGGGGCGGGCATCGCCGAGGCGCTCGACACGCTCGGCGCGCGCCAGTGGCAGGTCCAGCTCGTCGCCCCCGTCCTCGCCCAGGCGTTCACCTCCCCCGCCTGACCCCTTTGCCCCTCCGCGGTCCCCGGGCGCGGGCCCGGCACCCAGGCGCGGGCGGCACCCCGTTCCCAATTGCGGTTACCCGCGAGTAGCATGGGCCTACGAACCCGCATCCACTCCGGAGGAGCGAGCACCGTGCCTCGTACCGTCAAGGACGCCGTCTTCGTCGACGGCGTCCGCACCCCGTTCGGCAAGGCGGGCCCCAAGGGCATCTACCACGAGACCCGCGCCGACGACCTCGTCATCAAGTGCATCCGCGAGCTGCTCCGCCGCAACCCCGGCCTGCCGCCCGAGCGCATCGACGACGTCGCCATCGCCGCCACCACCCAGATCGGCGACCAGGGCCTGACCATCGGCCGCACCGCGGCGCTCCTGGCGGGGCTGCCCAAGACGGTCCCCGGCTACGCGATCGACCGGATGTGCGCCGGCGCCCTCACCGCCGTCACCACCTCCGCGTCCGGCATCGCCGTCGGCGCCTACGACGCCGTCGTCGCCGGAGGCGTCGAGCACATGGGGCGCCACCCCATGGGCGAGGCCGTCGACCCCAACCCGCGCTTCGTCTCCGAGAAGCTCGTCGACGAGTCCGCCCTCTTCATGGGCATGACCGCGGAGAACCTGCACGACCGGTTCCCGTCCCTCACCAAGGCCCGCGCCGACGAGTTCGCGCTGCGCAGCCAGGAGCGCGCCGCCAAGGCGTACACCGACGGCATCATCCAGCAGGACCTGGTACCCATCGCCATCCGCCGCACCGCGGAGAGCGCCGCCGCCACCGGCCTGCCCGCCGGCTACGGCCTGGCCACCGCCGACGAGCCGATGCGCCCCGGCACCACCCTGGAGGGCCTCGCCGCCCTCAAGACGCCGTTCCGCCCGCACGGCCGGATCACCGCCGGCAACTCCGCCGGGCTCAACGACGGCGCCACCGCCTCCGTCCTCGCCTCCGAGGACTTCGCGCGGGAGCACGGACTCCCCGTCCGCATGCGGCTGGTGCAGTTCGCCTTCGCGGGCGTCGAGCCCGAGGTGATGGGCTACGGCCCCGTCCCGGCCACCGAGAAGGCGCTCGCCAAGACCGGCCTGACCATCGACGACATCGGCGCGTTCGAGGTCAACGAGGCGTTCGCGGTCCAGGTGCTGGCCTTCACCGAGCACTTCGGCCTCAAGGACGACGACGACCGGGTCGACCCGTACGGCGGCGCCATCGCCTTCGGCCACCCGCTGGCCTCCTCCGGTGTCCGGCTGATGACCCAGCTGGCCCGCCGCTTCGAGCAGCGGCCCGACATCCGGTACGGCATCACCACCATGTGCGTCGGGTTCGGCATGGGCGCCACCGTCATCTGGGAGAACCCGCACTTCGACGGCAAGAAGGAGGCCTGAGCCATGACGGGAACACTGATCGAGCAGCTCCGCGCCAGCGGCGAGGCCACCTTCCCCGACGAGGTGGTGACGCAGGGCCAGGTGCGCCACCTCGACCTGCCGGGGGGCGCCGGGCGCCTCGCCCTGCTCACCCTCGACAACGGCTTCGACCACACCAAGCCGACCACCTTCGGGCCGCGCAGCCTCGCCAACATCGCCGAGGCGCTGGACGGCATCGCCGCCGACGCCGCCGCCGGGAAGATCAAGGCCGTCGCCGTCACCGGCAAGCCGTTCATCTTCGCCGTCGGCGCCGACCTCAAGGCCGTCGGCTCGGCCCGCGAGCGCGGCCAGATCGAGGAGATCGGCCGGGCCGGCCACGAGGTCTTCAGCAAGCTCTCCGACCTGCACGTGCCCACCTTCGCCTTCTACAACGGCGCGGCGATGGGCGGCGGCCTGGAGATCGGGCTCTACTGCGACTACCGCACCGTCAGCTCCGCGCTGCCCGCGATGTCGCTGCCCGAGTGCTTCCTCGGCCTGGTGCCCGGCTGGGGCGGCTGCACCCTGCTGCCCAACCTCATCGGGCCGGAGAACGCCGTCACGGTGATCATCGAGAACGCCCTCAACACCAACCGCCAGCTGCGCGGCCCGCAGGTGCGCAAGCTCGGCATCGCCGACGTCCTGCTGGAGCCGGCCGACTTCCTGGAGCAGTCGCTGGCCTGGGCCGGCCGGGTGCTGAAGGGCGAGGAGACGGTCGAGCGGCCGGAGATCGACCGCGGCGCCGGCTGGGACGCGGCGGTCGCCCGCGGCCGCTCCATCGCCGACGCGAAGGTCGGCGGCGCCGCCCCGGCGCCCTACCGGGCCCTGGAGATCATCGACGCGGCCCGCGCCGCCGTCCCCGGCGACGCCGCCGCCCGGCAGGCCGGCTTCGACGCCGAGACCGCCGCCCTCGCCGACCTGGTGATGGGCGACGAGCTGCGCGCCGGCCTCTACGCCTTCGACCTGGTGCAGAAGCGCGCCAAGCGGCCCGCCGGCGCCCCGGACAAGAACCTCGCCCGGCCGGTCGGCAAGGTGGGCATCGTCGGCGCCGGCCTGATGGCCAGTCAGCTCGCCATGCTCTTCATCCGCCGGCTGCAGGTCCCCGTCGTCCTCACCGACGTCGACCAGGAGCGCATCGACAAGGGCATCGGCTACGTCCACGCCGAGATCGACAAGCTGCTCGGCAAGGGCCGGATCAACTCCGACACCGCCCAGCGGTTCAAGGCGCTGGTCACCGGCTCGCTCGACAAGTCCGGCTTCGCCGACGCCGACTTCGTCATCGAGGCCGTCTTCGAGGAGATGGGCGTCAAGCGCCGGGTCTTCGCCGAGCTGGAGGGCATCGTCCCGGAGTCCTGCGTGCTCGCCACCAACACCTCCTCGCTGTCGGTGACGGACATGGCCGCGGAGCTGGCCCACCCCGAGCGGGTCGTCGGCTTCCACTTCTTCAACCCGGTGGCGATCCTGCCGCTGCTGGAGATCGTCCGCGCCGAGCGGACCGACGACGCGACGCTGGCCACCGCGTTCGCCGTGTCCAAGAAGCTGAAGAAGACCTCGGTGCTGGTGAAGGACGCGCCCGCGTTCGTCGTCAACCGCGTGCTCACCCGGTTCCTCGGCGAGGTGCTGCGGGCCGTGGACGAGGGCACCCCGGTGGACGTGGCGGACCGCGCGCTGGCCCCGCTGGGCCTGCCGATGTCCCCCATCGACCTGCTCGGGCTGGTCGGCCCGGCGGTCGCGCACCATGTGGCGGGCACCCTCGCCGAGGCGTTCCCCGAGCGGTTCGCCACCTCCGACAACCTGGGGCGGCTGGTGGAGGCCGGCAAGAAGGCCTTCTACCTGCCCTTCACCCACGACGTCGACCCCGAGGTCGCGGCGCTGCTCAAGGTCGGCGACACCGTGCTGACGGAGGAGCAGGTCCGGGAGCGGGCGCTGGCGGCGGTCGCCGAGGAGATCCGGCTGATGCTGGACGAGGGCGTGGTGGCCGCGGCGCAGGACATCGACCTGTGCATGATCACGGGCGCGGGATGGCCGTTCCACCTGGGCGGCATCACGCCGTACCTGGACCGCTCCGGCGTCGCCGAGAGGGCCGCCGGCAAGCGGTTCCTGGCGCCGGGGGTCGCCTCCGTCCCCGTCTGACCGCACGGTCGCCGCGGCGCACGGCCGCCGACCCGAGCCCCGGCACCCCATCCGAACGGCCGCGCCGACCGTGAGGTGGGGTGTCGGGGTGTTTGGCGCACCTCGCACCTTTGGGCCGGGATAAGGCCCCGAATTTACGGCGCGTCCACCAAGCGGACATGATGTGGTGCGGAAGCACCACCCCGCACCACGCAGATCCGCTCGACGACCCATGAAGGCAGGCTCCACGTGCCCGATCTGAACGCCACCGCCCAAGCGCCCGCAGACAAGCGACTGCGCACCGCCGCCGTGATTCTCGCGGGTGGCGTCGGGGAGCGCATCGGCCTGTCGATCCCCAAGCAGCTGCTGAAGATCGCCGGCAAGCCGATCATCGAGCACACCCTGGCGGAGTTCGAGTCCTGCTCCGAGGTCGACGAGATCGTCGTCATGATGACCGAGGGCTACACGGACGAGATCGAGAAGATCGCCAAGAAGGCCGGGATCAGCAAGCTCAGCCGGGTCATGACGGGCGGGTCGAGCCGCAACGAGACCACCAAGAAGGCCATCGCCGCCCTCGGCGAGTCCGGCGACGAGCTGAAGGTGCTCTTCCACGACGCCGTCCGCCCGCTGGTCTCCGAGCGGATCATCGTCGACTGCGTGACGGCCCTCGACGAGTACAGCGCCGTCGACGTCGCCATCCCCTCGGCCGACACCATCATCGTCACCGAGAACGACTGCATCACCGCCATCCCGGACCGCTCCAAGCTGCGCCGCGGCCAGACCCCGCAGGCCTTCCAGCTCTCCACCATCCGCCGCGCCTACGAGGTCGCCTCGGACGACCCGGACTTCAAGGCCACCGACGACTGCGGCGTGGTGCTGAAGTACCTCCCCGAGGTGCCGATCTACGTCGTCCACGGCGACGACCACAACATGAAGGTCACCGAGCCGGTCGACATCTTCATCGCCGACAAGCTCTTCCAGCTGGCCTCGCACAACGCCCCCCGCCCCTCCGACGACGCCGCCTACCGGCGCCTGCTGGAGGGCAAGGTGCTGGTGGTCTTCGGCGGCTCCTACGGCATCGGCGCGGACATCGCCGCGCTCGCCGAGTCCTACGGCGCCACCGTCTACCCGCTGGGCCGCTCCACCACCGGCACCCATGTGGAGAACCCCGACGAGGTGCGCGCCGCGCTGAAGAAGGCGCACGACGAGTCCGGCCGCATCGACTACGTCGTCAACACCGCCGGCGTGCTGCGCATCGGCCGCCTCGCCGAGACCGACGAGGAGACCATCGAGGAGGCGCTGCGCGTCAACTACCTGGCGCCCGTGCAGATCGCCCGCGAGGCGCACCAGTACCTCGCCGAGACCGGCGGCCAGCTGCTCCTCTACACCTCCAGCTCCTACACCCGCGGCCGCGCCGAGTACTCGCTGTACTCCTCCACCAAGGCCGCCATGGTCAACCTCACCCAGGCGCTCGCCGACGAGTGGGCGGAGGAGGGCATCCGCGTCAACTGCGTCAACCCGGAGCGCACCCGCACCCCCATGCGCGTCCAGGCGTTCGGCGAGGAGCCGGCCGACTCGCTGCTCGCCTCCGAGGACGTCGCCCGCTCCTCCCTCGACGTCCTGGTGTCCGGCCTGACCGGCCATGTGATCGACGTCCGGCGTACCGACCCGACGCAGCCGGTGTAGCGTCTCTGGGGTCGTCGGCCGCTCCACGGCGGGCCGGCGGCCCCGCGCCTCCTGCGCCCTGCCCCTCAACGATCAGGAGAGACCCTCCCCGTGTTGTCGTCAGCCATCCGCCTGGCCCGCGTGAACAGCGGATCGGAGCTGGCCGCCGTCGTGTTCCTGGTTCTCGGGTACACCTGCACGATGGTCGGCGCCCTGCTTCCCAACGTCTGGCTCTTCGCCGTAGCCGCGGCCGTGAGCTATCTGGCCGACTGGCGGCTCCACGAGGGGAACGTCTATCTGATCCGGCTGCTCAGCCGGTTCCGCGCCGGCATCTCCATGCGGTTCTTCGCCCGCGAGTTGATGCTGGTGCTGCTGATGGCCCGTCTGGGCCGCGGCACCGACGGCCTGTTCTACGCCGCCATCGCCGGCTTCCTCGTCTTCTACGTGCTGCAGGCCGCGCACGGCGCCGGCCTGACCGTGCTGCGCCGGCGGCGCCAGCTGCCGGTGGTCACCCGCAACATCGACCTGTCGGGGATGCGCATCCCGGACGCCCCGCCGACCTGGCTCACCAGCCGCGGCGCCGAGAAGGTGCTCCACCTCGACCTGCCGGCGATGGCCGGGCTGCTGGTCTACGCGGGCACCAGGACGATCTGGCCCGGCATCGCGGGCCTCGCGGTCACCCTCGCCGCGGCCGTGCTCACCGTGCTGGTGGTGGCCGGCTACCTGCGGCCGTCGAAGCTCCCGGTGGGCCGGGAGAAGGCGCTGGAGGTCATCGACACCTGGCTGCGGACGTACCGGCCGGACACCGCCGTCTACTTCTCGGGCTCCCGTGATTCCGCCTACCAGGTGAACATGTGGCTCGACACGCTGAAGCGGACCGGCGGGCGGCCGGTGCTGATCCTGCGCGAGCGCGCCATGGTGCCGCAGCTCGCCCCCACCAGCGTGCCGGTGCTCTGCGTGCCCAGCGCGGTGCACCTGATGAACCTCGACACCACCAGCCTGCGGACGGTGCTCTACCCGGCGAACGTCGGCAAGAACGTGCACATGATCCGCGAGCCCATCCCCAAGCACGTCTTCGTCGGCCACGGCGACAGCGACAAGGCCGCCAGCGTCAACCCGTTCTCCAAGGCCTACGACGAGGTGTGGACGGCCGGCCGGGCCGGCCGCGACCGCTACGCGCTCGCCGAGGTCGGGGTGCGCGACGAGGACATCGTGGAGGTGGGCCGCCCGCAGCTGCGCGGCATCACCACCGCCGCGGAGCACGAGACGGGCGAGATGCCCACCGTGCTGTACGCGCCCACCTGGGAGAACTGGACGGACGGGCCGGGCGGCGCGTCGCCGGTGGTGGCCGGCGAGAACATCGTCAGGGCGCTGCTCGAGGCCGAGAAGCCGGTGCGGGTGCTGTACAAGAAGCACCCGTTGATCGGCACCCGCAGCCCGGCGGCCAAGCAGGTCCACGAGCGGATCGTCGCCATGCTGGAGGAGGCGTCGGCCAAGCGCGCCGCCGAGCGGGACGCCGCCGACCCGAAGGCCGCGGAGGAGCGCCGCGCCGCCCGCGCCGAGCTCTCCTCGATCGACGCCGAGCTGAACCAGCTGCTCGACGCCGCGTCAGGCGGCAACCTGGAGGCGCTGGACGAGGCCGTGGCGTCCCGGGACGGCTTCCTGCCGCCCGAGGTCGAGGCGCGCGTCGAGGAGCTCCAGGAGCGCTGGAAGGCGGCGTTCTGGCGGAGCCTGGCGCCGTGGGAGCACGCGTCGGTCGAGGGGGCGCGGCCGCACCTGTTCGACTGCTTCAACCAGTCGGACGCGATGGTCAGCGACATCTCCAGCGTGGTCTCGGACTTCGTCGCCAGCGGCAAGCCGATCGCGGTGATGGACACCGCCCGGATCGGCGCGGACGAGTTCCGCCGGCAGAACACCGCGGCGCGGGCGGCCTACATCCTCACGCCGCGCGTGCCGGAGATGCCGGAGCTGCTCGCCGCGGTGCAGGGCGGCGCCGACCCGATGGCCGAGGCGCGGCACGAGCTGAAGGAGTACCTGCTGGGGCCGGACCACCCGGACGCGCAGACCCGCTTCAACGCGGCGAACGCCGCGCTGGCGGCGAAGTCCGAGGCGCGCCTGAAGCGCCAGCAGGCCGCGGAGGACCGCGGCGACCGCCCGATGACGCCGGCCGACGGCGCCGGCGACGGCGAGGGCGACGACCAGCTCGCCGACATCGAGACCGCCGCGGCGGACGACGCCCCCTAGGTCCAGTCCGGGGTCCGTCGCCCCGATCGCGAAGACCCCGGCCCGCTGGGCCGGGGTCTTCGCGATCGACGCCGCGTCAGCCCTCCGCGGGCACCTCGGCGCGCTCCACCGACGTGTCGGCGTGCGCGTCCATCTTGGCGATCAGCGCCGTCACCGACCGCGCCACCTCCGGGGCCGTCAGCCCGATCTCCTCCAGCACCGTCGCCCGCTTGGCGTGCTGCAGGAAGCGCTGCGGGATGCCGAAGTCGCGCAGCGGCACGTCCACGTCCGCGTCGCGCAGCGCCTGCGCGATCGTCGAGCCGACGCCGCCCACCCGGCCGTTGTCCTCGACGGTGACGACCAGCCGGTGCTCGGCCGCCAGGCCGGGCAGCCCCTCGTTGACCGGCTTCACCCAGCGCGGATCGATCACCGTGGAGGAGATGCCCTGCTCGTCGAGGCGCTCGGCGAGCTCCAGGCACATCGGCGCGAGCGCCCCGATGGAGACGACCAGCACGTCCGCGCGCGCCAGGCCCTCGCCGGTGCCGGCGGAGCGGCGCAGCACGTCCATGCCGTTGACGGTGCCCACCGCGGGCACCGCCGGGCCGACCGTGCCCTTGGAGTAGCGGACCACCGTGGGCGCGTCCTCGACCTCGACGGCCTCGCGCAGCTGCAGCCGCACCTGCTCGGCGTCGCGCGGGGCGGCGAGCCGCAGACCGGGGACGACCTGGAGGATCGACATGTCCCACATGCCGTTGTGGCTGGCGCCGTCGGTGCCGGTGACGCCGGCCCGGTCGAGGGCGAAGGTGACGCCGCACTTGTGCAGCGCGACGTCCATCAGCACCTGGTCGAACGCCCGGTTGAGGAAGGTCGCGTAGACGGCGAAGACCGGGTGCAGCCCGCCGGAGGCGAGGCCGGCGGCCGAGACCGCGGCGTGCTGCTCGGCGATGCCGACGTCGAAGATCCGCTCCGGGAAGCGCTCGGCGAACTTCTTCAGGCCCAGCGGCAGCATCATCGCGGCGGTGATCGCCACGATGTCCTGGCGCTCGTCGCCCAGCTCGACCATGGCGTCCCCGAAGACGCTCGTCCAGCTGCGCGCCTTGGCCTGCTCGACCGGCAGGCCGGTGTCCGGGTGGATGACGCCGACCTGGTGGAACTGGTCGGCCTCGTCGCGCCGGGCCGGCTCGTAGCCGCGGCCCTTCTCGGTGATGACGTGGACGATCACGGGGCCGCCGAAGGTGCTCGCGGCCTGCAGCGCGGACTCCAGGGCGCCCTGGTCGTGGCCGTCGATGGGGCCGATGTACTTCAGCCCCAGGTCCTCGAAGAGGCCCTGGGGGGCGATGAAGTCCTTCAGGCCCTTCTTGGCGCCGTGCAGCGCCTCGTAGATCGGCTGGCCGAGCGCTGGGGTGCGGCCCAGCACCTGCTTGCCCCAGGAGAGGAACTTCTCGTAGCCCTGGGTGGTGCGCAGCGTCGCCAGGTGGTTGGCGAGCCCGCCGATCGTGGGCTGGTAGGAGCGGCCGTTGTCGTTGACGACCATGACCAGCGGGCGGTCCTTGGCGGCGGCGATGTTGTTCATGGCCTCCCAGGCCATGCCGCCGGTGAGCGCCCCGTCGCCGATGACCGCGACCACCTTGTGGTCGGTGCGGCCGCGCAGCTGGTTCGCCTTGGCCAGGCCGTCCGCGTAGCCCAGGACGGTCGAGGCGTGGGAGTTCTCGATGACATCGTGCTCGGACTCGGCGCGCGACGGGTAGCCGGAGAGGCCGCCCTTGTCCTTGAAGCAGGCGAAGTCCTGACGTCCGGTGAGGATCTTGTGGACATAGGACTGATGGCCCGTATCAAACAGGATCTTGTCGCGCGGGGAGCGGAAGACGCGATGCAGGGCGATGGTCAGTTCGACCACACCCAGGTTGGGGCCCAGGTGGCCCCCGGTGCGTGACACCTCTTCGACCAGGAAGTCGCGGATCTCGTCGGCGAGTGCCGCGAGCTGCTCCGACGACAGCCGGTCGAGATCGCGTGGTCCCCTGATACGGGTTAGCAGGCCCACCCGTGCCTCCTCTTGGTCTTCCTCGCTACGAACCGGCGGACCGAGTCTAGTGCCCGCACCCCGCGAGGGAGCCGAGGCCCACCCGGAACCGCCCATACTTACGACAATCGGACGACATCGCGGGGAACCGCCGCGGCCCGGCCCGCCGAGGAGGCGGGCCGGGCCGACGGGTGGTGCTCAGACCAGGTCCGTCGCACCTGTGACTGATAGGGACAACAGAATCAGGCGCGTCCCGATGCCTTCTGGGTCCGGCGGGAGACCGAGTCGATGACGACGGCCGCCAGCAGCACCCCACCGGTGATCATGAACTGCACCGAAGACTGCATGTTGAGCAGGTTCAGGCCCATGGTGATCGACTCGATCACCAGCATGCCCAGCAGCGCCGACCAGATCCGGCCGCGCCCGCCGAAGAGGCTGGTGCCGCCGATCACCGGCGCCGCGATGGCCAGCATCAGCGCGTTGCCGCTGCCGGCCGAGGTGCTGGCCGCGCCCTGCTCGGCGGCGAGCACCAGGCCGCCCAGCGCGGCGAAGAAGCCGGAGATCGCGAAGACCGAGATCCGGATCGCCGGGACGCTGATACCGGCGCGGCGGGACGCCTCGATGTTGCCGCCGACCGCGAAGATCTTGCGGCCGAAGGGCGTCCGGCGCAGCACGAAGTCGCAGACGATCAGCACGACGCCGAAGAGCACCAGCGAGTTCGGCACCCCGGTGGACTGGTTGAGCACCCAGGCGGTGAGGAAGACCGCCACCGCCAGCAGCCCGGTGCGCAGCAGGATCTCGCTGAACGGCCGGGCCGGCACGCCCGCCTGCACCCGGCGGCGCCGCTCCAGCAGCGAGGAGATCAGCATCGCCGCGGTGGCGAGGACCGCCAGCAGGTAGCCGCCGGCGATGTCCGCGCCCATGAAGAAGGCGGAGTTGCCGATGCCGAGGAAGGAGAAGAGCCCCTTGGCGCTCAGGTTGATGGAGCCGCTCTGCCCCAGCACCTTGATCATCAGGCCGTTCCAGGCCAGGTTGCCGGCGAGGGTGACCACGAAGGCCGGCACCCCGATCTTGGCGAAGAACCAGCCGTGCAGGGCGCCGATCGCCGCGCCGGTCAGCAGCGCGAGGATCGTCGCCAGCCAGGCGTTCATGCCGTGGTTGACGGCGAGCACCCCGAAGACCGCCGAGCAGAGTCCGCTCACCGAGGCGACCGAGAGGTCGATCTCGCCGAGCAGCAGCACGAACACCAGTCCGACGGAGATCAGTCCGGTGCCGGCGACGTAGTAGAGGATGCTGGAGAGGTTCCCGGCGGTCAGGAAGCTGCTGTTCTCGCCCTGGAAGATGCCCCAGATGACGATGAGGCCGATGACCACCGGGAGGGAGCCGAGCTCGCCGCCCTTGACCTTGCGCTTGAACTCGGTGAGGTAGCCCTTGAGCCCCTCCTCGCGGATGAGCAGGCGCGGGTCGAACGCGGCTCCGGGAACCGCGGTCTCGGCGGTGGCGGCGGCCTTGGTGGTGTTCACCGGGGCGGCCTTTCCGGTGTCGTCCTGGGTGCTCACTGCGCAGCCTCCGTCGTCCGGGCCTTGCGACGGGTCACCGCATTGTCGGTGGCGCCGGTGATCGCGGCGATGATCTGTTCGTTGCTGGTGTCGGCGACGGTGAAGTCGCCGTTGTTGCGGCCGAGTCGCAGCACCGAGACGCGGTCCGCCACGGCCGTCACGTCGGCCATGTTGTGGCTGATGAGAATGACCGCGAGGCCGCGCTCGCGGAGCCGCTCGACCAGGTCCAGGACCTGGGCCGTCTGCTCCACGCCGAGGGCGGCGGTGGGCTCGTCCAGGATCACCAGCTTGGGGTCGCCGACCAGGGCGCGGGCGATCGCCACGACCTGGCGCTGGCCGCCGGAGAGGCCGGCGATCGGGATCCGGACGCTGGGGATGCGGATGGAGAGGGTGTCCAGCAGCTCGCGGGACTTCTGCTCCATGGTGACCTCGTCCAGCACCCCGCCCCGGAGCACCTCGGCGCCGAGGAAGAGGTTGCCGACCACGTCGAGGTTGTCGCAGAGGGCGAGATCCTGGTAGACGGTCGCGATGCCCAGCGTCTGGGCGTCGTTGGGCCGGTGGATGGCGACCTCGCGCCCCTCCCACTCGATGGCGCCCTCATCGATGGGGTGAACCCCGGCGATCGTCTTGACCAGGGTCGACTTTCCGGCACCGTTGTCGCCGACCAGGGCGACGACCTCGCCGGCATGGACCTCCAACTCGACGTCGGTCAGGGCCTGGACGGCACCGAACCGCTTGGAGACCCCGCGCAACGCCAGTACGGGTGCGCTTTCCACGTGAACCAACTCCTTTGCCACCCGTTGCCGCGGGCGGGGCTGCAAATCCTTCGGGAAGCCGTCCCCCGCGCTCCGGCGCCCGAAGGCGCCGGGGAGGGGGACGTGCGCCTGCCGCGGGCCCCCGGGGACGGGAGCACCGCGGCCGGCGGAGCGGCTGCTACTTGAGCCCGGCCTTCGCGCAGAAGGCCGCGTAGGCCGAGGTGCAGATCTGCTTCACCGTCAGCTGCCCGCCGTCGATGACGGTCTGCTTGATGTTGGCCTTGGTGATGATCTTGGTGGTCAGCAGGGTCGAGGGGACCTTGTCGCCACTGGTGCTGGTCTGCGTCGAGGTGGCGACGTCGGTGAGCTTCTTGCCCTGCAGGGCCGCGACGGCCATCTCGCCGGCCACCTTGCCCTCGGCCGCGTAGTCCTTGTAGATGTCGGCGCTCTGCGTGCCCGCCAGGATCCGCTGGATGCCGTCGACCTGGGCGTCCTGGCCGGTGAGCGGCTTGCCCGACATGCCGTTGCTCTTCATCACCGTGGCGATGGCGGCGGCCATGCCGTCGTTGGCGGAGTAGACGCCGGCGATGTTCTTGGCGCCCAGCTTGTTGACGGCCGAGGTCATCTTCTCGGAGGCGGTGGACGCCAGCCAGTCGCCGTTCTGCTCGTAGGCGATGTTGACCTTGCCCTTGAGGACCGACTCGGCGCCGGCCTTGAACATGCCCGCGTTGGGGTCGGACTCCAGACCGTTGATCATGACGACCTTGGCGGACGGCGTGGCCTTCGAGCCGAGCGCGGTCAGGAGGGCCTGGCCCTGCTGCTGGCCGATCTTGGTGTTGTCGAAGGAGACGTAGCCGGAGAGCGGGCCCTCGGCGAACCGGTCGTACGCGATGACCTTGATGCCCTTGGCCACGGCGGTCTTCACCGAGCTGGCGATCGCCTTGTAGTCCTGCGGGTCGACGATGATGACCTTGTCACCGTTGTTGATCGCGGCGGTCATCTGCTGGGTCTGCTGGTCGGCGTGGCCGCCCGCGTTCTGGTAGTCGATCTCGCACTTCGGGCATTCCTTCTTGATCGTCTTCGTGATGATCGGACGGTCGAAGGACTCGTAGCGCGTGGTCTGGTTCTCGGGCAGCAGCAGCCCGATCTTGCCGCTGGCGGAGCTCGGGGACTTGGAGCCCGAGGACCCCGAGGAGGAGGACGATGAGCCGGCCTTGCCACAGGCTGCCAGGCTCACGGCCATCGAGACGGCGGCTGCGGCGATGACGGCGCGACGCGTCGTTGCGTGCATGGGGAAACCTCCCTGACGAGGCCGCCACGATGCGGCCGAGGTGGGACGCAGTCAACTCCCCGACTTGGCAAGGCGTCAATAAGTGAATGCAGACTTGGCCTTTGGAGCACCTATTCGTTATCCGCCCGAAGCGTTCATAGATGCAACGGGGCAGAAAGTGCGCCGTTTTCCCGGCTTGCCCGATCTTGCGTCCCGCCGCGAGATCGCGCCCCGTAAGGGGCGCGGCGAACCGCGCGGGCGACCGGGGAGCGGCCCGCCGCTCAGACCGCCACGGCCGCGGCTCCCGCCGCCGTCGCGTCCCCCGACTCCGACATCGCCAGCGCCAGCGCGCCCAGCACCTCGGCGCGCGAGCCCAGCGTCCCCGCGACCACGCTCAACTGCTGCGCCGCGGACGGGATCGCGTGCCGCGCCACCGTCTCGCGGATCGGCTCCAGCAGCAGCTCCCCCGCGCCCGCCAGGTCCCCGCCGAGGATCACGCGGCTGGGGTTGAGCAGATTGCACAGGTCGGCGACGGCCGTGCCGACCTGCCGCCCCACGTCCGCGATCACCCGGCGGCAGCCCAGGTCGCCGGCCTGCGCGAGCCGCACCATCCGGGGCACCGTCAGGTCCGGCCCGTGGCTGCCGGCCAGCAGGCCCAGCAGATGGCGGGCGTTGGTGAAGGTCTCCAGGCAGCCGCGGTTGCCGCAGCGGCAGATCGGCCCCGAGTCGTCCACCGTGGAGTGGCCGATCTCGCCGGCCGTCCCGCCCGGTCCGCGGTAGACCCTGCCGTTGATCACCAGCCCGGCGCCGACGCCGCTGGCGATCTTGATGTAGGCGAGGTCGCCCAGGCCGCGGCCCGCGCCCCAGACCAGCTCGCCCAGCGCGCCGAGGTTCGCGTCGTTGTCGACGTGCACCGGCATGCCGAGCCGGTCGGAGAGCTCCTGGGCCGGGCGGACGCCCACCCAGCCGGGCAGGATCGCCGTCGAGCCGATCGCGCCGGTGCCGCCGTCCAGCGGACCGGGGACGCCCAGGCCGACCCCGACGACCTTCTCCGGGGAGCGGTCGACGTCCCGCAGCAGCCGCATCACCAGCGCCTCGGCGCGGGCCAGGCCCTCGGCGGCGGAGGCGTCCACGTCCACCGGCTCCAGCTGCTCGGCGAGCACCCGGTGGGCCAGGTTGCCCACCGCGACCCGCAGATGGGAGTGGCCGAAGTCGACGCCGACCACCAGGCCGGCGTCCTCGCTCAGCGCCACGCTGCGGGCCCTGCGGCCGCCGGTGGAGGTGGTCGGGGTGACCACCACCGTGCCGGCGCCGCGCAGCTCGCGCACGATGTTGGACACGGTCGCGGCGGACAGGCCGGTGGTGCGGGCGATCTCGGCCTGGGTGAGGGATCCGGCCATCCGCACGGCCTGCAGCACCCGGTCGAGATTCGCCCGGTGCAGGGACGACTGCGATCCCGGCGTCTCCACGCTCATCCGTGTCCATCCTCTCGTCGGCGCCGGGCCGCGCTGCACGGCGCCACCGCGCGGGCGGCCGTCGTCCGGATCGGCTCCGGATGAACGCACCCGCACGGCGTGTATACAACTTGTGAACTCCCAGCAGAGCGAACGCCCTTGTCTCGCGTCAAGGGTCGCACTGGAATCCTTTTCGCCGGGCGCCGCCCCCACCTCGGTCCGGACGGCGCCTCCGCGGCCCCCGTCAGCGGTCGGCGATCCGGCTGCGGCGGTGGCCGTAGGCGAAGTACACCACGAAGCCCGCGGCCATCCAGACGAGGAACCGGATCCAGGTCTCGGTGGGGAGGTTGAGCATCAGCCACAGGCAGAAGACCGTGGAGATGATCGGCAGCACCGGCACCCAGGGGGCCCGGAACGAGCGCGGCAGGTCGGGGCGGGTGCGGCGGAGCACGATCACCCCGATGGAGACCACCACGAAGGCGAAGAGGGTGCCGATGTTGACCAGCTCGGCCAGCGCCTGCAGCGGGATGACGCCGGCCACCACGGCCACCACGGTGCCCAGCAGGGCGGTGGTCCGATAGGGCGTGCGATAGCGCGGATGGACCTTGGAGAACGCCTCGGGGAGCAGCCGGTCGCGGCTCATGGCGAAGAAGACCCGGCTCTGACCGAGGATCAGGATCATGACCACGGAGGCGAGTCCGAAGACCACGCCGATGCTGATGAGGGTCGCCATCCAGTCCTGGCCGACTGCCTTGAAGGCGTCCGCGAGCGGCGCCGTCTCGGACAGCCGGGTGTACTTCTGCATCCCGGTGACGACCAGGGTGACCGCGACATAGGCGACGGTGCAGATGGCCAGTGAGGCGATGATGCCGATCGGCAGGTCCCGCTTCGGGTTGCGGGTCTCCTCGGCCGCGGTGGAGACCACGTCGAAGCCGATGTAGGCGAAGAAGACCACGGCGGCGGCGAAGAAGATCCCCATCACGCCGAAGCTGGTCGGGGTGAATCCGGTGATCACCTGGATGAGCGCGGCCTTCAGGCCGCTGCTGCTCGGGGTGGGTCGGGCGGGCGGGATGAACGGGTGGTAGTTGGCGCTCCTGACGTAGAAGAGGCCAACGACGACGGTGGCCAGCACCACGGCCGACTTGATCGCCACGATGACGGTGGTGACCGTGGACGTCAGCTTGATGCCGCGCATCACCACCAGGGTGATCACGACGACCAGCAGGGCGGCGGGCAGGTTGAAGCCCCAGCTGTGCTCCGTCCCGCCGGCGATCGAGGCGGGCAGGTGCAGGCCCATCGTGTCGAGCAGCGAGACCGCGTAGCCGGACCAGCCGACCGCCACCACCGCGGCGGCGAGGGCCAGTTCCAGGACCAGGTCCCAGCCGATGATCCAGGCGGGCAGTTCGCCCAGCGACGCGTAGGAGAAGGTGTAGGCCGACCCGGCGACCGGGATGGTGGACGCGAACTCGGCGTAGCACAGCGCCGCGCAGGCGCAGACGATGCCGGCGACCACGAACGACAGGGCCACCGCCGGACCGCCGTTGTTCTTCGCCGCGGTGCCCGTCAGGACGAAGATGCCGGTGCCGATGAGGACGCCGACGCCGAACACGGTGAGGTCGAAGGCGGAGAGGTCCCGGCGGAGGCGGTGCTCGGGCTCCTCGGTGTCCTGGATCGCCTGCTCGATGGATTTGGTGCGGAAGACACTGTGCCGCGGAGGGCTTTGCTTGGAATTTGCCGATGGATGGGCCATGTTGGCCGATCCCACACGCTGCACTGGGCTGATTGCAAGGGCAACACGAGGGCCGCCCGGTTCGCCGGAGCGAATCGAGCGGCCCTCGTGCTTTGCCCGCTATTAAGGTCTGATTTTACTTCCGCAGGAGCGAGCGCAGCACGTACTGCAGGATGCCGCCGTTGCGGTAGTAGTCGGCCTCTCCGGGGGTGTCGATGCGGACGACCGCGTCGAACTCCTTGCCGGAGTCGGTGGTGACCTTCACCGTGGCGGGGGTGCGGCCCTCGTTCAGCTCCGTGACGCCGGAGATGGAGAACGCCTCCTCGCCGGTGAGGCCGAGCGAGTCGGCCGTCCGGCCCTCGGGGAACTGCAGCGGCAGCACGCCCATGCCGATCAGGTTGGAGCGGTGGATCCGCTCGTAGGACTCGGCGATGACGGCGCGGACGCCGAGCAGCTTGGTGCCCTTGGCGGCCCAGTCGCGGGACGAGCCGGAGCCGTACTCCTTGCCGGCCAGGATCACCAGCGGGACGCCGGCCGCCTGGTAGTTCTCCGCGGCGTCGTAGATGAACGACACCGGCCCGCCCTCCTGGGTGAAGTCGCGGGTGTAGCCGCCCTCGGTGCCGGGGGCGATCTGGTTGCGGAGCCGGATGTTGGCGAAGGTGCCGCGGATCATCACCTCGTGGTTGCCGCGGCGCGAGCCGTAGGAGTTGAAGTCGCGGCGCGCGATCCCGTGGTCGGTGAGGTACTTGCCGGCCGGGGAGTCGGCCTTGATCGCACCGGCCGGGGAGATGTGGTCGGTGGTGACCGAGTCGCCGAGCTTCGCCAGCACCCGGGCGTCGGCGATGTCCTCGACCGCGGTCGGCTCGGCCGGCATGCCCTCGAAGTAGGGGGGCTTGCGGACGTAGGTCGACTCGCCGTCCCACTCGAAGGTGTTGCCGGTCGGGACGGGCAGCGCCTGCCACTGGGCGTCGCCGGCGAAGACGTCGGCGTAGCTCTTGGTGAACATGGTCTGGCCGATGGCGGAGGAGACGACCTCCTGGACCTCCTGCTCGGAGGGCCACACGTCCTTCAGGTACACCGGGTTGCCGTCGGTGTCGGTGCCCAGCGGCTCGCGGGTGATGTCCGTCTTCATGGTGCCGGCCAGCGCGTAGGCGACCACCAGCGGCGGGGACGCCAGGTAGTTCATCTTCACGTCCGGGTTGATCCGGCCCTCGAAGTTGCGGTTGCCGGAGAGCACCGAGACGACGGCGAGGTCGTTCTCGTTGACCGCCTGGGAGACCTCCTCCGGCAGCGGGCCGGAGTTGCCGATGCAGGTGGTGCAGCCGTACCCGACGAGGTTGAAGCCCAGCTTGTCGAGGTAGGGGGTGAGGCCGGCGCGGTCGTAGTAGTCCATGACGACCTGGGAGCCGGGGGCCAGCGTGGTCTTCACCCACGGCTTGCGGGTGAGGCCCTTCTCCACCGCCTTCTTCGCCAGCAGCGCCGCCCCGATCATCACGTACGGGTTGGAGGTGTTGGTGCAGGAGGTGATGGCGGCGACGGCGACGGCGCCGTGGTCGAGGTCGTACTCCACGCCGTCGGGCGAGGTGACCTTGACCTTCTTGCTGGGCACGCCGTTGGAGACGGCCGGCGCGTCGGAGGCCGGGAAGGACTCCTTGGACGCCTCGTCGCCGTCCACGTCGGAGACGTAGTTGCGGACGTCCTGGCTGAACTGCTGCTTGGCGTCGGCCAGCACGATGCGGTCCTGCGGGCGCTTGGGGCCGGCGATCGACGGGACGACCGTCGACAGGTCCAGCTCCAGGTACTCGGAGTAGACCGGCTCGTGCGACGGGTCGTGCCAGAGCCCCTGCTCCTTGGCGTACGCCTCGACGAGCTTCAGCTGCTGCTCCGGACGGCCCGTCAGCTCCAGGTAGTTCAGCGTCTCCCGGTCGATCGGGAAGATCGCGGCGGTGGAGCCGAACTCCGGCGACATGTTGCCGATGGTGGCGCGGTTGGCCAGCGGCACCGCGCCGACGCCGTCGCCGTAGAACTCGACGAACTTGCCGACGACGCCGTGCTTGCGCAGCATCTCGGTGATCGTCAGCACCAGGTCGGTGGCGGTGGTGCCGGTGGGCAGCTGCCCGGTGAGCTTGAAGCCGACGACCCGCGGGATGAGCATGGAGACCGGCTGGCCGAGCATCGCGGCCTCGGCCTCGATGCCGCCGACGCCCCAGCCCAGCACGCCCAGGCCGTTGACCATGGTGGTGTGCGAGTCGGTGCCGACCAGGGTGTCGGGGTACGCCTGGCCGTTGCGGACCATGACGGTGCGGGCCAGGTGCTCGATGTTGACCTGGTGGACGATGCCGGTGCCCGGGGGGACGACCTTGAACTCGTCGAAGGCGGTCTGGCCCCAGCGCAGGAACTGGTAGCGCTCCTTGTTGCGGCCGTACTCCAGCTCGACGTTCTTGACGAACGCGTCGGGGGCGCCGAAGACGTCGGCGATGACCGAGTGGTCGATGACCAGCTCGGCCGGGGCGAGCGGGTTGATCCGCTCCGGGTCGCCGCCGAGCTCCTTGACGGCCTCGCGCATGGTGGCCAGGTCGACGACGCACGGGACGCCGGTGAAGTCCTGCATGATCACCCGGGCGGGGGTGAACTGGATCTCCTGGTTCGGCTGCGCCTTCGGGTCCCAGTTGCCGAGGGCCCGGATGTGGTCGGCGGTGATGTTGGCGCCGTCCTCGGTGCGGAGCAGGTTCTCCAGCAGCACCTTCAGGCTGTAAGGGAGGTTCTTGCTGCCCTCCACCTTGTCCAGCTTGAAGATCTCGTACGACTCGTCGCCCACGCTGAGCGTGGCGCGGGCGTCGAAGCTGTTCGCCGACACGGCAGTCTCCTTCTTCGGTAGCGCGTACCCGCTGTCCATCCTGCCTGGTGTACCCGAAGGCCCGGAGGTCAGGCTCCCCTTGCCTCGGGGGCCGCGGCACCGCCAGATATCTCGATGTCGAGATAACCATAGTCCATGTCGGGGGCGGCGACCAAGGCACTCACCGTGTTGCGGCCAGGACGAGGGACCCGGCGGCGAGGACGAGGTAGCCCCCCGGGAACGCGAGGTTGTACAGCACCCGGGCGCGCAGATGGGTGATGACGGCACCCGTGTAGAGGAGGACGAGTCCGCAGGCGGCGGCGATGCCGAGGGGGCGGAGGACGGGCGCGGCGAGGCCCAGCAGCAGGCCGGCCGCGCCGGCCAGCTTCAGCGCGGCGAGCCGCGGCAGCCAGGAGAGGGGCACGCCCACCTCGGCGGAGTTGGCGAGGACGAACCGCGCCCTCGCCAGATCGGCGACGGCGACGGCGGTGTTGGCGGCGGCGGTCAGCAGGGTGGTCACGAGCAGCGCGGTCATGGTCGCGGTCATGCTCCCCAGCCTTCGCCGCGACCTCGGCACCGTCCAATACCTGCTTCTATAACCTGGTGGCATGGACGTGGACACACGGCTGCTGCGGTACTTCGCGGCGGTGGCCGAGCACGGCAGCCTGACGGCCGCGGCGGAGCGGCTCTTCGTCTCGCAGCCGG
>NZ_MLCF01000143.1 GCF_001879105.1 Mangrovactinospora gilvigrisea | reverse complement strand
CCCGCCACGATCCCGCCGGCCACCACCAGCACCCCGACGACCGCCGCCACCAGCGGGCCCCAGCGGCGCGGCCGCGGCCCCTCCGGCGCCGGCTGCCCGTATCCCGTATCCGTGTAGCCCGTCGGCGGGCCAAAACCCCCACTGCTCATCACTCCAGCATGCCTTCCCGGGCCCGCCCCCGGTGAGACCCGGACGAACCCGGGAACGGCACAATAGGGGCCATGCCCCTCGACCCGGAGATCGCCAAGCGGCTCAAGCGGAACGACGACGGCCTGGTCGCCGCCGTCGTCCAGGCCCACGACACCAGGGAGGTGCTGATGATGGCCTGGATGGACGACGAGGCGCTGCATCGCACCCTCACCAGCGGCAACGCCACCTACTGGTCCCGCAGCCGCCGCGAGTACTGGGTGAAGGGCGCCACCTCCGGCAACACCCAGAAGGTGATCGACGCCGCCCTCGACTGCGACGGCGACACCGTGCTGCTCACCGTCGAGCAGACCGGCGGCGCCTGCCACACCGGCGACCGCACCTGCTTCGACGCCGGCCGCCTCCCGCTGAGCGCCGCGGGCGGTGCCCGATGACCGACGGCGTCGTCACGCCCGACCTGGAGACCTTCCGCGAGCTGGCCCGCGACCGCCGGGTCATCCCCGTCACCCGGCGGCTGCTCGCCGACGGCGACACCCCCGTCGGCCTCTACCGCAAGCTGGCCGGCGAGCGCCCCGGCACCTTCCTGCTGGAGTCCGCCGAGAACGGCCGCTCCTGGTCGCGCTACAGCTTCGTCGGGGTGCGCAGCGCGGCCGCGCTCACCGAGAAGGACGGCCGGGCGCACTGGCAGGGCACCCCGCCCGTCGGCCTGCCCACCGAGGGCGCCCCGCTGGACGTGCTCCGCGCCACCCTCGAGGAGCTGCACACCCCCCGCGACCTCGGCATCGACGCGCCGCTGACCGGCGGCATGGTCGGCTACCTCGGCTACGACATCGTCCGGCGGCTGGAGCGGATCGGCGAGCACACCACCGACGAGCTGCACCTGCCCGAGCTGACCATGCTGCTCGCCACCGACCTCGCCGTCCTCGACCACGTCGACGGCTCGGTGCTGCTGATCGCCAACGCGATCAACCACGACAACCGGCCGACCGGCGTGGACGCCGCGTACCACGCGGCCGTCGCCCGCCTCGACACCATGGCCGGCGACCTGTCCCGCCCCGCCGCGCCCGGCGCGGCCACCCTGCGGCTGGACGCCGACCCGGGCGAGCCGCGGGCCCGCTGGGGGAGCGCCGACTTCCGCAAGGCCGTCGAGACGGCCAAGGAGCACATCCGGGCCGGCGACATCTTCCAGGTGGTCCCCTCGCAGCGGTTCGAGGCGCGGACCACGGCGAGCGCGCTCGACATCTACCGGGTGCTGCGCGCCACCAACCCCAGCCCGTACATGTACCTCTTCCGGTTCGGCGAGTTCGACGTCATCGGCTCCAGCCCGGAGGCGCTGGTCAAGGTGGACGAGGGCCGCGCGGTGCTGCACCCGATCGCCGGGACCCGCCGCCGCGGCGCCGACGAGGCCGAGGACGCCGCCCTCGCCGCCGAGCTGCTCGCCGACCCCAAGGAGCGCGCCGAGCACCTGATGCTCGTCGACCTGGGCCGCAACGACCTGGGCCGGGTGTGCGCGCCGGGCACCGTCGAGGTCGTCGACTTCATGCACATCGAGCGCTACAGCCACGTGATGCACCTGGTCTCCACGGTGACCGGCGCGGTCGCGGACGGCCGCACCGCCTTCGACGTGCTGACGGCGTGCTTCCCGGCGGGCACCCTCTCCGGGGCGCCCAAGCCGCGGGCGATGCAGATCATCGAGGAGCTGGAGCCCTCCCGGCGCGGCCTCTACGGCGGCGCGGTCGGCTATCTGGACTTCGCCGGCAACACCGACACGGCGATCGCCATCCGCACCGCGCTGCTGCGCGACGGGACGGCGTATGTGCAGGCCGGCGCGGGCATCGTGGCCGACTCCGACCCCCGCTCGGAGGACGAGGAGTGCCGCAACAAGGCCGCGGCGGTGCTGCGCGCGGTCGCGGCGGCGTCAACCATTGAGCAGGTGCGATAGCAGTGACGGATCATCAGGAGGACCGCCGCCGGGCGGCGCGGACCATGGGCAGCGCGCTGCTGCTCGCGGTGGTCGGGCCGGCGCTGGTGCTGATCGGCGGCGGCCAGCCGTGGGCGCACGCCCGGGCGACCAACCAGTTCGGCGTGATCGTCCATGTCGCGGCGTCCGGCAAGGAGGTGAACGCCGCGGCGACGGCGCTGGCGCTGGTCGGTCTGGCGGCGGTGGTCGCGGTGCTGGCGACGCGGCGGATCGGGCGGCTGGTGGTCGGCGCGATCATGGCGCTCTCCGGGGCGGGGATCGCGGTGGTGGCGGCGATGGGCGCGAGCGACACGTCCGCGCTGCGGGACGCGGCGTCCAAGGCGGGCTACAACCCGACGCTCTCCGCGGTGACGCACAGCGCCTGGCCGTGGCTGACGCTGCTGGGCGGGGTGCTGCTGCTCGCCGGGGGCGTGCTGACGGTGGCGCGGGGGCGGACGTGGCCGGGCATGTCCCGCAAGTACGACGCCCCCACGGGCGCGGCCAAGCGCGTCACGGCGGCCTCCACCCCCGCCGACATCTGGAAGGCCCTCGACCGAGGCGAGGACCCCACCGCCTGACGCGCGCCGCGCCCCGTCCCTGCCGCCCCTCCGCCCACCCGGGGTTCGGCGCGGTGACAACGGACCTGTACCCCTGGGCGGGTGGGGTGCCAGGGCGGAGGGGCGGCAAGACCGGGCCGAACGTCACCGGTGGCGCCGGTGTGACGGAGAACGCGACCCCCGGTGCCCGACGGCGGGTGCGCCTCCGCCAGAATGGATACCTCACGAGCCATTCCGAGGAGCACGCATGTCGAGCAGCAGCCACGCCTCCGAGCACGGGCACAGCCCCGCCGCCTGGACCGGCGTCACCATCGTCTTCATCGGCTTCATGATCGCCGCCGTGGGCGTCGTCGGCGCCATGCTGCCCATCCTCTACGTCGGCCTCGCCGTCATCCTCGGCGGCGCGGTCGTCGGCAAGGTGATGTCCAGCGCCGGCCTCGGCGTCAACGGGCGCGGCTGACCGACCGCGCACCACCCGCACCACCCCCCCGTACCCGACGGCCGCGATTCCGGAGCACTCCACCGCCCGGACGCGGCCGTCGTCATTCCCGAGGAGCCGGTGGGAGGCCCGGAACGTGTCCACCAGCTGGGCGGATGCGGTTCCTCCGCCCTCCCCGGGCTAACATCGACGGAACGGTGAACGGATGCCGATCCACAGGTCACCAGTTCGAAAGGGGATCATCCGCGTGAGCGTGCTCGACGAGATCATCGACGGAGTCCGCGAGGACCTTGCCGAGCGCGAGGCCCAGGTGTCCCTGGACGAGCTGAAGGAGCAGGCCGCGGCCCGCCCCGGCGCCATCGACGCGGAGGCCGTCTTCCGCGGCGAGGGCGTCCAGGTGATCTGCGAGGTGAAGCGCTCCAGCCCCTCCAAGGGCGCGCTCGCCGCCATCGCCGACCCGGCCGCGCTCGCCGCCGACTACCAGGCGGGCGGCGCCGCCGCGATCTCCGTCCTCACCGAGAAGCGCCGCTTCGGCGGCTCCCTCGCCGACCTGGACGCGGTCCGCGCCAAGGTGGAGATCCCCGTCCTGCGCAAGGACTTCGTCGTCACCTCCTACCAGCTGATCGAGGCCCGCGCGCACGGCGCGGACATCGCGCTGCTGATCGTCGCAGCCCTGGAGCAGAACGCGCTGGTCTCGCTCGTCGAGCGGACCCGCTCGCTGGGGATGACGCCGCTGGTCGAGGTGCACGACGAGGACGAGGTGGCGCGCGCGGTGGACGCCGGCGCCACGGTCATCGGCGTCAACGCCCGCAACCTCAAGACCCTCGAGGTCGACCGCGGCACCTTCGCCCGGATCGCCCCGCTGATCCCCGACTCCGCGGTGCGCGTCGCCGAGTCCGGCGTCCGCGGCCCGCACGACCTGATCGCCTACGCCAACGACGGCGCGGACGCGGTCCTCGTCGGCGAGAGCCTCGTCACCGGCAAGGAGCCCCGCTCCGCCGTCGCCGACCTGGTCGCCGCCGGAGCGCACCCCGCGCTGCGCCACGGGCGGTAGGGTTATCCCGTGACCACAGACACCCGGTTCGGTGGCGACCTGCGGGGGAGCAAGTCCCCCGCTCGTCGGGTGCGCGGTCGGCGTGTCCGCTACCACATCGGGTGCGAGCCGGGTCAGGTGAACGGGAGGCGATGGCAGCGGGGCTGAAGCCCCGCCAGCTGTCCGTCTTCTGCACACGTTCACCGACCCGAAAGGGCGTCACTCCCATGTCCACCCCCGTGCCGGATCCGTCCGGCTACTTCGGCGCGTTCGGCGGCCGCTTCATCCCGGAGGCGCTCGTCGCCGCCGTCGAGCAGGTCGCCGAGGAGTACGAGAAGGCCAAGCACGACCCCGCCTTCACCGAGGAACTCGCCCGGCTGCACGCCGAGTACACCGGCCGCCCCAGCCCGCTCACCGAGGCGCCGCGGTTCGGTGCCCACGCCGGCGGCGCCCGGGTCTTCCTCAAGCGCGAGGACCTCAACCACACCGGCTCGCACAAGATCAACAACGTGCTGGGCCAGGCCCTGCTCACCAAGCGGATGGGCAAGACCCGCGTCATCGCCGAGACCGGCGCCGGCCAGCACGGTGTCGCCACGGCCACCGCCGCCGCGCTCTTCGACCTCGACTGCACCGTCTACATGGGCGAGGTCGACACCGAGCGGCAGGCCCTCAACGTCGCCCGGATGCGGTTCCTGGGCGCCGAGGTGATCCCGGTCAGGACCGGCAGCCGCACCCTGAAGGACGCCATCAACGACGCCTTCCGCGACTGGGTCGCCAACGTCGACTCCACCCACTACCTGTTCGGCACCGCCGCCGGCCCGCACCCCTTCCCGATGCTCGTGCGCGACCTGCACCGGATCATCGGCCAGGAGGCCCGCCGGCAGATCACCGAGCGCACCGGCGCCCTGCCGGACGCGGTCGTCGCCTGCGTCGGCGGCGGCTCCAACGCCATGGGGATCTTCTACGACTTCATCCCCGACAGCGGCGTCCGCCTCTACGGCTGCGAGGCGGCCGGCGAGGGCCTGGCGGCCCGGCACGCCGCCACCCTCACCAAGGGCGAGCCCGGCGTGCTGCACGGCTCCCGCTCCTACCTGCTGCAGGACGAGGACGGCCAGACGCTGGAGGCGCACTCCATCTCCGCCGGCCTCGACTACCCGGGCGTCGGCCCCGAGCACTCCTACCTCAAGGACACCGGGCGCGCCGAGTACCTGCCGATCACCGACGCCGAGGCGATGGACGCGATGCGGCTGCTGTCCCGCACCGAGGGCATCATCCCGGCCATCGAGTCCAGCCACGCGCTCGCCGGCGCCCTGAAGATCGGCCGCGGACTGGGCCCGGACGCCACCCTGCTGGTGAACGTCTCCGGCCGCGGCGACAAGGACATGGAGACCGCCGCCCGCTGGTTCGGGCTGCTGCCCGAGGACCACAGCGACGCGCAGAAGGGCCAGTGACCGCCATGACCGAGGACACCACCCGCTCCACCGGCAGCGTCACCGTGCTCTCCGCGGCGCTCGCCGCCGCGAAGGCCGAGGGCCGCGCCGCGCTGATCGGCTACCTCCCGGCCGGCTTCCCCACCTTCGAGGGCGGCGTGCGCGCCCTCACCGCCATGCTGGAGGGCGGCTGCGACGCCGTCGAGGTCGGCCTGCCCTACAGCGACCCGGTGCTCGACGGCCCGGTCATCCAGACCGCCGACACCATCGCCCTGGAGGGCGGCACCCGCACCAAGGACGTGCTGGAGACGATCCGGCGGGTCGCCGCCGGAACCGGCAAGCCCGTCCTGGTGATGAGCAGTTGGAACCCCATCGACCACTACGGCCAGGAGCGGTTCGCCGAGGGACTGGCCGCGGCCGGCGGCGCCGGGGCGATCCTGCCCGAGCTGCCGGTCGAGGAGTCGGGGGAGTGGCGGGCGGCGGCCGACGCCCGCGGCCTCGGCACGGTCTTCGTGGTCGCGCCGAGCAGCCCGGACGCCCGCCTGCGGATCATCGGCAGGGCCGGCTCCGGCTTCGTCTACGCGGCGTCGGTGATGGGCGTCACCGGCACCCGCACCTCGGTGGGCGCCCAGGCCGAGGACCTGGTGCGCCGGATGCGGGCCGCCACCGAGCTGCCGGTCTGCGTGGGCCTGGGCGTCTCCGACGCCCAACAGGCCGCCGAGGTGGCCGCGTTCGCCGACGGTGTGATCGTCGGCTCGGCGTTCGTCAAGAGGGTGCTGGCGGCCCCGGACGAGGACGCGGCGGTCGACGCGGTGCGCGAACTGGCCGGGGAACTTGCCGCAGGTGTCCGGAGTTCGCTGTCCGGAGTGGCAGAGTAGGCCGCGCGGATCCGGACCCCCGGATCTGCCTCCGGCCGGACGCGTCCGCTCCCGCGGGCGCGTCCGGCCGGAGACCACCACCTTCGCCGGCAGGGAATGCAGACACTCGCTATGAGTCAGAAGAACCGTGAAGGCAAGCAGTCCGCCCGCGAGCGGATGCGGATCGAGCGCGAGCGCCAGGAGCGCCGCTCCAAGCGGGTCCGTCAGTTCTCCGTCTTCGGCGCCGTGCTCCTCGTGCTGGCCGTCGCCGTGGTCGTGCTGGTGGTGGTGAACGGCCAGAAGAGCAAGCCGCTGGCCATCCCCGCGGGAGCCACCGGAACGGGCAAGCTGGCCCTGCCGGTCGGAGCGGACGCGGGAGCGACGTCCAGCGACGGCAAGAAGGTGCCGACGCTCACCGTCTACGAGGACTTCCGCTGCCCGGCCTGCGGCATGTACGAGAAGAACAACCACGCCGCGGTCGACAAGCTGGTCGCCGAGAAGAAGGTCCGCGTCGAGTACCACATCGTGTCGCTGATCGACCAGAACTCCAACGGCAAGGGCTCCGGCCGCTCGGCCAACGCCGCGGCCTGCGCCTACACCACCGCCGGGCGCGACACGTTCATGAAGTACCACGACGTCCTCTACACCAACCAGCCCAACGAGGAGGACGACGCCTACGCGCAGAACAGCAAGCTGCTGTCGCTGGCGAAGCAGGTCCCCGGGCTGACCACGGCGAAGTTCACCTCGTGCGTCAACAATGGCACCTACGACACCTGGGCGAAGAAGGTCATGGACGACTTCAACGCCAAGAAGATCCAGGGCACGCCGACGATCCTGATCGACGGCAAGCAGGTGCAGAACCCGACCGGCCTGACCCCGGCGACGCTGGAGAAGGCGGTCGAGGCGGCGAGCAAGTAAGCGCACCGTCAGCCCGAGGTAACACTTGGGCATGCACTCCGGGGCCATCGGCGGGAGCCGGTGGCCCCGCGCCGTGCCGGGACGGTAGCGTCAGCCGTGCCATGAACCAGTTCGCATACATCCCGAGCCCCTCGATCGGCTATGTGACCGTCGGGCCGCTGAAGCTGCACGCCTACGCGCTCTGCATCATCATCGGCGTGGTCATCGCCGTCTGGGTCGGCAGCAGGCGCTGGGTGGCGCGCGGCGGCCGCTCCACCACGGTCGGCGACATCGCCCTGTGGGCGGTGCCCTTCGGCCTCGTGGGCGGCCGGCTCTACCACGTCATCACCGACTACGAGCTCTACTTCGGGGCCGGGCGCGACTGGGTCGGGGTCTTCAAGATCTGGGACGGCGGCCTCGGCATCTGGGGCGCGGTGGCGCTGGGCTCGCTCGGCGCCTGGCTCGGCTGCCGGCGCCGCGGCATCCCGCTGCCGGCGTGGATCGACGCGGTCGCGCCGGGCCTCGCCTTCGCCCAGGCGATCGGGCGCTGGGGCAACTGGTTCAACCAGGAGCTGTTCGGCTCGCCGAGCAAGCTGCCGTGGGCCGTGGAGATCGCCCCGGGCCGGCCGGGCACGGTCCCGGGCCACCTCACCTACCAGCCGACGTTCCTCTACGAGTGCATCTGGGACATCGGCGTCGGCTTCCTGGTGCTGTGGGCCGACCGCAAGTGGAAGCTGGGCCACGGCCGGGCGTTCGCGCTCTACGCGGCCGCCTACTGCGTGGGCCGCGGCATCGTCGAGCACATGCGCATCGACTACGCGCACCACTTCCTGGGCCTGCGGCTCAACGACTGGACGGCGATCGTGGTGTTCGTCGCCGCCGCGGCGTACTTCCTCATCAGCCTGAAGAAGCGCCCCGGCCGCGAGGAGATCATCGAGCCGGACTACCAGCTGCCCAAGGCGGACGCCGCCGCCGGCGCTGCCGAGGGCACCGCCAAGGACGCCGACGAGGGCGCCGAGACCGCGGACGCCGCCGAGGACGACGAGGACCTGAGGGCCCTCAAGAAGCTCGCCGCCGACGACGAGGACGAGCCCGAACCCGAGTCGGCGAAGGACCCGGCCGAGGCCGAGAAACCCGCCGGGCATTAGGTAAAGCTGGCCTTATCTCCGCAGGTCAGGCAGGCTTTACTTGCTAGCGCGGCGCCCCGTCGCCGCGCTACGGTCCTTCGCATGACCACGCTCGCACCTGCCTCCGATCCCGGTCTCGCGCCCACCGGCGCGCCCCATGTCGTCTCGCACTCGCACCGCGATGTGAACGGCGGCTGGCTGCGCCCCGCCGTGTTCGGCGCGATGGACGGCCTGGTCTCCAACTTCGCCCTGCTCTCCGGGGTGGTCGGCGGCTCGGCGCCGACCGGCGCGGTGGTCCTCACCGGGCTCGCCGGCCTCGCCGCCGGCGCCTTCTCCATGGCGGCCGGCGAGTACGTCTCCGTCGCCTCGCAGCGCGACATGGTGCGCCGCGAGGTCGACAAGGAGCGGCGCGCGCTCGCCGCGGAGCCGGAGGCCGAACTCGCCGAGCTGGCCGCGATGTTCCAGGCTCGCGGGGTGGAGCCGGAGCTGGCCCGGCAGGTCGCCGAGCAGCTGCACCGCGACCCCGAGCAGGCGCTCACCGTGCACACCCGCGAGGAGCTCGGCATCGACCCGGACGACCAGCCGTCCCCGATGGTCGCCGCGGTCTCCTCGTTCCTCTGCTTCGCGGTCGGCGCCTTCCTCCCGCTGCTGCCGTTCCTGCTGGGCGCCACGTCGCTGCTGCCCGCGCTGGTCCTGGCTCTGATCGGGCTCTTCGCCTGCGGTGCGGTGGTGGCGCGCGTCACGGCGCGCAGCTGGTGGTTCAGCGGGCTGCGGCAGCTGGTCCTGGGCGGTGCGGCGGCCGGCCTCACGTTCCTTCTCGGACGGCTCATCGGAACCGGTATTTCCTAGGCGCGCAAGGGCCGCACGGCCCTCGTCCGAAACTCCCGGAGGCCCCTTCCGTTACGGAAGTGGGCCTCTCGTTTCGCCTGCTGAGCTGGCTTATCATGGATGTGTTGATCCTTGCGATCCATGATGTGAACGCCCTGTTTCGATTGTGTCCTGTCGGGGCATCAGCCCTCAGTTGCCCGGTGGACCCGGCGGTCGACGAAGCCCGCTCCCACACCCCCCGGGTGACCGCATGGCGAGATGCGGGGACCACTTTTCGAGAATCTTGCCACAATGTAGTCTTCATCGACTCCGCACGACCGCTCACCCGACCGGGCCTGTGCGGAGGCCGCATCAGCACCACTTGCCACAGCATCAGTAGGGCCAGCGCCGTCCCGACTGCCTTCCTGCACGCCCTCGCGTGCCAGCCAAGACGACGGGAGAGCCGAATGCCCGCAGCGCCCTCGCACCGCAACGGGGTCAGGTTCGACGCGCGGCCCAGCGCTCAGGGCATGTACGACCCGGCCAACGAACACGACGCCTGCGGCCTCGGTTTCGTCGCCACCCTCACCGGCACCCCCGAGCACCGCATCGTGGAGCAGGCCCTCACGGTGCTGCGGAACCTGGAGCACCGCGGCGCCACCGGCGCCGACCCCGAGGTCGGCGACGGCGCCGGCATCCTCCTCCAGGTCCCCGACGCCTTCCTCCGCGAGGAGACCGCCGCGGCCGGCTTCGAGCTGCCCGCCGCCGGCCACTACGCCGTCGGCACCGCGTTCCTGCCCACCGACCGCGCCGAGCGCGCCTACACCGTCGCCAAGATCGAGGAGATCGCCGAGCAGGAGGGCCTGACGGTCCTCGGCTGGCGCGACGTGCCCGTCAGCCCCGACCTGCTCGGCTCCGCGGCCCGCGCCACCATGCCGCACTTCGCGCAGCTCTTCGTCCAGCACGTTTCCGAGGACGACGGCGCCGACGTCTCGGGCATCGCCCTCGACCGCCACGCCTTCGCGCTCCGCAAGCGCGCCGAGCACGCCACCGAGGCCTACTTCCCGACCCTCTCCTCGCGCACCCTCGGCTACAAGGGCATGCTCACCACCGGGCAGCTGGAGCCGTTCTTCCCCGACCTGTCCGACCGGCGCCTGGCCTCCCCGATCGCCGTCGTGCACAGCCGGTTCTCCACCAACACCTTCCCGGCCTGGCCGCTCGCCCACCCGTACCGGTTCGTCGCCCACAACGGCGAGATCAACACCGTGCAGGGCAACCGCAACTGGATGCGCGCCCGCGAGTCCAAGCTCGCCAGCGACGTGCTCCCCGGCGACCTCGAGCGCCTGCTGCCCATCTGCACCCCCGGCGCCTCCGACTCGGCCACCTTCGACGAGGTCCTGGAGCTGCTCCACCTCTCCGGCCGCAGCCTGCCGCACGCGGTGCTGATGATGATCCCCGAGGCGTGGGAGAACCACCCCGACATGGATCCCGCCCGGCGGGCGTTCTACCAGTACCACGCCACCATGATGGAGCCCTGGGACGGACCGGCCTGCGTCTCCTTCACCGACGGCACCCAGGTCGGCGCCGTGCTGGACCGCAACGGGCTGCGCCCCGGCCGCTACTGGGTCACCGACGACGGCCTGGTGGTGCTCTCCTCCGAGGTCGGCGTCCTCGACCTCGACCAGTCCACGATCGTCAAGAAGGGCCGGCTGCAGCCGGGCCGGATGTTCCTCGTCGACACCGCCGAGGGCCGCATCGTCGACGACGAGGAGATCAAGGGCGAACTGGCCTCCGCCGAGCCCTACCGCGACTGGCTGCACGCCGGCCTGATCAACCTCAAGGACCTGCCCGAGCGCGAGCACATCGTGCACACCCACGCCTCCGTGGCGCGCCGCCAGCAGACCTTCGGCTACACCGAGGAGGAGCTGAAGATCCTCCTCGCCCCGATGGCCCGGGCCGGCGCCGAGCCGATCGGCGCCATGGGCACCGACACCCCCATCGCGGCGATCTCCGAGCGGCCCCGGCTGCTCTTCGACTACTTCGCCCAGATGTTCGCGCAGGTCACCAACCCGCCGCTGGACGCGCTCCGCGAGGAGCTGGTCACCTCGCTGCTGGCCACCGTCGGCCCGCAGGCGAACCTGCTGGAGCCGGACGCCTCGTCCTGCCGCACCGTCGGCCTCGGCTTCCCCGTCATCGACAACGACCAGCTCGCCAAGCTGATCCACATCAACGCCGACGGCAACCTGCCCGGGCTGCGCGCCGTCACCCTCTCCGGCCTCTACCGGGTCGCAGGCGGCGGCGAGGAGCTGCGGACGCGCCTCGACGCCATCTGCGCCGAGGCCGACGCCGCCATCGAGGCCGGCGCCCGCATCATCGTGCTGTCCGACCGGCACTCCGACGCCGAGCACGCGCCGATACCGTCGCTGCTGCTCACCTCGGCCGTCCACCACCACCTGATCCGCGAGAAGACCCGCACCCACGTGGGGATCGTCGTCGAGGCCGGCGACGTGCGCGAGGTGCACCACATCGCGCTGCTGATCGGCTACGGCGCCGCCGCCGTCAACCCGTACCTGGCCATGGAGACCGTCGAGGACCTGGCCCGCTCCGAGGTGATCCTCACCGGCGTCGAGCCCGAGCAGGCCATCGCCAACCTCATCAAGGCGCTCGGCAAGGGCGTGCTGAAGGTGATGTCCAAGATGGGCATCTCCACCGTCGCCTCCTACCGCGGCGCGCAGGTCTTCGAGGCCGTCGGCCTCGACGAGGACTTCGTGGAGCGCTACTTCGCCGGCACCGTCTCCAAGCTCGGCGGCATCGGCATCGACACCGTCGCCGACGAGGTCGCCGCCCGCCACGAGAAGGCCTACCCCAAGCAGGGCATCGCCCCCGCCCACCGCAGCCTGGACATCGGCGGCGAGTACCAGTGGCGCCGCGAGGGCGAGCCGCACCTGTTCGACCCCGAGACGGTCTTCCGGCTGCAGCACGCCACCCGCACCGGCCGCTACGACATCTTCAAGCAGTACACCGCCAAGGTCGACGACCAGGCCGAGCGGCTGATGACGCTCCGCGGGCTCTTCCGCCTCAAGGAGGGCGAGCGGCAGCCGGTGCCGATCGACGAGGTCGAGCCGGTCAGCGAGATCGTCAAGCGGTTCTCCACCGGCGCGATGTCCTTCGGCTCGATCTCCCGCGAGGCGCACGAGACGCTCGCCGTCGCCATGAACCGGCTGGGCGCCAAGTCCAACACCGGCGAGGGCGGCGAGGAGCCCGAGCGGCTCTACGACCCCGAGCGGCGCTCGGCGGTCAAGCAGGTCGCCTCCGGACGGTTCGGCGTCACCAGCGAGTACCTCGTCAACGCCGACGACATCCAGATCAAGATGGCGCAGGGCGCCAAGCCCGGCGAGGGCGGCCAGCTGCCCGGCAACAAGATCTACCCGTGGGTGGCCCGAACCAGGCACTCCACGCCCGGCGTCGGCCTCATCTCGCCGCCGCCGCACCACGACATCTACTCCATCGAGGACCTCGCCCAGCTCATCCACGACCTGAAGAACGCCAACCCCGAGGCCCGCATCCATGTGAAGCTCGCCTCCGAGGTCGGCGTCGGCACGGTCGCCGCGGGCGTCTCCAAGGCGCATGCCGACGTGGTGCTCGTCTCCGGGCACGACGGCGGCACCGGCGCCTCCCCGCTCAACTCCCTCAAGCACGCCGGCGTGCCGTGGGAGCTGGGCCTCGCCGAGACCCAGCAGACGCTGCTCCTCAACGGCCTGCGCGACCGCATCGTGGTGCAGACCGACGGCCAGCTGAAGACCGGGCGCGACGTCATCATCGCCGCCCTGCTGGGCGCCGAGGAGTTCGGCTTCTCCTCCGCTCCGCTGGTCGTCTCCGGCTGCGTCATGATGCGCGTCTGCCACCTGGACACCTGCCCGGTCGGCGTCGCCACCCAGAACCCGGTGCTGCGCCAGAAGTTCTCCGGCAAGCCCGAGTTCGTCGTCAACTTCTTCGAGTTCATCGCCGAGGAGGTGCGCGAGCACCTCGCCGCGCTGGGCTTCCGCAGCCTCCAGGAGGCCGTCGGCCAGGTCGAGCTGCTCGACGTCCGGGACGCCGCGCAGTACTGGAAGGCCTCCGGGCTCGACCTCACCCCGCTGCTGCACCTGCCCGAGCTGCCCGAGGGCGCCGTGCGCCACCAGGCGGTCTCCCAGGACCACGGGCTGGAGAAGGCGCTCGACACCGACCTCGTCAAGCAGTGCCAGGAGGCGCTGGAGACCGGCGAGCCGGTGCGCATCGTCCGCGGCATCCGCAACATCAACCGCTCGGTCGGCACCATGCTCGGCCACCACGTCACCAAGCGGCACGGCGGCGCCGGGCTGCCCGAGGGCACCATCGACATCACCTTCGAGGGCGCCGCCGGCCAGTCGTTCGGGGCGTTCGTGCCCAGCGGCGTGACGCTGCGCATCGAGGGCGACGCCAACGACTACGTCGGCAAGGGCCTCTCCGGCGGCGTCATCACCGTCCGCCCGCCGCGGGACGCCGCCCATGTCGAGGCGGACGCGCAGGCCAACACCATCGCCGGGAACGTCGTCGGCTACGGCGCCACCTCCGGCCGGATCCACCTGCGCGGCGTCGTCGGCGAGCGGTTCTGCGTCCGCAACTCCGGCGCCACCGTGGTCGCCGAGGGCGTCGGCGACCACGCCTGCGAGTACATGACCGGCGGCACCGCCGTCATCCTCGGCCCGACGGGGCGCAACCTGGCGGCCGGCATGTCCGGCGGCGTCGCCTACGTCCTCGACCTCGACTCCCGCTGCGTCAACCGCGAGCTGGTCGCGCTCGACTCGGTGGCCGGCGAGGACGCGGAGGCCCTCCGGGAGATCGTCAAGCAGCACCTGGACGAGACCGGTTCGGCCGTCGCGCAGGAGCTGCTGAAGGAGTGGGACGCCGCGGCGGCCCGCTTCACCCGGATCATTCCGCACGGCTACCGCGCCGCGCTGGAGGCCCGCCGCTCCGCGGAGGAGGCCGGCCTGCAGGGCGAGGAGGCCATCGCGGACTTCGTGATGGAGGCGCTCCGTGACGCCTGAGTGCGCAGGCCCGTCCCTGCTGTCCCTGCTGACCGACCGCCGAACGGAGGCGAACCATGGCTGACCCCAAGGGCTTTCTGACCACCGGCCGCGAGACGGCCGACCCCCGCCCCGCCGGCGACCGCGTCAAGGACTGGAACGAGGTCTACGACAACCGGAAGCTGCTGCCGATCATCGGCAAGCAGGCCGGCCGCTGCATGGACTGCGGCATCCCGTTCTGCCACAACGGCTGCCCGCTGGGGAACTTCATCCCCGAGTGGAACGACCGGGTCTGGCGGGACGACTGGCGCGGCGCCATCGAGCGGCTGCACGCCACCAACAACTTCCCGGAGTTCACCGGGCGGGCCTGCCCCGCGCCCTGCGAGCAGGCCTGCGTGCTGGGCATCAACGACGACCCGGTGACCATCAAGAACGTCGAAGTCTCGATCATCGACAAGGCGTGGGAGAACGGCTGGGTCACCCCGCTGGCCCCCGAGCGGCTCTCCGGCAAGACCGTCGCCGTGGTCGGCTCCGGCCCGGCGGGCCTCGCCGCGGCGCAGCAGCTGACGCGCGCCGGGCACACCGTCGTCGTCTACGAGCGCGACGACCGGATCGGCGGGCTGCTGCGGTACGGCATCCCGGACTTCAAGCTGGAGAAGAAGCACGTCAAGCGGCGCATCGAGCAGATGCGCGCGGAGGGCACGCGGTTCCGCACCGGCGTGGAGATCGGCCGCGACCTGTCGGCTACCAAGCTGCGGGCGCGCTTCGACGCGGTGGTCGTGGCGACCGGCGCGACGGTGGCGCGGGAGGTGGACGCGCCGGGCCGCGGGCTCGGCGGGATCCACGCGGCGATGGCTTACCTGAAGGCCGCCAACAAGACGCAGGAGGGCGACTACACGGTCTCGCCGCTGGACGCGACGGGCCGCCACGTGGTGGTCATCGGCGGCGGCGACACCGCCTCCGACTGCATCGGGACGGCGCACCGCCAGGGCGCGGCGTCGGTGACCCAGCTGGACATCCACGCGCCGGCGCCGAGCGCGCGGCCGGAGTCCACGCCGTGGCCGACCTGGCCCAACATCCTGGACGTCAAGGTCTCCTCCTCCCACAAGGAGGGCGGGCGCACGCTGCACCGCGTCAACACGGTGGAGTTCGTGGACGACGGCGCGGGCAACGTGCGGGCGCTGCGGCTGGTCGAGGGCAAGCGGGACCGCAACGCGCCGGGCGGGTTCGTGCCGGATCCGTCGGCGGAGCCGACCGAGATCCCGGCGGACTGGGTGCTCCTGGCGATCGGCTTCGCGGGGCCCGAGCGGGAGGGCGTCGTCGAGCAGTTCGGGCTGGACCTGGACCGGCGGGGCGCGGTGGCGCGGGACCGGGAGTACCGGACCAACGTCGACGGCGTGTACGCCTGCGGCGACGCGGGGCGCGGGCAGTCGCTCATCGTCTGGGCGATCGCCGAGGGCCGGGCGTGCGCGGCGGCGGTCGACAAGGCGCTCGGCGGCCCGGGGAACCTGCCGGTTCCCGTGGCTCCGGACGACCGCGAGCTGACCGCGTAGCCGCGGGGCGCTGTTCGCCGCCCCTCCGCCCCGGC